>NZ_JAHCMY010000011.1:0-88252 GCF_018449405.1 Litoribacter ruber
TTGCCTTTAATTATTTCCACCATTTCTTCCATGTCCCAACTCAGGTAGTCGGCATAGGAATACTTGCCTGGATATGCGGCTAAAGGCTCTTCTGCTTTGGATATGTCCTCTTCGGTTTTCATTTCTTAAAAATACAAAATAGCAGGGTAAATGTCTGATAGGTAGTTTGTTAATTTCGAAGTTTAATGGTTTAGTCATCCCGCACCGCATAGCTGCGCTATATGCGGTGCGGGATTGGTTAGGAGGTTAGGGTTGAAGGTTGCATCGCTTTACGCTAACCCCAGCTGCGCGATAGCGCCGGGAAGTAAACTTATAAACTGCCTCCTCTAAACCACTTCCCCGACATTAAAATCCTTCTTGGCCACTGGGTACGGCGTGTCGCCTAGCTTTTGGAAAAATTCCAGACCCACCGCAAACAGTTCTTTGCCGGGCAAATCACCCTCAATTTTCAAATCAAAGGAAAGGTCGATGCCGTTGGTTTCGATGGGTAAGAGAGGAGTTTCATATAAGCTTTTGACAAACTCAAAAGGCTCAAAATTCATACGAAGGCCTTGGGCAAATAAACGGAAATGGGTAGTGCTGGAAGGGGCTTGAAACAATTCCGGATTACAGTTTTTCAAGGTAAATTTCAATTGTCCGCTCTCCTTTTCAATTCTGACATACTGGCCCAAACTCCCGTCAAGTGATCGCTTTTTATTTAGCCGCAACCCCTGAAGGATATCCAGATCGCCGATCTGGACGGTCCGTTCCCCTCTGTCACTAATGGGGTCACTTTGCACTACCTTTACCATGAGTGATTTTAGGCGGTTGTGAAAAGTGTTGTCCCCTGCTTTGGCAAGCGAAAAGGCCAGGGCATGGCGGATGTGCTTGGCGGCTGAGGTAGCCCTTCCAAATTCGGCGTTGTTTTCCCGCGTCCGCTCATAATGGGGGTCCGTCAGGATTCGTTTTTTGGTCACGCCTCCTTTTTGCCTGGCTCTATAGCCTTCCTTGGTTTTGTAAAAGGAAATGTTGCCGATAGAGCCAGTTAACTCTAGTATATTGCTTTGTTTTGCCATTTGGTTTCTGTGGTCAAGTGAGGGGGGCGACCGCAGCCGCCCCGGGTTAAATTAAATGAGATCCAGATAGGTAGACTCAGAGATAAGTGGGGTCCGGCCAGCCTTGTTGGTGAAAAAGGCATAGACGTGGAGGTTGCCCTCATGGTATTCAAAATCCTCCACTTTTATTTCCTGCCGCTTTGCCGATCTGGGATTGCCTTCCAAGATGTAGAATGCCCTTCTTTTTACTGTGTCGTACAGTAGCACAGCCACTTTGTCCCTGGCGGAAGCGGTGCCAAACCCAGTGTTGTCTTCCCATTCCACCACTGCGGTCTCGTTGTTTTTCCAGTAAACCTTGCCGCCCCTCATGCCTGTCAATGTTCCATCGCTTATTGCTACCAAAGAAGGGTCAAGGGTAGTGGACTCCCCGATAAATCCTCTCATCCTTATATTGCTGAAAGCAGCGTTTAGTGCATGGCGCTTTCCTTTCTGGTGATTGGCAAAGCCAAGCTCCAATACCGGTTTGATGTATTTAGTAAAAGCGGTGGCTTCGGCAAACCGTCGTCTGGATGCCAATTGAAGTGGGGATGGGTTTGATTGGTCGGGGACCACATGGGCCCTGGCCATCGTTTGCCCATCTACCTGATAGTACACGATCTTTCCGATCCTGCCACTCATTCCGTTGTTTGAATTTAATCTTCCCATTGTTTTATGAATGTTAGTTGAAAATATAAGTGTCAACACCAATATCTACTGCAGCCAACAAACCCAAGGCTTTCAGTAGAGAACCCAGCATTAATCACCGCTGAGTAGGTACGCCAATAAAGAAACTGAAATCCATCATCTGAACGAGATGATACCCTAAGGATAAACTGCTTAAGGAACATAAAAAGTAGGACCCATTCTGCTGGATCTAAGAGCTATCGGGTGGTAACTAATACCTTTGATAGAGGTAATTAAATTAAAAAGCTGATAAAAGTAATTAATATAAGTTTTAAATGCAAGCTTTTTGCGATATTTATTTTTAGTATGCTATTTTCACCACATAGTTCACCCCTGTCTCCCCTATGCCGGAACCCATCGAGGACCCGACGAGGACCCGAAGGGGAGGCGAAGAGGAGGCGGTTTGGGGGTATGGTATGGGTGGGGGAGTGGTTTTAGTGGAGACTTAATTATATACGCAGTTTAGAAGTTTAGTCATCCCGCACCGCATATAGCGTAGCTATGTGGTGCGGGATTGGTTAGGAGTTTAGAGATGAAGGTTGCGTCTTTGCGCTAAACCCCTAAACCTCTGAATGCGCGCAGCGCCAATTCAGAAATAACCTCCTAAACCGCCTCATCTCACTTTCTGAAACACCCTTACGTAATCCACTTCGAATTTCCTCGGGAAGCGGGTGTTGCTCGGGTCTCCTCCGCCGGCGCCGATGGCGAGGTTAATCAGAATATAGTGGGGGGCTTGGAAGGGGTTGAATCCGTCGGGCTGGTAGGTGTCAGTCAGGGTTACTTCGTTGAATAATTCATCATCAATATAGATTTTGATGTGTTCCTCCGTCCATTCCAGTTTCCAGATGTGAAATTTTTTAGCCCAATCGGGATCCTGGGTCAGGAAATGATGAAGAGGGGTTTTACTGTCATGAAGGTGCTGCTCGCCGTTTTCATCCAGCCAGACCACATTGGTAACCATGGTGGGAACGTCTTCGATGCGGAAAAACTCGAGGATATCTATTTCCCCGTTTTCGGGCCAAGGTCTTTCTGTACCTAGGGTCCAGATGGCCGGCCAAAGGCCTTCCTGGGGATCGAACCTGGCCCTGAACTCAAAGATTCCATATGTAAATTCTTTCTTTCCCTTGGTGGTGATGCTGGCGGAGGTGTAATCCGCCATAGGCCTGTTTTTCCGCCAATTCTCGCTTTCCGGATCAAATGCGGGATTTTTGACCCGCTCCCGCTTAGCTCTAATTACCAGTTTGCCATTTCGGACTTTGGCGTTTCCCGACTGATAATATTGCATCTCCATGTTTCTGATAAATCCTTCCTCAAATGTCCAATATTCCGGATTGAGGATCCCCTTGTACTCAAATTCCTCATTCCACACCAATTCATACCCCTCAGGGGAAATTACAGTGGGGTTTTGAACCCCTTTAAATGAGGCCAATATTACTGTCCCTAGTGCTATTAATGTGTATTTGAATTGGGAAGGCATGGGATTGGGATTCAAGGGGTAAAATTAATAATTAACCAGAGAGGTTAAGAGAACCGGAGATTTAAAATTTTTACCTAAATTCAGCGTGGATAACATAAGTTTTTGGTTTTATGAAAAAATTAGGGATTGTTTTAGCGTTAGTGGCAGGGCTGGGTATTTCAGGCTTTGCCCAGCAACAGGATTCAAGGCTGGAAGGGATTGAGGCGGAGTTGGAAAAAGTGTTGGACACCTGGAATGCGCCGGGCTTTTCGGTAGTGGTGGTCGAAAAGGACCAGGTGGTATATAGCAAGGGATTTGGCTATAGGGATTACGAAAACGAATTGCCGGCCACTCCCCAGACGCTGTATGCGATCGGGTCCAGCACCAAGGCCTTCACGGCGGCCTTGCTTGGCAAACTCCGTGATGAGGGCAAACTCAAACTTGAGGACAGCCCAATCAAGCATATTCCCGAATTGCAGTTCAAGAACAATGAGCTCAACAATATGGTGACTATTCGTGACCTGATGACGCACCGGACGGGCCTTCCACGCCATGATATCAGCTGGTATCTTTTTTCTACTGATTCCCGTGACAGCTTGGTTCAGCGAATTGCCCATCATGAGCCATTTGCCAAGGTGCGGGAAACCTGGTACTACAACAATTTCATGTATTTGCTTCAGGGGGTGATTTCTGAAAAGCTATATGGTAAAAGCTGGGAGGATAATATTGCCGAGCAGTTTTTTGAGCCCCTGGGCATGTCCAGCTCTATGGCCAAAATAGATGGACTGAAAAATGGTAATGAAGCGGCTTTTGGGTACAAGCTTAAAAGCGATTCCATTATCACCAAAATGGATTATTATGATATTGCCGCTATGGGTCCGGCGGGAAGTATCAACAGTAACGTGGAAGATATGGCCAAATGGCTGCAGATGTGGATTGCTGGAGGTAAGTATAACGGGGAGCAGATTCTTTCTCCCGGCTATATACAAGAGGCCATCAGCCCACATATGGTGATGAGCTCCGCGCCTCCCACGGCCGAGAGCCCTGATCTGCATTTAAGTTCTTATGGCTATGGCTGGATGGTGAGTTCCTACAAGGGTCATTACCGAGTGGAGCATGGAGGAAACATTGATGGCTTTTCTGCCAACGTGGCTTTTTTTCCCACTGACAGTGTGGGGATAGCGGTATTGGTCAATCAAAACGGCTCCTCAGTACCGAATATCGTTAGAAACATCATTTCAGACAAGATGCTGGGAGTGGAAGCAACGGACTGGAACAAACTAATAAAGGAAAGAGCAGACAAAGCAAAGGCTGAGCAGGACTCAGCCCAAGTTTCCATGAGTTCAAGCCAGAAGAAAGGCACACGGCCAACCCATAATCTGCGGGAGTTTGAGGGGGATTATACCAACCCAGGTTATGGTAAGTTTACGGTGGAGTTGAAAAATGATTCTCTTTTTGCCAATGCACCCACACAAGCCATGTGGCTGAAGCATGTACATTATAATGTTTTTATGCCTTACCCTGTGGAAAATGGCCTACCAGATACACTGGAAATGTCGCCTTTAAGGCTGAATTTCAGGATTGGTGACAGCGGAGATATTTCTGCCTTGACTGTAAAGTTGGAGCCCACTGTTGATGCATTGGAATTTAGAAGAAAGCCCAAAGAGGTGGAAGTGGATACAGAAAAGCTGAAGGAATATGAAGGAGAATACGAGCTCGGGGGGCAAAGGATCCGTTTCTATCTCAAGGAAAATGATGATTCCACCCTCTACCTCTTCGTCCCTGGGCAACCGGAGTATGATTTATTGGCCATAGATGAGGATGCTTTTACCCTAAAAATAGTAGAAGGATTCACGATCCGATTTGAACGCAATGAGGATGAAAAGATTCAGGAAGCGGTCTTCGTGCAGCCGAATGGGACCTTTAGGGCGAAGAGGAAGTGACGAATTGTACTAGGTACTAGGTACTATGTACTAAGTATAGATTTCGTTTCATTCGCTTCGCTCATGGTTAAGGGACTGGTAACTTAGTACCTAGTACATAGTACTTAGTACCCCGACTTTTCATAACAAACGCCCCCTTTTTAAGTTAATAAGCTGAATTTTGTGCCTAAATTATGCTGAAAAGTAACTTTTACTATATAATCCTTGCCCTGTTTCTCACCGGATGTCTGGGTCAGAAGAAGGTGGTCTCCACCGAGCTGCCCATACAGGCCGAATGCTTTGCCACCTTGGTGGACAAGCATTTTACCCCTACAGATATTGAATTCAAAAGCCTACCAGAGGAATATGAGGACGAGATTGACCGGAGGCAGCATTTTTTGAGTCTGGCACTGGAAATGGAGGAGGACCTGCAGCGGCTGGTGCAGATGAAAATGGATGATGAGCCGGAGGAGGATATCAAAAGGCTACGCGACCAGCTCATCCGAGTGGTGGACTTGGCCGAAATGGAAGTGTCGGCGATTGCCAGCGGCTTGATATGCGAAGAGGAAAACAGTACGCAGCTGGCCAATTATTTGGATCGCAAGGTCGGTTCCCAGGAAAGAAAACTCACCGTGGCTGCCATTACCATAGGTGCCGGCATGGCCACCGCCCGTGGGGTGACCAACTTGGGCGATTGGCAGAGCCCGGCCGTGGAAGGGGTGATCCTTGCAGGAGCCTTGGTGGAGGTTTACTTGGCGGTGAAAATTTTATTGCTTACCCGCAAAATGGAAGTGGAACATCCGGTGAATATCATAGAGATGGTGATCGAAAAGGACAATTCTGACGGGATTTTTTCGCCTGCGGTGTGGTTTTACCTCAATGAAACCAGCGAGGTGATGGAGAAGTCCCTCCGGACCCAGATGATGGAGAGGTGGGAGGCCTACACTAAGTATGCGGACAAGGAATTTGATCTTTTTATGGGTGAAAAGGGGACTTACAATGCCGAACAGCTCCATACCCGTTCAGACCTTTTGGAAAACATCACCGCGCAGGTCAACATCATGAAGCAGGACATTATGCATATGATGAGGTTTTTGCATGGGTTCTGAGATAAATTAAACCTCCCCAGGTTTTCGTGAGGTAAATTTAAACCTGGCAGGTTTTTGCGTGATTTGGCAGGTTTTTTGAAAAGAGGAATGGCTTTGAAGGCAGAGTTTTTTATCTTGCCGCCCTATTTTTACAAATTCAATTTATACATCATCAATGGGAATAATAGAAGCTTTGATCCTGGGTCTGATCCAGGGGTTTACCGAATTTTTACCTATCAGTAGCAGTGGTCATATTGAGATTGGAACTTACATTCTGAATGTGGAGCCGGAGGATAACCTGATTTTTCAACTTATCGTCCATGCGGCCACTACCTTGAGTACCATCATTGTATTTCGAAAGGATATTGCAGACCTGTTCAAAGGGGTGTTTACAACCGAATGGTCTGAGAGCAAAACCTACGTGTCCAAATTGGTGCTTTCTGCCATACCATTGGCAATTATAGGGTTTACCTTGGAAGATTACATTGAGGAAGTTTTTGCGGGAAGAGTGTTTTTTATCGGCTTCATGTTTCTGCTTACTGCGCTTCTTTTGGCTATGACGCACTTTAGCAAAGGCAAGGGCACTGATGTTACCTATGGCAAGGCCATGCTGATCGGTTGCGCCCAGGCGATTGCTTTGCTTCCGGGGATCTCGAGATCGGGTACTACCATTGCGACAGCTTTGCTGGTAGGTGTGGATAAATATAAGGCGACCAGGTTTTCGTTTTTAATGATCCTGATGCCGCTTGTAGGGGCCTCCCTTTTGAAGTTTTTGAAATACCTTCAAGACCCTACCATCACCGGTAACATCTCCGGAGCGGCAATCATCACCGGTTTTCTGGCAGCCTTCATATCGGGCTGGATTTCCTGTGTGTGGATGATCAACATTGTAAAGAGAGGGAAGCTTATCTATTTCTCTGCCTACTTAGTGGTAGTTGGTATCATTGCTATTATAACATTTCTATAGGAATTGAATTTAGTCTATATGTTTAGACTCATTTCAGGTGTATTAATTCTTCAGCTTTTGCTTTCCGGATGTGTATCAGGGCCAAGGTTGATTGAATCGGATGTTCCTTTTCAGGAAGAGTGCCTTGAAATATTAATTGACGACAATAAAACCGATTACGAATTAAATGACAAAGACGCTGAAATGCCGGACTGGGCAGAGGGCTTGGATGAAGGCATTTTTAGGATGGCTTTGGTCATTAATGGGAAGGAGGATCTGCAAACGCTGCTTTCCTTCGAAGGAAAGGAAAAGGATCAGGAATTTGACCGCACAGTCCAGCGGCTTCTCAACAAGGTGAATGTGACCAGCCTGGAAGTTTCAGCCATTGCGGGAGGTCTGGATTGTGAGGAGGAAAAGGCAGAGCAGTTGGGTCAGTTTTTGGAGAAAAAGGAGAGAAGACGTGAGCGGAATCTTACCGTAGCATCTATTATCACTGGGGCATCTTCCTCCATCATTATGGGCACTATACTCCTGGCATCCGGTAGCGATACTTGGCTTGAGGTGGCAGGAATTACCGGGGGCTTGGTGGAAGTTTATTTGGGATTAAAAATTCTTAGCTTGGAAAAGAGGGTGAAAATCGAGCATCCCGTAAATGTGCTAAAAATGATTGAAGAAGAAGATAATAGCCAAGGGGTATTTCCCGCTTCTGTTTGGCATTATTTTCAAACTACCCCCACCCAGGATGGCGAGGCCTTCCGGGATAAGCTTCTCTACCGTTGGCAGGAATACAATGATTTGCCTGAAGATGAATTTGAAGTGCTATTTGGTCTAGGCGGTGAATATAATGCGGAAATGCTCCAATCCCGAGCAGACCTCTTGGATCAATTAGGGGCGCAGATTACGTTAATGAAACAGGATTTGCTGAAGTTTAACAGGTTTGTGCTAAACCGGTAAAGATTTTTGCAACAGGGAAAAAGCCCTGTTTTTTGGAATTTCAACAGATAAAGCAATCACCATGAATAGAAAGCTCTACTGGATATTTTTTACTGTAATGTTGGTTTCTACAGTTTCAGAAGCCCAAACCCATCCTGCCCATGAGGATACCCTGCGACGGAAGGATTGGCGGGTGATAGATTCCCTGACTTACCAGACCCAGACGGGCCTGCCCATAGCCGCCTCGAAGATTTATTTTACTGACAGAAAATTTGCCTTCTCAGGTTTTGGGGAGGCCGCTTTCATCAACTATGATGGCCCCAAAGACCGGGGAAGCGAGGATATAGAACTTTACATGACCAGTCTGTACAGGTTTGTGAGTTATCTTGCCTATAAGCCTAAACCTTGGCTGGTCCTCTATGGGGAGCTGTTTTTTGAATATTTCCGGGATCAAGATATAGAATCGGATACAGAACTTTTTGTCGAAGTATTCGCAGATTTTTTGCTTGACCCCAGATTCAACGTGAGGGTGGGTACGCACCAGGTGCAGATCGGCTATGTGAACAACCATGACGAGCCCATCCAGTTTTTCTCCGTAAACCGGCCCGACGTGGAAAGGATCATCATCCCGAGCCAGTGGATCGATTTGGGGATTATGACTTATGGTGCTATTGGAGAAGACTGGTCTTGGTCACTCTCGGCTTATCAGGGTCTGAATGCCAGAAGCTACAACGGCGGGACCTGGATCCGCCGCGGCCGGGATGACGAGCTGAGGTTCAATTTCAATACCATGCTGCTCAATAGCCAGATTTCTTACAGCGGTTTTCAAAATACGCTGATCAACGTATCGGGACTCTATACCGATGCGGGTAACAATGAAGAATTGACCCCTATGGTCGGCATGCCCGAGAGGATCAATGCCCCAACTTATTTGCTCTCTTCCTTTGTGAGAAATGAGTGGGAAAATTTTACTTTCATGTTGTTGGGTACCTATGGCCGGATGAACAACACTGATGGGATTTATCGGCTTACAGCAGCTGAGCAAATGGATCCTTTTGGAGGTCAGGTTTTGGGTAAGGAGGTTTTCGGTTATTATCTTGAGGTGGGGTATGACTTGATGCCTTTTTTCAGAAACAGGGATATGCTTAAAGGTAAGTCAACTTTCTACTACAAGCCACAGGAGGTGATGCTGCCCTTGTTTTTTAGATATGAACATTTAAACACCCACGCCAGCGTGCATCCCGATCTTATTGATTTTGAGCGCTTCCATTCTGATTTGAGGGTATTGACCGTTGGGGCCAATTTTAATCCAAGAAGAAATGTGGTCCTGAAGACCAATTACCAATTCCGCTGGAACAGGCAGCCCCTTTCTACCGGGGAAGATGAAGGAAACAGGTTTGAGTTTGGGTTTGGATTTATTTTTTGAAAAAATGCAGTAAAAACCAACCACGGAGACACTGAGGGCTCAGAGAAAAAAGTGTAGGGATTTAATAAACCACAGAGGCAAAGAGGTAACAGAGAAAAAATATTAACCGCAAAGAAGGGGAAGTGGCGCAAAGGGATTCTGTCTTTTAAATCAAATTTTACTAAAAATTAAAAGTGAAATCCGCCTATTTCTTTGCGCGCCTTTGCGTCCTCGGCGGTTAATTTAATCGAGTCTATTTCTCTCCTTCTCGAACCGTTTTGCGACATGTGTACAGTTCTGCGGTTACTTTTCTGAGTTAAATCCCCGCATTCTAAAGGTTTTCTAATAGTATGTATGGAATGATTCGTTTAATTTTAACCTTATGGGCAAAATCAAACTATTACTGGTCGAAGATGACAAGCGGTTGGCCTCGGTGTTAAAGAAAGGACTGGAAGAAAAGGGCATGGAGGTGGAGGTGGCATACGATGGCACCATGGGCATGCGGCTGTTTGAAAACAAAGCCTTTGACATCCTGATCGTAGACCTGATTTTGCCCGGGATGAACGGATTGGAGCTTTGCAAATCCATCCGCAGGACCAAAGCCTCAACCCCTATCATCATGCTTACGGCTTTAGGAACCACGGATGATAAACTTGAAGGTTTTGATGCCGGAGCTGACGATTATTTGGTGAAGCCTTTTGATATCCGAGAACTTTTTGCGCGTATAAAATCCTTACTCAAGCGTGCCGACTACAGCGGTGATCTGAATGGGGATAATGTGATTCTTGAATTTGAGGATATCAGAATTGACACCCAAGTCAAAAAAGTTTACCGTGCAGAGCAAGAGGTGAAGCTTACCCCAAAAGAGTATAAACTTTTGGAATATCTAGTCCGGAATGCCGAAAAGGTATTGAGCAGGGAGGAGATTGCAAGGGAGGTTTGGGGTATGGACTTTGACACGGGCACAAATTTTATTGACGTTTACATCAATTACCTCCGGAAGAAAATCGACAAGACATTCGAGCCCAAGCTTATCCATACCCGCCCTGGCATGGGCTTTATCTTGACTAAGGAGTTATGAAGATAAAAAGCAGGCTGTCTTTTCTCTTTACTTTGTTTTCGGCAGTTTTGCTGGGTGGGTTCACCTATGCGATCTACCTCACCTACCTGCACAACCGTGAGGAGGAATTCTACAAAAAGATTCAATTGCAGGCCGTTACAAAGGCTGATTTGCTGTTGGAGGCCAAAGTGGAGGCGGCGACTTTACAGACCATTTATCAGAGCAGCTACAATGTCCTTTTTCAAGAGGAGGTAGCCATTTACAATACTGATTTTGAATTGCTTTACCATGATGCGGTTGAAATTGATATTGTCAAGGAAACACCTAAAATGCTTGAGAGAATCAAGAGGGAGGGTGAAATCTTCTTCAAGCAAGATGACTGGCAGGTGGCCGGGATACGGTATGAGTATGAAGGCCAGACCTATTTGATCACAGCCGCTGCTTATGACGCGTATGGTTTTCAAAAGCTGGAAAACCTCAAATACAGTCTTTTCGTGATTCTGGCCATCATGCTTTTGGTGATCTATTTTACCAGTCATTTTTTTGCCAGGAAAGCCCTTAAGCCTCTTATTGATCTCAATCAGGATATTGGAAAAATTACTGCCTCCAATTTGGATCTTCGCCTATCCAGAAAGGAAAGCGATGAGATTACAGAGATTTCGGAAAGCTTCAACCACATGCTGGATAGGCTGGAAAAATCCTTTAATGCCCAGAAGAATTTTGTTTCCAATATTGCCCATGAATTAAGGACGCCCCTTGCGGCCCTGATGGCCGAATTGGAGATTGCCACGTTGAAGAGGAAGGGCAAAGAAGAATTGCTGCAGGCAGTCAAAAACAGTCTGGACGATGCCAGGCGCATGCGTGATCTCACCCAGGATTTGCTGGATTTGGCCAAGGCAAGCTATGAGACGTCCGAAATCACCATGTCGGCCTTGAGAGTGGATGAATTGCTGATGGAAAGCCACATTGAATTGAAGCGATCCTTCCAGGATTATCATATTCAATTGATATTTGATGAGACTGAGGACTTGGAAATGGAGGTTTATGGCAATTCCTATTTGCTTTTGGTGACTTTCAAAAATTTAATGGAGAATGCATGTAAGTTTTCCACTGACCAAAGCTGCAAGGTCCAAGTGGGCAATGACGGGAAAAACGTGGTCATTTCCTTTCATGATAAGGGGCCCGGCATCCCCCAAGAGGATGTGGTCCGTATTTTTGAGCCTTTTTTCCGAGGTGACAATGCTGAAATGGCCGAGGGTACCGGTGTGGGCCTCTCCCTCTGCAAGCGGATAGTAGAAATCCATAATGGCAATATAAATGTGGATTCCAAGCCAGACATTGGGTCTACCTTTATTGTGAGGCTGCCCAATTTATAATTCTAATGGTATTCTAATATTTTTCTAAATACCCTCTAAAAGCACCCAGAGCCATAACAAAGTAATTTTGCAGGACAATCTTTTAGAAGATGTCAAACCAACTATTAATCAGGTTTACCTGCAAAATTTTAAGCTTATGAAAAAGTTGCTTTTACTGCTTTTGCTGCTATCTACTAGCAATTTGATTTTTGCCCAAGATGAGGTCGCTCCAGCCAGAGAGCGCTACTTGCGCCATCTGAATGCCGACCGACTCACCATCCGTGATACGATACAAATGCCATTTACGGTGGCAGAGGAAAAGTATCTTTCGCCAGAGGATGTGCTCAATAAAAAAGAAGGCTTCTTTGTAACCGGCCTTCCAAGATTTGAATTTGACCCCATTCGGGGCTTTGGGGTCGGGGGAAATGTTTTCCTATACCAAAATAGGGACAAATTTGACCCCTTTTTTTATATCACGCCATACCGCTACAGAGTCAATACAGAATTCTTTGTCTTTGAAAACGGCCGGGTGAGGGGTGCGGTACAGTTGGATGTGCCTTACATTTTCGGTACCCAGTGGAGGTTGCGGGCCGATGCGGTCGTGTGGGAGGATCCCAATGCCCAATATTGGGGTGTGGGGCGAAACTCCCTGGATAACCTGACTTTTTCTGATAAATCAGGGGGACAGTATGGGGCCACCCGGCAATTTAACCGGGTGAACGAGTATGAGAGCAATCTGGCCTTGGCTGTACCCGGTGCAGACGGCAGATTGACTACTGATACCCACTACAACCAATTTATCCAAAGGGAGCAGCTCTATAATTTGCTTTTTGAAAGAGTAGGGCTGGGGGGCCGATTCAGGTTTATGTTTGGCTATGAGGCGCTATTCACCTCATTTACCGATTATACGGGAAGAGAAGCTGAGGAAGCCTTTTTACCCGGTGGCGAGGAGGTTACGGCTATCAATAATCAGACATTGCTGAACAGACAGCAAATGGACGGAACTTGGGACAGGTTTAACATGGCCGGATTTCAGGAGGCTTATGCCTTCACCAGTATGCTTGCAAGTGCTTTGATTTACGATACGCGGGACCTTGAGCCGGATCCATCTGATGGGGTATTCTTGGAATACAGCCACGAAATGTCCGCACCTTGGTTGGGCTCCGATTTCAGCTTCAACAAGTTTATGGTTCAAGGCCAATATATCAAAACCCTTGGCCGGTGGAGAGATGGTCGAAGCAGGATTACCTTTGCAGGATTGGGGGCTTTGGGACACATCTTTGGGTCCAACATCAACTTTATTGAAATGTGGGATCTTTCCAGTCAGGCTGAGGCAGGAGGCATCTTGGTGCTAGGTGGGGAAAGGTCGCTTAGAGGTTACCGTGAGGCGAGATTTTTGGCACCAACAGTCGGTCTGGTCAATTTGGAAATGCGGGCCCGGTTATATGATTTCAATGCCTTAAATCAGCATTTTGCCTTAGGATTGACGCCCTTTTATGACATGGGCTCTGTGTGGGATAGCTTATCTGATATCAACTTCAGAAGGTGGAGAGGCGCCCCGGGAATTGGTGGCCGTATCGCATGGAACCAATCCACGGTACTTAGACTGGATTATGCCAATAGCCGTGATGGAGGGCAGTTCTTCTTTGGATTTGGACATATTTTCTAAAATTCTCATATAAGTTTGTAAAAAGCCTTTTGGATAAAAACAAAAGGCTTTTTTTTGTATTTTTCCTATGGTAATATTTTGGGTTGAAAATATTTTCCAAATATTTGATTGAAGATTAAATGATTTTAGGTGGATTTGGAATTATATTTTGTTTTTGTGATGTTATGAATGTTTAAAATTTTACCATGGCTCATATTTCGAAATTTTAGGCTGAATAATTTTTTATTGGTTAAATCCTATTTCTATACAATTGCCTGAAAAATCTTAAATCTATTAAAGGTTAAAACTTCTGATTTTAGTTTAATCCATATTTTAAGTGGTATTTGGACGTGTTAAAAGGCACCTATTGCTTGTGATTGGTATTTTAATCAATATTGTTTTGTAATAAACTAATCTCAAACACAAACAGCCTAAATGAAGAAAGTTTTACTTCTCATGTATTTGGTTCTGGCAGTCGGAATGACTGCCAACGCCCAAAGCAGAATAGTGAACGGAAAGGTGAGCAGCTCCGAAGATCGGGGAGGCATTCCTGGCGTAAACGTTCTGGTAAGAGGTACCTCCTCCGGTACCGTCACGGATCTAGATGGATCTTTTTCCGTCAATGTCCCTCAAGGCGCCACCGAGCTGACCATCAGTTTCGTGGGCTTTGCGACTAAAATTGTCAACATCGGAAATAGAGACTTCATAGAAGTTGCTCTTGATCCAGATGTAGCTACCCTAGGTGAAGTGGTAGTGGTAGGTTACGGTGCTCAATCCAAAAAGACCGTAACCGGTGCAATCGCCTCTGTTTCTGGCGAGCAATTACTAAACGTTCCTGTGCAAAGCTTTGACCAGGCCCTTCAGGGTAAAGTAGCCGGTGTGAACATCGTAACGCCAAACGGTGTGTTAAACAACCGACCTGTAATTCGGGTAAGGGGTGTAAACTCGCTTAGCTTGAGCTCTTATCCGCTTATCGTGGTGGATGGAGTACCGACTTATACCGGTGATCTTTCCGGGAACTCAGCAGCTAACAACCCCCTTGCCAACATCAACCCAGCGGATATCCAGTCTGTGGAAATCCTAAAGGATGCCTCAGCAACAGCTATTTATGGTTCTAGAGCTTCCAATGGTGTTATCTTGGTGACCACCAAGAGAGGTCAAGAAGGTGCTTCCCGAATCACTTACGATTCATGGGTTGGGATAACGGAGCCGGTTCGACTTTTCGACCTGCTGAATGCCGAAGAATACATGACCATCAAAAACGAAGCACGCAGAAATGCCGGCCAAGATGATGCCTTCTTCCCATATTTGGATGCCAACGGAAACGTGGTGGATACCAACTGGTACAACGAAGTGATGCGAAAAGGCCTTGGCCAATCCCATAACTTGGGCATCACAGGTGGTAACGCAAGAACTAATTATTACTTCTCTACTGGCTATACCTCACAAGAGGGTATGATCAAAGGCAACGACTTTGAAAGACTGACTGGTAGATTGAACATTGACCACAAGGTTTTTGACAGATTCAAAGTAGGTGCTACGATGAACTATACCAATACGGTAAACCGAGCGCCAAACACAGGTTCACTTCCGGGACAAGGCTTCAACACTTCCGGTCTTGGACGTATCCCTTTAATTTCAGCGCCAAACGTACCTGTTTTCCTTCCTGATGGCAGCTATAACATTACACCAAACAACCAACTTGGGCAGGGCAATAACCTGGTACAATCAGGATTTGTAAACCCTGCTCCAATTTTGGATTTGAATAGAATGAGTTCTGTAAACAACCACTTGATGGGTAGTGTGTATGGAGATGTTGAAATCCTTCAGGGCCTTAACTTCAGATCTACTTATGGTATCGACAGGTTGACTGTGGAAGATCAGACTTTCTATACCGCATTGCACGGTGACGGTTTTGGTAGTGGGGGTTTAGCGGCAAATACTTTCAGAACCCTTAACCGCTGGAACCTTCAGAACACTTTGAATTATGGAACCAGCTTTGGCGAAAACATTGACTTCAATTTCCTTGTAGGTAATGAGCAGCAATATACCCAAGATGAAAGATGGGGTGCCCAAAGAACGGTAATCGCCGATAGCTTCTTTGAGTCTTATCAGGGTAATTTCACCACAATAGTCCCAACTGGCAACATTCAGACTGAAAACTATTTGGTTTCCTTCTTCAGTAGAGCAAACTTCAATTTCTACAACAAATTCCTGTTGTCTTTGAATGCACGTAGAGATGGTTATTCCGCTTTTGCTGCAGGCAATAAGTTTGGTAACTTCTACGGTGGATCTGTGGGCTACATTCTTTCAGAGGAAGATTTTTGGAAAAACAGCTCCATTTCCAGAACTGTCAATTATTTCAGACTTAGAAGCAGCTACGGTTTAGTGGGTAACAATGGCGTTGGAAACTTTGCTTCCCTGGGTCTATATGGTACTGGCCTTTACGGCTCTGACCCTACCATCCTTTATGCCCAGCCCTCCAACCCTGCGCTAGCTTGGGAAACATCTAAAAAGACTGACCACGGTATCAACTTCGGAGCACTTGGTGACAGAATCGAGGGTGAGATCACTTGGTACCACAATTTGGTGGACGGTTTGATCCTGCCAGTGCCTCAGGCTCCTTCGAAGGGTGTCCCAGGTGGCGTGATGACAGGTAGCGGTTCTATTGATACCAACATCGGATCCATGGTGAATAAAGGTATCGAAATGGCCATCACCTACAAGGCTATTAGCCGACCTAACTTCAAATGGGATGTAAGCTTCAACTTCTCGACTTTGAGAAACGAAGTATTGTCACTCGAAGCTGAAGGTTCACAAATTCTTTCTGCAACTGCTGGCCTGGAAACGGTCAACATCACCAAGGTAGGTGAATCTGTAGGTAGCTTGTACGTGGTAGAAACCAGAGGAGTGAACCCTGAGAATGGTAGAAGAATTTTCGTGAAGCGTGGTGCGGCCGGCGAGGAAATCTTGGTGCAATATGATCACTTGGGCACGAGATGGACTACCTTGGACGGTCAGCCAACGACCCAACCAACCCAGAACGCTGATGGTATCATCATGGGCCCAACCATCCCGACTTGGTTTGGTGGACTTGACAACACCTTCCGATTCAAAAATTTTGATCTTGGTGTGTTCATCCAGTATTCTGGCGGTAACTACATCTACAACGGTACAAAGGCTGGGTTGAGAGATATGAGATTCTGGAACAACCACAGAGACGTCTTGGATAGATGGACCCCGGAAAACACAAGTGGTTCTATCCCAAGGGTGGTGTACACGGATAACATTTCAAACGGATCGGCTTTCCCAATCTCCGAGAACGTGGAAAAAGGAGACTTCTTGAGAGTAAGAAACCTCAGCTTGGGCTACACGCTTCCCTCTCATGTCACGCAGAGAATGAGAATCAGCAATGCAAGATTCTATGGTCAGGTTCAAAACGCATTCCTTTTGACCAAGTATAGCGGTTCAGATCCAGAGATCAGTACCAACGGTAACACACCTTCTGCGGCAGGTGTGGACAGAAACTCCCTGGGCCAGGCTAGAGTCTATACATTCGGTGTGAACATTGGAATTTAATCAGCAATTGAAGATGAAAAATATAATTCAAGTTTTATTTGTAGGCGGCCTTCTGTTCGCATCCTCATGCAACGAGGACCTGCTGAGCCCAATTCCTCCCACAACTTTCTCCGAAGCAGTAGTTTTTGACACTCCGGAGAGGATTCAGCAGACCCTAAACGGTCTATATTCCACCATGATCAACGGTCAGTTTTACGGTGGCAGGTATCAGGTTTACAATGATATCAGGGCCGAGGAATTTTCCAACCGTACGACTAACGGTGTAACAGGTCTTGCTACTTGGCAGCATACCGTGGTTTCTACCACCAATGAAGTGGAAAACCTGTGGTCGATAGCCTATCTAACCATCAATAGAGCCAACATCTTTATAGATGGGGTATCTAAATCCACAGTTTTAGAAGCTGAAACTGCCCAAAACTACATTGCCCAAGCCAGGTTTATAAGAGGTTTGTCCTATTTCGCCTTGCTTCAGCTATATGCGCAGCCATTCACAGCAAATAATGGTGCAAGTCCAGGTTTGCCATTGAGATTGACGCCGGAGCTGGATAATGCAAACAATGATATGCCTAGATCTACAGTGGCGGAAGTTTATGCCCAGATTTTGGCGGACCTGAACTTTGCTGAAACAAACCTTGCATTGAATAATGGTTCCCCATACAACAACACCACCAGAGCACACCGCAACACGGCTATTGCTTTGAAAACAAGGGTGTATATGGCTATGGGGCAATATGGAAACGTGATCCTTGAGGCCAATAAAATTGTGTCGGCTACTGCGCCATTTACTGCGGCAAGCGGTGTGGGCCATGCCCTACAGGAAGAGATCCTGGATGTGTTTAGCCCGCCATATACTACCACGGAAAGCATCCTATCCGCTCCATTTACCGAATTGGCCTTGCCAGGCACCCAAAATGGATTGGGAAGCTACTACAATCCTGGACCAAGGGGTATTGGGGATTATTCCTTGAACATGACCGGTGGCATCTTCACCAACCCGGCATTCAACGCAGCCAATGATGCTCGTTCGGCTTGGATGTTTGCTAATGCTAATGGATTCACTTACTTGAATAAATTTCCACGTGGTCCACAACATTTGGATTTCGCCCCGATCATCCGCTACTCCGAAGTTCTGTTGAACTTGGCAGAGGCGTTAGTAAGAGATGGAGGCGATCAGTCTAGAGCGCTTGCCCTGCTAAATGCAGTCCGCACCCGCTCCAACGAGAATGGTGCCTACACCGGTATCAGTGGTCAGGCTTTGATCGATGCCATCCTATCGGAAAGAAGAATTGAATTTATCGGAGAAGGTCTAAGATCCTTTGATTTACTCAGAACAGGCCAGGATATCCCTGCAAAAGAAAATGTCGGCGCTGTTGCCAGAGGCAGCTCAAATTACATTTGGCCTATGTCAGCCAATGAGTTGCTCTTCAACAAAGCCATGACACCAAATAATTGATTAAGGTTTATTAACGATGTAGAGGCCGCTCTCCTGTGGAGGCGGCTTCTTCGTTTTTAAATGGGTTTTGTTATTTTTAGGGTTATGAATGAAAGAATAATAGAATTGATCAAGAGCCTAAACCTCCAGCCCCATCCTGAAGGGGGATTTTATGCGGAAACTTACCGGAGTGGGGAGGAGATGGAAAGCGCCAATGGCAAAAGAAATCTGGCCACCTCTATATTTTTCCTCCTTACAGCCGAAAATGTGTCCAAGTTTCATAAAATCAAAAGCGATGAGATGTGGTTTTTTCACGAGGGAAACCCACTGACGGTACACCTGATGCATGATGGGGAATATTCCCAGTTGCACCTTGGACCTGTGGATGATGAAGGTTTTAAACCTTATCAGATGGTGCCCGCTGGCACTATTTTCGGTTCAACCGTGGAGGAGGGGTATGCCTTGGTTTCCTGTGTAGTGGTCCCTGGGTTTGATTTTGAGGATTTTAAGCTCTATACTTATGACGAATTGATCCAATCCTACCCAGAATACGGGGAGGTGATTAAAAAGCTGACCTAAGGCTGTCTCATTTAAACGGAAAGAGACGTCTTGCCTTAAATAGTTAATTTATGCGTCAACTTTTCCTAATTGCCTTTTTCTTGCTTAGGTTATTGTTTGCCCTTTAGAACTCCACAATTATCCCTATCGTAGGCAATATGGTGCCAGCTGGGTTGGCTACCGACCTCAGTACATACTGATCCGGGTTTTCAGGGTTGATCACCAAGGCCCCAGTGGCATCCCTTTCAGGAACAAGGATATCAGGTTGTTCAGCGCGGAAGTTGTAAGCGTTTTGAATGTCCACGTACCAGTTGAGGTTCCATTTGTCAAAGAAATATTTCTTGTCGATTCTTAGATCAAGTTGGTGAAAACTGCTCAATCTGAAAGCATTGATCTGGTTGAAATTCAGCAAGCCTACGCCTCTTACGTCCCAGTTTGATCGCAATGCAGACGCCTCAAGGTCAAAAGGCGTGAATGGGGTGCCTCCCAAGAATCTCCAGCGGGCTCCTAATTCCCAATCATTTTTCAGGCGCTTTCCCCCTGTCAGGGACACAATGTAGCGGTTGTCCCAAGCAGATGGCAGGAAGCCTTCTGTGTTGGGGTTTGTAAACTCGCTTCTCACCAAGGTGAGGGCTGCAATTCCATAAAAACCGTTGAATAGCCTTTGCTGGGCCAAAAGCTCCAAGCCGTAAGCTCTTCCTTCCGCATCAGAATTGACCGGCTCATTTCCGATCACCCCAAAGTCTGCTCCCAGGTTGGCTAAAGCGATGCCGTTTCTGATTGAGGTGGGGTAGTTTTGGTAAAATTTATAAAAGGCCTCTGCGGTAAATCTCCTGTTTTTGTCGGGGACTTGCCACTCCAATCCTGTGATGGCATGGGTGGCTCTGATGAACCTAACGTCATTCTGCTGATTTACCAGCTCGCCTTCGTTGTTTCGAAAGCCCAAAATCGTGTAAGGTGGTTTTTGGTAGTATATCCCCGCATTGGCCGTCCAGAAGAAATTTGGCTTTAGCTGATAAGAGATGGAAGCTCTCGGGCTGATCTGGTTTAACGGATTTTGGGCCGTTGCACCAAAATCACTTCCGTCCATTCTCACCCCCCCGCTAATCAGAAGACGATCGTTCAGGTAATTTTTCGAGCCTTGGATAAATGCTCCATAGCTGTTGAAAAACGAAGTGGCATTGATATTTATAACCTGCTGCTGCTGGGAAAGGCTTGCTCGGTCAAAGTTTCGGATGAAATAGCGGCTGAATTCATAATTAAGTCCATATTTCAAAGTGCTGCCTTTGCCAAAAATGCTGTTTTCCACCCTAAACTTATTTTCGCTTTCCTGGGAAAGATAATCCGTCAATAGGTTTTCAGGGCGGCTTTCGTCGTTATTCGCATACTTGAAAGCCCGGTTGTTAAGCATATTTCGGCTCAGGATAAAAGTCCAATAGCCGTTATCCCTATACCTGCGCAGCTTTGCCCCGGTGGCGTAATTCCACTGACTCTGAATGGGGAGGTTGTCTAATAGGTACAACCTGTTTTCCCTTTCTTCATCTGTTTCATCCGAGGGCACATCAAAATTCAGCCTGAAATTGTCAATGGCACCCAAACCTATCAAAGTAAGCTCGGTTTTGTCGTCAAACTTGGTTTTGGTTTTGACCAAAAAATCATTGAAGGTGGGCAAAAACGGCAAGCCTAGCAAGCGGAAAAGTCCCTGCAAATAAGACCTTCTGATGGAAACGTTGTAAGTGGTTTTTTCTGTCAAGGGTCCCTCGTTGGACAGTGTCAACTCACTTGCTCCTACGGTAAGTTGGGTAAACATCTTGTCCCTTCGGCCTTCTTTCAGCTCAAATTCAAAAAAGGAACTCAACGCGTTCATCCGGTCAGCCGGGAAGCCGCCGCTGATCACATCCACATTCTTAATCAGGTTTACATTTAGTATGCCCACAGGCCCACCGCTTGATCCCTGTGTGGCAAAATGGTTGATGACCGGGACTTCAATTTCGTCTACAAAGAACTTGTTTTCATTGGGTGCCCCGCCCCTAATAATGATGTCATTTCTGAAGCTAGCCGTACTGGCCACACCTGGCAAGGCCTGGATCACCCGGCTAATGTCCCTGTTCCCGCCCGGATAGCGTTCTATTTCATTGGTGTTGAGTCGCCGAGCTGAAATCGGAGTGTCGTCTGATCGTGTGAATTCCGAGCTTACAACCACTTCATCTAAATCCGAGGCATCTTCGGTCAGCTCAAAATCCAGTTGAAGTGCCCTAGCCCGCGTAACCTGGACCTCAAAGATGGTTTTGGAGCGGAAGCCCACAAAAGAAGCCCTTACATTATAAAGCCCCGGTTCAATATTTTGGATCAAGTACCGCCCCTCCTCATCCGTGACGGTGCCCTGATCGGTGCCCAGTACGATAACATTGGCAAATGGTACCGGTTGGTTGTTGGCAGGATTATAAACTCTACCCTTTATTTCGCCACCTTGGGCAAAAATAAAAAGTGGCATCATCCAGAGGATGGAGAAAAGCAGAAGTGTATTTCTAAACATGCTATAAAACAGAATGAGCTGACGATTTCATCAGCTCATTGATAATGTTTTTTGAAGGAAAAATGTTTAATAATATTTAAAAATCAATAAACAAATCTCGTATCCCCTTGAATGTGAGAGAAATTGATTAAAGAAAATCTGAGACTGGAATTGGAGAAATCTAGAAAATAAATCCAAACCCAAACTCTATCCTGTTTCCTTCCTGCAATGCTTCAGGATTGTCGGTGATGTTGTTTCTAAACTGGTAATTACCTTTTAAAACAATGTTTTCCTTTGGGTTGAAATTTGCCCCTACTGTCCATATTCTCAAATTACTGGGAGTAAACCCGATTTGTTCTCCCGGGTTAGGAGTTAAATTAGTTGGGAAAATCGGGTTAATCCCCCTGGCCAAATCCTGGTTAAAGCGTCTGTGGGTATTCAGTCTTTCAAACCTGACAAATATGGGAAGCTTGAATTCCCCGGTGTTGTGCAAAAATCCTTCACTTGGTAATTTTCTTTTACCAAAATGGGGGAGGATGTTGTATCCTAGTTCAAAAAGGTATCCATACGTGCTGGTCCCCATTACTTGTGGGATGCCCTCGCTTTGACGTGTAAGCTCAAATATCTCCTCAGTCTGGCCAAGACTGCCAGTAGAACCCACCGATACAAATCTCCAATTGCCCCAGTCGTATTTAACAAATCCAGTCAATATTCTAACCGGAGCATCGATATTTCTTTCGACTCCATTTGCCATTACAGTATGGTCTTTACCCGAATTGCCAATAAAACCGGAGGCGCTCATTTCCAAATCAGGGATGCCTGTGTAGGTGATTTGGGGAGTAAAAGATAAGCGTCGGGGAATGTTGAAGGTGATTTCCCTGCCCTGACGGATCCATGTGCCACTCAGATACTGGGAGGCATTTAAGCCTTGGGATACCCCCAACGCATAACTCCAGTCTGCACCCAAGGAGCCATAAAACATGGCACCCAATTCAATCCATGTGGTAGGGTTGATCAGCCGTTCCACTTCTGAACGGTTGACCGAGTAAAACATCACAGGCTCATCATTATTGTTGACATAGCCAATGGGCAGGGGCAAAAAACCAAATCTCACATTGAGATAATCCTGCCACAGGTAATCTACAAATGCCTCAAAAACAAATTCCGTGTGGGATTCGTTGGTGCCATCATGGAGGTATTCAATTTGAATTTCTGAATTCCAGATTAAATTGTCTCGCAGCCTATATCCAAAAAAAGTGGCGAACCTATACAAGTTGGTGTAATATAACTCAAGGTCTCCAGCTTGGGTGTCCTTTGGACCCTGGTAATTGACGAAAGAAGCCTCGCCAAAACCGGAAATACTATATCTTTTGTCTGAGAAGTATATTTTGGAGGCGGCCAGAGCCAGGCCAGGCGCCTGTTTGTATTTCAGTCTTTCTACTGCCCCTCTGTCTTCAGGTATGGTATCCCTTTCTTGGGCTATAAGGGGTGAGTGGAGGGTGATTAATAAAAGAGTAAAAATTAAATATTTCATCAAAGCTAGTTAAATGTAGAAATCATCTCGCGATTAGCTACTTGGGCCAAGCGCTGAAATTCGGATCGCAAATTTACCTGTTTTTTGATAAAAAGAAGACAGTCCGCAGCTCCTGAATGGTTGCGGACTGCATGATCTTAGTTTCTAGGTCTTTGCTGTTGATTTTGCTGGTTAGCTGGAGCGTCCCGGTTTTCTGTTAGGTTATCCAATTCGCTTTTCAACTCATCAAGCTCATCCTTCATGTGCTTCTGATCCTCCTCGATGCGATCGTGGTCACTTTCCAATAGATCTCTCTGGTTGTTCCACTCATCATCACTCATGGTGGTCAGATCTTCACGGTTGAAAAAGGAATTATGCTTATCAATAATCGCCTTATGCTCCGTTTTCATGGCATCATGCTTCTGATACATCTCGTTTCTTCTGGACATCAGCTGCTCCATGGTGTTAGGGTCGGAGACCACCTGGTCTTGCTGATTCTGTTGAGTTGTGCCTTGACGAGCGGCAGTTCCTTGCTGACCTTGTGTAGCTGTGCCTTGGGCTTGGGTTTCACGGCCGGTGTACCACTGATCTATTTCAGCTCTTTTTTCAGTAATTTCCCTGTCCCGCTCCTGGTAATCCTCGATCCATTCTGCATGGCTTTCTCTTTTATCGTTGATTTCATCAGTCCTGTTGTCTCCCTCACAGGAGGCCAAAGCAAATACGGATGCAGCTAAACTAGTGGCAAACAATTGTGATTTTGTAAACATACGTTTATATAGTTTAAGTGAAAAATTGAAATCTTGAAGTGAAAAAAAGCTGTGTATTATCATATACACAGCTTCTTGTATTAGACTTTTAGGCTAATTAGTTACGTGGTTGTTGTTGAGTTTGAGTGTTGGTTCTTGTATCTCTCGTACCGGCATCATCTCTATCTCTAGTGTCGGTTACGTTATCTACTTCGTCTTTCAAAGTACCAATCTCATCCTTCATTCTGTCTTGATCATTTTCCATTCTGTCCTGATCGCTTCTGATTAGGTCTTTCTGGTTATCCCACTCGTCATCGCTCATGGTAGTCAAGTCATTTCTGTTCATGAAAGACTTATGCTTGTCCATTAGAGCTTTGTGCTCCTCTTTCATGGCTTGATGCTTCTGGTTCATCTCATCTCTTCTGGACATTAGCTGCTGATAAGTGTTGGCATCAGTCACTACTTCTCTGTCATCGTCACGGTTGGTGTCAGTTCCGATCCCAGCATCGTTAGCTCTGTCTCTGTTATCGTTGTACCAAGCATCGATTTCTCTTCTCTTTTCTTCGATGTCCCTATCTTTTTCCTGATAATCTTGCTCCCAGTCTCTGTAGTCGTCACGGAAGTTTTCTACTTGATCGTGCCTGTTGTCAGCATCACAAGCCACCATAGCAAATAGGGAAGCGGCAACTCCAAAGGTGAATAATTTTCTTTTTGTGTACATAGTGTTAGTTATTTAAGTGAACTATTTGGTTAAATGCTTCAACATTTGTGCCTGTAAGAAGTTTTACACAGATGTCAAAAAAAACTTTTTTTATTCATTTTCCAGATTGATCCTCCGGTTCAAAACTTCATTGGGAAATATATCAAAAGCTTTGCCATTGTGCATTAACGGAATAAAAATTTTCACTTATAAGATTTAAATTCAATTTAGATTAATAAATCTAGGTAAAATAGTAAAAAACAAGCAAGGATTAAATACCAGTATTAAGCTTTTGCTAATCCTTGCATTTTTTCCTATGTTTAACTATCACCTAAACTTGGCTATATGAAAAAGATTTTGATTACCGGAGGTTCCGGTCTTGTCGGCAAAAAAATCACCGAACAACTGGAAAGGGAAGATTATGAAGTCGCCTGGCTGAGCCGCAGTCCGAAGGAAGGCCGAAAAACCTTCATCTGGGATGTGGAGAAACAGGAAATAGACCCCTACGCCATGCGCTGGGCTGACGCCATTATACACCTCGCCGGGGCCGGGGTAGCCGATAAGCGCTGGACTGAAAAACGGAAACGGGAAATCCTCGACAGCCGGGTTGAGTCCACCCGTTTGCTGTTTGAAGCTGCCCGCACCGAGGAAGAAAAACCAAAGGTAATCGTATCGGCAAGTGCTGTGGGGTATTATGGGATGGACACGGGTGACACCTTGTTAAATGAGGAAGACAAGCCTGGAGATGATTTTTTGGCAGAAGTGGTTAAAAAGTGGGAAAAGGAGGTGAAGCATTTTGAATCCCTACACATACGCACCGTGATGTTGAGAATTGGAATCGTTTTGGCCAGTGAAGGTGGGGCGCTTTCCGAAATCTTGAGGCCACCCGTGGCTGCCCCGCTTGGAACGGGAGAACAGTTTATGAGCTGGATCCACTTGAGCGATCTTGCCCGGATGTTCCGCCATGCTTTATTCAATGATTCCGTCCATGGGGTTTACAACGCCGTTGGGCCAAAGCCTGTAACCAACCGGGAGTTGACAGAAAAAGCTGCCAAAGCCAAAGGCAAGCCATTTGTAAATGTAGGTGTGCCCAAAGCGGTGCTGAGAGTGGTGCTGGGGGAGATGGCACAAATGGTGCTGGGCGGTAACAAAGTGTCAAGCCTCAAGATACAATCGGCCGGCTACAAATTCAGGTACAATGATATCGGTGATGCCTTGGGCCAGCTATTTTATCAATATAAGGAATAAGTTTGCTAAACTTTCTGCTTTGGGGAAAGCAGCCAATATAGAATTGGCCCGAAGACCTGTGCCAGGAGAATTATCAGAATCCAGATAATTTTCATGGTAGGGTCGCGGAAATTTGAGCGTACCGCGTCCACAAGTGTCATTATCCAGAATACAAGATACAACACCCCAAGTATGCCCCATAAAAACGGAAAACCATCCGGTCCGATTCTAAACATTAGTTTTCAGATATTTTGTTTTCTTTGCTCAACACCCAATACAAAATAGGTCCCACCACCTGAAAGATCACGATGATGACAATCCAAACCACTCGCGATATCTCATCTCTATAATTTGCCCGGGCAGCATGCACGATGGTGATTATCCAAAATAGCACATACAGAATTCCAAGAACCACTACTGCAGACAAGGAGTGAAAAAATGTTTCCATTTCAAAGCAGTTAAAAGTTAGTAATCAAGTATTATAGCCATCCAAAATAAAATTCTTCTTTCAAGGATTATAATTTAGCAGCTTGAAGTCCCGTTCCTATTTATTAAATCGAAAGGATTATAATATTAGGAAAATTACGGGAATAAAAAAACCTAAAAATTTTATAATGAGAAAAATTTTCAGTCTATTGTTCTGCCTAGTGTTTGTTCAAGCAAATGCACAGGTGGATTTGGATTATTATTTACAAGGAAATTTCACTTACAAAGAAGAGATCCCCACGCCCAAGGATGTTTTGGGCTTTCAGGTGGGAGACTGGCATGTGAGCCACGACCAAGTGGTGATGTACATGAAAGCTGTCGCTGATGCTTCAGAAAGAGTTCAACTCGAAGAATACGCTAGATCGTATGAGCAGCGCCCGCTGTTGGTCCTGACGATTACCCATCCGGATAACTTTTCCCGCATCCCCGATATCAAAGCCGACCGAAAGCGTCTTCGTGACTCTAGGCAATCGGGCAATGTGGATATAGATAACATGCCGATTGTGATGTGGATGGGCTATTCTGTCCACGGAAATGAGCCAAGTGGGGTCAACGCCTCCTTATTGGCTTTGTATCACTTTGCCGCGGCTCAGGAAATTGAGGAAGACCTCAAGGATATGATCATCCTGCTTGACCCGGCTATTAACCCGGATGGTATTAACAGGTTTGCTTCTTGGGTCAATTCCCACAAAAGTTACAACATGAACGGCGACCCCAATTCCAGGGAGTTTGATGAAGCTTGGCCGAGAGGGAGAACGAATCATTATTGGTTTGACCTTAACCGTGACTGGATGCCGGTTCAGCACCCTGAATCCAGAGGGAGAATCGAAAAAATCCAGGATTGGAAGCCAAATATCGTATTGGATTTCCACGAGATGGGCACCAACAGCACTTATTTCTTTCAGCCGGGAATACCTAGTAGAAACCACCCGCTTACACCAAAAAGGAATTTTGAACTGACCGAAAAAATCGCCCAGTATCATGCCAAACATTTGGATAAAATCGGCTCGCTTTATTATACCCAGGAAAGTTTTGACGATTTTTATTACGGCAAGGGTTCTACTTACCCAGATGTACAAGGGGCAGTAGGGATTTTATTTGAGCAGGCTTCCTCTAGAGGCCACCTGCAGGAGAGCGTTTTTGGACCTCTATCCTTCCCGTTCACTATCCGCAACCAGTTTACCACCTCGCTTTCCTCTTTTGAGGCGGCCAAGGAAATGCGCCAGGAGATGAATACCTATATGAGGGACTTCTACAAAGATGCAGCGAGTGAATTTGGCAATGACCCGAACAAAGCCATCATTTTTGGCGATTTGGATGATAAGTCCCGGTCCCACCACCTTGCCGACATGATTTTGCATCATGAAATTGATCTTTATAAACTAAAGCAGGATATTACTGTAAACGGAAAAGAATTTCAAGCCGAAAAAGCTTTTGTGGTACCGTTGAACCAGCCTCAGTACAAGCTGATCAAGGGGATGTTTGAGGAGAGGACTGAATTTGAGGACAGCTTGTTCTACGATGTTTCCGCCTGGACCCTGCCCATGGCCTTCAACCTGGATTACATGAAATTGAACAGCAGGATTATGAATCTCGCTGAAGTGGAGGAAGTGACTAAAGCGGATTTTGAGATGCCTAAAGGTGAGGTGATTGGAGATTCTGGGGCATATGCTTATGCTTTTGAGTGGAGTGAATATTATGCGCCAAAAGCAGCTTATAAATTAATGGAGAAAGGCTACATGCTTCGCGTGAGTCATACTGAGTTTAATGTTGAAGAGGGGAAATCCTTCAGAAGGGGGACTATCTTGGTCAGCCAAGGCCATGGGGCAGAAGCTGATCCCAATATGCACCAGACGATTCAGAAAATAGCCGAGGAAACTGGCGTGGATTTTTACGCCATTGGTTCTGGGTATACCCAAGGAGCTAACTTAGGTTCCCCAAGCATTGATGTGTTAGAAAAACCTTCCATTGCACTGTTGGTTGATGGCGGAGTGTACAGCAACGAGGCCGGTGAGATCTGGCACTTACTCGACCAGCGTTTTGAAATGCCGATCACGCTGCTGCCGATGAAAAACTTTAACCGTACTGACCTTAACCGCTACAATGTAATTGTAATGGCCAACGGAAACTACAGTAGCTTGGGAAAAAACGGCGCGGAAAAACTTAAGGACTGGGCTTCGGCTGGCAATACCGTGATCGCCAGAGGGAATGCTTTGACTTGGTTAAACCAGCAGGATGTGGCAAAATTTTCCTTCAAGGATGAAAAAGAAGAGAAGCCGGCGGAGCAACTCAGTTATGCAGATATGAGAAACACCACGGGAGCTCAAGTTACAGGTGGAGCTATTTTCAATGTAAAATTGGACACTACCCACCCGGTAAACTATGGTTACTACAAGCCTGAAATGTACACCTTCAGAAGCAGTAACCAATTCATGGAGCTTTCTGACAACCCATATGCAAACCCGGTTGTCTACACGGATGAGCCTTTAGCTTCTGGATATGTTTTTCCTGCCAACTTGGAAAAAATGAAGAACACTGGTGGGGTAAGGGTAGCCTCCGTGGGAAGGGGCCGTGTGGTCGGATTTGTTGATAATCCAAACTTCAGAGCATTCTGGTTTGGAACCAACAAACTGTTTATGAACTCGATTTTCTTCGGGCAGACCATCAGCCCGCAGTCAGCCCGATAATTCTAGCACTATTTTGGATAAAAGAGCATTGGAGCGAAAGTTTCAATGCTCTTTTCTTTCAACCGGAGTGGAGGCTAATTATTCTTTCAAAAGCCGGATTGATGGAGGTTCTTTTTCATTTTTGTAATAAAAGGTTTAATTTGCATCGAATTTGTCCGTAAAATGATCCAGAAATTATTCCCCTTAGATAAAAATTACATTCTGCGTCAGGCCCAAACGAGTTTGGAGCCCCAGCTGCTTGATGTGATGGTAAAGGAGCTGAAGGCTTCCTATACCCGACTTTTTAATCCATTAGGATTGATGGACAATACTTACCGCCAGATTATGGAAACGGCGGAATTTCCAAAAGACCGCATTCAGGTGATTTACAACCAGCTTGCCGGTATTTACCGCTACAAGTTTGGAGACAACCAGCTTGAATTGTTGTTCGATGGCCGTTCCCATTTGGAGAAATATCAGGACGACTGGGCTGCTCAATTTGTCATGTGGATGAAAGAACTTGGCCAGCATGAATCCTATGTGAAGACCATGTTGAGGATGACATTGCTATTCGATACGGAAAGCAGGGCTGAATTCTCTGAAAACCGCTGCAAGAGCTTCATCAACGAATATTTTGCCCTAAAGATCGTCAAGAGAAAAGGCGAACTAAAGTTAAAATCAGCCTAATCCATAATGTCAGAAGCCTCCAATAAGCTTCCCTCAGCATTTAAGCGTACCATTCAAGAGCAACTCGGGGCTGAGGAAAGCCAGGAGTTTTTCCAGGCCTTGGAAGGTGATCCCCAAACCTCCATCAGGACCAACCCCTACAAATGGAATGCGGATAATCCCCCCGGTCTGCCAATTCCGTGGGCCACTCATGGATACTTTCTCAAAAGTAGGCCCTCATTTACCCTTGACCCGCTATTCCACGCAGGGGCATATTATGTTCAGGAGTCTTCCTCCATGTTCATTTCCCATATTTTGGAAAGCGTAAACGCCCCCAAAGGCATTTACCTGGATCTCTGTGCCGCACCCGGGGGCAAATCGACCTTGCTTAGCAGCTATTTGGGCAACGACGGCCTGTTGGTAGCCAATGAGGTCATCAAGTCCCGGGCTAACATTCTCAAAGAAAACGTGATCAAGTGGGGCCTGGGCAATACGGTGGTTACCAATAATGACCCTTCCCACTTTGAAGACTTGGAGGGCTTTTTCGATCTTTTGGTGATTGACGCCCCCTGCTCTGGGGAGGGAATGTTTCGCAAGGATGCGCAGGCAAGAAACGAATGGTCTCCTGAGCATGTGGAAATCTGCGCAGCCAGGCAGGAACGCATTCTTAATGCCACAGGTGCGCTGGTGGCAGCAGGCGGTTATCTTCTTTACAGCACCTGTACTTTCAACGAAAAGGAAAACGAGGAAAACCTCCGATACCTCACCGAAGAATTTGCCTTTGAGCCGGTAAGGATTTCTATTCAGCCAGAATGGGGGATAGTGGAAACTGAAGTGGAGGTTGAGGGTCAGACATATTTTGGATATAGATTCTATCCCCACAAAGTGCAGGGGGAAGGCTTTTTTATCACCGTCCTCAGGCGGCCGGATGATGCCTATGTTTTGCCAGTCAAAAAGCAGAAAGATTTCAAACACCCTTTTCTTTCGCGCAGCGGACAAAAGGAGAAAGTCAAGGAGTTATTGGGATTGGAGAATGAATTTGAGTTTTACGAACTCAAAGGAAGCCTTTTTCTAATGGACAGTTGGTATGCCCCACATTTTGAGCAATTGACAAAAAGCCTGAATGTGAAATACTTCGGAGTGGAGTTGGGAAAAGTCAGCGGCGAACAGTTTCTGCCTACCCATGAATTTGCCCTTAGCCTAATTGAGAAGAAAGGTTTTTCAAAATTGGAGCTGACTAGGGAGCAAGCCCTCAGCTATCTGCGCAAGGAGGATTTTGAGCTGCCTACTTCGGAAGAAGGCTGGCATCTGGTTACATTTGAAACACTCCCGCTGGGCTGGATAAAAAATATCGGGAACCGTGTCAACAATTATTACCCGAAGGACTGGCGAATCCGGATGAAATGATATAAAATTTAATTATTCGCGATAATGCCATTTGCCAATTTCTCTTGATTGGCGGAACGGAAGACCGAAGAAATCTGCGGATTATATTAAATAAAAATGGGAAACCGATTGGCTTCCCGTTTTGTTAATTCTATTCCATGTCCCTGAATTGTGAAAGGTCAATAGTCTCGTCTTCGAGGTAGTTAGGGTAGATTTTTATGTGATGCTTTTTAACTTCATCCACCAAGCTATATCTCAGTTTTTCAATATTTGTACCGTCTTCAGCGGCCATAAATACCGGCGGGATCCCCATTTTCTTAGTGTAACTCTCCTCAAGCTTATCGAAGTCCAAGAAATTGGCTTCCTCGATTTCGTGCTCCGTCATATGAAGAAGTTCTTCCTCGGAAGGCATTTTGGGCACCAAGTCGATTTTATTGAACACCAAAATGGTAGGCTTGTTGGAAACGCCTATCTCAGTCAAGGTTTGGTTTACCACATTGATATGATCCTCAAAGTTGGGATGGGAAATGTCCACCACATGCACCAGAATGTCGGCCTCCCGGATCTCATCCAATGTGGATTTGAAGGATTCGATTAGGTGGGTGGGGAGTTTTCTGATAAAACCTACCGTATCGGAAAGCAAAAATGGAATGTTTTCCAAAACCACCTTTCTTACTGTCGCATCCACCGTAGCGAAAAGTTTATCCTCAGCCAATACATCAGCCTTGGTCATCAGGCGCATCAGGGTGCTTTTACCCACGTTGGTATATCCTACCAAGGCGACCCTAACTATACCTTTCCGTCCTTTACGCTGGGTTTCCCCCTGCTTTTCGATTTTCTTTAGCTTGTCTTTGAGCAGGGTGATCTGGTTTCGGATATCCCTTTTATCTGTTTCGATTTCCTTTTCACCGGCACCACCCCTAGTGGCCGTACCGCCTCGCTGCCTTTCCAAGTGGGTCCACATCCGGGTCAGTCTTGGCAAAAGGTATTGATACCGGGCCAGTTCCACTTGGGTCTTTGCCTGGGCCGTTTGCGCTCTTTTCAGAAAGATATCCAAGATCAAAAGTGAACGGTCGTAAACCTTCACTTTCAGCTCATTTTCCAAGTTTCTCATCTGGGAGGCCGAAAGATCGTCATCAAAGATCACCATGTCCACCTCAAAATGCTTGACGTAGGCCTGGATTTCCTCAAGCTTACCGGAGCCCACAAAAGTGCGTACATCCGGCCTTTCCATTCTTTGGGTAAACCTATAAACGGCACGGGCACCGAGCGTTTCGGTCAGGAAGGCCAGCTCGTCCAGATATTCTTGGGCCTGCTGCTCGCTTTGGTTTTGATGGATCAATCCTACCAATACCGCCGTTTCCTCTACGGGGGCGGTATCATAGAGTTTTTTTAATTTTCGAGAATATTTACTCATTTACTATATTTACAGTCTATTAAATTGGGCTTGTGCCCACATGGTAAGGATAACAATAAAAATACCACTTACATTCCCCTTGGTTGCAAATCTTCGGTAGAATGTTAGCTTTGTGTACATAAAGTTAAGGCTCTTTTTCGCATTTTTGTTCAGCATGGAAATAAAACAAGTCTTCATACAAGGAGTTTATGAAATCTACCCTAGGGCTTTTTCGGATGAGCGGGGGTATTTTTTGGAGGTTTTCCGCGAGGATCTGCTCCGGAAAAATGGAATCGCGGAAATCTGGGTGCAGGAAAACCAGTCTTTTTCCAAGAAAGGCACCATCAGGGGGCTGCATTTCCAGAAAGAGCCTTTCGCCCAGGCCAAGTTGGCCCGGGTGATCGTAGGCAAAGTTTGGGAAGTATGTGTGGATTTGCGAAAAAACTCACCTACTTTTGGCATGCATCATGCGGTTGTCCTGGATGATCAACAGCATAATATGCTTTATTTGCCGGCCGGATTTGCCCACGGCTTTGCTGCTTTGGAAGACACCGTCTTTAGTTACCGCTGCAGCAATCATTACAACAAGGAATCAGAAGGGGGAGTCATTTGGGACGATGCTGATCTGGCAATAGATTGGCAGGTGGAAAACCCTATTCTTTCTGATAAGGATATCTTGTTGCCAAGTTTAAAGGAATTTGTAAAAGATAGTGGAGGAGGACTTTGATGTCATTATTAGACTTATTATTAGGATCGGGAACAAAACAACGTGAAGCGCTTGATTTAAGCTGGTTGGGGGTGGATATGCATTCCCATCTGATCCCAGGAATCGACGATGGTTCCCAGAGTATGGATGAATCGATTACCATGATCGGCCGGCTGGTGAAGCTGGGCATCAAGAAGATCATCACTACTCCCCATATCATGACCGAGTTTTACAAAAACTCTCCAGGTACCATTCTTACCGGTCTGGATGACCTTCGGGCCGCGCTCAAAGCATACGATGTGGATGTGGAGATCGAGGCCGCTGCCGAGTACTATTTGGATGAGATTTTCATGCAAAAAGTGGAGGCCGGGGAAAAGCTCCTAACCATGGGTGGCCAATACGTGCTGGTGGAAACCGGCTTTATGAGCAAGCCTCAGATGCTTTTGGAAAGCTTTTTTGCCCTGGAGCTTCAAGGATACACCCCCATCTTTGCCCATCCAGAGAGATATCTTTACCTTCACAATGACGAAAAGCTCCTCAAATCCCTAATGGATCGTGGTATTCTCTTTCAGGCCAATTTGCTATCCTACACAGGGTATTACGGAAAAGCCGTCAAAAAATTTGCAGAAAGGCTCGTAGATGCCAAGCAGGTGATGCTGCTGGGAACCGATGCCCATAACATCAAGTACCTGGATGCGCTAGAGGACCTCACCATGCATAAATATTATCACAAACTCAGAGCCCTGCCGCTGCTGAACAGCTCCCTATGAAAATATTGATTACAGGCATCACGGGTCTGTTTGGAAGTTACCTAGCCAAGACGTTTCTGCCTTTAGGTGAAATCCATGGATTAAAGCGTGCAGAAAGCAAACTTGATCTACTCGCTGAAATCAATGAACAAATTCATTGGCATGAAGGCGATATCAACGATTACCAGTCGATGGAAGAGGCATTTGAGGGCATGGATGTGGTCATCCATTCTGCCGGGATGGTGTCGTTCCGCAACGGTGACGAGGAGAAGCTTTTGAAAGTCAACGTGGAGGGTACTGCCAATGTGGTCAATGTGATGCTGGGCCAAGGGATCAAAAAGTTGATTCATGTGAGTTCAGTTGCCGCTATTGGGCGCAATCCCGAGAAGTTGCTGATGGACGAGCGGGAAAAATGGGTCACCTCTGACCTAAATACCCCATATGCCATTTCAAAATACCTGGGAGAGCTTGAGGCCTGGCGAGGCGCCCAGGAGGGGCTTGATGTTATAGTGGTAAACCCATCCGTTCTTTTGGGCAAAGTCGATGATAACAGAAGCAGCACGGCCATTTATGAATATGTGCTACAGGAAAAGAAATTCTTTCCTAAGGGAAATGTGAACTATATAGATGTAAGAGATGCGGCTGAGATTACCGCAGAGCTGTTTCAGAAGAACGCCTGGGGAGAAAGGTTTATTCTTAACAAGGAAGGCATTTCTTACGCTGAATTTTTTAAATCCACCGCTGAGGTGTTGGATAGGAAAGCCCCCAAGTGGCCGGTTCCGAGCAGGTTGATAAGGTTTGCCGATTACTTCTTCAAAATTAAAGGCCTGTTCACCCAAAATGCCCCCAGCTTCAGCAAAAAAGCGGTCAGAGCAGCCCAGTTTCCCATAGTTTTTAACAATGTAAAAGTCGGGAAGCTCCTCAACTTTCGATATACGCCCCTAAAGGAGACCTTGGAGTGGGCCCGAAGTGAACGAAAACAACTTGGCTGAGGTTTTGTGATTTGGATTAATAGGCCCAGGTAAAAATTAACCATGGCTTGTTAGGGGGTATCAATTTTATTGGTATCTTAATGACTATATTCTAAATTACTTTCGATGACTGGAGATTTTGATCACAATAGGGATGAGGAAAAAGCGCTTGTGCAGAAATTTGAAGATTCTCTCAAGGCTAACCTAGATCTGTTCTTCGACGAGGAGCAGCTGGAAGACATCATCCGCTATTACTTTGACGCGAGCAAATACAAGAAGGCCTTAAAGGCCAGCGACCTTGCTCTGGAGAAATTTCCGTTTTCAATAGAAATCAAGCTGTTAAAGGCTCAAAGCCTGATCTTCAATGACGAATTGGAGGAGGGCATGGAAATACTCGAACAAATTAACAACATTTCACCCAACAATGAGGAGATCGTGCTCGCCCTGAGCAACGGGTATCTTCTAAGTGGCAGCCCAAAAGAGGCCATCCAATTGCTGGAAAACTTCCTGCCCTTGGCAGATGATAAAGCTGAGGTGTACTATAGCCTGGGGAACTTTTACCGTGCCGATGGGCAGGTGAAAAATGCCATCCAAGCCTACAAAGAGGCCGTAAAGCTTCGGATCAACCATGAGGACGCCCTGTTCCAACTGGCCATGATTACCGAAGAAGAAGGTTCCTTTGACGAAATTCTCGATTTTTATAAAGAGTTTATCGATCAGGATCCCTATAGTGCGGGCGCCTGGTACAATTTGGGCGTGGTGTACAACCGGCTGGGAAGATTTGAAGAGGCCATTCATGCCTATGATTACGCCCTTTTGATAGACGACACTTTTGCCTCTGCCTATTTCAACTTGGGCAATGCCTACATGAACACCAAACAGTTTGATCTGGCGTTGGAGGCTTATCAAAACACCATCAATTGTGAGGGTGCCAATGCGGAAAACTGCTGTTATTTGGCCGCGGCTTATGAAAAGCTCGACCAAATAGACCAGGCATTCAAATATTTTAAAAAATCAGCCAAACTGGATCCGGAATACGACGATGCCTGGTTTGGGTTGGGCATGTGCATGCTCAAAAAGGACAAGTTCTTTGAAGCCATCCATTATTTCAAAAAAGCCATCAATCTTGGTGTTGAAAATGCGAATTACTGGGTAGGTCTTGCAGATGCCGAGTACAATTTAGGTAACCTGCACGCCAGTTCCGAGGCCTACGAGGAGGCTATTAATTTGGAACCGGGCATCATGGAGGCCTATGTAAACCTTTCGATCATTTATTTTGATCAAAACAGGTTTGAGGAAGCTGTGGATGTATTAAAGGAGGGAATTGAGGAGCTGCCTGAGGAAGCCGAGTTATATTATAGGTTAGTAGTTTATTTCATTAAGACGGGTAAATACAAAGAAGCCTTTTCATTTTTGGAAAATGCGTTAACTTTGAATTTTGAACGACATGAGCTCCTGTATGAGTTGATGCCCGAAATTAGGCATCAGACCTCCATTTACAAGATTATTGCTCAATATAAGGACGGGTCGGCAAAAGAATAATAGCCTATTAAACTATTACCTTAAATTTTGTAGAATGAATTATGTCCTAAAAAACATTCCTGTGCGTACTGAAAAGCCTCGTACCACGGGATTTACTATGGCCATGGACAAAGGCCTAAGCTTGCGTGAGGTAAGCGATCTTATCGAGACAGCAGGCGATTTTGTAGATATTGTAAAACTTGGTTGGGCTACCTCATATGTGACCAAGCAACTTGATGAAAAACTAAGGCTGTACAAGCAGGCCAATATTCCCGTTTATTTTGGTGGTACTTTGTTTGAAGCTTTTGTGATCAGAGACCAGTTTGACGATTACCGAAAGGTGTTGGAAAAATATGAGCTTTCATTCGCAGAGGTTTCTGATGGGTCAATTGTTTTGGATCACAAAAAAAAATGTGAGTATATCAAAACCCTGGCCCAAGACGTAACGGTCCTTTCAGAAGTGGGATCCAAGGATGCTGCCAAGATCATTCCTCCTTACAAATGGATTGAGCAGATGCGGAAGGAGTTGGATGCGGGAGCCTGGAAAGTAATCGGTGAAGCACGTGAAGGTGGGAATGTCGGGCTTTTCCGCGACAGCGGGGAAGTAAGACAAGGCCTAGTGGAAGAAATCCTGACCCAGATTCCTGAAGATAAGATCATTTGGGAAGCTCCACAAAAAGCCCAACAGGTTTGGTTTATCAAACTTATAGGTTCCAATGTAAATTTGGGAAATATCGCACCCAATGAGATCATTCCACTGGAAACTATCCGGTTGGGCTTGAGAGGGGACACTTTTGACCATTTTCTGGAAAAATAATTAATCAAAAAAACTAAGCTGTGCAATTCCTGCACAGCTTTTTTAATCCTAGCATCTTTCATGAATTATTTTAAAAAATACCTGCTGACCTATTTGAAAGGTATGGGCATGGGTGGGGCCGATATTGTACCAGGCGTATCTGGGGGGTCGATTGCCCTAATTACCGGAATTTATGAGGAACTGCTCGACAGTATAAAATCCGTGGACGCCACGGCCGCTAAACTCCTATTCAGTTTTGACCTGAAGGCGCTGTGGCGTCATGTGAATGGCCCGTTTTTATTGGCCCTTTTTCTGGGTATTTTCACCAGTATATTCACGCTGAGCAAATTGCTCACGTATTTGATAGACAATCACCCCATTCCGCTCTGGTCTTTCTTCACGGGATTGATTTTGATTTCAGCAATCTGGATTCTAAAGGAAATCAATAGGTGGAGTATTGCGGTGATCATCGCATTGATCTTAGGAATAATCATCGCCTATTTTATTACCTCGTTGCCTCCAATTAGCAGCCCGGATTCAGCGATCTTTACTTTGATAGCAGGTTCTATTGCCATTTGTGCCATGATACTGCCTGGAATCTCCGGAAGTTTCATCCTTTTGATTCTAGGACAATACGAAGCCATACTGGAGGCGGTAAACCAGCGGGACGTTATAAAGCTGGGCTTGTTTGCCGTGGGCTGCGTGATCGGTTTGTTGAGCTTCAGCAGGTTGGTCAGCTGGTTGCTTAAGCACTACCACGCCCTGACTCTGGCGCTTCTTTCCGGCTTTATGCTGGGGTCGATTAACAAAATCTGGCCTTGGAAGTTGGTATTAAGCTACAGGATGAGCAGTTCTGGGGTGGAAAAGCCCTTGGATACCAAAAACATTTGGCCGCAGCAATATTTGGAGCAAACCGGTGACAATCCTGAAGTAGGATTAGCCGTAGTGGCTTTTTTAATTGGGATTTTTATCGTTGTCGGTCTAGAGCAGGCAGCCAAAATGATCAAAAAATGAGGGAATTCGGGTTAATAGGTTATCCTTTGTCACATTCTTTTTCCAAAAAATACTTTCAGGAAAAATTCATCCGAGAGGGAATTGCCGAAACCACCTATGAGCTTTTCGAGCTGGAAAGCCTTTCCGAATTTGCCCCTCTGATCCATTCCCGTCCAAATCTGGAGGGATTAAATGTGACCATCCCTTATAAGGAAAAGGTTATGACCTTTCTGGAGGAGTTAAGCGATGAGGCTTCCGCAATCGGAGCGGTAAATGTGATCCACAAAAAGAATGGTAGGCTTATCGGGCACAATACTGACCATTTAGGTTTCCAGCAATCTTTAGTAAACTGGCTTGGGGTTGAAAGGCCCGCAGCTCTGATTTTGGGTACCGGTGGGGCTTCCAAAGCTGTGGAGTTTGCCTTGAAAAAACTGGGGATGAGTTATAAATTTGTCAGCAGGAATACGGGTAACGATTTGCTCGGATATTCGTATGATGAATTGAACAGGAAGCCCGAAATTTTGGAACAATATAGGTTAATCATAAACACCACCCCTTTGGGTACCCATCCCAATACCGAGGTGATGCCGCCCATCCCCCTGGATGCGGTCACCGCCAAGCACAAGGTGTACGATTTGGTGTATAATCCCGAAAAAACATTCCTAATGAGAAGTGTGGAGGCCCGCGGAGGGCTCTCCAAGAATGGTTTGGAAATGCTGCAACTCCAGGCAGAAGCTGCCTGGAAAATTTGGAACCAATCTTAACCCTTTCATTTTGCTAATATGTTTTGGAAAAAATTATCCCACGAAGAAATAAAAGAACATATCTTCAAAGCCCTGGATGAAAATCTGGATTACCGCGGAGACCACCCGATTTTGGGAATCCCGGGCACCTATCTGGATACCACCGAGTTTTACCCTGATGCACCTTTCTTAAAGGACGCCCCATTCATGTCGGCCATGATCCGCAACCCGAACCACATTGGTTGCCATACACTTTCCGAGGAATCGGTTTTGGAGGTTTTTCAAGGCACCCAAAAAATTGAGCGTGACCTGATCAAACTAGTGGCAGAGGAGATTTTCAACGGCAATCCGGGTGAGCAGGACGGCTACGTAGCCACCGGCGGGACGGAGGCCAATATTGAGGCCATGTGGATTTACAGGAATTATTTTCAAGAGGCCTACGGTGCAAAACTGCATGAAATCGCCTTGGTGTATTCTGAAGACTCCCATTACAGCATGCCAAAGGGCGGCAACCTGCTTAGCCTGCAGAGCATCATCCTCCAAGTGGATGAAAACACCCGCCAGATCACGGATGAATCGCTCAACACCAAGATAGCGGAGGCTAGGAAAAACGGAGTCAAATATTTTATAGTGATTGCCAACCTTTCCACGACCATGTTTGGCTCGGTGGATGATGTGGATAGACTGGGGGATTTTTTCACCAATGAGAATGTGCTCTTCAAAATTCACGTAGATGCCGCATATGGTGGTTTTATTTATCCGTTTACAAATGATCAAAGTAGGTTTTCCTTTCAAAACCCCTACATCAACTCCATCACAGCAGATGGGCACAAAATGCTTCAGACTCCTTACGGTACGGGTCTGTTCCTGATTCGTAAAGGTTTCATGCATTATGTGTGTACCAATGAGGCCCAGTACATCCCTGGAAAAGATTATACCCTCAGCGGCAGTCGCTCGGGGGCCAATGCGGTTTCGATGTGGATGATCCTCAAGATCCATGGTTCTGAGGGGTGGAAATATAAAATGGCCTCGCTTTTAGACAGAACGGAGCGGATCTGCAAAAAACTGGAATATATGGGAGTGGAATATTTCAGGGATCCTTTCCTAAATATCATCACCATGAAAGCCAAATATATATCCCCGAAAATCGCCAATAAATACCATCTGGTGGCCGATAGTTATGAATTTAAGCCTAAATGGTACAAAATCGTCGTGATGCCCCATGTAAGGCAAGGGACTTTGGACTCCTTCCTCATGGATTTGGACGCGGAATTAAAGGCTAAGGCCTAATCAAGGATAGCCTGTTAATTAATTTTGGCAGGCTTTGATTTTTATATGGGTGTGGTTCAGATGGTTAGCCTGTTTGTCGATTTATTTAACCATTTATACACCTCATAAAATGGTATTCGCGCTAATATTTTTCTAAATTATTAGGACTAACAATCTAAAGACCACGCGTATGCCCAGAGCCAAAAAATCAGATTCAGACCGTAAGATCTTCGTTCTTGACACCTCGGTTATCCTTTATGCGCATAATTCTATTATGACCTTTGCAGAGCATGATGTGGTAATTCCTATTACGGTGTTGGAGGAGCTGGACCAGTTTAAAAAGGGGAATGACAGTAAAAACTTCGAAGCCCGGGAGTTTATCCGGCTATTGGATACCATTTCCCAAGACAACATGCTGCACAACTGGACACCGTTGAATGGTAAAACCAAGGGGCATTTTAAGGTGATGATGAACAATCACAATAAGTTGAACGCCAATGAGATTTTTGGGGAAGAAAAGAACGACCACAAAATCCTCAATGCGGCTTTGAGCCTGAAGCAATCCGAAAAGGGCAGAAAGGTAATCTTGGTGACTAAGGATATCAACTTGCGCCTGAAGGCAAAATCTCTCGAGATTTATGCAGAGGATTATGAAACGGGCAAGATTAAGAATATTACCGAAATCGAAAACACCAACAAGGTCGTGCTCGAGGATGTAAACCCGGATGTGATCAACTCGCTTTACGAAGCCTATAATGTGCCTGCCCAAGATGTGCTGGGTAAGAATATGGCGAAGGGAAACGCCTATTATATTTTAAAAAGCAACAAAAACTCCGTATTGGCTTACTTCAACAAAGAGGAGGGCACCATGGAGCGGGTAGATAAGAAGACTGCCTACAACATCAAGCCGCGCAATGCGGAACAGGCTTTTGCCCTGCATGCCATTTTAAACCCCAAGGTGAAGCTTGTGAGTATCCAGGGTGTGGCTGGCACAGGTAAGACCTTGCTCGCTCTTGCAGGGGCTTTGGAGCAACGCAGGGAATACAAGCAAATCTACATTGCCCGGCCAATAGTGCCACTAAGCAACAAAGATATAGGCTACCTCCCTGGGGACATTAAGTCCAAACTGAATCCATATATGGAACCGCTGTGGGACAACCTGAAATTTATCCAAAACCAATACAAAGAATCCGAAAAAGAGTTTCAGAAAATCACCGAGCTGGTCAATCAGGAGAAACTGGTTATTCAGCCCCTGGCGTATATCCGAGGGCGGTCAATATCGAATATTTTCTTCATAGTGGACGAGGCGCAAAACCTCACGCCCCATGAAATCAAAACGATCATTAGCCGGGCAGGGGAGAATACCAAGATTATCTTCACCGGTGATGTGTACCAGATTGATACCCCATATCTGGACAGCCAGAGTAACGGCATGTCCTATCTTATAGACAGGGCCAAGGATCATCCGCTATATGCCCACGTTAAACTAGAGAAAGGGGAGAGGTCGGAGTTGGCAAACCTGGCTAACGAGTTGCTTTAGTCGGTGAAAAACTGTTTGATTTCAAACAGTTTAGTGTCCACTACTGAACATGCTATTTTTGGCAAACATCCTTTAAACGGCCTACGGGCCGTTTTTTCGTTTTGGTAGGTTTATTGGCTTATGGTAAATGTGTTGATTGAAAACATTCAAAATCTAAGAACCATGAAAAAGTCAATTTTTAACCAGAAAAATATCTGTGCTCTACTAGGGGTGGTAATGGCATTGATGATCGTGTGGAGTGCAAACGCACAGGGAGCAGACCTGAGAGTAGCTGAGTTGGGGACCACTGAAGAGGGACCTCGCTACATCAAGAAGGAGCTGAGAGATGAGCTGATCGTAGAAGATCTAGAGCTTGAGTTGGAGGAAGAATTGCCAAGTGTGACTTTTATCAATAAAGAAGGTGATGTGGTGGCAGTGCTATATGGAAACAAATCCGTGTTGGAGGAAACTTACAAGGACCGTTTTTCGAAGAGCTATCACCTGACCACTTCAGGAATCCATGAAGTATATCTCATAAAAAAATAAAGGTGTTTGGTTTAGTTGTTAACAATTGGAAAAGGGTAGGCTGATGGCCTACCCTTTTTTCGTTAACTTTCTGTGATGGTGTTCAATTTGGCGAGGAAGCTGTTGTAATACTGCCTGCCCACTTGCACAGTGGCACCGTTGCGGAGGTTTATTTCCTTGGTGCTGAAATTTTCTATCTGTCCCAGCTGGACAATGAAGGATTTCTGAACCCTTAGGAACAGGTGTGAAGGAAGTTTTTCCTCCATGTCCTTCATGGATTTTCTGATGGTATAATTTCTGTTTTTGGTGAAAATAGTCACCATGTTGCCGTTGGCCTCTACGTAATAGATGTCATTGTAATCAACCCTTTCAAACGCATTATCAGCCTTGATGTAAACCGCGTCGTTTACCAAATATGGGCTTTCAAATGGCTTGGCAGCTGCTCCGTCGCTTCCGGCTGGTCTTGTTCTTTTGTTGTAAAGAACAATTTCTACCATGGCATGGATATCATTGGTGTTAAATGGCTTCACAATGAAACCGGCAGGATGGATTCTTTTCGCTCTTTCTATGATGGTCGGATCACTGTAGGAGGTTACATAAACTATTGGCACGTCGATCATCTGTTTGATGATCTCACCTAGCTCAATTCCGTCTTTGTCTCCTTTAAGTTTGATGTCCATGAAAATCAAATCCGGGCGATATTTTTTGATCACCTTGATGGCCTGATTGGCGGAGTTGGCAATGTCAATATTGGTGTAATCTAAAAGTTCCAATATCTCTTCGATATTTTCCGCGATACTTGGATCATCTTCAACTATTAAGATTCTTTCCTCTTTCATAGGTTTATTGTGTTAAAAGGGATGTAAAGATTTTTGTTGTTTTCGATCAGCATTTTTGCTGCAACAATCAAACCTTAATTACCAATGTTTATAAAATTAATTCGTAAAAAACCGTTTATTTAATAAGTTAATTATTAAATATAGCACTAAATTAAAATTTTATCCTTCAAAAGGAAATCTTATTGTTGAAATTGTAGAAAGTTTGTGAAAATTTTTATGCGACTTTAAAGGCTCATCATGTCCTTAAATCGGGCAGCCTGTCTACGGCTCACCTCAATTCTGTCGCCGCCTTTCAGCGTCACCACCAGGCCGCCATTGAACCATGGCTCGATGCTTTCTACCCAACTCAAATTGATGATATGCTTTCGGCTTGCACGGAAGAAGGATTTTTCATCCAGCCTTTCATCCAACGCATTGAGCGATTTGTGGATCATCGGCTTGTTGGTGTCAAAATAAACTTTGATATAATTGCCGTCAGATTCGAAAAGTCGAACGTTTTCCAGTTTTACAAACCAGCATCTGTCGCCGTCTTTCACAAAAACTTGGTCTTCCAAGCTGAGTTTTTTGTCATTCTGAGTACTTGGAGAAGCATTGGCTTCCTCTTTGGCAGCCTCAGAAATCTTGGTTTTGAGCTTTTTGATGGCTTCGGTCAGCCTTTCTGGCTGGATGGGTTTCAACAGATAATCCAATGCATTGACCTGAAAAGCCTGTAGGGCATACTCATCGTAAGCTGTGGTGAAAATCACATGGGGCACGTGGTCAAGTTCCTCCAAAAGGTCAAAGCCTGTCTTTTCTGGCATCTGTATGTCCAAAAAAATCACATCCGGTTGGAGCTTTTCGATTTTTTCTTTCGCATCATCCACATTTTGGGCCTCGCCCACCACTTCTACATCTTCATTGTCAGCCAATAGGCCGATAAGTTCTTTTCTGGCTAGTCTCTCGTCATCTATTACTAATGCACGCATTTTATCTGGATTTTATGGTTACTCTAATGTAAGGGATTGTTTTGGAATTTTTATTTCTGTAATTACAAAATCGCTGCCCGAATTGTATATCTTGAAGGAAGCCTTGCTTCCATAGATCATTTTCAAACGTTGAACAGTATTGTTGATTCCATGGCCACCCTCCTTTCGCCTACTCTGGGGGTTGCGCAACTGCCCGCTGTTTTTGACCTGAATGTAGAGGTCCCCTGATAACCCAACGGAACATTTGAGCTGAACGATACCACCCTTCACCAAATTACTGATGCCGTGCTTGATAGCGTTTTCCACAATGGTCTGCAGCATCATAGGCGGAATCTTAAACCTGTATGCCTCCTGCTCCACTTCATAACTTACACTCAGCCTTTCCTCAAACCTGATTTTTTCCAAATTGAGGTAATCCTTGACGGTATTGAATTCATCCCCAAAGCTGATTACCTTCTTGTTATCCATGATGAGCGAAAAACGGAGGATATTGGATAGCTGGGTGATCGCCGATTTGGCTTTCACGGGATCTTCATCCACCAGTGCCCTCACGCTGTTCAGGGCATTGAAGATAAAGTGGGGGTTCAGTTGGCTTCTGAGATGGTTGAGCTTGATTTCGTTGATCTTTGCCTGGTATTTCAATGTGGTGTTATAATTGTCCAAAAAGTGGAACAGGAAATACATCATGGACCACAGGGAATAATAAAGAAAGCTGATGAACAGGTTGACCAGAATGACTACAGGCCGTAGATCCTCATTGACATCCAAGGTGTCGAAAGCTAGGTTAATGATCACTTGGGCGCCTGTGTTTAGAAAGCTCAGCACCACCAAGCCCAACAGGGCGTGGACAATTAATTTAGGGATTTGGAGATTAAACCAGCCATAGGTCTTTATCACGTACCTGAAGGCGTGGGTAGACAAAAAATAGAATGCCGCCAATGAAAAATATGCTCCAATCTGAATGCCCGTGATACCTCTGGCAAGGGAAAGAAACATCAGGTTGATCAGGGCAAAACCTGACCAACCCACAATCTGCAATATCCAATAGAGGCGGGTCTTATTCATATTCATGGGTAAATATAAATAAGTTCTGCAGACTCCTATCGATATTTATTCCAGTGGAAGGATGTTCTGATAAGGCATTCAATATTTATTCAGGTTGTTTTCTGTGCTTGCTCCAATTCCATTTTTAAGAACTTGCCGGTATAACTTTGGGGGTTCTCGGCTACTTTCTCCGGAGTGCCCTGGGCGATAATATTTCCACCCTTATCCCCACCTTCAGGGCCTAAATCAATGACATGGTCGGCTACCTTGATCACATCCAGGTTATGCTCGATGATCAGGACGGTATTCCCTTTCTCTACCAGCCTGTTTAAGACTTCTAACAGGTGCTCAATATCCTGGAAGTGCAAGCCAGTGGTTGGCTCATCCAGAATGTAGAACGTCTTTCCAGTATCCTTTTTCGACAGTTCAGTGGCCAGTTTTACCCTTTGGGCCTCTCCCCCAGACAATGTGGTGGCGTGCTGGCCTAGGGTGATGTAGTCCAAGCCTACATCATGGAGGGTTTTGATTTTCCGGAGGATTTTGGGCTGGTTTTCGAAAAACTCCACCGCCTGCTCCACCGTCATATCCAGTACGTCGGAGATAGATTTTCCCTTGAATCTTACTTCCAGGGTTTCCCTGTTGTACCGTTTACCTTTGCAGGTCTCACATGGTATGTGCACATCTGGGAGGAAGTCCATTTCAATCAATTTCATCCCTGCTCCTTCACAGTCCTCGCATCGGCCGCCTTTCACATTAAAGGAAAACCTTCCCGGCTTATATCCCCTTATTTTGGCCTCCGGCAAATCTGTAAATAGCGCCCTTATATCCGTAAAAACACCAGTATAAGTGGCAGGATTGGATCTAGGTGTCCTTCCAATGGGCGACTGGTCCACTTCAATCACTTTATCCAAGTGCTTTAGCCCATCGACTTTTTCATAGGAAAGTGGCTCCCTTTTGCTTTTGTAAAAGTGCTGGTTGAGGATAGGGTAGAGGGTCTCATGGATCAGGGTACTCTTTCCGCTACCCGAAACCCCGGTCACACAAACCATGCTTGCTAAAGGAATCTCCAAAGTGACATTCTGGAGGTTGTTTCCATGGGCATTGGTGAGTTTGAGCTTTTTGCCGCTGCCTTTTCTCCTCTTTTCAGGAATGGCTATGCTCCGCTGTCCATTGAGGTATTGGGCCGTAACGCTGTTTTGGGCCAAAAACTCCTGAGGTTTTCCCTGTGCCACTATATGCCCTCCATGGCGCCCTGCCCCAGGGCCAATGTCGAGCACATAGTCAGAATCCAGCATCATATCCTTGTCATGCTCCACCACTAATACGGTGTTTCCAAGGTCGCGGAGATCCTGTAAGGCTTTAATCAGCTTTACGTTATCCCTTTGGTGCAAGCCGATGCTGGGCTCATCCAAGATATACAAGACGCCAACCAACTGAGTGCCTATCTGGGTAGCCAGCCGGATCCTTTGGGCTTCTCCACCGGAAAGGGTTCTGAGTGGCCTGTTTAGCGTCAAATAATCCAAACCAATATCCAGCAAGAAGCCGATGCGTTTTCTGATCTCCTTGAGCACCTCTTTACCGATGACTTTCTGCTTTTCGGTCATCCTTTTTTCGATGTCCTCAAACCATTTTCCTAATGCGGCGACATTCAGCATGGCCAGTTCACCGATGTGACAGCCTGCTATTTTAAAATGCAAGGCCTCTTTTTTCAGTCGATACCCCTCACAGTCCGGGCAGATTGTGGTGGTGGTATAATCACTGATCCAGCTCCTTATTTTGTCAGAACCTTCCTCCTGCTGTTTTTGGAGGAATTTCACTATCCCTTCAAAAGTTGTTGTCCACTGCGTACCCGGATGTTTGATGGAATCCACTTCCACCTCCATTTTGTCGCCGTATAGAAGGATATCGATCACATCTTCCGGCAGGTTTTTCAAAGGGGTGGAAATGCTTGCTTTGTATCTTTTGAGAATGGCATTGATTTTCTTGAAAATCCAGATGTCCCTGTATTCCCCCAAGGGGGCGATTCCACCTCTGGTAATACTGAGTTCCAGATCGGGGATCACACTTTCCCGCGTAATTTCTTCAATCACACCCAGGCCATTACATGTAGGACAGGCACCATAAGGGCTGTTAAATGAGAAGGTGTTGGGAGCTGGCTCATCGTAGGATAAACCGGTGGTGGGGTCCATAAGGTGTTTAGAGAAATGGTGTATCTCTCCTGCCTCATCGCGGAGCATGATGATGCCTTTACCATGCTGCAGGGCTGTTTTGAGGGATTGTGCTATTCTAAAGCGGTCCTCTTCCTCGGCCACAATCCTGTCCACCACAATTTCAATGTCGTGGATTTTGTATCTGTCCACTTGCATTTTGGGCACAATGTCCATCACCACCCCATCAATGCGGACTTTTGAAAAGCCCATTTTGCGAACCTGTTCGAATAGCTCGCGGTAGTGTCCTTTTCGGCCTTTTACCACCGGTGCTAGTATGTAGAGTTTTTTTCCTCCAAAATTCTGAAAAAGCTGCTCTAGGATCTGATCCTCGGTCTGACGCACCATTTTATGCCCACTCAAGTAGGAAAATGCCTCTCCAGATCTGGCAAAAAGCAATCGCATAAAATCATAGATCTCAGTGACAGTGCCCACTGTGGAGCGGGGATTCTTGGAGGTGGTCTTTTGCTCTATGGAAATGACAGGGGAAAGGCCGTTTATTTTGTCCACATCAGGACGTTCCATGCCCCCCAAAAATGACCGGGCATAGGCGGAAAAGCTCTCCATATACCTACGTTGGCCTTCGGCATAAATAGTGTCAAAGGCCAAGGAGCTCTTTCCGCTTCCACTTAAGCCGGTGATCACCACCAGCCTGTTGCGTGGAATGGTCAAGTCTATATTTTTGAGATTGTGCTCTCTGGCACCGTAAATCTCGATCAGTTCTTCAGCAGTGGTTTTGTCTTCTATCATGAAAGGAGGTGACCTTTAATCTCGATTTTTACAAAAATATGGATTTAATATGGTTCCATCATTCTTGGAAGTAACCATTTCCCCTGGGGATAAGTTTTCTGGGGACTAATCTTCCCGCTCAGCCTCGCGCATTTCTGCTTCCGTTTCTCCCGACATGGTGGACATCATCCCACTGAGTAGCAATTCCCACCAATAGTTGAAGATAAACTTGGTTTGGTCTCTTTTGGTGTAAACATCCCCCTTTACCATGGTACCTCCGCTGTCAGGATTGTCATTTCGTACCACAAAAGTATTGGCGAGAAATGCCCCAGCCCTTCTGAAGATGTTCTGGTTTTTTTCATAGTCGCTGTCTAGGATTTTTATTTTGAGGTTTTGGTAGCGCATTTCCACATCTCCGGTGCCCTCATAATCATTGGCGACGATATTAAACTGGAGGCTGTTTAAAGTTCCTTCATCAATGGCTATTCTGGTGCCAGGGCCCAGCATCTTATTTATTGAAGGCAATGGCATTTGGCCGATCATGCCATTCATATTGAAACGTCCATTTTCATCCTCAAGGAAAAAAGTGACGTTCAGATCAATGGCTCCTTCTCCCATTAACAAACCTTCGGCTTGCAGGTCCATTTCATTGTTTTTGGCTAGCATTTCATCCATGTTTGTGATGTTGCTAATGGTGGCATTTACCCCTTTGAAAAATACCGAACCAGCGCGAGGGGCCTGATTGTCGGGGCGCTCGTCATAAGAAATTTCGCCGTTTTCCAACTCAAGTTTATGGATAAAAGTGGGTATGGGGATGTCACGGATTATATCATGAACCATTTCGGGCCGGTTAGTAGGGTCTTCCGGTTTTCGCTTATCCCTAAAGATTGATATTACCAGGTCTTTAGCTTTAATGGTCTCGGCATGAATGATTCCTTTTTCAAAAAACTCATGAAACTCCATCCCCTGAATATCAATTTCCCCCTGCTCAAGTTCCATCCAGTCGGTTTCATGTTCATATTGGTTGATGTACTCGTACCTTTCCAGCTTGTTGTCCAGTTCCACCCCTGCAATGAGCAAATGGCGATCCTGGGAGTTGAAAGAAAGATCTCTCGCGTACACCACATTCCGGTATTCATTGAAATGGTAGGCCGCTTCATCCATATAGCCTTCCAGCATATCAACGCTGAAAAGTGCCTTGTCGCTTTTGAGGTCCTCTTTGGTAAGCTGGAAGAAATTGGCAGCCAGACTTAGGTCCTTGATGCTCATCCGAACCGAGTCATTGCCGCTGTCAATGTTGTAATATGATAGTCTGTTAAACCGGATTCTCTCAATGCTGATTTTGTCATAGTTATCACCAAACTCCTCATCATCTTCTTCCTCATCTGTCATTTCCAGATCTTCCATGGGAGGTGTCAGGGAGGTGACCGAAAGATTCTCCAAATAGGCGGAGTCCAGTGTGATTGAGTTGTTCAATAAAAAACTTGTCCACGAAAACCCGGTCAGATAGGCATTTTCTGCAGTGAGGTCAAATTTGATTTTGTCCTCAGGAATACTCTCCCCCGGCTTGATAGTGACATCGCCAAGTTCCAAAAAGGTGCCCCTGAAATTGTAATTGAATTTGATATGTCCAAAATCCACTTCATGACCGCCAAAATCATTAGTGCGAGTGATCATGTTGCCTACGATCTTTTCCGCATTGGCATTTAGGTACATATTGATCCCGATTGGGATCACCAATACTAGTAGTAGGATAAATAAGGTAATAGAAAGAAATATATAGGCTAGCTTTTTCTTTTTGGTCATAACCAGGAATGTGTATATACATTAAAGATATAATTCCTGATAATGTTTTAAGCTATGCCGGCAACTTAATGGTGTATGTACGGCCTTTTTTCACCGATAGCTTATTGGATCTCAGCCATGGGTTGTAGGTTTTGAGGTCTTTATAGCTGCTGTTTTGCTCTACCGCCCATTTGGCTAGATCATTAATGGAATCATCGACTGTAACTTCTCTGAGCTTTGGCATTTTGTAGAAATGGTTTTCATCCATTTCATACCCGTATATATCAGGGTTTTCAAAGAGTTCTTTGAAGGCCAAGATCCTAAAAACATACCGGCTGGTTTCTTCATTGAGCAACAGGCTGTAATAGTTTGGCATCAACTGTTCGTTTTTCCTTTTGGTTAAACCTGTGATTCCCATGTTGTAGCTAGCTGCTACGCTAGTCCAATTGCCAAATCTTCCGTAGGCTTTCTTCAAATACTCACAAGCGGCTTCAGTGGATTTTTCCAAATGGTACCTTTCGTCCACTTCGTTGCTTATTTCCAGTTTCAGCTCTTTGCCTGTGCTTTCCATGAATTGCCAGAAACCCCTTGCTCCGGCAGGTGAGACCACGTTCATCAGTCCTGATTCCACCAGCGCCACATATTTGAAGTCGTTGGGAATATGGTGTTTTTCAAGGATGGGTTCTATGATAGGAAAAAACTTTCCAGCACGCTTCATGGTCAGGATGGTGTTGCTATTCCAGTAAGCGTTTACATAGATCTCCCTTTCCAACCTTTCCAGAATGTCCTGTTGGTCCAATGGGACCGGCTCACCGGCAAAAGTCAGGTTTTGGGGGGTGTCAAAAAGTTTTACCCTGGTAAAATCAGGAACAACCATGCGCTGTTCCTGACCAGTGGCTTCATTCCGAATGACGACTTCCCTTGCGGGCTGTGCTTGTGTGGTGGTAGAATAATAAAACCAACCGGCCAAGCCGATTATAAGTGCGTACAGAATGAAGAAGTGAATCTTGTTCACGGTAAATTAGAAGTTCGGGGACAATAAATATTTACTATAGAATTCGTCAATAACCTTTACGGCATCGGTAGCGTTGTCTACCACGGAGAAAAGATCCAGGTCTTCCTCATTGATGTTGGCTTCCTGCTCCAGCATGGTGGTCTTTAACCAATCCACCAGACCTGACCAATATTCCTTGCCTACCAATACGATAGGGAATCTGCCGATTTTTTTGGTTTGTATCAAGGTAAGGGCTTCGAAAAGCTCATCCATGGTGCCGAATCCTCCTGGTAAAACGACAAATCCTTGCGCATATTTCACAAACATGACCTTTCTGACAAAGAAATAGTCAAAGGTGATCAGCTTGTCCTGATCAATGTAAATATTGTTGAATTGCTCAAATGGCAGCAGGATATTTAGGCCAACTGACTTTCCGTTTTCCGAATGGGCGCCTTTGTTGCCGGCTTCCATGATACCGGGGCCACCGCCCGTGATCACACCGTAGCCATGCCTTACCAGCTTGGCTGAAATCTCCTCCGCTACTTTATAATAATGGTGGTCTCTAGGGGTACGTGCAGATCCAAATACGGAAACACATGGGCCTATTTTGGCCAGTTTTTCGAATCCTTCTACAAATTCTGCCATTACTTTGAAAATGGCCCAAGAGTCAGCACTCTTTATTTCGCTCCAATCCCGCTCCTCAAAAGCCTTTCGAATTTTTTCCTCTTCCGTCTTCTGGACTTTTTCTACTTCTTCTTCACTCATTTTAATCAGATTTACTTTTTAAAAAACTTGGTTGATCGTGGGTTAAACTTAAAAGTAATGTTTTAAGCCTCGAAAGTTAATTCAATAAGTTGAAAAAACATAAGTTCGGGCGCGAGTAAACCCCGATAAATGCAAACAGTTCAAAATGTTTGCCAGTTATAGGAATTGCAGCTGCCGAATGCTACTTTCGTGGGCAATTTAAGACGCAATATGAATTTAAGGGAGAAGGCGCTGGAAGTCAGCCGTGTATTTGACCTGCTATCTGAAGATACGGGTAAATTTATGGCTCAAAGTGGAGTAAACTGTGTGATTGGCTGTGGGAAGTGTTGCATGAACCCGAAAATTTCGGCTTCAGTGCTGGAGTTTTTGCCTTTGGCCTTTGACCTTTATAGCAAAGGATTGGCTGATAAGGCTATGGAGAAGCTGGAGAATATGGGTGAGGAGGACTTTTGCCTGCTGTTCAGGCAAACCAATTTCCTTACCAATTCTGGGTCTTGTGGCGATTATCAATACAGGGGAATGATCTGTAGGCTATTTGGGGCCTCAGTGCGTCGGGATAAGCATGGAATGAAACAGATGATTACCTGTAAAATCATCAAAGAAGGACAGCCCGAAGAATTTAAGGCTTTGAGTGAGGCCATAAATTCAGGTTTGCCTGCACCGTCTGCTTCTTATTATTATTCCCTGCTGTCTGACATTGACGAAAGGTTATCAGAGCATTTTCCGGTCAATACGGCTATTAAAAAAGCCTTGGACCATGTGATGACATATAGCTACTATCTGGAAAACCAAGAAGTATAAGCTCTTTTTAGGTTTTTTGTGCAAGGTTTTTGCTGTATATTCAATTTCCAATTTGAAAAGGACTATTATTTTTAACCATAAAATTTTCGCAAATGCTGAATTTCTCCGAGATCACCAATACTATCAAAAATATTTTTGAGGTAAGGTTTCAGATTGTTAAGGAAGAACTGAAAGAGGAGTTTTCGACCCTGATCAGCAGGGTGGCCGTGTTGGCAGCCATGGGTTTTGTTGGGCTATTGATACTTTTCTTTCTGAGCGTATCACTGGCATTCTATTTTGGAGCGCTATTTGCCAATACAGCCTTGGGTTTTCTTACTGTTGGGGGGATATTTATCCTGATTTTTGTCATCCTGTTTATTATCAAGGATTCCCAAAAAGTGCAGTTCTCGGTTAAGAGAGTTGTCGACAAATTTGTTTTTTTATTTCAAACCAAAACCACCACGCATCCAGATGAGTGATATCGACCTAAAAAGAAAAGCGGAAGAGTTGGAACAAACTCTCCACAAGCAATTTGAAGTGATCAAATCCGACTCCCAAACCTGGGTCAAACTAGGCGGTACCGTATTGATCAGTGGCCTGGTTACCTTTGGCATTGTAAGGGCAATTCAGGGACGCAAGAGCAAAAAGATTGAGGATGCCGTCAAGAGACTTGAGCAGGAAGGCATGCTTTCCCGTACTCCGGCTCCAGAAGACCGTTATTATTATCATCCTGCGCCAGCGCCAAAATCATCATTTTGGGCGCCTGTAGGTCAGAGAATCATGATGGCGGCATTTGAATTTGTGAAAGCCAAAGTTATGGCCGATCTTGCCGAAAGGATCCACAAAAATGACTCAAAAAAGCATTAATCATAAGTTTGCCCGACTCAGGGAGGAAAGCAAAAAGGGCGTGGCCCTTTTGCTTGATCCGGACAAAGTGGGGGATAAGACTAAATTATATTCCTTAATCCAAACAGCAGTCCATCATCAGGTGGACTTTTTCTTTGTAGGGGGTAGCCTGCTGATGCGGGACTTGGTGGAGGAGGTCATTTGCGGAATTAAAGACATCACCGCTGAGATTCCGGTATTGCTTTTTCCGGGTAATGCCGTACAAGTGTCGGATAAAGCTGACGGGATACTTTTCCTTTCTCTTATTTCCGGCAGAAACCCAGAGTTTCTGATAGGCCAGCAGGTGACCGCTGCCCCGCTGATTGCCCAGTCAAACTTGGAGGTGTTGCCCACAGCCTATATGCTGGTCAATGACGGAGAAATCACGAGTGTCAACTACGTAAGCCAAACCCTCCCCTTGCCTAACCACAAGCCTGATCTGGCCGTAGCCACGGCTCTTGCCGGTAAATATTTGGGTATGCAATACGTCTACCTTGAGGCGGGAAGTGGCGCCAATTCACCTGTCAACCCTGAAGTGATCCAAAGCGTGAAGAAAGCTACGGAATTGCCGCTGATAGTAGGAGGGGGGATAAGGTCAGTGGAAACCGCCAAGGCAGCTTGGATGGCCGGTGCTGATGTGGTAGTGCTTGGCAATGGGGTAGAAAAAAACCCCAATCTGTTGATTGAGGTTTTGGAATATGCGAATGTCTATAATTTATCCTTGAACGTTAATTAGGGACTCTCTTCTTCTCATTTTACCTGCTGGAAGTCCGTACATCATCTTGAATCTTCTACAGAAATAAGCGGTGTCCTTGTAGCCCACATCTTTTCCGATATCGCGGATACTCTTCTTGGTGGTTCTCAATAGATCCACCGCAGCTTCCATTCTTTGGTATTCGATGTAATCCTGAGGGTTGATGCCGGTAAGCATTTTGAAATACTGACCCACATAATCTTCCGATACGTTGGCTACTCTTGCCAATACCTTGTTGGATAGATCTCCGCCGATGTTCTTCTTGATATAATTGAACATGTCGATCAGGCGAGGATCCTTGAAGTAAGTACTGTTGGTAGACAGTTCCTCTACAAACAATCTGTTTTTGAGAATGTGTCTTACGACCTCTACCACCAATAACTCGGTGTGAATTTTAATAACCCTTTCCTTACCAGGGGTAGTGGCTTCTGATTCCTTGATAATATCTTCGATAATGGAGGCAACCCGGTCATTGAATCGGATCACGAAAGGAGGAATACCCAAAGAGTGGAAGAAGTTTACAACATCAAAAACCTTCGCCTCAAATGTAAGCATCGTGATGCAGTCATCTTCTGCGTTTTTGATTTCTTTGAAACTGATGGTTTGAAGAAACTTCTTTTTGTTTTCGTTGAAGCCTTCATTGTTTACTTCGTTCTTTTTGGTAACGGTACCAAAGGAAACCTTTGAAGTCCTGCTTGCTGGTATAAATAGGATTTCCCCTTCATTTACCGCTTCTTGGTCCTCACCAAATCTCACTGAGCCTTGGTGTAAAAGGACGACTGTGTTCTCTGTATCTGTAAAATCAGTTACGGTTACAGGTCTTTCAACTTTAAAATTATTTCCTTTGATAAACCTGACCCCAACGGATTCGATGACCTTATTGTAATATTCCATGACGAAGCCTCTTAGGTGTTTTTTTGTAAAAGTATGACTTTTTTCTAAAACCGTGTAATAATATTAGAAATATTAACAAAAAAAATTGAATTATGGCATATTTAGTAATATTTATGCCATAATTCTGTGATTGAGATTAATTATCTTAAAAGGGATCGAGATATAACTATTTTTTGAATTTCTGAAGTTCCCTCATAAATCTGGGTGATTTTGGCATCCCTCATCAACCTTTCCACGTGGTATTCTTTTACGTATCCGTAGCCGCCGTGCACCTGTACGGCTTCCACCGTCACTTCCATGGCCACCTTCGAAGCGTAAAGTTTTGCCATGGCACTGGCCTGGCTGTAATCCATGCCTTGATCTTTCATCCAAGCTGCTTTGAGGCAGAGTAATCTGGCTGCTTCAATTTCTGTAGCCATGTCTGCAAGTTTAAACTGAATAGCTTGATGTTGGGAAATTGGTTTTCCGAATGCCTTTCTTTCCTTGCTATAGGCCAGTGCCAACTCATATGCGCCGGAAGCTATGCCCAATGCCTGTGCGGCAATGCCTAATCTCCCGCCATTTAGCGTTTCCATGGCAAAGGTAAAGCCGAAGCCCTCTTCTCCGATTCTGTTGGCAGCAGGTACTTTGGTGTCATTAAACATCAGGGAGTGGGTGTCCGATCCTCTGATGCCCAGCTTGTCTTCTTTTTTGCCAACCACAAAGCCTTCTGAATCGCGCTCTACAATGAAAGCCGAAATGCCTTTGTGCCCTTTGCTGGGGTCAGTTTGGGCGATTACAAGGTAAATGCTGGCAGTGTTGCCATTTGTAATCCAGTTTTTGGTTCCGTTTAGGATATAATGGTCACCTGATCTTTCCGCGGTGGTTCTTTGGCTGGTGGCGTCAGATCCTGCCTCAGGTTCGGAAAGACAGAAGGCTCCGATTTTTTCCCCAGCCGCCAATGGCTTTAAGTATTTCTCCTTTTGCTCCTCAGTTCCATATTTCTCCAGACCCCAGCAGACTAGGGAATTGTTGACAGACATACACACAGAAGCAGATGCATCAATTTTTGAAATTTCCTCCATGGCAAGCACATAGGACACCGTGTCCATGCCTCCACCATTATATTTCGGGTCTACCATCATGCCGAGAAAACCAAGTTCTCCCATTTGCTTTACCTGCTCTGCAGGAAATTTTGCTTCAGTATCCCTATCTATGACTCCGGGTAAAAGTTCAGCCTTTGCAAATTCTCTGGCTGCGTCTCTTACAGCAATTTGCTCCTCTGTTAATTCAAAATTCATCGTCTAAAATTAGTTGGATTTTTTCAAGGACGGAATATACACTAAAAAAAGAAAAGGGACAATGACTTGTCCCTTTTCAGCAAATTAAAATTATTTTTTAGTCCCTGTTGCCAAAGAAGATGTAGGCATAATAGGCCAGGGTGGCCAAAGAGGCCATTGCGGCGACCACGTAGGTCATGGCGGCCCATTTCAAGGCGTCCTTTGACATGGCGTATTCGGAAGTGGTCACGATGTTTCGCTGCTTGACCCAAACTAGGGCTCGGTTGCTGGCATCAAATTCCACCGGCAATGTTACCAGAGAAAACAGGGTGATGATACCATAGGCACCTACCACGACCACGCCCACGGCCTCATAAGGCAAGCCAAAGATGGCTATACCCCCGAATAGGGCGGCAATAAGAACAAAGTTCAAGATTTTCCCACTCACGTTTTGGATAGGCACCAAAGTGGATCTCAACTGCAGCCAGCTATAAGCCGTGGCATGTTGCACAGCATGGCCACATTCGTGGGCCGATACCGCTGTTGCGGCAGCGTTTCTTCCATAATAAACGTCAGGGCTAAGGTTTACCGATCTGTTTTCAGGGTTGTAGTGGTCAGAAAGCTGGCCCTCTACACAGTTGACTCTTACGTCAGAAATGCCGTGGTCGGCAAGCATAAGTTCAGCGATTTCCTTTCCGGATAGGTTGGCCTGAAGGGAAGTCTGGCTGTATTTTTTAAACTTGCTCTTCAACCTGTTGCTCACAACATAGCCAAGAATGGCAAAACCTACTACGATAACAATTAACAACATACTTGTGTCTTTATATTTTTTGTTAAACTCTAAATTACTACGCTAAGGGGCGGTTTGTGGTTGCTTTGAATTTGTTAATTTAACCAAAACCCCCATGCTCACCAAGCCTACTGCCATAACGGTCAAAACCTGGGAGCTATGTACGATGACGGCAAAGATTTTTCCTTCTTCCTCCGTCAATCCATAGGTCATCAAAATGAAGGCCACCAGGGCGTGGAAGGTCCCAATGCCCCCTTGTACGGGTGCAATCATGCCAATACTTCCCATTACCATGACCATCAGTACCGAGGTGGCAGTCAAATTGGCAGTGCTTGGTATGGCAATTGCCACAAGATACATCATCAGGAAATATATGATCCAGATGAGTACAGAGCTGCCCCAGAATCCGACCTGGTTGTCCACTTTTCTCACGCTTTTCAGCCCAGTAAGAATGTCCCTGACGAAATGCTGCCCTTTTTGAATGATGGAACTGTCCCGGTATTTTTTCAGCAGGCCATAGATAATTAATATTGTGACCACCACTGCGCCAATCACCATCGGCAAGGCGCCCAGAAAGGTGCTTTTGAGTGCCTCTAGGGAAACCAGTTCTCCGATAAGATTAAGGAATGTCCCGCTTTCGGCCACAAAGGCCAAGGCAATCACCATCATCATAAAAACCAGATCGACGGTTCTTTCCAAGATCACGGTGCCCAGGAGATTTCCCATTTGCAGGTTATCAGTTTTTTTCAGATAGCCACATCGGGCTACTTCTCCTGCTCTAGGCACCAAGAGGTTTGCCAGGTAGCCGCCCATCAGTCCCCAAAAGGTTTTTAGAGTCGTTGGGGGATTTTCAGAGCTGGTTTTGATCAGCAGGCGCCATCTCCAGGCGCGGAGCCAATAGCCCAGCAACGAAACGGCCACCGAAAGCAATATATAAAAAATGGACGCCTGCTGAAGCGCATTCCTCAGGCTGTCCATTTTTATGTCTTTATATAGGTACCAGAATATCCAGATGGCCACAAAGAGTGACACGGTTACCTGGATCCACTGTTTTGCGGTTAATCTCAATGTTTATAGCTGGTTATTGTCGTCGGGGAATACGACCACTGGCTTGTATTGCTTGGCGGCTTCGATTTCCATGCCAGCATAGCTGATGATGATCACAATATCGCCTACCTGTGCTTTTCTCGCCGCAGGGCCGTTAAGGCAAACCTGCCCGCTACCTCTTTCGCCTTTGATCACGTAAGTTTCCAGGCGCTCGCCATTGTTGATGTTGACAATCTGTACTTTCTCGTTTTCGATCAGGTTGGCCGCATCCATCAAGTCCTCATCAATGGTGATGCTTCCTACATAGTGAAGTTCGGCTTGCGTGATCTTGACCCGGTGGATCTTTGACTTTAATACTTGGATATGCATGATTTGAAATTTGGCGCGAAGTTAATCAATTATTAATAAGTTGTCTATGAGTCTGACTTCTTTGATAAAGGCAGCGGTACAGATGGCGAAGGTTTCTCCCGTTGTGATGGCGGTCACCTTTTCCATGGTGTCGGCTTTCACTAGTTCGAAGTACTCCAGTCTGGCCTTTGGTTCGTCCAAAAACCTTCTAGTGACCTTTTCCTTGGTCTCAAACCAATCCCTACCGGCTAAAAGTTCATCCTTTGCAAAAGTTAAACACCTATATAGAATAGTAGCTACCAGGCGGTCACGGTCATCCAGTCTGATGTTGCGGGAAGACATGGCCAGACCGTCCTTTTCCCGCATGGTGTCCACAGTTATGATCTCCACACCAAAGGACAGGTCATTGACCAGACGTTTGATTACCGCCACCTGCTGCAGGTCTTTTTGGCCGAAATAGGCATGATCGGGTTGGATGATGTGAAAGAGTTTGGATACCACGATTCCCACGCCGTTGAAATGGCCAGGGCGGAATTCGCCTTCCAGTACTTTTTCCAAGTCGGCAAAGTCAAATTTCAGACGGGTTTCAGAAGGGTACATTTCCCCGTCGTCGGGAAGAAAGACAAAATCTACCCCGTTATCTTCCAGTAGTTTAAGGTCTTTTTCCACCGGACGCGGATATTTTTCCAAGTCCTTGGGATTGTTGAATTGGGTGGGATTGACGTAAATGGAGGAAATTGTAATATCCGAATTAGATTTGGATTTTTCCACTAATGACAGGTGGCCCTCATGTAAGGCGCCCATGGTGGGAACTAATCCTATGGTTTTTCCTTCTTTTCTATATGGAGCCAGGGCTGATTTGACCTCTGATCTTGTCCGCAGAATTTTCAATGCTTCTCGCTTTTGGAATTACAAAATAGGGGCAAAACTATGTTATTCCGGATAAAAACCATGGATTTTAGCAATTTTTTTTGTAAGTTTGTAGTCCCGTAATATCCCTCAATAAAAAATAACAAGATATGTCTAAACTTCGTATTCTCTACGTAGCCAGTGAAATCAACCCATTCCTTCAAACTTCAGAAGTTGCCAACTTCGTAAGANAAATAACAAGATATGTCTAAACTTCGTATTCTCTACGTAGCCAGTGAAATCAACCCATTCCTTCAAACTTCAGAAGTTGCCAACTTCGTAAGAGCTTTGCCTCAGGCAATGCAGGAAAAAGGGATGGAAATCCGTATTCTTGTTCCAAGATTTGGTTTGATAAACGAAAGAAAGAACAGGTTGCACGAGGTAGTGAGACTTTCAGGAATCAACATTTCTGTGGGTGATGAAGAGAAGCCGCTGATCATTAAGGTAGCTTCTATTCCAAATGCCAAACTTCAGGTCTACTTTATAGACAATGAAGACTATTTCCAAAGAAAGAGCGTTTTCCATGACAAGCAGGAAAACTTCTATGAAGACAATGATGAAAGAGCCATCTTCTTTTGCAAAGGCGTCATAGAAACGGTAAAGAAACTAGGATGGGCCCCGGATATTGTACACTGCAATGACTGGATGACGAGTCTTATTCCTATGTACTTGAAAACGACTTACAAGAACGAGCCATTATTTAAAGGAACAAAATCGGTCTTCGCTATTTATAATAACGAATTTAACCATAAATTTGGGGACGATTTATTTGAAAAGGTGAAAATGGTCGATATCGACGATTCTATTTTGGCTCCTCTCAAATCCAAAGATTTCGAGGGATTTATCAAAATGGGCATGGAATACGCCGATGTCATCGTGCAAGGAGATGGGATGTCAGAACATCTTCACCAATTAATTGAAAATTGCCCTAAAGACAAAAAGTGTGAGATTAACAACAGCGAAGAAAAAGAACAAGTGTTCGAAAGTTATTACAACATCTATACTGAACTTGCCGGCTAAATTAGCCTCAGTTCTTTCCATTTCATTGATTCTGGCCAGCTCCTGCGCCGATCCTTCGGATATCGGCCTGGAATTGGATCCGGAAAACAACCAGATAGGGGTTTTCTACGCAGAAATACCCCTTTCTGCTTCTATGATATTGATGGATTCTGTTAATACTACCAACCATCTGATGATATTGGCGGGTGGTCACCAAAGTGATTATTTTGGGACTACCGAAAGTATTGGCTTCACGAGGATGTTCATTGACACCCGTGCCGATCGCCCCAGTGAAAATGCCGTTTTAGATTCGGTCAAATTCCAGTTTGAAATCATAAGCCCAATAGGCAGCTCATTTGCGCAAGATAAAACGTTGCAAGTGCACCAGCTCCAAGAACCTATTGAGGATATTTCATATTATAATTATGATAGACTAGCATTTAACCCTTCTCCACTCGCTACGGGAACTTTTAGGCTGACCGCCAATAGAGATACCATAGTTCGAACGGATGTTAATGAGCAGTTTGCAAACCAGTTCTTCAATGACTTCAAGAGTGGGAGCAATGCGTTTTCTGATATTTTTGCTTTCAGAAATTATTTTAATGGGATAGCTATTCAAGGGGATGTAAATGAAAATACTAGCTTACCTGTTCGAGTAGGTCCGAACACAGGGATGTTTTTTTATTACCACAACGAGGGGGATACATTACCTTCCACCTACACGGTCAGCACTTCACAATCCAGAAGATTCAACTATGTAAATAATGACAGGTCTGGCACGCCTCTTGAATCAGTTCAGGAAACATTTGTCCCTTATGAAGTGGGCAATATAGTTGGTGCAAAAGGCAATACCGGTTTATTGATCCGATTGGATACTTCTCCGATAGATGCATTTTTGGATACTTTGCAGAATGTGACTTTTAACCAGGTTACTTTAGAAATGGCTCCTCTTGAGGAAACCACTGAGGCAATGCCGCCATTTAGAACTAACCAAATGTTATTTTTAAATGATGATAATCAGGTTGAAATTGGTTTTGAGGGAAACCCGCTTTCTGTTCAAAACAACGAGCGCTCTCAGCAAATCATTGGGCCTGATAATACCATATTACCGGCATTTGAAAATCCTGCGGGATTGGAGTATGTCAACGGAATTCAGGGGTTTAGTGTGGTGATGACCAGTTATCTTAATGCGGTTTTTAGATCAGATTTGGAAAGAAGAAATCTGTTGATTTTTCCTAATGAAGGGTATTATAATACCTTAAGAGAGTACAGAGTCAATACTGATAACATCAAACTGAAAGTATATTATTCAACTACGAGATAAAGTTAATTTTTATATAATAGATTATTTATGTGTGGAATTGTAGCGTATGTAGGTGAGCAGGATGCGTTGCCTATCATTATCAAAGGATTAAAAAGGCTAGAGTACAGAGGTTATGACAGTGCGGGAGTAGCACTTTTGAATGATAATGGACTAAGTGTTTACAAAAAGAAGGGGAAAGTTTCCGAACTGGAAAATTCTTTGCTTGACAACCCTCATTTGAATTCAAAAATCGGTATCGGACACACCCGTTGGGCCACCCATGGCGAGCCCAATGATGCCAATGCCCACCCTCACTATTCCTCTACGGAAAGCTTTGCCATGATCCACAACGGGATCATCGAAAACTATGAGGTTTTAAAAACTGACCTTCTCAACAAAGGTTATAAGTTTCACAGTGAAACCGATTCTGAGGTTTTTATCAACTTCATCGAGGATATCCAGAAACACAATGACTGTACCCTCGAGGAGGCTGTAAGATTGGCACTTCACAAGGTCGTAGGTGCATATGCGATTGTAATCATGAGCAAAGATGAGCCAGACACGTTGATCGCCGCCAGAAAGGGTTCTCCTCTGGTGATCGGTGTAGGCGAAAATGAATATTTCCTTGCCTCCGATGCCACTCCAATCATTGAATATACCAACCAGGTAGTTTATCTGGATGATTATGAAATCGCCGTGATCCGCAACAACAAGCTGCAGATCAAAACCATCGAAAACGTAGAGACAAACCCGTATATCAACCAGCTTGAAATGGAATTGGAAGCTATCGAAAAAGGTGGTTACGAGCATTTCATGTTAAAAGAAATCAACGAGCAGCCGAGATCCATCGCTGACTGTATGAGAGGTAGATTGGATGCCCAAAACGGCAGGTTGATCGTAGGAGGTCTTAGAGATTATATCAACAAGTTTCAGAACGCCGACAGGATCATCATTACCGCTTGCGGTACCTCATGGCATGCAGGCTTAGTGGCTGAATACCTATTCGAGGAATTTGCACGTATCCCGGTGGAAGTAGAGTATGCATCTGAATTCCGATATAGAAATCCTGTAATCAACGAAGGTGATTTCGTAATTGCGATTTCCCAATCTGGAGAAACCGCCGATACCTTGGCAGCAATCGAACTGGCAAAATCCAAGGGAGCGACCATCTTTGGTGTTTGTAATGTGGTAGGTTCCTCCATTGCAAGAGCTACTCACGCGGGTTCCTATACCCACGCAGGTCCTGAAATCGGAGTGGCCTCTACCAAGGCTTTTACCGCTCAGATCTCTGTGTTGACCATGATGGCTCTTATGTTGGGATATCAAAGGGGTACCCTTTCCGAGACCAAATACATCCAGCTTCTTAGCGAGCTAGAGGCCATCCCTGCAAAGGTGGAGAAGGCTTTGAAGCTTAACGAACAGATTGAGAAAATATCTGAACAGTATAAAGATGCCAGAAACTTCCTTTACCTGGGAAGAGGGTATAATTTCCCTGTTGCCCTGGAAGGTGCTTTGAAACTAAAAGAAATTTCTTATATTCATGCTGAAGGATATCCAGCTGCAGAGATGAAGCACGGACCGATTGCCTTGATCGATGAGGAAATGCCGGTGGTATTCATCGCAACCAAAGATAGCTCTTACGAGAAAGTTGTAAGCAACATTCAGGAAGTGAAGGCTAGAAAAGGTAAAATCATTGCAGTAGTGACAGAAGGTGATACATCCGTGAAGGCCATGGCTGACCACGTGATCGAAATCCCACATGCACATGAAGCTTTGGTGCCGTTAATTTCGGTAGTGCCGTTGCAGTTGCTTTCTTACCACATTGCTGTGATGAGAGGTTGTAATGTGGATCAACCAAGAAACTTGGCCAAATCCGTAACTGTAGAATAAGTACAAGAATAAACCATATAAAAAGCCGCAGAAGAAATTCTGCGGCTTTTGTGATTTCAGACTAGTTCCAAAGCGTCTGAAGGGTTTAATTTTTCCAGTTGCTTTTTGGCCATTTGGTAGGTTTTAAATCCGCCATCCAGGTTTGTAACATTGAAGCCCAATTGGCTAAGGGTTCTAAATGCCAAGTAGCCGCGTAACCCTGCGTGACAATAGATATGGATGGTTTTATCCTTGGGGAGTTCATTGTGGCGCTCTCTGATGTCATCTACAGGGATATGATATGCACCTTTGATCATCCCAGACTCCACTTCAGCCTTTTCCCTAACATCCAGGAAATACTTCCCTTTTTTAACAAATCTGTCGACTTCATGCCACTGATATGTCTTCAAGTTTTCTTCCAACATGTTGCTGGATACATAGCCCAGCATATTCACGGGATCTTTTGCGGAAGAGTAGGGTGGGGCATAGGCCAGCTCAAGCTCCGAAAGGTCATATACACTCAGGCCCCCTTTGATGGCGGTAGCCAAAACATCAATCCTTTTGTCAACACCTACCTCACCAACGCCTTGGGCACCATAAACAGAGCCATCTTGTGAAGAGAACAATATCTTTAAAGCCATTGGCTTTGCTCCAGGATAGTAGGCTGCATGGGAATTGGGATGGATATGGGCGGTCAGGTAGGGCTTTCCAAGTCTTTGCAGTACTTTTTCATTGTTGCCCGTTGTGGCGCCGGTGAAGTCGAACACCTTGGCAATGGCCGTTCCCAATGTTCCCCTATAGCTGGTTTTCTTGCCTAAAATACTATCCGCCACTATCCGTCCCTGTCTATTGGCCGGCCAAGCCAGGGGGACAAAACAGTCCTGACCGCTCACAATGTCTTTCACCTCGATGGCATCACCTACAGCGTAAATATCTGCATCAGAGGTTTGCAGAAATTCATTAACAGCGATGGTTTTTCTGTTTCCCAAGGCCAAGCCCGCGGTTTCGGCGAGGTTGGATTCTGGCTGTACCCCAGCGGAAAGTATGATCAAATCAGTTTCCAGGGTTTTACCGCTCTTTAGCAAAAGCATTTCCCCCTGTCCAATCACTTCTTCCACACTGTCGTCTAGAAAAAGTTTTACACCTTTACTTTCGATATGATCCTGCAGAATGGCTGCCATTTCAAAATCAAGGGCTTCCATGACTTGCCTTGACCTTTCTACCAGGCTGACTTGAACGCCAAGTTCATGCAGGTTTTCGGCCATCTCCAGCCCAATAAAACCTCCTCCGATTACAGTCGCATGCTTTGGATTATGCATATTGATATAAGATTTAATTTTATCCGTATCGGGAATGTTTCTCAGGGTAAATGTGGATGGTGCTTTATCAAGGCCTTTAATAGTTGGTACAAATGGTTTCGCTCCAGGAGAAAGGATCAGCTTATCGTAGTTTTTCTCGTATATTTCATCCGATCCTAATTTTTTTACTGTGACGGTTTTTCTTTCCCGGTTGATGGCAACGACCTCACTTCTTGTGCGGATATCCATGTTGAACTTTTTGGACATCTTTTCGGGAGTTTGGAGCAAAAGCTTATCTCTTTCCTCAATAGTGCCTCCAATGTAATAGGGAAGGCCACAATTGGCGAAGGAAATGTGCTCCCCACGCTCAAATAGCACAATTTCAACTTGTTCGCTCAGCCTTCTCAGTCTTGCCGCTGCAGTTGCTCCTCCGGCAACGCCTCCTATGATTACTACTTTTTTTGTATTCATTAGTTAAAGAATTTTGCCTTGAATTTTAATAAGACAAAACTGTCTGAATAAAATCGAATAGAATATGATAATTATCACATTTTGACAAAATGTTTATTTTGTAACCGAGGTCACATTTTGGAAAAAATATTGATTGTATTTTTGTGGCTTCGTAAAAAAACCAGCAGGAATGGATTTGTTAACAATATTGGGTTATTTATCGGCATTGGTTATTGGCATCAGCTTGGGCTTGATTGGCGGGGGAGGGTCTATCCTTACCGTGCCGGCCATGGTGTATATGCTGAGTGTAAGTCCGGTGTTGGCTACTGCCTACAGTTTGTTTGTGGTGGGGGTCACCTCTCTGGCGGGGTCATTTTCCTTTATGAAAAAAGGATTGGTCAATTATAAGACAGCGGCAGTTTTTGCCACGCCATCCTTTTTGGCCGTTTTTCTTACCCGGAAATTTTTGGTGCCCTCCATTCCTGAGGAAATATTTTCCGTGGGGGATTGGGTGCTAACAAAAGATATTGCAATCATGGTGTTTTTTGCACTCATCATGCTCGCGGCATCTTTTTCCATGATCAAGAACAACAAAAGGTCTTTGGAGAAAAAATCGGGTGAGATCAAGTTCAACTTTCCCCTGATTGCGGCAGAAGGAGCGGTAGTTGGTGTGCTGACCGGTCTGGTGGGTGCAGGAGGGGGATTTCTAATCATTCCTGCTTTGGTGCTTTTGGCCAATTTGCCCATGAAAATGGCTGTGGGTACCTCCTTGTTGATCATTGCCGTGAAATCCCTAATAGGCTTCCTCGGCGATGTGGCCACCCAAGAGATCGACTGGGTATTCCTAGGAGGCTTTACAGCCTTGTCCCTGGTGGGGATATTTGTGGGCAGCTACCTTTCCAGCAAAATCGACGGAAGCCATCTGAAGAAAGGATTCGGGTATTTTGTGTTGATAATGGCCGTGTATATCTTGGTGAAAGAGATGTTGTTTTGAGTAAAATAAAAACCGCAGAGACTCAGGGAAAGCAGAGTTTTTTTGATTATCTCTGAGACCTCTGGTTCTCCGCGGTTATTAAATTTTTATCTATTTTACCCTTTCTTTTCAAAAACCAAAGCCGTCCACTTATCCTTCACTTTTTGATCCAGCTTTTGGAAGCCCAGGCTGTTTGCTTTTGCTTCGATGTCTTCCACATCATGGTCATAAAAACCACTGAGTAAAAGATGCCCCGCAGGTTTAACCAAGGTTTCGTAAACCTCCATCTCATCCAGCAGCACATTTTTGTTGATGTTGGCCAAAACGATATCAAATTGACCTTGGGGATTGACTTCCCTTACGGTGCCCAGTCCCATACGGACATTGCTCATTCCGTTGAGGTCAAAATTTTCATTGCCATTTTCAACGCACCAGTCGTCAATATCAAAGGCCTGCACCTCTTTGGCGCCCAGCTTATTGGCCATGATGGCTAAAATCCCTGTCCCAGAACCAATGTCAATCACACTCTTGCCTTTGTGGTCAAGATTCAGCTGGTGGGTCAGCATCAGAAAGGTGGTGGCGTGGTGGCCCGTCCCAAAGGACATCTTGGGATTGATCAGGATATCATGGGTCACTCCCGGCTTGGGGGCATGAAAGGAAGCCCTTACAAACACTTCATCGCCTACTTCGATGGGATCATAATTCTTCTCCCATTCGGTATTCCAGTTGACTTTCTCCATCTTTCCTTCCACCACAGCTATTTCTGCTACCTGTGTATACCTTTCGATCACCTCCTCAAAGGAGCTGCGGTCGAAATTATTCTCCTCGGCGTAGGCCTCAAATCCTGCCTCGTTTTCCAAAAAGGAATCAAAACCCACCTCGGCAAGTTCTGCAATAAGGATTTCAGCAAACTCAGGCTTGCAGGAGATTTTAAATTCTAAGTATTCCATCAGAAAGATTTGATGATATCCATAAAGTCACGGGATTTCAGGGAAGCTCCCCCAATTAATCCCCCGTCGACATCCGGCTTGGAGAAAATTTCCTGCGCGTTGTCCGGCTTACAGCTTCCGCCATAAAGAATGGAAATCCCATCTGCGATCTCTTGGCCATATTTGTTGGCAAGATGCGTTCTGATGGCAGCATGCATTTCCTGTGCTTGGTCGGATGAAGCTGTTTTGCCCGTACCGATGGCCCAGATAGGTTCATAAGCGATGACCAATTTTGAAATATCCTCCGGGGAAAGATCAAAAAGGCTTTCTGTCAACTGCTGGGTGACGAAATCCTCATGGGAGCCGTTTTCTCTGATATCCAAAGATTCCCCGCAACAGAAAATAGGAGTAAGGCCGTTTTGCAGAGCCTGCTTTACTTTATTGGCCAAAAGATCGTTTCCTTCACTGCAAAATTCCCTTCTTTCGCTATGTCCGATGATCACATATTTGACTCCAAAAGAATTTAATATCTTGGCGGAAACCTGGCCGGTATAGGCGCCAGACTCCTGGTCAGAACAGTCCTGGGCACCCACAAAAAGGTTTGAAATCTCTCCAACAAGCTTTTTGACACTTGGGATGTGGACAAATGGCGGGTTAAGGATGACGGTTACATCTTTGGAACGCTCATCTTTTATCATGTTGACGATCTCAGAAGTCAGCTTTTGCCCCTCATCAAAGGTGCAGTTCATCTTCCAATTGCCTGCTACTATTTTTTTTCTCATGTTTGTATGGTTTATCGGTTTGATCTCCCTAAATTTTAAAAGGTTAAAAATACGCAAATGTCTTTCCAAAGAAAAGATTATGCTGAATCTAAAGCTCAAAAAAAGCTGACCCCTTCACAGGCCAAGGTGAAGATCGGGGCGTACTGTGCCTATCAGGAACGCTGCCAGCAGGAGGTAAGGGATAAGCTCTATTCCTATGGCCTACATTCGGATGAGGTGGAGGAGCTTATAAGTTTTTTGATCACGGAAGGCTTTTTGAATGAAGAAAGGTTCGCCCAGGCTTTTGTGGGCGGGAAATTCAGGATCAAGAAGTGGGGGAGAAACAAAATTCTACAGGAACTCAAGCTCCGCAAAATCAGTCCGAATTGTATTAAGGCGGGTATGAAGGAAATTGATCCGGAGGAATATTGGGGTACTTTGAAAGGGGTTTTTGAAAAGAAATGGGATAGCTTGAAGGATAAGGACAATTATATCAAACGCCAAAAAGTGATGAAATATCTCTTATCTAGGGGATTTGAAATGGATTTGGTACAAGATGTTATGAGGGAATCTTAGGCATGGTAGCTGAAAAAATACGAGGAATTTTGATTATTTTTAATAGATAATCCAAGCAATATGAAAAGAGAGCAATTAATCGAAAATACGATCGAAAAGATTTCCAAACTACCAGATCATAAGGTGAAAGAGGTTTCGGACTTTGCTGAGTTTCTTTTGAACAAACTTGAAAATAAAAATCTTACCAAAGGAATTGAAAGCTTGGCTTCAAATTCTTCAACCTTTAGCTTTTTAGAAGAAGAGGAAGAGCTTTATTCAATCAAAGATTTGAAAGAAGTTTATAATGACAAAAGGTGATATTGTATTGATCCCGTTTCCTTTTACAGATTTAACAGGCTCAAAAAATAGACCGGCCCTTGTATTAATCAATTCTGAAGAGGATATCACTGTTGCATTTATCACTACCCAGTTTTGGAAAGAACAATCAATTGTCACTGTTGAGCCTTCTCCACTTAACGCCCTTAAAAAAACCTCTTTTATTCGATTAAATAAGCTAACTACCATCAGCAAGGATTTAGTAATTGGTAAATTAGGTGAATTATCAGCAGAAGAAATAAAGGAAATAAATGAAGGTTTGAAAAGTATATTGAAATTGGATTAAAGCCAATCTAAATAGATTAAGTACAATTGCCATTATTTTAAAACGTACAAATCCTCCCCTTCCTGCGGAATAATTTCCAACACATTGGCCAGAACCATCCTCACTAATATCCTTGAGGCAGCAAACCTAGGAAGCTTTGCCAATTTGGCAAATTGCTTCAAGGTGATGGATTCCTGTTCTTTCAGGGCCTTCATCAGCACGTCCTCCTTTTCTCCATACTGAAAAAACACATCCTGCTCCTTTTTTTGCTTTTTTAGGATTTCCCAGACTTCCCTACTTGCCTGCACACTCCTATCCTTCACGCGGATAAATGATCGCCGTTTTTTTTCTTCCAGGAAATAATGGGGGCGGGAGGGGCTTTTCTCAAACTTAAACACAGCCACTCCCTTCTTTGCATTGATGGGCAGGATGAATTTTTCGTAAAAGAGCTTGGGCTTGACCGACTCCGATATGGTTTTGTCCAATAAAAAAACGTCCTCATCAACATACCGCTGCCCGCTCACGGTGCCGTCATCATCTACACCTATGAGCAGGTAGCCGCCCTCCGTATTGGCCAAGGCAATTACTTCCTTGATGATCTTATCAGGATGGGCCACTTTTTTCTTGAACTCGATATGTAAACCTTCACCTTGCTTGGCAAGGTTGGCCACCTCCTGAAGAGTCATGGTGCTTTTAATTTAATAAGATGCTAAAGCCTGCCCGCAGCCCAGCCGTGCCCGTGACGGCATAATAATCCACTATACCTTCCAGTCGAAATCTGTACCCTACATTATGGCTATATCCCGCACCCAGGGCCAAATCACTCTGGCTGCCCAATAAACCTCGAACCCGCACAAAAAATGGGTCTACGAAGTAAACTCTTGAGCCTAAAGAAACCTGGTTTGGGCCAGCCGAATTAATTTCATACCCACCTGATAAACTTAGGAAATATCGCACAAAATAATGGCCTTCAAAGCCTGCTTGATAACGTTGAAACACACCGGGAACATCGGTCCTGATGATGTCTCCCCCACCGGCAAACATGATAGTTCCCTCTCCCTGCTGGGCGTTGACTTCGGATAAGAAAATAAATATAAGTGTAAAAGATAGCAGAATGTACTTTTTCATCTAAATAAGTTTTGGTCAATAAAGTTTCTAGTGAGAATCTATTCTCTAAATTGTATTCCTATTCATCTCTTCATGCCGCTTTTTCAGCCCCTGCCATTCATCCCTTAACCTAGCGGCTTCCATAAAGTTTAATTCCTTAGCAGCCTTTTCCATCAATTTTTGGGTCTGATTGATGAGTTTTTCGAGTTTTTCTTTGCTCAAATACTGCACCACCGGATCTGCTGCAACGGACTGCTCCACGCTGATCTCCCCATCATATATCTTGCTTCCTTTCTTGCTGTCGGCGACTTTGGTGGACCCCATGATCTTCTCACGGGATTTGATTACCGTCTTAGGAGTTATGCCGTGTTCTTCATTGTAGGCCATTTGGGCTGCCCTTCTTCTATTGGTTTCATCAATGGCTACTTGCATGGAGTCAGTGGTTTTGTCTGCATACATAATCACACGCCCGTTCTCATTTCGAGCTGCACGGCCAATGGTCTGTACCAAACTCCTTTCATTTCTCAAGAAGCCTTCTTTATCCGCATCCAAAATTGCCACCAATGAAACCTCTGGTAGGTCAAGTCCTTCTCTAAGCAAGTTTACGCCTACCAATACATCAAACACACCCAGTCTCAATTCGCGAAGAATTTCCACCCTATCCAATGGTTTTACCTCGGAGTGGATATACCTGGCTTTGACCCCCGCTCTTTCCAAAAATTTGTTCAGCTCCTCCGCCATCCGCTTGGTCAAGGTGGTCACCAAAACACGGTCACCCGCTTTTATGGTTTGGTCGATTTCTTCCAGCAGGTCATCAATCTGGTTGCCACTTGGCCTTACATCTATGACTGGGTCAAGAAGGCCGGTAGGACGAATAATTTGTTCCACCACCTCACCCTCTGTTTGGGCAAGCTCATAATCTGCGGGGGTGGCACTGACATAAATTACCTGATTGGTCAGGGCTTCAAATTCATCGAATTTGAGCGGTCGGTTGTCCATAGCAGATGGAAGCCTGAATCCGTAATCCACTAGATTTACCTTTCTGGCCCTGTCACCTCCCCACATGGCGCGTACTTGAGGCACGGTCACATGGCTCTCATCTATTACCATCAGATAATCATCTGGGAAATAATCCAAAAGGCAGAAGGGCCTCGTTCCCGGAAGTCTCCGGTCAAAATATCGGGAGTAGTTTTCCACCCCTGAACAGTAACCCAGTTCCCTTATCATTTCCAGGTCAAATTCTGTCCTTTCTTTTAATCTTTTGGCCTCCATCAGCTTCATGTCCTTTTCAAAAAAAGCCACCTGACTCACCAGATCGTCTTGGATTTCATGTATGGCTACATCAATCACGTCCCTACCTGTAACAAAAAGGTTGGCCGGGAATATGGAAATGATGTTTTCGTCCGCTATTTTTTTACCCGACTGGGGATCGATACGTTGAATGCTCTCGATTTCATCTCCCCAAAAATAGATCCTGTAGGCAAAATCCGCATAGGCCACAAAAATGTCCACAGTGTCGCCTTTTACCCTAAAAGTACCGTGGGTAAATTCCGCATTAGTCCTGCTATAGAGAATGTCCACCAACTTGTATAAAAACTGGTTTCTAGGAATCCGGTCACCAACCTGCATGCGGATCACGTTCTTTCCAAACTCCTCCGGATTTCCGATACCATAAATGCAGGAGACAGAAGCCACCACGATCACATCCCTTCTGCCCGAAAGCAGCGCGGAAGTGGCACTCAATCTTAACTTTTCAATCTCCTCGTTGATGCTTAGGTCCTTTTCAATGTAGGTCCCACTAGTGGGAATAAAGGCCTCGGGCTGATAATAATCGTAATAGGATATGAAATATTCCACCGCATTGTCTGGGAAAAACTGCTTAAATTCCCCATAAAGCTGGGCCGCAAGTGTTTTGTTATGGCTGAGTACCAAGGTGGGTTTCTGTACATTCTGAATCACATTGGCAACGGTGAAAGTCTTTCCTGACCCGGTCACCCCCAGCAATACCTGGGCACGTTCCCCTGTATTGACGGATTCAGTAAGTTTTTTTATGGCCACAGGTTGGTCCCCTGTCGGCACATAGTCAGAAGTAATCTTAAAATTCATAGTCAGCCTCTCAATTTATAGTGCCCAGTAACCCCAAGCTAGATAAAGAATGCTTTTTCGATCAAATTTGTTCTATAGTGCTAAACAACCGCAGAGAACCAGAGAACCAAAGGAGAAATTTCACCGCAAAGTTCGCTGAGGGGCGCAAAGGGTGAGCCGGTACATCTAAAATTTATTTAACATTCTCTTCAAGGATTTTAATGTTTTTTCAACGAAGAAGTAAACTCTGCGAAACACTGCCTGCCTTCAGCTAAAAGAAATCCTCTCATTTCTCACCCCCGCACCCTCTCTGCGGTTTTATTGAACCTCAGCCTCTCTAGGTTATAATACAAATAGTTGCTCCTCAAAATAATGATCAGCAGAATAGGGATAATGCTGGAATGGAAATCCTGGAAACCCAGGATCCAAAACACCAAAGTCAAATTCGCCAAAAGCATGGCAAAAAACAAATATTGCTTGACCCATGCCGCTGGGGTTTTCATGGTCAGCCCATAAAGAAGCACCAAATGTGCCGGAAAAGCCCAAAGGATATTCCAGTTGTAGACGGTGGTGGTGTGCTCGGTGAAAAACCATAGAAAGGTAATCACTACCCCGATAAGGCCTAAAACTGCAAACAACGCCACATCCGCTCCTGCGAAAAGCCTATGTTTTTTGTAACCAACATAAGTCAATAAAATAAAGCCTATCGCCACGAGCCAAAACACCAAGTGCGGGTTGAACACCTCATTTTCTTGGTCTACCAATGGATAATCCAAAACGATCCGGGCCGGTTGGGCCAAAAGGCGACTTGGGCCGTCGCCCACAATTTCAGCTCTTGCAAAAGCAGCCTCCATATAATCCGGCAAGAACTGTTTTTCCCTCTCCGAAGCCTCCTGGTCAATCACACTTCCCAAAGCCAGGTCAATTCCGAAATCTGCCCAGGGTAGCCGGTAGACATATTCAAAAATCAAGTCTCTAAAGGTTTTGGCCTCTTCTTCCACAGGTTCGTTCCAATCCAAGTTCCTTCCCAACACTGCCTCCATGATATCCCTGATCCTTGTGGAACAGTTGTCATAAAAGAAGTCGTAGCGATAATAGATGTTTTCCGGCCTTGCATTTTGATTGAGCAGAGCCACTGTCCGCTCCACCTGCTCGGGAGACAAATTCAGCACCTGTTCGCGCACGCCACGTTCGAAATAGCGGTAATGGTATAGGAACTGCTCAAATGTGCTAAGGCTTAGAAAGTAGTCCAACCTTCCCTGGGTGAATTTCAAGTAGAAATTGGGGTCGTCAAAATCGAAAGTCCCCCAATTGAAGACCAGGTCTTTGCCCGTCTCCATATCCAGCACCCGGAGGGCGCTATGGCCAAAGGAACTGTACAGCTCCTCACCTGGGTCACAGGTCAGTAAACTAATCTGGTAGCGATGGGTTTGGGCGCTTGACAGTAAGGGGGTTAGGGTAAAAAAAAGTATGAGAACTATTGCATTAAGAATCGTTTTTTGGTTATCTTGTACATACTTTTTTTCAGTAACAGGAGTAACTTTTTGAGTAGCGTACCGCGTAATTTTTTCCCTAATCTTTTTCACACTTTTATGAGCTTGCTTGACTTGTTTTCACAACGAAAATACAGGATAATCCTTGTATTACTGTTTAATCTTGCAATTAACGCAAAATATTGCCCAGCCCAAAACCTGAACAGTTTCCGGTCTGCTCGGACTGGTAATTTTGATGCCTTAAATACTTGGATGCATTGGGATGGTGAAGAGTGGCGAGCTGCTACTCGGCTGCCTGGGAGGGAGGATGAGATTTATATTGAAGATAAGCATACTGTTAGATTAGTCAAAGATGAAGAGATTGGAAATGTTTTCATTTTTGCAGATACAGGCGCTGGTCAAAAGTTGACTTTAAATGGCAGGTCTCTTTTTGTTTATGGGACTTTAAATGCTTTCAAAGGTACAGCACCTGGGGAGCCAGGTGGTACTTGGAACAGTCAAAATTGGATTGGAAATAGTGTCGAGAGCAAGATTGTTTTTAAGGGAGAAAGTCGGACCATAATTACAAGAGGTGCCTGGAGTGGATTTAATACCAATAGTCGTTACACAGTTGTTTTTGACCCAGGCGAAGGGAAAACATTGACTTTAGAAGAGCCTTTTAAATCAATTGGGTTTACCATAAATTCAGGTAAATTAATTCAAACAGAAAACAGAGGCGTCACTCCAATTCGGTGTTCAACTTTTTCTGCAAATAATGAGGGACCATATGGAGAGGGGTTTGTAATTGTGAAAAATGGTGCAAGACTAATTTCTGATTGCACCAGAAATATTGCTTTTCGGTCTGACAACAATCCCATTGGTCAATTCTATATCGAATTAGGAGCGGAGCTCGAAATAACTCAAAACAACAATTATTTGCTGGCCAGTGACCTTCGGCTAGATGGCGAAATAATTTACTCCAGTCCCAATGGAAATCAACGACTTCTTCAAAATGGAAATCACCCCATCACTTCATATCATAGCCTCCAATTTTTAAATGCTTCCTCGAAAACGATAACTGACGAAATCAGTCTCACTGGAGATTTTTATTTTGATGGAGAAGGTCCCCTTTTGGATAACAACACCCATTACCGCCTCACCGGTCCCCATAACCAAAACATTGACAGAAGAGGAAAACCAATTTCTGCGCTAACCATAGAAAAGCCAGTAGGTGAGGTGAGCTTTAATCACGATGTTGCCATTTCCGAAAGCTTCCACCACATTGGTGGAGACCTTAACTTCAGAGGAAATAAACTGGTGTTGGAAAAACCCGAATACCTCTATCTTTCCGGAAGTTGGAAAAGCCTTCAGTCCCTTACCTGGAACATGTTGGCAAACGACCTGAATGAGGCAAATGGCACCTTTCCATTTTATGATCTAGAGGTGAACGGCTTGCGGAGTTTGAAACTCTTGGGCAGCCCAGGGGTCACCATGACTCCTCTTAATATCAAAAATATTGAAATTCCCGGTGTCAACCACAACCCGGGATTTAACGATAATGATGGAACACCAATCCTTCATAAACTGAACAGCTATTATGAAATTCTTGCCGCACCAGCAGTCATGAATAACTTGACCATGAAGATCCGAGCAGATGAATTGATCGTGGTGGATCCTGATGACCTAAGGATTGTCAGCGATACCCATGCCGCCCCGGGAAACCATCAGCAGGGTGCGGATATCGGCTATTTTTTGGCCAAAAGGGACCTGAGCTTTGATGAACTTCAGAGTCAAACCTTTACCATTGGAAGTACTGGGGAGTTTTCAGTGTTACCATTGACTTGGCTGGATTTCCAAGTCAATTATCACAATCGGATGGTCGAGCTTAGTTGGTCCGTTGCCAAGGAGTCGGGCAATGAGAAGTTTGTCATATTGAGGTCGGAGGGAAATGCAAATAAATTTCAAGTGATAGGGGAGGTGCCCAGCAAGGGAAATTATGAAGGGGTAAGGAAGTATGCATTCACTTATGGGGAGAATAACTGGTGGGATTCTCCTGTTTATTTCCAGATCCAACAGGTTGATTTTGACGGGAGATCGACTTATAGTGAGATACGCATGTTGAGAAATCAGGAGTTTTCTCCGAATCTCCTCCAGGTCTACCCAAATCCCCATCACCACGGCCAGGTATTTATGGAAATTGCCGATGCTTCAGACAGTGGCACATTTAAGGTTTTTAACTCACTTGGACAAATACTTGCCCAGGGAGAATTAAATAGAGGAAAAACTGATGTAACGGAGAAGTTGGGACATTTAGTTCCTGGACTTTATTTTGTCGAGCTGGTGATAAAGAGCAAAAGAGAAGTTGTAAAATTCACAAAACAATAATTGGTTTAAAATTATCTTCGAATAATCCAAACGATTTGGGTTTTTGATGGTTATGTTATATGTATGACCAACTACACGACCTATGAAACCAATTGTTCTGTTATTTTGCCTGGCCATGATAGCTTGTAGTACCAAAGAAGTACAATCAGTCGATGAGGAAGTTTTGACTTTTTCGGTGATGATGGTGCAGGAAAATGTGGCTACCACCAGTATGGGCGAAATCACTCCTGCCAGTGGAGGGGCCAAATTAACCTTGCTGGGAAATGAACTTACCGTAACCGGTGAGTTTGAAGACTTGAATATTCAAATGCAGGATGCCAGTGAAAGACCCCAAACTCCAGTGGTGCATATACATCCCGGACTTCCAGGGGAGGAAAACGAATACCTTTACGAATTGGAGGTCAAATTGCATGATGAGGGGAACAGCGGTACCTTTTATGGTACTTTTGAACTTTCAGATGACGAGGTTGCCCTACTTGCCGATGGCAGACTCTACATGGACCTTCACACCCATCCACAAGGACCTTCTACCATCAGAGACCAGATCCAGATCTACGAACCTCAAGATTTTGAGACGTTCCTAACATCTGCCATGGTCTTAAAACCGTAAACGTCCCGCAGGGACTTTAAACCTTCACCCCTACAGCTGCAGGCTCCGTACCTTTAACTGTAAAGAATGCCGTCATTCCGGCTGATAAAATCATGTAGCAGCCCACAACCGCCGTATACCAAAAACCTAGATTTTCAGTGGCACCAAACCAACTGCCCATGTAGAAAATCAAGCCAAGACCTATCAGGGACTTAAAGGTTTCCAGATAGAGGGCAATTGGGTTCCTATCCATAAGCTCTGTGTAGCTGTAAACAGACAGCACCACAAATCCACCATAAATCAGCGCCCCGGTGAAACCAACATCCTGGATAAAGGCAAATAGATAGATCAACAGGAAGTAATTGAAAAGCAACTGCGCCCAAGCCCATCGCTGAAAGCCCTTGGTGGATTTTTGCCCATATTTCTGGTAAGTGTAAGGGTCTTGTATGCTATCAATTGGAAATTTTTCCTTCACATCCTCAGGTCTCCAACCTGTAGGCATAAACCAAATCCTCAACTTATCCCACCAACTTCTGGCATAAAAGGCATCTCTCAACAATACCCAAAAATGTTGAAAGTTAATTTTTATGGGATTCCACGTCCGGGCTGGGCGAGAGATGCCATAGACGCAAGGAACTTCTGGCATTTCTTTTTGAAAAGTTCCAAACATCTTATCCCAAATAATGAAAATCTGGCCCAGATTCTTGTCCATATACTCTTTATTGACCGCATGGTGCACCCGGTGGTGGGAAGGGGTGACAATGATGTGCTCCAGAATCCCCATGTTGCCAATCAGTCTGGTATGATACCAAAATTGAAGGAATAGGTGCAAGGGAGCCACCGTGGCAATCACTTCCACAGGTACGCCCACAATGGCTGCAGGGGCCAAAAGGAAAGCAAAGTAGCTGAAGACCGTCGAAATTGTTTGCCTCAAACCACAAGCAAGATTGAACTCCTCACTGCTGTGGTGGATTACGTGGCGGTTCCAAAGAATGTTGATCTTATGCTCCCACCGGTGTTGCCAGTAACCCTTAAAATCAATGGCGACAAAGGTAATCACATAAACCATCCACACGTTTTCGATTTCAAAGATCGCCACTCTATCCACAAGCCATTTGTAGGAGAGTATAGAAACCGTGAGGCCCAATACATCCTTGATCACATTGGTAATCCCAGAGGAAATGCTCGATACAGTATCCAGATTATTGGAAACTTTTCGGCCCAATTTCCACTCAAAAAACTGCTCAATCAATATCATGAGGAGGAAAATGGGCATTGCAATATTTAAGACTTGGGCGTATTGTTCCATGGCGTGGTACCGTGCTGAAGACCAGGGTGTTTTGTTAAAATCAGGCTTAAAAGTTAGAAAGAATTTTTAGGAGTTGGAAGCAAGAGGACACATTTTTACATTTATGAGTTGAAGGTATAGCTTCAATAATTGTTTTATAATTAAAAAGTTGAAGCTATGTCTTAAACTTTTTGTAACTTTATATAAAGTTTAAGATATAGCTTTAAGATAATGAATTTGCCTAAATCATTAAATAAACGTTCTGTATATTTAGAACGAGTTAAGCCTTTTATTGGAAAAGGCCTGATAAAAGTATTTTCTGGTCAAAGAAGGGTTGGGAAAAGCTATCTGCTTTTTCAAATAATTCAATTTCTCCAAGAGAGCGACCCTGATGTTCCCATTATTTATATCAATAAGGAGGACTTGGAGTTTTCCTGGATTAAAAATGCACAGGATTTACATGGATATGTTAAGAATAAAAAGGTCTCTGGTAAGCTCAACTATGTCTTTGTGGACGAGATTCAGGATATTGAAGGATTTGGAGATGCGTTGAGGTCATTATTGTTAGATGAGGAGTTGGACATTTATTGCACCGGCAGTAATGCCAATATGCTTTCTGGAGATATTTCGGGTCATTTAAGCGGCAGATATATAGAAATTATTGTTTATAGTCTATCGTATGTGGAATTTCTTGATTTTCATACGTTAGAAGATAATGGAGATGCTTTAGAAAAATACCTAAAATATGGCGGTCTGCCTTATTTAAAGCACTTGGAGCTGAAGGATGCAATAGTATTTGAGTATCTGAAAAGTGTTTATAATACAATTGTTTATAGGGATGTCATCAATAGATATGCGGTTAGAAACCCAGGCTTCTTAGAGCAATTGGTGTTATTTCTGGCCCGTAACACGGGTAGCTTATTTTCAGCCAAAAAAATTTCCGATTTTTTGAAAGCCCAGAAAATTAACATGGCTCACAACCTTGTACAGGCCTATACCGAGTATTTGACAAATGCCTTCTTGGTCCATAAAGTATCCCGCTATGATGTAATTGGAAAACGGCTTTTTGAAATCGGAGATAAGTTTTATTTTGAAAACTTAGGGATTCGTCATGGGATTTGGGGTTACAGATTAGAGGATAAGGGCAAAATATTAGAGAATGTGGTTTATAACCACTTACTTTTTAAAGGGTATGAAGTTAAAATCGGAACTCTGGGGAATGAAGAAATTGACTTTGTATGTCTATCCGCGGGTGAGACGGCTTATTTCCAAGTTGCCTTGAGTATTCATGAACCCAAAACCCTTGAGAGAGAAATCGGGAACCTCCAAAAGATCCCCGACAATTATGAGAAAACAGTCATTACGCTGGATAAATTTGAGGGAAACTCGGTAGAAGGAATAAAGATGATGGACTTAAGAAGCTTTTTAAAAAGTTGATTTTACCAAAGGCAAATTTACTTTTACATCAGCGGTATCTTTATTTTATCCTATTAGCCTTAGTTTAGGACTTGAAAAAATCCTAAATATGAAATATAGATTGTTGGGCATCGGGATGATGCTGCTTTCCTTTGGGGCATTCGGACAAGAAACGGCCTCTAAAGGAAATTACGAATTGGCGGCCAAATTCAGCCCCGATAAAGTCAAAAAAATGGTTTTTTCCACCCAAGTGGATCCTCACTGGTTGAAAAAGTCTGACCGGTTCTGGTACAGCTATGAAACCCAGGACGGCAAGTTTTATTATATAGTTGACCCGGCCAAGAAATCCAAGACCCCGCTTTTTGACAGGGACCAGCTGGCCATGGAGATTACCAAAGTGGTCAAAGATCCCTTTGATGGGCAGCATCTGGACCTTACCGGGTTAAAATTTCTGGATGATGAAAATACCATCAAATTCAAAGTCAAAAGCTCTGAAGAGGTTTTGAAGAAGGATTGGGATAAGATCAAGGAAAAGAACAAAAACGCCAAGGACTCTCTCGAAAACAAGGTTTTCACCTTTCATTATGACCTAACCACCAGGGAACTGACCGAAATTGAGGATGATAAGGAGGACAAAAGACTCGCTTGGGCCAATATCGCACCCGATTCCTCCAAGGTTGTCTTTGCCAAGCATCACAACCTCTATTGGATGGACAAGGAAAATTTCCTGAAAGCTGTGGAAGATGAAAAAGACAGCACCATCGTGGAGCACCAGCTGACTGAAGACGGAGAGGAATATTACGACTATGGCATCGGTGGCCGAGGTGAGGACAATGTGGACAGGGAGAAAAACAAGGACAAGCGAAAAAGAGCCATGGTGATGTGGTCGCCTGATGCAAAGCAGTTTGTGGGCAGCAGGTCGGACAGCAGAAAGGTCAAGGATCTCTGGGTCATCCACAATTCCAAAAACCCAAGACCGACTCTGGAAACCTACAAGTATGCCATGCCAGGTGAAAAAGAACAACCTCAGCAGGAATTGTTTTATTATTCTTTCACCTCTGAGGAGTTCCAAAAGCTGAACGTGGACACCTTTAAGGATCAGAATATAGGGTTATGGTCAGCTTCAAGGCCGAATAATACTAGAGATGATGAATTCAGGCCGGTGACGTGGTTAGGAGATGACGAGCAGTTTTTCTTTTCCATTACTTCAAGGGATTTGAAAAAAGTGGACATCGCTCGCTGGAACTTGAAAGACAACAGGAAAGAAATCATCGTAGAAGAAAGAAGCAACACCTACATCGATATCAATAAGCCTGAACTGGTAAATAACGGTACGGACATCATCCATTGGTCGGAAAGAGATGGTTGGGGGCACCTTTATCTTTATGGTATGGATGGAAGCTTAAAAAGACAGCTGACCTCAGGGCCTTTCCATGTGGAAAAGGTGGAGCGGATCAATGAGAAAAACAAAAGGGTGTATTTTGTAGCCAATGGCAAGGAAAAAGGGGAGGACCCATATTATGAGCACCTTTACAGTGTGAGTTTGGATGGTGGAGCGATGACTCTTTTGAATAAGGGTGACTTCAACCATTCGGCAAATGTCAATGACAACGCCACCTATTTTGTCAATAATTACTCTAGAGTTGATGCCGCCCCGGTAGCAGAATTGATGGATGCCAATGGCAAAAAAGTAATGGACCTGGAGACCACCGATCTTTCCAGGCTATTTGCCGCAGGGTATAAATTCCCACAGCCTTTTACCTTTAAGGCTGATGATGGCATCACAGATCTTTATGGGGTAATGTATTTGCCATACGATTTTGATTCCACCAAAAGCTACCCCTTGATTCAATATGTTTACCCGGGTCCGCAAACTGAAGCCGTCAACAAAACCTTCAGCAAGAGCATGGACAGGGTGGATAGACTTGCCCAATTGGGCTTTGTGGTAGTTACCATTGGAAACAGAGGTGGCCACCCCGGCCGATCTAAGTGGTATCACAATTATGGGTATGGAAACCTGAGAGATTATGGGCTGGCGGATAAGAAAGCAGCTGTAGAGCAATTGGCTGACAGGCATTCCTTTATCGACCGATCCAAAGTAGGCATCCATGGGCATTCAGGAGGTGGCTTCATGTCCACCGCTGCTATGTTGGTGTATCCGGATGTGTTCAAGGTAGCGGTTTCCAGTGCTGGTAACCATGAAAACAACATTTATAACCGCTGGTGGTCAGAGAAGCACCATGGGGTAAAAGAGGTTGAAAACGGTGACGGGGAATCCAAGTTCATTTATGATGTGGAGAAAAACCCCGATCTGGCCAAAAACCTAAAAGGTCACCTGCTGTTGGTGACTGGAGATGTGGACAACAACGTCCATCCTGCCAACACCATCCGTATGGCCAATGCTTTGATTAAGGCCAATAAAAGGTTCGACTTTATCACCCTTCCCGGGCAGCGACATGGCTTCGGTGACATGACCGAGTATTTCTTCTGGAGAATGGGGGATTACTTCGTGCAGCATTTACTGGGAGATAATACTCCTCCTCCTGTGGACATGGTAGAGGTGCAAAGAGAGAAGGCGTTGACTAAGTAATGCGAATAATAGGTCACAGAGGAGTTTCACAGAGTTTCGCCTTCGCGGATAAATATTAAAATAAAATAGTATTCGACCACTAAAGTAGAATGACAATTAAATAATGAAAGAGACTCAGGGATGGGTCTCTTTTTTTTGGGCCTATGTAATCGGGCTCACATTTTTGACGAGGGGAAAACCTTAACTTTGCGGCTGTATAATCAAAAATAGCATGTCAAAAGTCGAATTGGGGCTCAAGGAAAATTGGAAGCAATTTACACTGCTGGTCATCATCAATGCTTTTGTGGGAGGCATGGTTGGGCTGGAAAGGTCCATTTTGCCTCAGATAGCCGAAGTGGAGTTTGGAATTGCCGCCAAGACAGCCATTCTTTCCTTTATTGTGGTTTTTGGAATAGTCAAAGCCCTGTCAAACTATTACGCTGGGGCCTTGGCCAACCGTTTTGGAAGGAAAAAGCTTCTGGTTGCAGGCTGGATTTTTGCCATTCCTGTTCCCCTGATCTTAATGTTTGCACCCAGCTGGAACTGGATCATTGCGGCCAATGTACTATTGGGGATCAACCAAGGCCTGGCCTGGAGCAGCACCGTTGTGATGAAAATCGACCTGGTAGGGGATAGGCAGCGTGGTTTTGCCATGGGGCTTAATGAATTTGCAGGTTACCTGGCGGTTGCAGTGGTGGCTTTCCTTACGGGGTATATCGCCAGTGAGTTTGGCGTGCGGCCTTATCCATTTTACTTGGGCATTGGCCTGGTGATATTGGGATTATTGGGAAGTATCTTTCTGGTAAAAGATACCCAGCACCATGTGGCTATGGAAACTCATGAAAGCTCCGTCAAAAAATTGAAGAACATCTTCTGGGACACCACCTGGAAAGACAAAAACCTGGGGTCAGTATCACAGGCCGGATTGATCAACAATCTCAATGACGGCATGGCCTGGGGGATATTCCCCATTCTGCTAGCCAGCAAAAACTTTTCCCTTGAGCAGATCGGTGTGGTAACGGCGGTTTACCCAGCTGTATGGGGGATAGGACAGTTGTTTACCGGGAAGATGGCGGATAAGTTTTGCAAGAAGGAAATGCTGTTTACAGGAATGCTGTTGCAGGCATTTGCGCTGGTAGGCTTGGTGTGGGCTCAAAGCATGACTCAATTTATAGTACTTTCCTCGGTATTGGGCTGGGGCACAGCGATGGTTTATCCTACTTTTTTGGCCACCATTGCAGAAAACACCCATCCGATCGACCGGGCAAAAAGTATAGGGATTTTCCGCTTGTGGAGGGACTTGGGGTATGCCATTGGAGCAATTTTGACGGGAGTCATTGCTGACTGGCTGGGAATAGCCCACTCCATATTTTTCATCGGTGTTCTTACCTTTATTTCCTCAGCAATCATTAAATTTAGAATGTCCTGCGGGGAAAACAAGTCCGTTAAAATGCTGGATTGGTTGCTGCGCAGACCTACTCGAAACACGATGGACAATTGCAAAACCCCATGACATGCGTGGCATTTGGAGCGTAGTACTTTTTTTGATTTTCAGCATAAGCAAGCTGCCTGCACAGACGGTAGAACATGAAGGGGAGTTTTGGGGAGCCTATATTTCTTCCATCCGCGTAACCGAAAAGTGGGCGGTTTGGAATGACTTCCATTGGGCTACCACCTCATTTTTTGTTTCTCGCCATGGACTGACCTATTTCTTCAGCCCAAACCTATCTGCTTCCGGAGGCTATGCCTGGGTGACCACGGCTACTTCATTTTCAGAAAAGCTGATCCGTGATGAGCACCGGCCCTGGGGGCAGGTGGTGGGCAACTTTTGGTTGAGCGAGGAAGTCAGCTACCAGTTGCGTTTCCGGTATGATGCCCGCTTCAGGCAGAAGATTGAAGGGCAGGAAGTTTTGCAGGATAGGCTTTTTTACAACCGGCTGAGGTTTATGGCTACACTTCGTATTCCCGTCCACACCATTAATTCCCAAACAAATGTGCAGCTGAGAATCATGGATGAGATTTTATATAATGCGGGAGGCCAAATCGACAACGGGATAGACCAAAACCGACTATATATTTTACCCACCTTTACTTATCGTAACCTTTCTGTATTAGCTGGCTATCACTGGAGGTTGATTCCTTCAAGTGGCCGTACATTAAACCGACACGGGCTTTCCTTTTGGGTAATTCATAACATGGATTTTAGAAAGCGAATCAATGAAAACTGGCAGTAATTCGTTTTCCCCTTGCATTCACATTTTCCGACTTTTCAGTTTTTTCCGGAGTCACCTCTTCACCATTTATGGTCCAGGTTTCATATTGCCCTTCGGGAAAAGAAAACTCGATCTCCCAGTCCTCCTTTTGCTGTAAAAGCTCAAGTTCCATTCCTTCCGTGGTCCGTGTAAATTTCAAACTTATCGCATTGTTGCCGATCTCTACATTTTCAATGGTGGCCTCTTCCCATTCACTGGGCATCTGCGTAGATATAATTACCTTTTTTTGGCCTGCTTGGGGTTTTATCCCGAAAAACTGGGTCACGATCGGAACGGCATAACTGTACAAGTTCCAGGCCTGGGCCATCATGCCGTAATCCGGTGATACTTCGTAGATGGATCCAGGTAGGGCAAATCCAAATGAGCGGGTCATGCGCTGCAAGTAATCCAAAGCCTGGTCAGGTCTGCCGTAATTATTTTCGGCTATAGCCTGCACGCCCGTCGGCAAGGTCATCACGGCTCCAGTGTAGGAAAAAACCTTGCTCCCGGCAAATGCCCCGTCCTCCAGATCGGAAGAGTCATCCCGGTCTATACCGGTGACGAAAACCCCAAACGGGTTGACAAACCTCGCACCCTTGTCTAGGGCTTTTATAGCTTTTTCCCTGTCAGCGATTCCCATTTCCATTGGCGTGTTGACCACCCAGTTGTGGAATACCACAAAGCCTTGTTTTTGGTCGGGGGGTAGGGCAGAAATTTTGCTTTTCATTGCTTTCAGTTCTTCTACCGCCCATGGTTTGTCGAGAGTGTCGGCTCTGATAATTGCGGCCTCTATCAGATGAAGGGCCTCGGAAGCCGTCCCGATGAAATCCGCATAGGAATTGGCCTCTTCCACCCAAAAATCCTCATTGATTTTTTCCCTGATCCTATCCGCCAGTCCTTGGTAATAAATAGTCTGCCGCTCGTCCTGGAGTTCCTCCGCAATTTTGGCGGCATCAGCAAACGCAGCTTGCGTATAGGTAGCCACATCAATCATCTCGGACTCCAGCCCGTGGATTTCCATCATGCCATATCCGTCAGGGAAAAGATTGCCATCTTCATCATTTTCCTCCATCAGCCAGGTCAGCCCATTTTGGATAGTGGGATAGTACTTTTCCAAAAAATCCCGATCACCTGTCCATTTGTAAACTTCCCAGATCAGGGAAACAAACTGTGGGGTCTCGTTGATGTTGCCGGGGTTAAACACCACGCCATTGGTACTGACCTCATGAACGATCCTACCGTTTCCGTTTTCTTCCTCGGAAAGCTTGTGGAGCAAATCAATGGTGCTATAAGTCAAATCTTTTCTTCCTGTCGCAATAGCCCCCTGAAGCGTATATTCATTGTCCACCCCAAACCACCACGGGTAGTCGGGCATACCGGCTCCCAGACCCCTTCCGATTTCAGGCACATCCCTAACCAGCCATTCCGTGTTATATTTTACCCATTCGAAGGCCTTTTCCAAATCTTTATCGGGAATGGTGATTCTAGATTTTAGGGCAATCTGCTCATAATGCTGTTTTTTTTCTTCCAAGTAAGTTTGAGACTGGTATAACAGGTCATCATACGTGCCCAGGGCCTCTTCCAAAGAGGCGTAGGAGCCTGCTATTGATATGGTGAGGGTTTTAGTTTCCATACCATCAAGGGTCAGTTCGTATATCAGGCTCGCTGCGGCTCCCTGTCCTTTTGGCTCATAATTGCAGTGGGGAGAGGCCCTAAGGTGCATTTGGGCGGGATTCTCACCCCCAAAGACCACATGCCATTCATTTCCCTCGTCCTGGGCGGTCCAAAGCTTCCGTTCATCGTCAAATCTCAGCAGGTCCGGATGGTCAAACATCCCTGCTTTTTCCCCCAGCCAAACCGGTCTCAGATCCACATGTCCCGTAAATTCGAAACTTAGTTGTTTAGGGTTTTCTGAAAGGTTGGATAGGGTAAACTCGATGACCGCACCTTGCATTCCTTCTGGTACAAACTGGATTCTTTCAATTTCTATTTCTGGTACCGTGGTTTTGTAAACGTGTTTGTTTGCAAAAGGATAATTGATGAACATGTCGGCCCTGTCCAGGCAGAAAAACTCGTCTTCCAGTCCAACCGCGACGGTAAAGCCGTCCATAAGTTTGATGGGGTGGTTCCAGATGCCGCCCATTTCGCCTTCCACATGCCATCCTAGATCCGGGAAGGTGCCATCCTGGTAGCCAACCATGTACAGCCGGTCACCAGCAGTCACGAATGGGGAGGCCAAATATCCCTCCCGGCCCGGCAGCCCTTCTACATCCTTCAGGATATCGGCCAATTGCTGTGCCTCCACCGAAAAAATTGCAAGAGCCAGCAAAAAACTAAATAGGATTGTTTTCATAAGCTTAAGATTACCCAATATACCCATTTTTCGGATCAGGTGAAAGTGGGGCAAATGGTGTCAAAGAGATGAATTGGCTTTGCAAGTTGAGAAGTTTTAATCGTATCTTCGTTCTGTAATCTCAACTTTTCAGCCTTTATTAAGTTAAACCACTTGGAGTTTAAAGTTTTCCCCTAGCGTTTTTGGGGTGTTTCTCGTATAGGCTTGACATTTATTTCAATTTTTATCTTATGGCAAGAATTAAATTCATCACCGGTCCGGTCGGATCAGGAAAGACCGTTTTCATTGAGAAAAACTTTTCTTCCTCTCCGGGAAATTTTGTGTTTGATCTGGCAAAAATTAGCCAGCAACTCTTTGGCCATTTCCAGGCTTTGGAAGAAATGGATGGAATCGTACAGATTTATAACCATGCCAGCGAGGAAGGTTTGTTGACACTTTTGGATGGGAAGACGCTGGTGGTTGAATATTGCACCAATAAGGGTTACGATGATGATTTTGCGGCATTGGTCAAGTATGCCCAAAAAACCGGGATATGTGTGGAAGTAATCCATATTGAGCTGGATGAAATGCTTGCCGGGGAAAGAATAGCCCAGGCCGATCCCCAGAGATACTTTTCTTCAGCAAAGCTGCGGGAGGAAACCCTAGAGGTACTCGAAGGCGTGATAGATTCCTTTGAGGCCAACCAAAATTTTGAGCTCATTTTGGAACTGGGAGGGGAAAATGGGTCTACCGTGTTTTACCGTTCTGGAGAAGAAGGGGAAGAAAGGTACTTTTACCTAACCCCTGAAATCAAAACTTTTGACTTTGAGCCGGATTTTGAGGTTGATAAACTTTCCGAAGTGAATTATCTCAAGACATTTCCGACATTTGAAAAAGCCCTAAATACCTTGATCTCTGAAGTTGGGCTGTTCCAGCTTGTCCCCCTAAAGGTAAATAAGGAATACAAAAAGGCTTTTCAGCAGGCTGTAAAGCGCAACATGGACAAGCCGCCCCTGCCCGAATGGAAGGCGATTCTGAATTAAGCTTTCCAATTATTGTAAAATTAGTTTTGGATTCAAGGGGATTGTGGTTAAATTGAAGATGTTTGGACTGCGTATATGTGTCCCTAAATTTTATGATCTGAATATGATTTTTGAAGCCATAAAGTTTGCCTGCCAAGCTCATGAAGGGCATTTTCGGAAAGGGACGAACATTCCCTACATCTCGCACCTCACCAATGTAATGAAGATTTTGTTGGAATACGGCTACGACGAGGAGGTGGCGGTGGCCGGCTTGCTGCATGACACCGTGGAGGATACCCCGGTGACTATTGAGCAGGTGGAGGCGAAGTTTGGAGCAAAAGTCGCCCATCTTGTCAAAGGAGCCACAGAACCCTCCAAGCTCAACCATAGGGAAGGGGAGGAAGAGGCCCCGTGGAAAGAAAGGAAATCCCACACCATTGATTATGTGGGTCGGGAGCAGGACGAGGCCATTCTGGCTTTGGCACTGGCAGATAAGCTTGACAACATCCGCGCCATAGCCCGCGATTACCGCCGCGTGGGAGATGCTATTTGGGACCGTTTTAATGCACCCTATGAGCAGCAAAACTGGTACTACTACAGCCTGGCGGAGGCTTTCCTCAGCAGGCAGGAGGAATTTGGAGAAGAATACCGAACCCTCACTGAAGAATTCTCCGAAGCCGTGAGGGAAATGTTTCCTTGAAAAAGTACGAGGCGCAATGGATATTCCTTCGCGGTTTAGCCCCCTCCGCCCCCTAAAGGGGGAACTAGATT
>NZ_JAHCMY010000012.1:0-81861 GCF_018449405.1 Litoribacter ruber
GAAGCTCGAAGGGAGGGCCACGAGAGTAAAAAACGGTTAATTTCAAAAAAGCCTCCAAATCACCCCAAGAAGCGCCCTGCCCTGCGGTGTACTTGGTACTTGGTACCTAGTACTTTGTACCCATTCTGAAGTACGAAGTACGAGGTGGTTGACAGTGCAGCCACGTTCAACTAATACCCCGCTCCTCTCCCAAAACCTTTGAATGGTCCAATAGTTGCATATAAAGTAGTTACATTTTTTATTTTGACCACTTACCACAATTATTATAAATGACAGTCATTGGAGAAATTATCAAAAGGGCAATCGAGTTTGGAGATAAACTGAACTCGGATCAGAGCCCGAAAGACGCTCAATTGGAAGTATTGGAAAGCCTGTTGGATAAAGCAAAAGACACCTCTTTTGGTCTTTACTATGGTTTTCAGCAGATTTTGGATGAGGATGAGGATATAGACAAGGCATTTGCCAAAAAGGTCCCCTACCACGATTACGACGCCATGTACAACAAATGGTGGTGCAAGCTTATGGACCGGCATGAAAACATCACATGGCCGGGACTCAATGAGTATTTTGCCGTGAGCAGCGGCACCACGAGTGCCAGCAAACATATCCCCGTCACAGACGACATGCTTGATTCCATCCGGAAAACTGGTGTAAAGCAGATTATGACCCTTTCCAAATATGACCTTCCCGGTGATTTTTTCGAAAAACAGATTATGATGTTGGGAAGCTCTACCGATTTGAAGGAAAACAACGGTTTTCTTGAAGGGGAAATCAGCGGTATTAGCGCCAGCAGAATCCCTTTTTGGTTTAAAAACTTTTACAAACCTGGAGAGGAAATAGCCTCAATTGAGGACTGGGACAAGCGCGTGGAAGCCATAGCCAAAAAAGCCAAAGAATGGGATATTGGCAGCATCAGTGGCATTCCTTCTTGGATAGAACTGATGATGAAAAAGGTCATCGAATACCACAAGGTGGATAATATTCACGACATTTGGCCAAACTTGGCTGTTTACACCCCTGGTGGGGTTGCATTCGAACCCCACCGAAAGAGCTTTGAAAAACTGCTCGCGCATCCCCTAATCTACATAGATACTTATTTGGCATCGGAAGGATTTTTGGCTTTCCAAAGCAGGCCGGATTCCAGCTCCATGACTTTGGTACTCGACAACGGGATTTACTTTGAGTTTGTCCCCTTCAAGCCTGAAAACATGACCGAGTCAGGGGCCGTTCATCCGGATGCCCCCTCATTGGCCATTGACCAGGTGGAAGAAGGGGTTGATTATATCCTTGTCATTTCTACTGTTTCGGGAGCCTGGAGGTATATGATTGGAGACACCATTCAGTTTACCGACAAGGAGAAATGTGAAATCATCATTACGGGACGAACCAAGTTCTTCCTGAATGTAGTTGGTTCGCAACTAAGTGTGCACCAAATGGATCAGGCAATTGAGCAGATTCAGGAACAATTTTCCATTGCCATCCCTGAATTCACCGTAGCGGCCGTCAAAAAGGATGGGGAATACATTCACCGCTGGTATCTGGGTGTGGATGGTGATAGTAGTGATGAAAATGTTGTCGCTGAGGAACTGGACAAGATCCTCCAGGAAAATAACAAGAACTACAAAGTGGCGAGAAGCAAATCCCTGAAGGGAGTTGAAACCCGCATTATTCCTGTTGATCTTTTCAACGACTTCAATGAAGTAAAGAAGAAAAAGGGAGGTCAGGTGAAATTTGCCAAAGTCATGAAAGAAGAGGCCTTCGAAGAGTGGGAAAGTTTCGTAAAGGAGAAAAATCCACCTTTGAGCCCAACAAATGAGGTATAGCCCTGTTTTTTAATCATAAACTAACCATTAATGACCATGAAACTGAACACTAAAACGCTGAGTATACTGACAAGTTCACTGCTAATAGCAGGTGTTTCCTGTACTGCTGATCATGCTTACAAAACTTCTATCTCCGGGAAAGAGGAAGTTGTAGTAAATCAGTATGAGGGGACGTTTTTCAAAGAAGTGGACGAAAACAGCATCATCACTGTAAGGTTGCAGGAAGACAGAATCTTTGACGCTGCAAAATTCCAGGAAAGCCTAAATGAAACCGGACAGGAAAGTCGCCAAGTAGCCGTGGAGCAGAATGAGAACGATGATGATGATGAAAATGATGTTCAAGCAGCATCTATGGATAGAAAAAGTGATAAAATGGACGCCAAACTCATTGGGGCTTCCCAAAATCGGACGGCTAACAATCCCTGGATTTCGTTGAATGATAGCATTTCATATAGGATCACCCATTTGTATCATGACAATGAATTGCACTTGAAAGCTTTTTATATCAACCATAAAGACAGCGAATTTCCCAAATCAGGCCGTGTGATCAGCCAAAACCGGGCACAGGAACAAAATCTAATGCCCGCTTGGAACCACATGATGAGCTTGGCCAGGCAATACGGAAACAATGTAACAACCCGATAAATAAGAAAGGCATCCAAAACTGGATGCCTTTTTTATTTATAACTATTAATTTCTAATCAGCTCTTGTCCATTCCACCGTTCTACCGATAAGAGAAATTCCAACATACCCCCTTACTTCAAGCGTATTGGGGTTTTTCATTTTGATGATACTGGAATAGGTCTTGCCATTTTTTGGATCATAGATAGTCCCCTCTTCCCAGGCATTTCCATCAAATTCAAAATCACGAAGCAACCTCATCCCCATAATGGGCCTATCTCTTTTTGATTTGTCGGAGTTGTTTTTATCCACCTTTGGTTTTCCGTTTTCCTCAGGCTCTTTAAGCCAAACAATCTTGCCATAGTACTTGTCACCCTCCTGGAAAATCTCCACTTTGGCGTCTTTCTCTGTGTTGTACCAAGTGCCCTTGATGTCATCGGCAGACTGGGAAAAAGCATTGTGAGAAATTAGAAAAACAAATACGAAAGCAATCTTTGTTAATACAGTTTTCATAATTTTAGGTTTAATTGATTTTCAAAATAAACTTATTTGATAGTATATGCAAAATTTTGCGGGTGAAATTTTGTTAAGCAAAACTCCAAGCCAAAAGGCTAACCGCAAAACCCACCAGTGAAACGATGGTTGTCATTATACTCCAAGATTTCAAGGTTTGTTTTTCCGTCATGCCGAAATATTTGCTCACCAACCAGAACCCGCTGTCATTCACGTGAGAATATATCGAGGCTCCGGCGGCAATGGCAATAACGGATGCCGCCAATTGAACAGAGTTGATTTCTGATCCTGCCAAAACTGCTGCTGTCATTCCAGCACTTGTGATCATAGCCACCGTACTGGAACCCTGAAGCAGACGAATGGCAGCGGCGGCCAGGTACCCAAAAAAGATGGCGTTCATCCCTTTGGCCATCAGAAAGTCGGCGATCATCAGGCCTGCCTCGGTTTGGGTAAGTATTTCCTTAAACACTCCTCCTGCGCCAGTCACAAGGATAATTAGGCCTGCAGGCTCTAAAGAACGGTTGCTTATGGCTAACAGTTCTTTCTTTGTACTGCCTTTTTTCAAACCGAGTATGTACCAGACCAGTAAATTGGCAATTATTAGGGCTGAAAAGGGATGCCCTATAAAACGTAAGGAAGTGATAAGGTTGGGATTGGCTGCCTGAAAATCCATAGGTGCCATTTGGGCCAAGGTGCTCATGAAGATTAAGATCAGCGGCACAGCCAGAAGTAACACAATCAAGGCTACCGAAGGCAGCTTAGATTGCCCTTCTGCATGGGTAATCTCATCGGGAGCTGTAATGTTGATGCGCCTGGCAATAAAATTCCCAAAAAATGGTCCGGCCATGAATGCGGCAGGAATTCCGGCCACAATCCCTATGACAATCACCCAGCCCATATCCGCACCAAGTATGTTAGCCACAGCCACCGGACCCGGAGTAGGGGGCACAAAGGCATGGGTAATGGCCAGCCCAGCCACCAAGGGTATCCCGTATTTCAACAGTGATTTCCCCGTTTTCCGCTGCAAGGCATATACCACCGGCATAAGCAGTACCACACCCACATCAAAAAACACGGGAATGCTTACCAAAAAACCTGTAAACATGAGTTTGAAAGAAACCTTGTTTTCTCCCCCGCCCTTCAAAATGGAGGCCGCCAAAGTCTGTATCCCCCCGGAGTTCTCCAAAATAGCTCCAAGCATGGCCCCCAAACCGACTACAATGGCAATAAAACCCAGGGTGCCGGCCATACCATCCTGCACGCTTGCCAGAACATCCAAAGGCCCCATCCCAGCCATCAGTCCCACGCTGATACTTGCGATCAAAAGGGCTAGGAAGGGTTGGATTTTGAAATAAAGAATCAAAAAAATCAAGACGGCAACTCCTACGAGAACTGCCGTCAAGAGTCCAAAATCAATCATTTGAAAGCCAATCAGTATGAAAATAATTTCCTCTTTCCTTGTCCTTCCTTTGGTAAGTATGGGCGCCAAAGAAGTCCCGCTGGGCTTGGATCAGATTTGCCGCAGACTCGGAAGTGATGGCGGACAAATAATAATTGAGTGCTGAGGACATCACAGGAACGGCATGACCACTCTCCATGGCCTGGTTGACCACAAAGGCTAAATCACGCTGGCTTTTACCGAATAGCTCCAAGGACTGCTTGGCGGCAAGCAAGTTGTCGTGGTCTTTAAAAACATCCACCAAATCTTCCATCAAGGCAGACCTGATAATGCAGCCATTGGTCCAGATTCTGGCTGTCTCACTAAGATTTATTCCCCAATCCTGCTTATCCGACACCGTTTTGATGAGGTCAAATCCTACGGCATGGTTGATCAAGCTCACCATGGCAAAGGCATTTCTCAGAATTTCAGGCTTTTCGTCAAATACAAAAGCGGGATCCGGTTTGAAGGCTATTTTTTTTGCCAAGTCTTCTCGGGAAGTTTTCCTGGCACTGATGTTTCTGGCCATTACGGCCTCAGCCAAAGGCCCGTATGGCACCCCGTTTTCCAGGGCCACACTCACTGACCAACCACCTGTACCCTTTTGCTCGGCCTGATCCAAAATCTTATCCAAAAGGAATTCTTCATTTTCCTTTTTCTTCAAAATGGAAACTGTGATTTCCAACAGGTAACTGTTCAAACCATATCCTGCCCAATCCTCCAGAATGGCCGCAATCTTTTCAGGTTCCAGCCCCCATCCATGGCGCATGATGCTGTAGATCTCGGCGAGCAATTGCATTTCGGCATATTCTATACTGTTGTGTACCATTTTGACAAAATGCCCGGCTCCCCCAGTTCCCACATGCGTGATGCAGGCCTTTCCTTTTTTGTCCACAGCGGCAATTTTCTCCAAGTAGGTTTTCAGAAGATTATAACCTTCTGCTGTCCCGCCGGGCATCAGACTAGGCCCCTTTCTCGCACCTTCTTCCCCTCCGGAAATACCCATGGGAAGAAAGTGAAAACCGTCAGCTTTTAATTCTGATGCTCTTCTTTCACTATCCTTAAAAAATGAATTCCCCCCATCCACAATCACGTCGCCTTTGGAGAGTAAAGGCTTGAGCTGTTCAATTTGCATATCCACCGCATTTCCGGCAGGAATCATTAATAGAATTACCCTAGGCGCTTCCAAAGTATGGACAAAGGATTTCAAATCGTCAAAGGCTTTGAATGGCAGGTCTGGGTTTTCATCGGCAAGGCGCTGCGCAATACCTTCCTCAGAGCCGACCACATGCCGGTTGTACACACAGACAGTTTCTCCCTTTTCGGCTAAATTGAGGGCTAGGTTGCGCCCCATCACGCCCATTCCGATGATTCCAAACTGCACTTTATTTTGGTGTAATTTGTCCATAATTTCCTGTACGATTAGGTGTGGTGAAGAATCAATTTCAATCCTGATCCCGTAGTCAGGCTCTTCTAAAATCTCAAACTGGGAATCCAGCAATTTGGGGTTCATAAAATGTTTCATCCGGGTGACCAAGCGCTTCCGGATAGTATCATAGCTTCCTGCCAGATACACCCAGTTGATTTCCGTTGCTTCCGCAAGGGTTTGCCTGTAATCTTCCTTGAGTGCTGAGCAGGCCAGTACGGCACCCCCATTATTGTCCCACTCCCGGAGGTTGGAGGCAAGTACTTTGAGCCAAGGGATTCTGTCCTGGTCTGTCAAGGGCTCCCCGTTGGACATTTTGGCCACATTGACGGGCGGATGGTAAAGGTCGGCATCGTGAAAGGGCAGGTTTAACTGCTCGGCCAGCAGCTGCCCGACCGTTGTCTTTCCACAACCCGAAACCCCAAAAACTATTATTATCATGATTTAAATTAAGCATTTTTGTGAAGCATTCCCATTCTATATGTAATCCCCTGAGCAGGTAAAAGTTTGGAAGCAAGTATCATTGCAAATAAATCAACTCAAAATGAACCAGTTAAAATAATTTTGATCAAAAACCCCGCCCTGCACTTGCCAAAAAACCTAAATTGCACCATATTTGCACCTGATTCGAAAACGGTCTTGTAGCTCAACTGGATAGAGCATCCCGACCGCCCAAGCGGCCGGGAAGGTTTCAGGTTGAGTTAAATATTTAAAGTGAATGGTCTTGTAGCTCAACTGGATAGAGCAACTGCCTTCTAAGCAGTAGGTGTCAGGTTCGAGTCCTGACAGGATCACGAAAGCTCTCCTTTTGGAGAGCTTTTTTTATTTACAAACCGGGTTAAAAGTACCTGCTTTCTAAACAGTAGGTTTCAGGTTCGAGTCCTGACAGGATCACGAAAGCTCTCCTTTTGGAGAGCTTTTTTTATTTACAAACCGGGTTAAAAGTACCTGCTTTCTAAACAGTAGGTTTCAGGTTCGAGTTGGCCGCGGTGAATCACTTTGAGCTCTTAATTTAAAGTGTAGATAAGTCCCACCACTCCAAAGTTGACAATGGTAAAATTATATACCGTGTCGTTGGAGGCTCCGCCTTCGAGGACCCTGTAGCCTGCCTTCAATTCTAGATTTGGAGCTATAGGCCCTCTTCCCCCGATCAGAAAATCGAATGCCCGACCTTGGGGGGCAGCAAGTCCATCTCCTTCCAGATAAAGACTCCATTTTGGGAGTTTGTACTCGGTATATAGATGAAGCAAAGGCACAAATCCCACATCATCGTTGAAATCGTAAGAACTTTCGTCTTGAAGTCTTACTACCGCATCCCGGATTTTGCCGGTAAAACCTACCCCAACAATCCAGCGGTCATTTCGCACAATATCTCGTCTGTAGGTAAGGCGGTAGCTGTTGAACTGATAGTACCCATCAATATTATTTCCTTGGGGGAAGGTGCTGTTTTCAAAATCAATCGTGGTGGGTGCGGCACCTTCATACCTCAAACCCAAAGGTGCGTAAAGGGCAAAAATATGGTTTCTTTCAGCAAAGGTGAAGCCGAGACGTAATCTCACAGGGATCACTGGCCCCTGTAAATCAAAATCGCGGTTGAAATCAAACAATGTTCCCCCTTCATTGGGAATCCTGATCTCATTGTAACCTTGGATGGCAATGCCGGACTCTACGTCTAGTGACCATTGGGCCAAAAGTGGGGAGGTAACGAAAACAAATAATAGTGCTGCAATAAATCTTTTCATATGGCTTTTTTATATAAAGGCCTTCTCTTCTAGTTTTGTTTTCATAAAACCAATCCCCCCGCCATCCTTGTCCGGTGTCACGTCTTCCGTCTTCCGTCTCCGGTCTCCAAACTCCTCCCAAATTTTTCGTCTTGTCTCTCAGGAGGTTAAAAATTAATTGATAAAAAAGGCAAGAAACTTCCCATTTAAAGGCTTCTGAAGTTTGTTTCTTACCGAAATAATGATTTATATTTGCAACGCTTTAAGGGAAAAACGTTTCCCAAAACAGAGAGAGTTGGGTGAGTGGCTTAAACCAGCAGTTTGCTAAACTGTCGTACGGGTCAAACCGTACCGGGGGTTCGAATCCCCCACTCTCTGCACCGTTCGGGGTGTAGCGTAGCCCGGTCATCGCGCCTCGTTTGGGACGAGGAGGTCGCAGGTTCGAATCCTGCCACCCCGACATTAAGCCTGCTCTTTTGAGCGGGCTTTTTTTGTTTGTAAAGTTTAGCCACGGAGGCGCGAAGGCGCAAAGAAATAATTTAGTAACAATACTGAGCAGGAGGTCGCAGAGCCTGTGCCGCTTTTTCTGCGGCATTCGAATCCTGCCACCCCGACATAGAAGCCTGCTCTTTTGAGCGGGCTTTTTTTGTTTGAAAAGTTTAGCCACGGAGGCGCGAAGGCGCAAAGAAATAATTTAGTAACAATACTGAGCAGGAGGTCGCAGAGCCTGTGCCGCTTTTTCTGCGGCATTCGAATCCTGCCACCCCGACATAGAAGCCTGCTCTTTTGAGCGGGCTTTTTTTGTTTGAAAAGTTTAGCCACGGAGGCGCGAAGGCGCAAAGAAATAATTTAGTAACAATACTGAGCAGGAGGTCGCAGAGCCTGCCTTTGTTAGCTCCAATTATTTTATTCTTTTCATAATAAGTTCAATTCCTTGAGATGTTTGAATTTTCAAGGTGTCTTTATCTACTTCAATTATCTCGTGCTTAAAGCTTTTGCCGTTCGTAGTAACCGTAAGAGTTTGACTATTCTTGTCAATTTCGTATTTCCCTTTCAGTTCACTGATAACAGAATCTCCACTGGAATACATTGTAAGTATGTAACTCCCGTCACTATTAAAATCAGCCCTGTCGGTGACATCAAATCCAGTACTTTCTTGCACATAAACTGAAGTCCAAGAGCCGACTATATCATTCTGTTGGTTTGATTGGCAGGCCACGAATGCTAGGCAGGTAAAAAGTAAAAGGGGTTCGATTTGCATAATCATTTATAATTTAAATTAACATTTTGTAGCAACCTGAAGGTGGCGATTTCCCGGGTTCTCAAAAAAAACTGCCAGGTAACATTCACCAGACGGTATAAACCTGGGAGGTTGGCTCCCTCCCCAAAGCATCCGTCTAATTTCTCTTCACCACTATACTTCCTGGAGCTATCCCTGAGTTATGGGTTAGCCTTATCCACTGTGCACCCTCTCCGCTATCACTGGGGACCCTCTCCGCTCCCACTAGGGGTAAGGGCCTACAGGGTGCTGATTGGAAGCTGGGTAAGAGCTGACAGATTCCTGGCCTGGTTTGACTACCCCATCCCTCCGAATGTCCCAAGAATCGGCTGGTAGTTAAAGGGGGAGAAAAGGGGATTTAAAGAAGCCAGCCCTTTTGCCTTAAATGCTGTTCAAGGCAAAATTGCCCTTGAATAAACCTGAAGGATGTTTTCCCGTTATCCTTACAAAACAACAGCATAATGAAAACACTTTTCTTCAGCGCCAAACCATATGACAGGGATTTCTTCACCCGCCAAAACCAAAACCACAACTTCCAGCTTGAATTTATTGACGAGCCCCTCAACCACCACACCGCAGTGCTGGCCCAGGGCTATGATGCTGTCTGTATCTTTGTTAACGACAGTGCCGATGCTGAGGTGTTGGACATACTCGCACAACAGGGCGTAAAGCTGATCGCCCTCCGCAGCGCCGGTTATAACCATGTGGATCTTTCCAAGGCAAAGGAACTGGGAATTAAAGTGGTGCGGGTGCCGGCCTATTCCCCCTACTCTGTGGCCGAACATACCATCGCGCTGATCCTGACCATCAACCGAAAAACCCACCGGGCTTACAATAGGGTTCGGGAAGGGAACTTTGCCCTGAACGGCCTGATGGGATTTGACCTGAAGGGGAAAACCGTTGGACTGATCGGACTGGGTAAAATTGGGATCGCCACTGCAAAAATCCTGCTCGGCTTTGGCTGCAGGGTACTGGGATTTGATGTGGAAAAATCTGAGGAGGTGGAAAAACTCGGCGTTGAGTATGCCGGCCTGGACGAGCTATATGCCCAATCCGATATTGTGTCCCTACATTGCCCGCTGACACCCCAGACCTATCACATCATCCACACCGATTCGATTGGAAAAATGAAAAAGGGCGTAATGCTCATCAACACCAGCCGTGGGGCACTGGTGGACACCCAAGCGGTAATCCAGGCCCTCAAAAGCGGACAAATCAAATATCTGGGCATCGATGTTTACGAGGAAGAAGCAGACCTGTTTTTCGAGGACCTTTCCGACAAAGTCATCCAGGATGATGTGTTCATGCGCCTCTTGTCCTTTAACAATGTCTTGATCACAGGACACCAGGCCTTTTTCACAGAAGATGCCATGCTGGAAATATCGAAGGTCACCCTGTCCAACATTTCGAGCTTTATCAAGGGAGGGGAATTGGAAAATGAGGTTCACTGATTTCCCTGAAGCCTATGATGCCTGTACTTTCCTTTTTGCCTATAGCATTGCTCATTGTGCTTTCTCTTACTAGGAATGTAAAGGAGGCGGTATTTGTGGTCTTTGCAGTCACTACTTTGCTTTTCTTTTACTGGGGCCGGGGACTTGCCGAATATTCAGGGACACTTGTCGTATCGGCTTTCACCACCCTCAACATTCTCATGATCGTTTTTGGGGCAGCCTTTCTTTTTCACATCATGGAGAAAAACGGCTTGATAGCCAAAATCAGCAGCTCGGTGGCAGAAATGCACCCGGCTAACGAAATGCGATTTTTCCTCTTGACACTTGGCCTTACCGGTTTTTTTGAAGGTGTGGCAGGCTTTGGCACTCCCGGAGCGATCGTTCCACTGCTCCTTATCGCGCTTGGATACAACGCGGTATTATCAGTGGCCGTGGTACTCCTGTTCAACGGACTTTTTGCCATCTTCGGCGCCATATGCACCCCATTGATCATTGGCATCCAGTTGCCCCTACAGCTCAGTGACGAATTGATTTTCGATATTGGCATAATCTCGGCCCTGGTATCCGTATTGACCGTTTTCCTTTGGCTTTTTTACGTTTTCAGGGTGTTTAGGAAGAAAGGTTATGAGTTGAGGCACAAAAAACAGGTCATACTTCTTTATGGGTTATTTGCTGCCCCTTTCTGTTTTTTTGCCTGGGTGGCCCCTGAACTGGCAACGGTATTGGGCTCCCTGATCATGTTGATACTTGCGGTCCTACTCTTCAAGCAGAAAAACACAAAAATAAGCATCAGGCCTTGGCTGCCTTATCTTTTCCTGGCGTTCCTGCTACTGCTTCCCCGCTTGTTCCTGCCACTGAGAACCTTCATCGGATGGGAGATTGCTTTCCCAAGCCTGTTCCAAACTGAAATCGGAACAGTGTTTAGGCCACTACAGACCCCACTTGTGCCATTTTTGGCTACCGGCATGATGGTAGCTTTGAGATACGGGAATTTGGACCTTGGGATCAAGGTACCCCTCCAAAAAACCGGAAGGGTTCTGGTAATCCTCTTCCCCTCCATCGTCATTGCCCAACTGATGATCCAATCGGGTGGGGAAAACCCATCCATGGTGGCCCATATCGCCGGCACCCTGGCAGAAATGGGTCAGTTTTATCCCCTGATTTCTCCCTTTCTGGGCCTTACCGGGACATTCATTACCGGCAGCACCACGGTTTCGAATATAGTATTCGCTCCCTCTCAACTGGAAACGGCCAGGGCTTTAGGTCTACCAGTAGAAATCATCCTTGCCCAGCAGCATGCCGGGGCAGCACTGGGAAATGCCGTGTCCCTTTTCAACATCATCGCCGCATCCGCCATCGCCAGTCTGCACAATTACAAAGAAGTGTTGAAACTAACCTTACTCCCGGTGGTCATTGGTGGGATTATAATAGGGAGTATGGGGTATTTTCTGGTAGTGGTTTAATTTAGCAGCTTCGCTTATTTTCCAGCTCTTTTGCTCTACACTTTGTGGGTATTTTCTTTCCATAAAACACCTCAAATCAGCCCGGTGTTATCAGGTTTTTTAGACAGGTCAGCTCAATTTATTATTAGGAAAAACAGCAGTTCAACCCTTTATCAAATTAAAAACAACACTAAGTGAAGGGGAAAACTTCATGATCTTATTCGACCATACTGAAGTCATTTGTTCTCTAAAAAACCTGCCCGGTTACCTTCTTCAATTTGTCTTCTTGGCAGGTTAAGGGGAGCGGCACTCTAAGGCCCTTCTGTACCAATTGAGACTAATACTGTATTCCTACTCTGCCCATCTTACCCCTAAACATGGTATGGATAAGGTACGGATTAGGTATGGACAAGCAGTACATTTGGGATAACCGGGCATGCGAGGATACCTAGCTTAGCCCTAACTCAATATCCCTATAAGGTCCCTATAATGTCCCTATAAATTCCCTGTAAGGTCACTATAGGGAAAAAGACTGGAGACGGAAGACTGAAACTCCTTCTCGGAATGAAAAGGAGGCACAGACCGGACTGGGCGCCTAGGGGAGAGAGAAATGGGTCAATAAGTCGCACTAAGTTAAAATGGAAGTCGCAGAAAGTTCACTGCTTTAAAAACTTTGTGGTAATCTGTGAAATCTGTGTTTTTTTTCACAGAGAATCTCATAATTTGGGCACGGAGGATCACAGTGTATAAAAACAAAAAAATCCCACTCTCCTCAGTGCACCTCTGTGAAAACCTCCTCAGTGGAACTCTGTGATAAAAATCCCCTCAGCAGAACAAAATGGCTCATCACCAAGCTTGTTGCCTTGCGGTGTACTTTGTACTTGGTACCTAGTACTTTGTACAAAAAAAATACCCCAGGGACATCGCGTCCCCGAGGTAAGAGTAAGTAGCTGAAAAAATCTAAGCTGTCAGTCATCGTCCACTTCAATGACTCCCAGATCTTCCACAAACCCTTTAAAGGTCCCCTGTACAGCAACCCGAGTTGCGTTATCCAATAGGTTGGCAAATGTCAAAGCTAGATTTCCTTCTACATATTCCCTTCCCCCAATAGTCCTCCTCTGATCAATGGTGAAGGTTCCACCTGTTTCTTCCCCGTAAGTCATATATACAGCTGAACTCCCAGTCAAGGTAAGTGAGGCATAAAATCCCTCAGTAGGATCGTCGTCTTCCGTCCAAGCGGGAATGGTATGACTTCCGGGAGCAAAATTAAATGGCTGGGACATCATACGGCTTATGTTCAACACATAAGTGTCGGGATCCTCATCAGCCAGCACTATGGTCATAAAATACCCCCCGTCACTTGTGGTAGCTTTACCTACAAACGTCTCCCCTACCTTTCTCCCAGTCTCAGCACCTGAAAAGGTCAGTTCAGATACAGAAAGGGTTTCCTCATCCTCATCGCGCAGTATGGGTTCCTCATCGTCACTACTGCTACAGCCTATGATCAGGGCTCCCATCAGCAGCCCTGTCATGTAGAATTTCAATTTGTTTAGTGCTTTCATTTTTCATCATAAAAAGTGTTTTTTTTTCCTCATCTTACCTCTTTATGCTTAGGGCCTTCGTCAAAACTCGACGGGAAGCCTATAAGCCACCCTTAAACCAAGCGTATTGAATCCGGTCCCATATCCCTGATATCGGACGGAGAAATCGAAATCTTCGTATAAGAAACCTCCCCCGATGGCTACCGAACCGTTCAGCGTGCTGCCGGAGGCCCCAAAACCCTCTACTCGGAATGCACTGTTGACAATGGCCAAGCCCAGCTGGGCCTCTCCATAAAAGCTTTCAAAGTGGTGCCTATAACCTCCCATGATAGGGATCATGCTGACCCCGCCATTTACCGTGCTGCTGCCTTGGTAGCCGTGGCGGATAAACCCCAGGGTGGCACTGACTTGACCAGCTTCCCCTACCCCATACAAGCCCTTGGCGGTGGCACCAATCCCCACTGACATCCAGCTGCTCTGGATACCAACTGGAAGACCCACTTCCAAACCGGCGTTCAGTGAGTTATTGTCTTTTTGAGCAAAAAGCGATAGAGATAAAACAAAAAACAATGCGGTTGCTAATAGTTTTTTCATGACAAAATGGATTCAGTTTCGAAAAATTGTTTAGGTAAATTTGGCAAACTTTCAGCAGTAGCTCAATAGCGGTTGAGTATTCAGCAGCTTTGACCACCCAAAGGCCAGTTTTCACTGAGTATTAAGCTATACCCCCATCCTTAAACAGTTTATAAGTTGATTACCAACCTGTTATTTAGTAACTTTATCCATATCATTAATCAAAATTTTTCAATGAGATACTTTTTCATTTTATCTTTTCTAATAATCCCAATATCCCTTCATGCCCAAGTGGACAGCTTGAGGCAGGAACTCCAGCATGCCCAAAACAATAATGACAGTGTCAGCCTGCTGATCGATATTTCCAGGGCTATCCACAAGGCAAAACATGATGAATCTGAGGAATTGTCCCTGGCCAGAAAAGCCCTTAGCTTAGCCGATAAGGAAGATACCCTATTATATAGCCGCGCGCTTGACAACATAGGGCTGCTTCACCGCTATCATCAGAACTATACCCAGGCCTTTGAGCTACATGCGAAAGCATTCAAACTGAGTCAGGCGGCTTCTCTGGAGCCAATTTATCAAATGATTTTTGCCAACAATGCAGGAGTGGCCGCCAGATATGATCAGGCTTTTGACCAGGCAATTTCCCACTATCTGGAAGCCCTCAAAATCGCCGAAAGGGAAAGTGACCTAAAAAACATAGCCATCAGTTGCAATGGACTGGGCAACACTTACAGCTATATCAAGGGAAAGGAGGATCTGGCCCTCTCCTATTTTCAAAGGTCCCTAGAAGCCGAATTGGAAAGGGACAACAGCTTGGGGGTGGCGATGAATTATCTTTCCATAAGTGACCACTACACCAACTTGGAGGATTTCCCAAAATCAAGGGAGTATCTAGAAAAGCTTTTGAAACTTAATGAGGAGCGGAAGGACACCTTCGGCCTGGCGATCACGTATGAATATCTGGGCCATAATTATTTTTCCGAAGGAAAGGACTTGAACAAAGCGAACCGCTATTTCCAGCGTTCAATTGAGCTGTTTGACAAACTTGGGAACAAGCACAAAACGGCCGGTTTGCTCAATAGCAAGGCCTCCCTGCTTCAAAAGCTGGGTGATACCAGGGAAGCGGCAAGATTGTATGAAAAGTCGCTTGACATTTCCACCTCCATGTCACTGAAAGCCCTTGCCCATAGCAATGCTTTGGGACTTTCACTGATTATGGAGGAAAATCAGGATTATGGGCAGGCCCTTCATTATTTCAAACTTGCTGAGGCCTATAAAGACAGCATCAACCTGCACGAACAAGAGACGCAAATCGCTGCCCTCACCCGACAGTATGATCTGGAGAAAAAGGAAAACCAAATTGAGCTTTTGGAAAAAGACAAGGACTTGCAGCAGGCAGAGCTTGCTGCCCAAGGGGAAAAATTGAAGAAGCATCAGGCTTTCCTTTTCACCCTTTCCATTTTTTTATTGGCCTTGATCCTAGTCAGCACACTTATTTACAGAAATGCCAAACACCGAAAGCAGGCCGAAAAACTGATCCAAGAGCAGGAAAAAATGAGGTTCAAAGCAGAATATGAACGCAACCTGTTACAGGCTGAAATCCTGGTCACCAGACTGCAGATGAACCCACATTTTCTGTTCAACTGCCTCAATGCCATTAAATATTTAATTCAACTGGAGGACTACAAGACCGCTAAAGAATACTTGGTTGTCTTCAGCAGGTTTGTCAGGAAAGTGCTTGAAACCAGCCAAAACCCCTTGATCAGCCTTAGCGAAGAGTTGAAGCTGGTCAGCCAATATTTACAGCTGGAAAAAATCAGGTTTGATGACCATTTCACCTATTGTTTGAACCATGGGAGTTTAGATAAAGATGAACTGAACTCAATTTCCATCCCCCCTTTACTTTTACAACCATTTGTGGAGAATGCCATCTGGCACGGGTTGCTGAAAAGTGAAAAGCCCGAAAAAAGGATTTCCATAGAAATCACCCATACCGCAGAAGGCTATGAGGTTTGCATCACCGATAATGGTGTGGGCAGGCGGAAAAACTCTTCCAATGAACACACCAGCCTGGGTACTAAAATCACCCAAGACAGGATCGATCTTTTCAACCAATCCAACCAGTGGCAAATAGATTTTACCATCCACGATCTTGCAGAGGGAACGAAGGTTTGCATTTTATTGAAATCGAAAACACTCAATACTAAAAACCAACTACATGAATATAGCTCTATTGGATGATGAAAAACACTGTTTGGAAAGCTTGGCTTTGGACCTAAAGCAGGTAGCTCCCGAGGCAGAAATAGTATTTAAGAGTACCAAGCCGGAGAAAGCTTTGGAAAAAATCCCAGACTTGGAAGTGGATTTACTTTTTTTGGATGTCCAAATGCCTAAGCTGAACGGTTTTGAGTTCTTGGAGCAACTCGCCCCCAATGTGCCGGATGTGATTTTTACCACCGCATATAGCCGTTATGCCATTCAGGCTTTCAGGTACCATGCGTTCAATTACCTACTCAAGCCAATAGATGAAAAAGAGCTGGCCACTGTGGTCGATCATTGGCGGCAAAAGCGGGAACGGGATAGACTGTTTCAGGAAAACACTATTGAAGGGCTTTTGGAGAAAATGAAAAGAGATGGCATTTTTCAAAGCAAGATTGCGGTTCCCGTATTTGATGGTTATGAATTCATAGAAGTCAAGGATATCCTATTTTGCCGAAGTGAGAGCAACTATACCACATTTTTTTTGGAGAACGATGGTCAAATCCTGATCTGCAAAACCTTGAAAGAGGTGGAATCCATATTGAACAAGCACCATTTTATCAGGATCCACCAAAGCTACCTTGTCAACCCACACCACATGACCAAGTTTCAACGCAGTGATGGTGGATATGTGATCATGAAAAACGGAGAGAAGATCAAGGTCAGCTCCCAGAAAAAGGATTTGGTCACGGGGTTTTTTGAAACTGTGAAGAAAAACTGAAGCTAACTAAAAAAATCCACCGCATAGACAAGAAGGTCACAAAGAGTAAGACGGAAGATGGAAAACGGAAGGCCGAAAACGCAGGACGGAATACCGATGTCTTGGCGCCCTTTGCGGTTAAAAATGGACCCGGCATCCGTTTTCCATAGGTTTTTTAGGGTAATTTTTGCAGTTTAGTAGCATGAAGGAAGACTTGCCAGAATCGATAGCCTCCGAGATTTTAAAAGCATATAACACCTACATCGACACTTTCAACGCCCTGACCACTTTGGCCTCTGAACTTTTTAGGCGCAAGGACTGGAAGCGCATGCAGGAAAACCACCTACGCAGACTTAGACTATATAAGGATGAAGTCAGAGATTCAAAGCTCCGCATTTTGGATCAGTTGGGTGGCCAAAAGAACAAACTTTTCTGGAAAAAAGTCAAAGAAAGATATAGGCTGCAAATTGCTGATCTCAAGGACCGGGAGTTGGCAGAGACCTATTTCAACAGTGTGATCCGAAAAACTGTCCCAGGAGTTTCGGCAGAGGAGGAAATAATGTTTGTAAAGGAAGGGTTTAATGCCTGTGACATCTATCCTAGTGAGCATCTCTTCTATAATTATCCCGCAGAATGGGGGCTTCAAAGGATCATCCGGAAAATAGTGGATGATTTTGACATGGGGGTACCCCATCTGTCCAAGGAAAAAGACATACAGTTTCTGGTCAAAACAGTGCGGGAAGTTATCTTGAGTAGATATAAAGCTGATGATTTCACCACCACCCAAATTCTAAAAAGTGTATTCTACAGAAACAAGGCGGCTTACCTGGTGGGTCGTACTTATGTGGGCAGAAAGTGGATGCCTTTCATTATCCCCCTCCTTCACGGACCCAATGGGCTGTATGTGGACACCTTTATTTTCGACCCCAATATCATGTCTAATCTTTTCAGTTTTACGAGAAGCTATTTTATGGTCGAAACCGAGATTCCATCACAGCTGGTGGCTTTTCTCAAATCCATCCTTCCCCAGAAAAAGGTCCATGAACTTTACAATGCGATAGGCTTCAATAAACACGGAAAAACAGAGTTTTACAGGGATTTCCTTGCGCACCTTGAGCAGAGCGAGGATGAGTTTATTATTGCCAAAGGTATCAAGGGGATGGTAATGACTGTCTTTACTCTCCCTTCCTATGATATAGTATTTAAGCTGATAAAAGACCATTTTGAGCCGCCAAAAAACATGACGCGTCAGGAAGTGAGGGCGAAATACAAGTTGGTTTCCATGCACGACCGGGTCGGAAGAATGGCCGACACCCATGAATTTGAGGATTTCAAACTTCCGTTGAATAGGATCCACCCTGAGTTGCTGGAGGAATTGAAAAGCACCGTCAATTCCCTTGTGGAAATCAAAAAAGATACGTTAATCCTCAAGCACCTCTATACCGAAAGGCGAATGACTCCGCTGAATATTTATTTGGACACCTGCAATCACGAAGATGCAAAAGCCGCCGTCGAGGATTATGGGCGGTCCATACTGCAGCTTGCCCAGGCCAACATTTTCCCTGGGGACATGATGATCAAAAATTTCGGGGTGACCCGGCAGAAAAGGGTGGTATTTTATGATTATGATGAGATTGAATTTTTGACTGACATGAATTTCAGGAGGAAGCCAAAAGCAGAAACCTACGAACAGATTTATGCTTCTGAACCCTGGTATGATATTGCCAAAAACGATGTATTTCCAGAAGATTTCAAGCGCTTCATGATAGGAAGAGAGGACGTAAAGGAGCATTTTCAGGAGTTTCATGCTAAGCTATTCGACCCTGACCACTGGAATTCCATAAAAGATAGCATCCTGAAAGAGGAATTGCTACATGCCTTCCCGTATCCGAAAAGCATTAGATTCAGGCCCGAGGAGTTGGATTAAAGCCCTTCCCCCCCATCACTGAAAACAGGGATTTGTCAAAATCACTATGGAAGCCACGGTTTTAAGCCTTATTTTAGGATATCGAGACTTACCTATCTATGTCAAAACTAGTACATCTGATTTTACTGTCCCTAATTTCACTTCCTGCTTTTGCTCAAAATAAAGGGGATTTTCAATCGTCGATTATAAAAAGAGAGGACTGGAATGCCAAGCCGCCACAATTTGAAATCCCAGCCCATACCCCACAGTTTATCACCCTACACCACACTGCGGTTAAGCAAAATGCGGGGATAAGCATAGAGCAAAAACTCCAGAACCTCCAGGCTTTTTCGATTTCAAGTGATCCCTTGGCCGATGGCACCCCCCGAAAAGGCTGGTCCGATGTCCCCTACCACTTTTACATAGATATGGATGGCAACATCGCCGAGGGGAGGAAAATAGAACTGCAGGGTGACTCAAACACCAACTATGACCTCTCAGGACATGTGTCTATCGTATTGGAAGGCAACTTTGAAGTTGAAGAGGTATCCCCCAGTCAACTTGCCAGCCTTCAGAATCTGATTGCTTTTCTCAATGACAACTACGGTTTGCCGCTGAATTCTATTTCCGGCCATCTGGACCAAGCGATGACTTCATGTCCCGGCAAAAACCTCTACAGTTTAATTCCCCAATTACAATCCACGCCATGACCACCAAGATCAGACTTTTCATAGTATTGTTTTTCCTTTCCTGGCAACTACCCGCCCAGGAGATTCAATTGGATTGGATCGAAAGAGCTGATTTGAATATCCTTTTGCCCAATTCCATTCGGGTTTATGAAAGTCATGGACAACTGGCTGATGGTTCGCCTGTCAAGGCAACCTATACAAAGATTGACTTGAAGGATGATAATTTAAATTTCAAAGCAGTGGGGAGCAACATCGCTAGGCAAACCACCCTGGATGCTGCTTTGCAAAATGATGCCCTAGTGGCGATCAACGGCGGGTATTTTTCATCCAATGAATCCGTAAGTTTATTGATTTCCGACGGGGAATTGATAGCATCGGGGCCTGCCCAGGGCACCGCAAGGGGTGCCATGGGTTTTATTGCAGGACAGCCTGAGATTACCTGGCCGCATATAAACCCCGACAATCAGGAAATCTACTCATTTCTATCCCCCACGGTTGGGGAAGGCGATTTTGATGCGGCAAATAAATGGAAGGCCACCCAGGCAATAGGAGGTGGACCGGTGCTGATAAAAGATGGGCAAATTGAGAATTATGGGAAGGCAGAAGGGTTTGGAGGCAGCCATTTGGCCAGGCATCCACGCACGGCCGTTGGCTACACCGCTGATGACCAGCTAATTCTCATGATAGTAGACGGCCGGCAGGAATCAAGTGCCGGGGTCACCTTGGATGAATTGGCCGAGTTGATGAAAGGCATCGGCAGCTACGAGGCCCTCAACTGGGATGGTGGCGGGTCTTCGGCGATGATAGTGGCCGATGAGGTGGCCAATATCCCATCTGATATCCCCGGGGGCAATCGGAACAGCCTCAGAAAAAATGCCTCAGCTCTGGTCATTCAGGAAAAGAAAAAAAGCAACAAGCCCAAAACGATAATCCTTGACACTGAGCATGAACAGTATGCCGAGAAGGGAATTTGGAAGGACAGCAACCATTCCAGCTACTACGGCCATTCCCCGAGCAGAATTGCCAATGCGGAAAGTACATACAATTCTGCAGCTTATAATATTGAGGGATTGGAGGGTAAAAAATACCAATTGGCCAGCTGGTGGACAGTGAATACCAAGACCAATTCTTCAAAAAATCAAGCCGTCATTCATCATTTGGAGGGAATAGACAGTGTTTTCATCCATCAAAATGATATTAAAACAAGCGGGAAATGGAATGTACTGGGCGAATATAAATTTGGTGAGAATTCTAAAGTTGAGTTTTTCCCCCAAGGGGAAGGAAAATTGGTAACTGACGCACTGAGGTTGGTAGAAATGAAGGATAGTCAGAAGATCCAGAAAAGAGGAGACTTGCGACTAGCTGTGATAAGTGATTTGAATTCGGGTTTGGGTGCCGCGGATTATGAATGGCAGGTGGACAGCATCATCCAGCGGATCCCGAGACTATGGCAACCCGATATGGTAGTGTGCGGAGGTGATATGGTGGCCGGAATGGGCATCAGTGATCCTGAGCATTTGAATAAAATGTGGGCAGGCTTCGACAAGCACATTGCCGCACCGCTAAGGCAGGCAAACATCCCATTTGCTTTTACGCTGGGCAACCATGACGGTCCTCGGTCCTATCCCATAGAGCACCAGGCGGCCAAGGAGTTTTGGAAAGACCCTGAAATGGAAACCGGGTTGGAGTTTGTCGACCAAAGCAATTTCCCCAATTGGTATTCCTTCAAAAAAGGAAATGCTTTTTTCATTTCTTGGGAAGCCTCCTCCCCGGTTATTAACCAGGAAAATTTGGAATGGCTGGAAGAACAATTGTCCAGCGAGGAAGCACAACAGGCCCAATACAGGTTTGTAATGGGTCATATGCCCCTATACGGAGTGGCACAGGAAAGGGACTCCAAAGGAAATGTGCTGGAAAATCCAGAGAAGCTAAGGTCAATCCTTGAAGAGTATGGTGTGCATACTTACATCAGCGGCCACCAGCACGCCTATTATCCCGGCAGACGAGGAGATCTGGAACTGCTCAATGCCGGTGCGGCAGGCTCTGGGCCCAGAGGCTGGCTGAATATGGACTTCCCTCCCCAACACACGGTGACCATCATGGATATTTTTTACGAGCAGGATACCATCATCTATACCACCTTTGATATCAAGGAAAAGAATGCCGCTGACATGAAGGTTTTTGACTACAAGAAGCTACCTCCAGCGGTGTTTGGCGTCAATGGTCATTTGATCAGAAGGGATATCCTACTTGCCGAAACCTTTTCAACCGGAAAAGATCAAGCCATAACCTTGCAAGTCAAAGGAAATGCTTTTGTAACCTCAGGGAGAAACTTTAATCGAAAAGACAAAACTTTAAAGTTTTATAAAGGGAGAAATACGGAAGAGGGGGAACTTTTAAAATCTTTCGAAATTTCGCCTGATAAAAGCGGCCAATTTGAAACCAGTATTGACTACGATCGGGACTGGCATGAATGGTTAGCGGCTGGGGCAATTTACGCCCAAGTAGATAATTATCCACCTAGGCACCTTCTAAGCAGTGAGTTTGCCACGCCATCTGCTCCAACTATCACCAGCCACAACCCCAGAAACGTTTATGGGGTCAGGGACATTGAGGCCCTTTATACTGTAGAATGGTCCCCGGCAGAAAGTGCAATGGGGAACTGGATAGGCTATACCTATCAGGTTTCCGATTCGGAATCTTTCGCCAAGGTTTTGTTCGAAAAAGAAACAAATAGGGTCACTGAAGTGAAAATGCGGGAAAGCGACTGGTATGCTATGTTGGAAAATAAGCCATCAGGCCAACCAAAAACCCTTTTTCACAGGGTAATTTCTTCTGATGGAAAAAATGACGTTCACTCCAGCCCTTCCCCTATCCATTTAATGAAAAGCGAGGAGCCATTGGAGGACTTCATTGAGGTTCCGGCTCCAGATTATCAGTTTGTCGGAAAAGTGGAAGGGGCATCGGGAGCAGGCTATGGAGCACTCTGGGATGATGAGGGGAAACTTTGGCTGGCTGATTACGGTGGTAAACTAACCGTAATTGACCCAGATGGAACCGAGTCAACTCTTTCACCAATTAAGAAGGTGGAGTTGGATGGAGAGGAGCTCTCCTTGAACCCCATCAATGGCATCGGGCTTGACAACGATGGGCATATATTGATAGGCAGGAATAGACTCTTGCTAAAAATTGATTCCAAAACTGGAGAAGGCCTTGCCAAGTGGGAAGTGCCGGAAGGCAACCGTGCGATCACCTCTCCAAGAGCTGCCAAAAATGGGGAAGTCTACGTCATGTCCTTGTTTGCTGAAGACGGCAATTTTGTCCTTAAGCAGAATGGGAAAGCTTTTGAAATGGTTAGGGAGTTAATCTTGCCTGACCGCATTTTGGCACGCACCTTTGAAATGGAGAAAGAGGGGAAAAGACTCTTTTTCCCCAACCCAGGGAGCCCCTATATCCAAACTTACGAAAGTGAGGACGGCCAAAATTTCAAATCAGCCGAGGATATCACAAGCATTGCTGCAGGATCCAATGCCATCCATGTGAGCAGTGAGGGGAAAATATATTTAGCTGTAAGGGCGAGTGGTGTAAAACCTGCAACGTTCCACTTTAGGGATGAAAAAAACAAGAGAATGTGGACTTTGGATTTGCCTGAAGTACAGGGTGCTGAAGCGCGAGGCATAGGCGTTTCCCCTGATGGCAAAACCCTAATATTTTGCAGTTATGACAAAGGTGGGGGATATTATATCTATAAGCTAAAAGAGGATCAATAGGCTATTTCTTCATCTTCCTGTTTTCTTCGGCGCGGTGCTTTACAATCCGGCTGATTAAATCCAGCGGCAGGGGCTTGTCGAGTGGAAATTGGATAGAGCCTTTACCTGTTTTATAGGCCTTTAACTCATCTTCAAACTCCTCCATACCTTTGGGGACGGGGTAAAAACCAATATGGTGTTTGAAGGCGGCGAAATGAACCAGGTTGCCGTTTAGTTTGTAGGTGGGCATTCCATAACTAATCGATTCTTCAGCTTCGGGTGCGGCCCGGCGTATTACGGCTCTGACAAGCTCAAGCATCAGCTGTACTTTTTTAGGAAAGGAGAATATGTATTCCTTAACCGATTGCGGTTGTTCTTCCATAATGTCCAAAATCTAAGCAAAAATCCAAATGTAGTTTCGTTAGAAGGAAACGCAAAATCAAAGAAAAACATCTCACATCTTTCAATTATCTCACATTTTATCCTCTTGATTATCATGGTCGTATGTTATTCCCATGGCAAACATAAATAAACCATAAAACACAGTACCTATTGCCACGATCGAAAATGCCCATTTCCCGACTTCTTCACCAAGAAAATTAAAGGCTTTATCGGTATTGACTATAGCTTCAGGGTTTTGATCAAACCCGGCTTCAATGTAGAAATAACCAATAATACCAATGATAATTCCCCTGGCAAAATAACCTACCCAGGCCAAAACATGGATCATCGTCTCTTTCCATGAGGTGAAATGGGAAATTTCCACCCGCTCATCATATCCTTTGGTCACACCGTAATAGAACTGCACTAGGGCTACCAATACAGCTAAGACACCTATGGCAATGATCAGGTATTCACCCGCCCCGTATTCCAGCATCTCCCCTACCATTTCCCGTTCCTCCTCCGGTTCTCCATCCTCTCGGATGCCTGTGGCTCCAAACACCACCATGATACCTGAATAAACAATAAAGGCATCAGCCAGAGAACTTAGACCAATGCCAATTCTCCTTCCGATGCCTATATAATCACTCCCATATTTATAGGGATCTTTGTAGGCTTCAATTATTCTCCAAAACACAAAGCAAAGCCCTCCGGTAAGAACAATAAATATAAAAACCTGTCCAGCTATACTGTCCTCCATCATGGCCATCATGCTACTTTCATCTGCACCGCCTTCTTTTATTTTCAGGAGAGAAAGCATGGCCATCACGCCTATAGCGGTATACAAAAGACCAGTGGAAAATGAACCGTAAATAGGCAAATAATGGATTACTGTACGCAGGTTTTTATTTTCGACCATATGGAGAAAGTGGCTAATTGCTCCATGTTTTAAGTCTAATTAGAAGCCTTTTGTTTAGCAGCATTTTCCATGGCCTCGTAGATAACCTGGTACACGTTCGTTCTGGTGTTGAGCTTGTAAAGCTGGGTATTTTCCCTGGTGGGATGAACCCTATTGGATAGGAACACGTAAACAATCTGGTTTTCAGGATCTACCCAGCCATACGTCCCCGTAAAGCCTGTATGGCCAAAACTGGTTTCAGGTGCACTTGCGGCAGTATTGCCCTTTGGATCTCCAGGACGGTTTGGCCGGTCAAAACCCATAGCCCGATAATTCCCTTCCTCACAATTCACACACTTGCTGTATTGGCTTACCACATTGTTTTTGATAATTTCCTCTCCTCCATAATGTCCATCATTCAGGTATAGGTGAAGGAGTTTTGCCAGGTCATTGGAAGTACCAAACAAGCCGGCATGCCCGCTCACACCTCCAAACATGGCTGCTCCCTCATCGTGTATGGTGCCCTTGAGCAATTGCTTCCTGAAAAGGCTGTCGTATTCCGTTGCAACGATTCTGTCGAGCGGATAGGTTTTGTAAGGGTTGAAAATAAGGTGCTCAGCTCCTATGGGAGCAAAGATGTTCTCTTCCAAGTAGGCGGTAAATTCTTGTCCTGTGATGTTTTCAACTACCTTGGGCGCAAGGATAAAGGATAGGTCACTATAAACATATTTTCCCTTTTCCGAAACCGGGGAATTCATGATCTCTTTGTAAATCTTCTTTGCGTAATTTCTGTGGATATACAAGTTATCGGCTGATTTGACAGGGAAACGTCTAGAAGAATCAGATTTAAAGGTAAACCATTTAAATTTCCCGCTTTTCCTCACGGTCTGTTTCCAGAAAGGTATCCAAGCCTGAAGCCCTGCCTGGTGGGTCAGAATGTCGGCGTAAACCAGATTCTCCTTATTGGTGCCCTCTGCCATGGGAAGGTAGGTGCCGAGGGTCTGGTTTTCATCAAACTTCCCTTCTCCCCTGAGCTTCATAAACGCCGCCAAAGCTGTGGAAATCTTGGTCAGGGAAGCCAGGTCATAAAGGTCGTCCAACTGTACCTCCTGCTCCTCATCGTAGGTATGGTTGCCAAAGGCTTTGTGATAAATCACCTTTCCCTCTTTGGCCACCAACACCTGGGCACCCGGCGTAGCTTTTTGCTCAATTGCCTCATGCACCAAATCGTCTATTTTTTCAAAGTCCCGAGAGGCTAATCCAAATTCTTCAGGGGAAGAATACCCCATCCGGAAACCACTTTCGGTTTTCAAACCATCCCCGATTTTGAAATGGGAGGACACATTGACCGGAAGCTTACCTTTGGCTCCAACTCCACCGAAAATAAGCTGGGAAGCCACATCCTGAGCCATATCCGTTTCCTGGTAGGCAGCAATCACCGCATGCGCTTCATGGAGGCCTTCAAATTTTTCTAGGCTGTAAACATTCCCAAAAACCGATACAACGGTGGGCTGTTGCTCTATCAGTCCTTTTAGGAAAAGGTTGACATTGGAAGTCACCCCAAAATTGCTACCTCCTGCTTTTAGCTGCAGCTTATGCACCCCAACCAAAACCGTGGTGTAATCCGACAGCCTTTTTTTCATCTCTGCAATCTCCTCCAGACCGGCATTTGCGGATAGGAAAAACTTGTCGACTTTGCCGTATCTTTCAAGCCCTTTTTGAAAAGGCGTGGTATTTTCTGTGCCTATTGCCAAGGCGGCAATTTTCTGTTGGCCCAGATTTTTTAGTGGCAGGATGTCGTCTTTATTTCTCAAAAGGGTAAGTGAAGCCTCGGTAAGTTTTCGGTTCAAAAACTCAGCTTCTGGGTTATTAAGATCTTTGACCAGGTTTTCAGTTTCAATTGGCTTCATTTGATCCATGCCGAGCCAATGTTTGGCTTTGAGCACTTTCATCACCCTGCGGTCAATTTCCTCCATGCTGATCTCGCCGTTTTCAATGGCTTTCTTTACCTCCTTGATGGTGTTTCTCACATCCATGGTATTGAGCAACATATCATTTCCGGCCAGTAAGGCTTTCACATCTACCACTCCTGGTTCGTAATATTTGGCCACCCCCTGCATATTTAGCGCATCAGTAAATACCAGTCCTTCATAGCCCATTTCTTCCTTCAGCAGATCGGTCACGATTGGTTTGGATAAAGTTGAAGCCAGGTTTTCTGTAGGATCAAGCGTAGGTATACTCATGTGGGCCACCATGATGCTGCCCAAGCCTTCCTTGAAAAGCTCTCTGAAAGGATATAATTCAAGGTCTGTCAAACGGTGTTTGGAGAAATGAATCACCGGTAAGCCGTAGTGGGAATCCACGTTGGTATCCCCATGACCCGGGAAGTGCTTGGCATTGGCCAAGATTCCCTCATCCTGCATGCCCTTCATATAGGCAATGCCTTTTCTGGCCACATTCTCCTTATCTTCCCCAAAGGACCTGAAACCGATCACCGGGTTGTTGGCGTTGTTGTTGATATCCACCACAGGGGCGAAATTAACATGAATCCCCATCCTTTTGCAGTGGCGGGCGATCTCCCTGCCCATTTCATAAATCAGCTCATCGTCTTCGATGCCACCTAGCGACATCTGATAGGGAAATCTCATGGTGCTGTCAAGGCGCATGGCCAATCCCCATTCCGCATCTATCGTGATCATCAGAGGGATTTTGCTTTCTTCTTGGAAGCGGTTGGTCATATGGGCCTGCCGGACAGGTCCCCCCTGGAAAAAAATCAACCCGCCTACTTTATATTCTTTCACCAAGTTACTGATGGAGTCAATGTGAACTTGGTCTTTGTTGGAATAGACCGGAATCATAATCAACTGGGCAATTCTTTCCTCCTCGGTCATGGTGTTGAAGACCGAGTCTGCCCAATCGCTTTCTTGGGTTAGAAATATGGGTCTCTTGTATTCTTCCTGCTGGGCCAAAAGGCTTGAAACCGACAAAGCTGTTAACAAAACAGTCAGCAAAACAGCTTGAAGGGATTTATTTAAAATTCTCATGAGGCAATAAATGGGTATTTAAGCTAATATGAAAATGGGATTCATCCATTAAAATTAGGCAATTGAATGCAAGTGACAAATAAAAGGCCCTTCACATCGAAGGGCCTTTTTGCAATTTTAACCAACTGGAAACTTACCAGCCTGGATTCTGCTCCAATGTCACACCGTTTTCCCTGTAAAGGGCAATCTGGTCAATCGGAATAGGATCAAGGTAAACTCTAGGATTGTTGAATACCCGCTGTGCAGCCTCAACTGGCGCAGGGATGATATATCCTTCATTTCCTTCGGAAAGCACTACGCTACTCTGAAGTCCAGGAAAATCCGACTCACGGATCCACGCACCACGGTTGATGGTTGGGTTTTCTCTGGTATCCGTATATTCCATTTTCTTCCATCTTCTCAAATCGTTCAAACGGAATCCTTCCATCATCAACTCGATTCTTCTTTCTCTTCTGATTTCCCAAATCAAAGGAGAAACAGATTGATCCTGATTTGGATCTTGGTAAGGCACCCCGTTAACAGAAAACTGGTCACCGGCAACCTGAACTGCAGGCATATCAATTCCTGGTCGGGCTCTAAGCACGTTGATAGTTTTGTCCACATCATCCTGTGTCAAACCTGTGCCACCCAAGGAACCAAGTTCCGCAGCAGCTTCCACATAATTCATCAATACCTCTCCGTATCGGATCACCGGGGCATCAATAATGTTAAGATTGGAGCTTCCTTCAGGGGTATTTCGAATACTTTCATTCAAGAATTTGTGCGTGGAAATCCCCGAAGTACTGTACTCTGGAATGATACCATTTACTCTATACTCATCCGTCACGAAGGTTTCATACATTCTACCGTCACGATTAGACAGATATTCTTCTCTGGTTCTATCTCCTTGATAGTTTGGAGAAAGAGAAATCGGAAGACCATCAGCCATTAGATAGGAATCGATAGCATTTTTGGATACCCCAGTCTGCGGCTCAAAGTTGTTGTAACTCATCAACGAGTGGGACAACATCCCCGGCTCATAGTGTCTATACATGATCACCTCTGGGTTTCCCGCAAGGTTGATAGAAGTAAAGGTCTCACGATAATTGGTTAGAGAATAACGACCTGATCCAATCACTTCGTCAGCAGCCCACTTGGCAGCCTCAAGGTATTCTGAAGCCTTTGCATTGTTGCCTTCGTGATATTTCTGCCAGGTACCTTCAAAAAGCATGGCTCGGGACATGAATGCCAAAACCACATCCTTATTTACGGTCAAGCCCGAAACCCCATCGCTTACTCGCACATTTTCAGCAGCAAACTGGAAATCCTCCAACACTCTGTCCATGACATAGGCTCTTGGATCCCTAGGTCTGTAAATTTGTGCTTGATCACCTTCATTCACTTCCTCTCCTATCCAAGGCACATCCCCAAATTGGTTGACCATGTTAGAATATTCCATGGCCCTGAAGAATCTGGCTACACCTAACCAGTGGTTGATAGCCCCTTCTTCCATAGGAACTGTCTGGATTCTGTCAATAAAGATATTGGCCTTTCTGACCCAGTTGAAGTTGTAATAAGTAGCCGTGGAAGCCGTCACGGGATTCAGGCGGTACTGCGGAGGCGTAGTTGGTGAAAAGTCATCATTCAAGCTTTGGCCTGCAAAGTAACTCCCCCAGGTCCAACCTGTACCATATCCTGTGAAATATTTGGAATAAAAGCCCCAAGCAAAAGTCCGGACATTCTCTTCCGTAGTCCAATATGTTTCATCTGTCAACTGATCGATCGGTGGCTTTTCGAGAAAATCCTCTGCACAGCCCCCAACCGCCACCATGGCAGTGAGTAAACATCCGATTATTTTATTTTTCATTATGCTAAAATTTTAAATCTTAAAGTGTGAACTGGAAACCTGCTGAATAGCTTCTTCTATAAGGGTAAACTCTACCGAAAGAAGCTGGATCATCTAATCCCGCCTGAGTGTAATCGGTCTCCGGATCAATTGGAAGATCCAAGTTTGTAAACTCAAATAGGTTTTCACCAGAGATGTAAACCCTCACCCTGTCAATTTTTATCCTTTGAGTCAATTCAGTTGGAAGTGTATAACCAAGGGTTATGTTCTTCATTCTCAAATATGACATATCAAGAAGGTATTGCGTCTGAGGCAGGAAGTTTCTTGCATTTGCAGACTGTCCTTGGTCAGTAGGCCTTGGATAGAAGGCATTCGGGTTTTCAGGCGTCCAATAATCCAACTGGTGCGCATACCAAGCCTCTCCTGGACGGAATCCTGGAACGGCCAAAGGTCCACTGGCCCAGAAATCTCTTTTCCCTACACCTTGAAGGAAGAAGTTGAAATCAAAACCTTTGAAATCACCACCTACTCGCAAACCATACTGATACCTAGGTGTAGAGTTACCAATTATTCTCCTATCACCTGGATCATCTACAGTACCATCACCAGGAGTAATGGAACCATCACCGTTAAGGTCTCTGTATTTCACATCCCCAGGTCCGTAGAAGAACCAGCCACTTTCATAGAAAGACTGATCAGGAATCCCATCTCTCATGATGTACCTGCCATCCTCCAATACAAACTCACCGTTTGCATCCTGCACAAAATCATTAGCAGTGAACAATCTGTCGGTTTCGTAACCCCAAATCTCCCCCAATACTTTTCCAGGTCTGTCTTGATCGATACCTCTGTTATCAGCGAATTCAGTGATTCTTTCTTGGAAGTCAGAAAGCATTAGCGTGGTGTTCAATCTGAAGCCGTTGTTGAAAACGTGGCTATAATCTACGGCCAACTCCCAACCTCTAGTCTGCAATTCACCCCAGTTTTGCTTGGTAGGCGTGGTACCGAAGGTTGTTGGCACTACCAAACCGGCACTGTGCATGTCGCTGGTGGTTCTTTCGTACCAGTTGAAGCTCACGCCGAACTTGTCTCTCCAGAATCTGGCATCAAACCCGATGTCCAAAGTACTGATGGTTTCCCAGGTCAAGTTGGTAGGTAGTGCACCTGGAGTGGCCGTAGTGATCATGTTTTCATTTCCAATCATCCAATTTGAAGTGGATGAACCCATGATTCTATAAATGTCTCCTAGGAAAGCATTTTGGTTACCAATTGAACCATAAGAGCCCCTAAGTTTCAAGAAGGTCAAAACTGGTGCGAGTGGCTGCATGAAATCCTCTTCTGTAACTACCCAACCCGCCGACATGGATGGGAAAAATGCCCATCTGTCAGTTGGAGAAAGTCTGGACGAGCCATCATATCTACCGTTAAGTTCAAAAAGGTATTTTTCTTTGTAGTTATAGTTGAAACGGCTAAAGAAACCCAAAGTAGCCCAAGCATTTCTATCACCATCCACAAACATATCGCCCGTTGCAAGAGAAATTTCTCCTCTATTCGGATCCATCAAATTTCTTCTCTGAGACCAGTGCGACCAGAATTCAAAAGATTCCATATCCGAACCTGCCATCACCTTGAAGTTATGGTCATTGTTGATGTCAAATTCATAGGTGGCAATTGCTCTACCAACATGTCTCTTGGACCATTCGGAATCATACTGCACTCTATTGTAAGCAGGGCTACTATATGGTTCATAAATCAGGTTAGCACCTGTTGCCCAGAAATTATAGGCAGAAAGCACACCCCCAGTTTGGTGCAGGTTGGTGTTGTTATTCGAATAGGTATAATCCAAATTAATGGAAAGTCCTCTTAGTGGTCTCAAGGTAGTACCCAGGTTGATACGGGACATGGTCTCATTTTCTTGGTTCATGTGAGCCTGCTCTACTTCAGAAATGGAATTTCTGAAAGGTCTCCCTTCATAGGTACCGTAAGGGTACACAGACTGCCATCTAAAGATGTAATACCAAGGGTCATAGGTCTCGGAGGAGAAGTAGAAAGGTCTTGTAAAATTACTTTCTGTATAAAGTACTTTGGCTCTTACATCCATCCAATCGGTTACCGCTGTATTTACAGAAAAGTTAAGGTTGTAACGGTTATACTCATCAGGATTGACTTTCAACTGGCCACTTTGGCCCAAATAACCGGCACTTAAGAAATAGCTTGTTTTTTCAGTTCCTCCAGATACAGAGATATCGTGCTTCTGCTGAGGGGTGTATTGTCTTAGGAAAAGATCTGCTGGGTCCCAAGAGCGGTAGAAGAACAGACGGCCGTCACGGATTTCAAAATCACGTCCCATCACCATTTCCATTCCTAAATCCTGTCCGCCATAATTGGCTTCCCACTCACGCATTTTTTGGATCCCCTCTTGGTCAAAGAACATCCCCACTGCGCCAAAAACGTTGGTTGAAGGGTTGGTTCTCTGCAAAGCACGGAAAGCCATTTCAGCGCCATCAGCACCAGGAGCGATTACCGGAGTAGTGGTAGGCGTGCTATATGCAATGTTATTGGAATAGGTGATTTTTGGCTTGCCACCTTTCACACCTGATTTGGTAGTGATCAAAATCACGCCCCAAGCAGCACGCGAACCGTAAATGGAAGATGCGGCAGCATCCTTCAATACGGAGATACTTTCGATATCCTCTGGGTTGATGAGCTGAAGGCTTTCAATCTCCACGTTATCCACTAGGATCAAAGGCTGGGCACCGTCGGTGTTACTCAAGGTTCCCGTCATCCCTCTTAATCGGATATTTGGATTCTGGCCAATCTGCCCACTTGGCGTGGTGATAGTAAGGCCGGGGGTAGTACCCTGAAGACCTCTACCCACATCGGTAATTGGTCTACTTTGAAGCACTTCGGTATCTACGGTCTGTACAGCACCGGTCACCAAGCTTCTTTTCTGAGTACCGTAACCAACAATTACCACCTCATCCAGGGTGTTGGTATCAGTTCCTAGTTCTACATTAATAACCGATTGGTTACCTACTTGCTTTTCTTGGGTTAGCATCCCGATAAAGCTAAAGCGAAGCACGGCATTTTCATCCACCTCAATGGAATACCGGCCGTCGATATCGGTGGAGGTGCCTGTGGAGGTGCCTTTGACCATTACGCTTACACCTGGCAACGATTCACCGTCATCTGCCGATGTAACTACCCCGGTCACGGTCCTCGTCTGCGCTTGAGCAGAAAAGTGCAACAGGAGAAAACATAAAGACCAGATGGAGGCCTGTAAAAGTTTTTTCATGTGTTTAATTAATTAAGGGTTTTGATAAGAGTTTTAAGTAGTTCAATAGGCACCTAAACCTTCAACCCCCTTGAAAACAGCAGGTTAAAAAGCTAAGGTTACTTTATAGGTTTTTTGTTGGGTAAATTTTTGGATTTTTTAACATTCATCCATCCCTGAAAACAGGGATATTAATAAATCACTGATTCGATAAAGGCAGTTTTGCTGAAGAAAAGGGGGCACGGAGGTACGCGGAGTTTGGCACTGAGTTGCACAGAGTCTCCTTCGCGGAAAGAAAGGGGTCACCAAGGGCACAAAGTCAAAAAAAAGGGCACTAAGGCTTCTTCGCGGCTACCTAGATCGTCACCTCGAGGCCCTATATTTTGCAAGCACACCCAATGCTACGACGATATAATTTCTCGCTGCGGCGCTGCGAAAACCGCCGCGATCGCTGCGAGAACTTTTACTCGTTATTAGTACTGAAGATTAGCGATTTTCCTAGTCGCAGTTATACCTTAATGAATATCTTGTTTCTTTCCATGAAGTAGCCCACTATCCATAGGGTGAGCATGAAGGAAATGGCAAAGAGCAGGGAGGCGGTTTTGTCTACATTCCAGCTTAGAAATGCATTTTGGTATATCCATCTGGAAAGGGGCACCTCTCCCACCCTGATGATGGAAAGCGTTTTAATCAGTGCTCCCGAAAGGATAAAAAGGATTAGGGGATTTTTGCCAAAGACTTCGAAAAAATAGGTCCATTTAGCGATTTTCAATTTCTCAATAAGAAAAATCAATCCCGATAAAACTATCAAACTCCATCCTGTACTATAAACGACAAAGCTACTGGTCCAAATAGGTTTATTGATAGGAAACCAAATGTCCCAAAGCAAGCCGACCAGTACACCAATGGCTCCTGCCAATAGCAACATCCTGGTTTTGCGAAGAAGATTGGTTTCTTTTTGAATGTATAACCCGGCCCAAAACCCGGTAAGTACATTTACCACAGCGGGGAAAGTGCTCAAGAGGCCTTCCGGATCAAATGGAAGTCCAAAGCCTTTGTACAAGTTGGATTCAGGAATAATCAAGGCGTCAAATTTGAGCCCTGCATTACCTTTAAGACCAAAAGGTTCAGCCCCATCCCCGAAAGCCCACATCACTGCCCAATAAAGCAGCAACATCCCAGCGCCTACCCAGTAAGTGGTTTTGATTTTGCAAAAATGCACGATCAATCCTGCAAATAAATAACAAAGTGCAATCCTCTGAAGGACCCCCATGATTCTTACCTCCGTAAAATCTTTCATCAGAATCTGCCCATCTGCATTCCGGTATATGAAGGGGAAAAGGGTAAGCGAAACCCCAAAAAGAAAGATCAATCCGGCACGTTTGAAAAGTTTCACCAAAACCTCCTTCCGGTCCCCTTCCTTGAATTTTTTAAGCCCAAAGCTCATAGCGTTACCCACCACAAATAAGAAGGATGGAAAAACCCAGTCTGTGGGCGTAAATCCATGCCAAGGGGCATGCTTGAAAGGAGCATAAATATGCCCCCAGCTCCCAGGCGTGTTCACCACGATCATCAAACACACCGTCAGCCCTCTCAACACATCAAGTGAAAGGTATCGCTGTCCTTGTTTGGTTAAAGTAGGTTGTGGGGTTACTTGGGTGGCCATGGTATTTCAAATCTTGAATTGAGGCTCCAATATTAGCCAAAAAATCTACATAGGGAAAAGATTTAGTATTTATTTGACAAAAGGAATATAGTTTTATAAAATTTTAGGTTAAGTTCACCTCTAAGAAATTATTCGTTTCTTACCCCAATAAAGCCTTGTATATTGCAGTTTCAATTAAAAGACCCAGAATAATGATCAAAGTGTTGGTAGCGGATGATCATCAAATGTTTATTGATGGTATTAAATCCATGTTGGAGACTTCGGAAAACATTGAAGTGGTGGCAGAAGCCATGAATGGCAAGCAGGTTTTGGAAATTTGCGAAAAGCGGGAAGTGGATCTTGTCATCATGGACATCAGCATGCCCGAACTCGACGGATTGGAAACCAGCAAACAGTTGCTGAAGCTTTATCCTGACATTAAAATTTTGGGGCTTTCCATGCATAATGACCGGAATTTCATATCCGACATGCTCAAAACAGGCGCACATGGCTATATTCTCAAAAACACGGGCAAGCAAAACTTAATTGAAGCCATTGAAGCCATCCATGGTGGTGAAACTTTTTTAGGGGAGCAGGTACAGCAGACCCTGCTCAACAGTTTTATGAAAAAAAGCAAAAGTCTGCAGGTAGAAAAACTCTCCAGCAGGGAGCAAGAAGTGCTGGAAAGTATCGCCACAGGCATGACTACCCAGGAGATTGCTGAGCAACTTTTCATCAGCAAGAACACGGTAGAAACCCACCGAAAGAACTTGCTTTTTAAGTTAAAGGCCAAAAACACAGCGGAATTGGTCAACAATGCCTACAAGGAAAGACTGATTCAGTGATTGTGGTAAATCCCTATTTTCAGGGATGTGAGAAAAACCAATTCCCCACATATTTGTGGGGAACAGTTTTTCTTTTTAACCGACAAGCATGTTATTAATCGCTGATAGTGGCTCTTCAAAGACCAATTGGAAATATATTAACGGGAACGGGGAGGTTTTGGAGTCCATCAAGACGATCGGACTGAATCCCTATTTTCTTTCCCAGGAAAATATCACAGAAATAATCACGGAGCAGCTTGCTCCCAAAATTGACAGCCTCCGCTCCGTCCATTTTTACGGTGCTGGCTGCGGTACTCCAGAGAAACAGGAAATAGTGCAGCAAGCCATCATGAATGGTCTTTCTGTCTTTGATGTAGAAGTCAAGGGGGATATTTTGGGCGCTGCCCGGGCGCTTTTTCACGACTCTGAAGGCATTGCCTGTGTGATCGGGACGGGTACGAACAGTTGCCTTTATGATGGAGAGGAAATAATCCAAACTGTTCCCTCCCTGGGATACATGCTGGGAGATTTTGGCAGTGGTGCGGTGATTGGAAAGGAATTTTTGGCGCTTTTGCTTCAAGAAAAGCTTCCAAAAGTGATTGAATACAGCTTCAAAGAAGATTTTGGACTGACCACACCGCAGATCTTGGACAAAATTTACAATAAGCCTTTGGCCAATAGATTTTTAGCAAGTTTCGTCCCTTTTCTCCGGAAACATGCTGAAACTCCCGAGTTGCGAAAAATGATCAAAAACGGTTTTTCACAATTCATGGATTATTACATCCGCCCTTACCGGAACAAATCTGAAAGCACCATCGGCATAGTGGGTTCTGTTGGATTTTATTTTCAGGATTTTCTTCTGGAGGTAGCTTCTGATAAAGGTTACAAAATCCGCACAATCATGGCCGACCCTATGGAAGGGCTGATCAAATACCATTGCTCACACCAATACGACCCAAAATGATGAAAAGACTCCTTGTTGTTTTAATTGCCCTTTTGACCGGAAATGTACATGCCCAAGACAGCCCAAAAAGAGAATTGAGGGCTGTTTGGATCGCCACAGTGGAGAATATTGACTGGCCTACCACCAGAAACAAAAGTGCGCAGGAGCAGCAGGAGGAATATGTCAAAATGCTAGATCATTTCCAGGAGTTGGGCATGAACGCTATCATCATGCAGGTGCGACCTACCGCTGACACCTTTTACCCATCATCTTACGAACCCTGGTCAGCCTATTTAACAGGTGCGCAGGGACGCCAGCCCAACACCTATTACAACCCCTTGACTTTTTTGATCCAAGAAGCAAAAAAGAGAGGACTGGAATTCCACGCCTGGTTCAATCCCTACAGGGCCAGCAATTCCAAGGACTTCATACCCCATGCGGAGCACCCCCTGGTGACCAATCCTGAGTGGTTTGTCCATTATGGAGGGAAATGGTACTATGACCCGGGGATACCGGCGGCACGGGAATTTGTGTTTAAATCCATTTTGGAGACTGTCAAGCATTATGACTTGGACGCGGTTCATTTTGATGATTACTTTTATCCCTACAAGGTTCCTAATGAGGATTTCCCGGATTCCTTAAGTTACAAAGTTTACGGTCAGGATTACGACCATATCGATGATTGGAGACGGCAGAATGTAGACACCTTTGTGGAGGAATTGGGCCAAAGGATTAAGGAAGAAAAACCTTTTGTAAAGTTTGGAATCAGTCCTTTTGGGGTTTGGAGAAATAAGGACATGGACGAAATGGGCTCCGACACCAAGGCTGGGGTGACTAATTATGATGACCTGTACGCAGATGTGCTCAAATGGCTAAGGGAGGGATGGATTGATTACATCACCCCGCAACTTTACTGGCAGATTGGCTTTGAAAGGGCTGAGTATAAAACATTGGTAGACTGGTGGTCAGAGCATACCTTTGGAAGACACCTTTATATTGGACAGGGGGTGTATAGATTGGGTCAGGATGGCTGGAAGGAGCCTTTGGAAGTTCAGAATCAGATAAACTACAACCGCGAAAATCCCAAGGTGAACGGCAGCATGTACTTTAGTGCCAAAACTTTCGTAAACGACCAAGGCGGCTTGAATTCAAAAATCAAGGATGTTTATCCAAATAAGGCCTTGGTGCCTACCATGCCCTGGATAGAATCAGAAAGTCCAGCGGCGCCGATTCTGGATGAAATTACCGGCTCGCAAGGTGAAGGAATTACTCTGAATTGGCGGGATGGATTGCCTTACAGTAATGCCTATTATGCGGTATACAGAGTAGAGGGTTCAGAGGAGCAGCTTGATTTGGAAAATTCCGCCAATATTATCGCCATCGTGCAGCGCTCCGCATACGGAGACCAGCACTGGACTGATGGCTCAGCTGAAAAAAGAACAAATTATACGTATCAAATAACGGCTTTGGATAGGCTGCACAATGAAAGTGAGCCTAGCAATGCCGTACAGATCCGCACCCGGGGACGGAGAGGAAGTATCCGGCTCCGATAAAAGAGCATAGAAAAGTTGTTTTTGGTTTAAGCAGATTCTATTTTGAATAAGGGGTACTCTTTGTAGTTTCCCCTTATTCTTATTTTCTTTGCTCAGCACATCAATCCCATTTTCTTATGGCTTTTCCCCAAAGCTCCCCCACCATACAAAACAATGATCCCAACTGGGCAAGACTAAAAAAAGCGTTTGAAAAGCTGGATTCTAAAAATGAATTCCCTTCCCATATTGGAGTTTTGGTTACGGGCTTGGCTGGGTCGGGTAAAAGCACTTTGATCCAATCCTTCATTTCGGAATTCTACGCTGCATTCCCATTATTGCAAACCCATCACAAAAAGCAGCAGCGTAATATCCCTTACTCCGAATTCAAAGATGCCATAGGGGCATTTATTGGACAGGTGTACCAAGAAAAAACTCAAGATGAGTTTCTCCTGTTTTCTAAAGCATTGAAGGGGCATTTTGGTAAAGATTTCCCAGTAATTTTGGAGTACATTCCTGAGCTAAACCTTCTGGCTGGCCAGCACCATGCTGAGGTGGACAAAACTGTCCCCTCCATCGAAAATCAGCTTTACCCCCTTATTCTGAAACTTTTCCAATTCATTAGATCATACTTTGGGCAACCGGTGATCCTTTTTACGGACGATCTGCAGTGGATGAGCGAGGCTGAAATCAACCTGCTCAAATTTCTATTGGCTCATCTTCAAAAAGACATTTTGATATGGGTTGGAGCATTAAGGCCTATGCAGGGGCAGGACTCCCCTATCCCACATTTGATCGATAGCCTAGGTTTTGAAAACAGGGTAATTGAACAAATAGGGATAGAAAGCCTCAACAAATCCCAGAGCAAGCTTTTTATTGAAAACCAGCTGGATGGCCCCTGTTCACCCCACATAGTGGACCTCTGCCATAAGCTGAGCAAAGGGAAATTACTTCACCTGCAATTGATATTGGAGGACCTGAAAACCCGAAATCTCCTACAGAAAAATGGAAGAGAATGGTCAGGCGATATAGCGGTAATTCAAAGTCGCCTATCCAACCATTCGCTGGAAAATTTCCATCAGGTCAAGCTTAACAAGCTCAGCCCTGAAACCCAGAAGTTGGTTCAGCGGCTGGTATGTATAGGTTCCATAAGTAAAAAGCTGCTGCTGGAATGGTATAATGGAGATAGCGGGATGTTGGATAAAATGCTCCACGAGGGACTACAGCAAGTAATCCTTTCCCAAAAGGGGCAGGAGATCCAAATCCGGGACACCCATTTGGGTGAAATGATTTACAACAGCATCTCCCAAAAAGATAAGGATATTTATCATTTTGGCTTTGCCCAGTTGCTATATAGTTCAGAGGAAAACATTTCCAACCCCCAATTATATATAATTGCTGCTACCCATATCAATTTGGTTATTCCGTTTTTGAGAAGAAGCGGGCAGTTGGAGTTTGGAGCCATTCTTAACTATAAGGCGGGGATGATATCCAAAAGGGAAAAGGCGTTTAGCCAGTCCAAATCATTTCTCAAAATCAGCGGCAATCTGCTCAAAGAATGTGAATGGAATAGGGTCTCAGAGCAGATTTACCAGGTTTACATGGAAAGGGCGAAGGTCGAATATTACCTTGGGGATTTTGATTTGGCTGAAGTGCATTTGGACTTTTTACTGGATAAATTTAATGAGTTTGAAAAAAGGGCGCCTGTATATCGGCTCAAGATTGTCATCAACAACCATTTTGGCAAATACAGAAAGGTGCTGCAGATCCTAAAGCAAAGTTTGGCAGAGCTGGGTCTGACCTTGCCTCTTAAAAAATCCCTGAAAAAGGAAGTTGACCTTCTCGCTGAAAAACAGGAAAAAGGTTTGCCTTTTGGCAAGGATCTACCTGCGGCCAACAACCAATTTATAACGGACTTGCTAAATGTGGGTGGCATGGCTCTACACCATACCTCAGATTTATTGATGAACTGGGCTGCTCTGCAGATTATTTTAAGGTCTGAATGGTCCGAAAACCAATCCATAAAAGCCATCGGCTATGTTTCTTATGCGAGGCTTAAAATCAATGCTGGAGAGTATAAAAGAGGCTTGGAACTTGGCAAGAGGGGTATGATTTTCAACCTCAAAAACCATGACCACCAGTATCGATGCAGGGTTTTTGGGGTGTATGGGTTCTACATCTTGCCGTGGAAAGAGGATTATGCCAAAAGCAATGAAATCCTTACCGAGGGAATTGAGTCGGGAAGGTTGTCGGGTGACCTGATTGGTTTGTATATCCTCAAAACCCACTTGTTTAACCTTCACTTCATCTCAGGCCGCCCGCTTGAGCAATTGCTTCAGATAAGATTTGAGGAAACCCATCCCCGCATGGAGTTAACTTATTACATCACCCAGTACCAACAGCACCTGGTGAGTTACCTGCTTGGGCGCACGCCGACTTTCGGACTTCCACAGCAAAGGCCGTCTTATTTGGCGGCTGTGCTTACGATCAAGGAAGAGACCTTTTACCGAAATTATGTTCTTTCACTCTATTATTTTCTGGGTGGACATTACGAAATCGCCACCCAAACAGCTCTGATAGCACAAGAAAACAGCACACTGCAGGAAGGCTCCCCTTTAATCCCGGCAAACCTGTTGATTTTGGCTCTTTCGATTTCGCAAAATCATCATGCTGACCAAACAAGTTTAGCCATTCAAGAATTTCAGGAAATAGTCAGCCAGTTTGAGATTTGGGCGGAATTAAATCCTGCCAACTTTTCAGCCCAACTATCTTTGTTATTGGCAGAAAAAAGCCGGATCAGCCAAAATCACCAAGAGGCCAATTTCTATTATACAGAAGCCCTAAAGCAGGTGGCCGCCGACAACTTTTTTCTAAAGGGTTTAGTACTGGAATTATTTGCCAAATCACAGTTGTCCTGCCATGCAAACTTGGAGGAAATAAGGACATTATTGATAGAAGCCAAAAGAGAATATCAAACATGGGGAGGACAGGCAAAAGCTGATCAACTGGAATTACAATACGATTGTATTCTTTCCTCCTCGACCATTTATAGCCTGGATCATCTCGATATCGAAACTATCCAAAAGGAGCTCAGCGGAGACTTAAATGTAAAATCACTCATTCAAAAATTGATGGTGCTAATCCTGAGGTTTACGGGAAGCACCGGTGTGGGGATTTATCTTTCTGAAAACCACGGGGAATTGAACCAGGCAGGAATGTCATTTTCCTACCCACAACTGGCTGAGGATAGGGAACTCTTCCCAAAATCCCTCATTCTGATGGCCCACAAAACCAAATCAGCCTTGATTATAGGGGACACCGAGGCCGGCACCATCCACCATCAGCCCGAATTGGCTGTGAGAAAGGTAAAATCATTCAGTATCCTTCCTATTTCCATATCCGGCACCAATTCGATGGTGGTGTACTTGGAAAATACATTAGCTTTTGATTGGTATAATGAAAAGCTAATCAGGTGGGCCAAAACGATAGCAAACCAAGGGTTGATCATCATTGAAAATGCACTAATCCATGAAAACACCATTATGCTCAACAAAGAGCTTCGCAAGGAAATGGAGGAAAAACAGCAGCTCGCCGAATTGATCCAACGACAGAAGGACGACCACCTCAAGGCAATGGTGGAATCCTTGGACTCTGAACGTGGCCGGATAGCGGGAGATTTACATGACAGCATTGGGTCGATGCTCTCAAGTGTGAAGTTCAAGTTTGGCGGGATTCAGGAAAGCCTTTCCCTGATGGAGAATGATAATTTCAACGGGGCCATCCATATGCTTGATACCGCCATCGATGAAGTGAGAAAAATAGCTCATGAAATGTCCCCAGTGGGACTGAAAAAATTTGGACTGCAGGCGGCCTTGGAAAGCTTTATTTCCAACCTACAAAACGCCAGACAACTCCATATCAACTTTCAGATGTTAGGTTTCAAAAAGAGGCTTTCGGAGCAAATGGAGTTGGTACTTTACCGGATCTGCCAAGAGTTGGTTCAAAACGTATTGAAGCACGCACAGGCCACTGAGTTGGACATACAACTGATACACCACAAAAAGTCCATCAACCTGACCGTGGAAGATAATGGCAAAGGTATGGATACCGGCAATATCCTTCACGGCTTCGGTTTCCTAACCATTCAGGCCAAAATCAAGTTGCTAAAGGGGGAATTCAATATAGAAAGCCGTAACGGCAAGGGCACCTTGGTATGGGTGGACATTCCCCTATAATCTTCAAATTAGCTTTCTTTAACGCTTTGATTTCGGAATTTCGGGCGAATTTGGCTAATTTGAGGCTACTTTTCAAACCCACTTCATTTATGAGCATTGTCAAAGAGCACTTGAAAATTCAGGCCCCTGTCGCCAGCGTTTGGGAGGTTTTGCTGGACCCAAGTTTCATTCCCCAATGGGCAAAATCATTTGGGGAAGGCATCTGGGTAGATGCTGAATGGAAAAAAGGCGGCTTGGTGAGTTGGAAAAATAAGGCCGGTGAAATTATCGCCAAAGGAATTGTTTTGGCCCTTGAACGAAACACGCTGATCAAGGTTGGCTATTTTGATGAGGCCCATGCCCACCCCACTTCGGCCCTTGGAGATTACAGGGAAGAGTACCAACTGGAGTCGGGACAACATAAAACCCTGCTTACAATCACGGCCGGCCCCCTGCCCCAGGACACAATCCAGCAAATGACTGGCATCTGGAAAGATGCCCTGAATTCAATCAAAGCCTTAGCAGAAAACCGATAAACCCGTTTTAATATGTCCTATCCACTTAGGATACTTATTTTCATCGTACTTTTTGGTAGCGGTAGTTCGATTGCTTTTGCGCAGGCGGTTACGGGAAATGTCATTGATGTACAGGATAATTACAACCTCAAGGATGTCAAGGTAGAAAACATCAAAACTGCAGAAACTTTTACCTCCAATGATCGCGGTTATTTTAGGATCGGAGCCACTTTGGGGGATTCCATTCGGTTTACAAAGGAAGGCTATGTGCCACACTATTGGGTGGTCGATGATTTGGAGCACCAGTTGATCCCGTTGATTTTTGATGCCGTGGGACTTCCTCCAGCCTATGTTTTTGGGGAACGGCCCTCACTTTATATCCCTGGCATTTCAAAAGATTTGGACCCTGACCGTAAGCCTGCCGGCCCCGGGAGGGTGTATGGCGGGCATAGCGGCAGTCAAACTGAAATGACGCCGGGCTTTACTATGGACGGTCCTATTTCCTATTTTACCCGCAGGGAGCGAAACAAACGTCAATATAGACGGGCCATGGAAAAGGAAGCCAGGCAGGCCCCCTATTTGGAAATCATTAAGTCTGATTCCGTAATGCATGTGTTGAAAAGCAAATATCAGTTGGAGGACAAGGAACTGGACAGCTTGATTATCGAATTCAACCTATATCACATTGAGCATGAATTCCTTGACTTGGATCATGAAGATGTATCCAGATTGTTGCATGCCTTTTTTGAGCGCTACTATTATTTTGGCAGGAAATAAAAAGTCCTTAATGAGTAAGACAAGGGCATTGATTTTGAGGGAAATTTGGAGAACTTTTTTTAAATCTAACCACAAACATCATGTTAAGCAGTTCATATTTAACTAATGACAGGGTAAGAACCGTAACTGACCCAGAAATTAACGAGGAAATAGACAACGATATAGAAGAAAATGTCCGGTTTTATTCCATCCAAAACCCCATAACGATTCGCAGGAGAATCAAAGACCTCGATGAGGAATGGGACGTGGAAAGAGTTCTGGAGCTAAACGCATCCACTTTGGCCTTTACCGGAATCGCCCTTGGAGCATTGGGCAGCAAAAAATGGTTGTTGCTTTCGGCTCTGGTTACCGGATTTTTGGCCCAACATGCCATTCAGGGTTGGTGCCCCCCTTTGGTGATTCTGAGAAAGCTAAAAATCAGGACCCGAAAAGAAATTGACATGGAGAAATTCGCACTTCTTCAGGCTTTGGAGAAAAGGGAAGCCCACATATAATATCAAACCCCGTCTAATCGCGGGGTTTGTTTATTTTTAGGGCAATCTGATTTCCAATCCATCCTCGGCCATGTCAAAATCCACCGAATCCGCATTTTCAAGCATCTCATCGCCCATGTGGGTAAGAAGTAGCTTTTTGCAATTCAACTGCTTCTTTTTCAGCGTGGTATAAGAGATATGATTAGGCCCTTCCTCCAAGTAATAATTGCACTCGCAGATAAAGAGGTCCGCATTATCCGATAGCGGGTAAAGTTCATCGGTCCACTCTGTATCTCCTGAATAGGCAATGACCTTATTGCCTACCGTTACCCTTAACCCATGTGGCAGGGTCTCCTGCGAATGGACGACGGGAAAGCTTTCAATTCTGAGTTTTTCAAGATTCAATGTTTGGTGCGATCCAAAAAACACATACCTAATGTCCAATTCCGACAAGGTGCTGGAGCCTGGATAGTATAGCTCAACGGCCTGCTTCACTTTTTCGTCCATCCCGACAGGGCAAACTATGCAGATTGGCTTTTTCCGCTTGTTTTTCTTTTCTTCCAAAAGGAAAAACACCAAGCCTCCGAAATGGTCCCCATGCATATGGGAGATGATGATCATATCAATTTCCTGGGTTGGAATCTGATATTTCTTCAAAGCCAAAAGTGTGGTAGCTCCACAGTCGATCAAAAAGTTAATCTCAGGAGAAGAAACATAAAATGAGGTATTGGCCCTCCCCCCACTGCAAAAAGCATCTCCACATCCTAAAATTCTTAAAGTTACTTCCATGATGTCAAGGTGATTAATGATATAGAGGTGAATACAAATAGCATTCTAATTTTCACTTTCCTGTATTTTTATTCTTATTTTTATGTATAATTTTTAAAATATAATTAAACCAAGCTTTTTTATTTCAGTTATCCCATTAAGCTAACTTTTAAATGAACCACCTATGCCTAAACTATCGGAGCTCAAGTTTAAATATATAAAAGAAGTATTTTTAAAGACAGCTAAGCGATGGAACGACGCCGACCCCTTTAGACAAAGTGCCATTATAGCCTTCTACGCCATCTTTTCCTTACCTTCCCTGCTGGTGATCATCATCGCGATAGCGGGGTACTTTTTTGGAGAAGAAGCGGTTTCTGGAAATTTACAAAATGAAATATCAGAAATGATCGGTCCAGATTCGGCTGAGATGGTAGAGGACCTCGTAGCCAATGCCACTGTTGCCGACAGTGGGACTTGGGGAGTAATTATGGGGGTGGGCCTATTGATATTTGGTGCTACTACCGTATTCTTTCAGTTACAAAAAAGCCTCAACCGTATCTGGGGTGTGTTGCCCAAGCCTGATCAGGCCATCAAAAAAATGCTTTTGGATAGGTTGTTCTCTTTTGGGTTGGTTTTGGTGATTGCCTTTCTACTTCTCATTTCACTGGCCCTGACGTCCGTGATGGCAGTATTGGGCGATTGGTTGATGACTTGGTGGCCTTCTTATCTCTATATATTATTTATAATTCTGAATTTCATTGTTTCACTGGCTGTTATCGCAACCCTGTTTGCCATGATGTTCAAACTCTTGCCGGATGCGATTATCCGATGGGAGTCTGTGTGGGTAGGTGCCTTTCTTACCGCCTTACTATTTGAAATCGGAAAATTTGCTCTTGGCCTTTATTTTGGCTTAGCCGAACCGGAATCAGTTTATGGTGCTGCTGGGTCCATTATATTGGTGATGATGTGGGTTTCCTACGTGTGTATGATCGTATTTTTTGGGGCAGAATTCACCCGCAATTGGGCTGTTAAGTTTGGTCATGGGATTAAACCAAAAGCAAATGCCATTTTGGTGGAGGATAATCTTCAAGATCCTTATTACATAGAATAAAAAACAATGGAGCCTTAAAAGCTCCATTGTTTTTTACCAATCATCATCATCATCATTCCGATTCATGTTTTCATAGTCTGGTGCCACTTCGTCAGGAATGGCCATGGCATGATATTGTTTCATGAAATCAATTTTACCTTCCTTATTGAATCTCCAAACCTCATGGATTGGGCTGACTACCTTGTTGCCCTCTTCGTCGGTATAGATATCTTCACCCCAAACGGCCACCCAGTCCTCATCCTTGTCCACACTTTTTAAGCTAACATAGGAAACAATCTTGCTCTGATAATTATCAAGTCTATCTCTGTGTTTCTTTGTTTCCTCCATCAATTTTTCCAACCCCGTAATCCTTGTTCCATCCGGAAACTCCATGGTCACATCATCAGCAAAATATTCCAAGTTTCTATCCAGCATATTTTCTTCATAATCCTTCCAAACTTCTAAAATTTTGAAAGAATGCCTATCATCCCCCATTCTAAACTTGGATGAATACTCCGCCTCATAAGGCATCTCCGTTTTTTTGGTGATTTTTTTCAACCTTTCCGGTCCTTGGGCAAAAGTCAGACCTGCCACCAAAACAAATACGATCAATAAAGCTAAACACTTTCTCATAACATAATTTGTTTTATTAAAGAAACAACAAAACAAATTTACTAAAAAACCAAGGAATTACGTTATCATATTTTATACATAATTTGGTATAAAGCCATCAAAACCAGCCATTTATTCGCTTTATTATCAGGAAAAACTCAAAACTATAAGGCCTCTGGCGTGTTCTATTATAACTAATCAACTACTGAATAACCAAAACCAAATTATTATGTCAGACCAGAAAAACTCACCTTCTCCACAAGGAAAGTCCAACCCCTCCGATCCGGGACAGGAGGACAAGGCTGCCATCAAAAAAGGCAAGACCGAGGAGGAGATCAAAAAGGAAAAAGAACTAAAGGAAAAGTATTTGGAAGAGAATGGTGAAATTCCTCCCCACCTGGAAAAAGGAACCAACCGCAATCCCGACAAACCCAACATCCACAAGCCACCATATGGCGGTGGGACTAAATAATGTTTAACCCCTTAACCTGGTCAAAGCCAGGTTATTTTTATAAATTTAACTATGAAACTTTTCACTGGCCTTTTTTGCGCATTGTTGCTTTTGAGTTTTCCATCCCTAGGTCAGGAGAATCTCAAAAGCCACCAGAGTCAACATAATTTTGACCAAACCATCTCTCTGCTAAAATCCAAGCTCTCCGATAGGGGCATCGAGGTCATGCAAGTGATCGATCATGGCCAAAATGCCAAAAATGCAGGGCTTGAACTTGAAAAGACACAGGTTTTGGTATTTGGCAACCCAAAAGTTGGCACAAAATTGATGCAGTCAAATGCGGATATTGCAATAGAGCTTCCCCTGCGGCTGCTCGTGATGGAAAGACAAGGAAAAGTAACGGTAAAGTATACTGATCCAACTTCTTGGGTAGCAAAATACGGTCTTCAAACCGAGAGTGAAATTTTGGCCAATATGGCCGAATTGCTCGATGAACTTGGAAGAACGGTAGAATAGGGTAAATAAGAGGAAGGCAAAATTTTAGCTTTTCTATAGATTTTAGGCTAATTTTGGGCATTCGTATGTCCAAGAATGCATTCCATATTTATTAGGCTACCCAACCTTGTAATTACAAAGCAATTCTATTTAGCATTCTAGAATTTCACCTTAAAATACCCTTATGGAAACTGTGGAAAACACCGCTGAAAATCAACCAATCAAACCTTTGAAATGTCTTTTTTACCTGCCCAAGGTAGCGAAAATCAAAATACCTGCCTCAACTGAAAAAGTGGAGACCTTCCATCTTTTCTACGGAGCTGATGTAAATGATGAAACCTTGAATTTCAAGTTTTTAATGCCTGCTGTGGAGGAGGCAAAAAACGAGGATTATGACATTATCCTGGGTTTTGACAAATCTTTGAATAGAATAATCATCGGTTATAAAAACACAGAAGGCCGCTTCCAGGCATTTAATGCACACCAGCAAGCTGCTCTTATCAGTGACCACCTCATTCAGCAGGTAATTTGGGATCGACCTTTTGGAGAATCTGGAATGATGATTATCAAGTCCGTGATCCTTTCTGATCAACTTGACGGCATAGCTACTAAAAACGGTGTACCTGTAAAAACCACCCATTCAGGATTTGACAACTTGATGGGCGGTGTAAAGGCTAACATGGAAGCTGTGGAGAAGATCATTGCTTTTGATGATAGAAACACTGTAATTCTAAATCCTGATGCGGATAAAAATTCCCAGTCGATTTTTGACATGTGGATGGCCTTGCTCAGCGATTTGGCCGAAAAGGAGAAATCCATGCTCGACAGGCACATCGATCTGCAGGTGAAGTACCGGCTATATCTGGAAAAAACCTTCCAGATCACCCGAGATACCAGTATCAAAAAGATTTTCGACAAATTCAGAACCAAGCCGCCTGTGGATGATTTGGCCGATGAACTGGTGTTGATTTCCGATTATAAAAAACAGACCTTCCATAACAAGTTGACCGGCCGTAAAGGCACTTTGGAACTTGAAGCCAGAAATATGGTACAGATTGAGTACTCCAGTGGGCTTAAGCTTACGGTAGAGCTAGAAGAAGGTGAGACGCAAATGTCCATTCATTTGAGTAAATACACCAATTTTGCTTTTAAGCCAAAGTATGCTGAAATCAGGAAGGGGTTGCATGACAGTTTGTTGAAAACGGTAGTGATATTGGGTAAAATGTAAGAATCGAAAAGCGGCTTAAAGCCGCTTTTTTCATGTTGATTGCCTACCGATTATAAGGTGATTTTTACGTTTATAAGATAATTTTTATTTGGGCCGGAAAATTATCCCTATTTTAGACCCGCGTCAGCATTGACTGCACACACGAAAACTTTCTTATTTTAGATTTAAAAATTTTGTTATGCGCAAAAGTTCGTTTTTGGTGCTTTTCCTAGTAGCTTTTGGCTTGACGGCCCAGGCTCAGGATAAAGACCAAGTAATTGAAAACATGATCAAAGAAGCTAAGGAGAATTCCCAGCTTAAAAAATTAGCCTACGAGGTTACTGACCTTATCGGTCCTCGTTTGGTGGGTACACCACAAATGCAGAAAGCTCATGACTGGGCTGTTGACACCTATGCCGAATGGGGCATTGAGGCTGAAAACGAGCAGTGGGGTGTATGGAGAGGCTGGGAAAGAGGCGTTTCCCATATCGACCTAATTGAGCCAAGAGTAGTTTCATTGGAAGGTATGCAGTTGGCTTGGAGCCCTTCCACTGATGGCCCTGTGACCGGAGAAGTGGTGATTGTCCCAGATTTGGAAGATTCGGTGGCATTCCAAAACTGGTTATCCAATGAAGTAGAGGGCAAATTCGTCATGATCTCCATGATGCAGCCATCAGGCCGACCAGAATACAACTGGAAGGAGTTTGCAACTGAGGAATCTTTTGAAAAAATGAAGAAGGATAGGCAAGAGGCGGCTGAGGCTTGGGCCGACCGGATTGAAAAAACCGGGTATAATGCCCGATCTCTTCCTGCAGCCCTTGAAGAGGCTGGTGCTGCTGGCGTGGTGGCATCTTATTGGTCACAAGGATTTGGTGTTCAGAAAATTTTTAGCGCCAGCACCAAGAACATCCCAATGGTAGACATCGCCCTGGAAGATTATGGCATGCTTTACAGAATGGTGGAAAATGACGCCAAGCCAAAGCTTAGAATCAATGCTGAATCCAAGGAATTGGGTGAAATGCCTACTTTCAATACCATTGCCACTATCAAGGGTTCTGAAAAGCCAGAGGAATACATTATTCTTTCTGCCCACTTCGATTCTTGGGATGGCGGAACAGGTGCCACTGACAATGCCACAGGTACTTTGGTAATGATGGAAGCTATGAGAATCCTGAAGAAAATGTATCCTAACCCTAAAAGAACAATCATCGCTGGCCACTGGGGTAGTGAAGAGCAGGGTTTGAACGGTTCAAGAGCATTTGTGGAAGATCATCCGGAAATTATCGAAAACATCCAGGCGGTATTCAACCAGGACAACGGAACGGGTAGAGTGGTAAACATCTCAGGACAAGGTTTCCTTCACGCCTATGAATTCATCAACAGATGGTTGGAGCCTGTACCTCAGGATGTGCGTAGACACATTGAAACGACTTTCCCTGGCAGCCCTGCTGGTGGTGGCTCAGATTATGCATCTTTCCTAGCTGTAGGAGCACCAGGCTTCTCCTTGAGCTCACTTAACTGGTCTTACTTCAACTATACTTGGCACACCAACCGTGACACGTATGATAAAATCGTATTTGATGATGTAGAAAACAATGTGATTTTGACTGCTATCCTAACTTACATGGCAAGCGAAGATGACCAAAGCTTCAAAAGAGAAAAAAGCATCCTGCCTGTAAACCCAAGATCGGGCAGACAAATGACCTGGCCAAATCAGCGTAACGCGACAAGAAGAGGCATGTTGGATTAATCAACTTATAACATCAAAGCTCAACCAAAAATGGTTGGGCTTTTTTTATGGCTAAACATAACTGAAATGGCTTTTTGGTAGTTAATCAAAAACACTATCACCCAAAACCTAATTATCTGTGAAGTCAAATCAGAAACTGCCCCAGCTCCCCTTGGAAGAGTGGGAAAAAAGCAAAATCACCTTACATTTATTCCTTCAGATTGTTGGTAAAATAAAACTGGCACTGATGCCTCCCAAAAACCATTGGTGGAACATTACTTTTCGGGTTTCCTCCAAAGGCTTAACCACCGGCCCCATACCTTATCAAAACGGCCAGGGAAATTTCACCATAGAGTTTGACCTTCTCAAGCATCTCGTCCAGATTAATTCCAGCAATGGGGGTGTAAGGAAATTTGAGATCATGTATGGACTTACTGTGTCCAAATTTTACTCTTTGCTATTGGATAACCTTCAGCAGCTGAATATCTCGGTAAATCTCAAAAACCCCTACCCCTATGACATGGGCGTAGAAGGCGAGTTTACAAGCCTAACCAAGCATTATCATTATGATGCCAATTATGTCCAAAAATATTACAGAGTCCTGCTGTGGGTAGACAATATTTTCAAGGATTTCGAATGCAAGTATAAAGGCAAATCTTCCCCTGTGCATTTATTCTGGCACTCCTTGGACTTGGTGGTCACGCGGTTTTCAGGCAAAAAAGCAGATAACAGCATGATGTCGCGCACTTCAGATAGGGAGGCTTATTCTCATGAAAACATTTCCTTTGGTTTTTGGGCAGGGGATAAAAACCACCGTGAACCTGCTTTTTACTCCTACACTTGGCCAAGTCCTGAAGGATTGGATAGCTACCCCATAAAACCTGCAGAGGCAAAGTGGATAGATAACAACGGAAGTCCGATGGCACTACTCAATTATCAGGACTTGATCAACAAGCCGGACCCGGAAAAAACGCTCAAGGAGTTTTTACACAGTGCCTATCAGGCTGGGATAACTTCCGCTGGATGGGAAACAGAATCTTTTTAAAACAACCCTACATCTATAATTTCCAATGGAAAACAATTTCCCAATGGGAGCTAGCCTTCATGAGGAAGGCTGCTTTTTCAAATTATGGGCACCCCATGCCCAGTCCGTTCACGTAATTGGGGATTTCAATGATTGGAAACCAGGTGAGCCTTTAGAAAAAGATGATCATGGTATCTGGCAGGGCAGTATCCGCAATGCCCAAGAAGGACAGGAATACCGCTATTTGCTTAACAAGGGAGACCAGGAGTTTTCAAGGATAGACCCTTATGCCAAGGAAGTCACCCACTCCATGGGCAACAGTGTTATTTGCACCCCCTTGCCTCCTATCGGTCATTTTGATCCCCCGCCCCTTCACCAAGCAATCATTTATGAGCTGCACGTGGGTACATTTTATAAGACCTCTGAGGAAGGTCCAGGAACATTTGCTGATGTAATAGAAAAGCTGGACTATCTGCAAGAGCTGGGTGTCAACATTATCAAAGTAATGCCTGTCCATGAATTTGCCGGAAGCTTTAGCTGGGGGTATAATCCCTCCCATCTATTTGCCGTGGAAACCAGCTACGGAGGTCGAAAAGAATTCCGCAAACTCATTGACGAGGCCCATACTCGGGGCATAGCTGTGGTGCTAGATGTGGTCTACAACCATTGGGGGCCCACGGATCTGGATTTGTGGAGATTTGATGGCTGGTATGAAGGCGAGGGAGGCGGAATCTTCTTCTACAACGACGATCGAGGTGAAACGCCTTGGGGTCACACCCGCCCGGATTTTGGAAGACCGGAAGTCCGAAAATTCATTTTTGACAATGTGATGTTTTGGCTAAATGAAATCGGGGTGGATGGGCTTAGGTGGGATGGCACGGCTCTGATAAGGAACTGCAAGGGCGAAGAGCACCTCAAGGACCAGGATCTTGCCGACGGCTGGTCGCTTATGCAATGGGCCAATGAGGAAAGTCGGAAGGTAAAACCAAAGGTAATCTTGATAGCGGAGGATGTAAGAGGAAATGGCACTCTGACCGAAAAAACCGAGGAGGGCGGTGCAGGGTTTGATGCCCAGTGGAACTCGATTTTTGTAGAGCATATCAAGCCTTCTTTAGCCGATGATGCGCAATGGCATATGGACCAGGTGATTGAGGCGCTGGAATTCAGATACAAGCACAATGCGTTTGAGCGGATTGTGTTTTCAGAATCCCACGATGCGGTGGCGATCGAAGACCAGAGATTGCCGGAAGAGGCGTCTCCTGGGCAGGCTGACTCTTGGATAGCCAAGAAAAAATCAGCTCTTGGAGCAGTTTTGACCATGACAGCTCCTGGCATTCCAATGATCTTTCAGGGTCAGGAATTTTTAAAAGCAGGGGCGTTTGACGAAAAAGACTTTATCAACTGGGACAGACTTGAACAGAGAAAAGGAATATTCAAGCTTTATCAAGACCTGATTTCCTTGAGGCTCAACAAGGAGCATAAAAGCCATGCCTTGAGCGGCCAGCATATCGAGATTCTCCACGCCCATGCCGAGACCAGGGTTGTAACTTATAAAAGGTGGGCGGATAATGCCGATGAAGCAGTTTATGTTATCATAAACTTTTCCCAAGATACCCACGAAGATTATTGGCTTCCTTTCCCGGGGGAGGGAGATTGGGTCACGATTTTCAACAGTGACAGCAAAATCTACGATGAGGAATTTGGAAATTTAGGTCCCACCAAATTGGAAGTTCATCAGGATGAGGAAGGTAACTCCTCCCATTCCATCATATTACCCCCTTATTCTGCAATTATTATGTACAGAGAATGAGGTTAATCCAAACAAAATTTTAAACAGTAAGTTCTTTTGAAGGAACACAACATTTTTATCAAGCAATTTAAACCACTAACAACATGAATTCAATTTCAAAACTTTGCCTGCTCGGAGGAGCTGGATTGCTGTTTGGGCAACCTCTGATGGCCCAAAGTGTGACCGATGAGGTGATCGAGGAAAAAATAGAAACCGAAGAGGCCAATATAAAAATCACCAAAGTAGTGGATGGTCTTGAAAACGCCTGGGGAATAGATTGGTTACCCGATGGCCGAATGTTGATCACTGAGCGTCCGGGGAGATTTCATATAATAGATGGAGAAAACATCCATAGGTTCAGAAACCTTCCCGAGATTGATCTATTTGAGGATGATAAAACACCCGATGAGGGAGGAAATCAAGGTGGGCTTTTAGATGTGGCCGTACATCCTGACTATCAAAACAATGGCTGGATTTACTTTACTTATTCCAGCCCAGGAGATGATGACTCCAATTTCAGCGGTGATGAGGATTATGCCACTGGTACCGCTTTGGCCAGAGCCAAGCTGACTGATGACGGAACAGATATCAGTGAATATGAGGTATTATATGTACAATCCCCGCGAACGGAGCCAGGAAGACACTATGGTTCAAGGATTATATTTCCGGGAGATGGAACGGTTTTATTTTCCATAGGGGACCGTGGAATACGATATCCTTCTCAAGATTTGACTGATCCGGCGGGATCAATAATTAGGCTGAAAGAAGATGGAGGTGCGGCGGAGGACAACCCTTTTGTTAATAAGGAGCCAGGCAACCTTCGTCCTGAGATCTTCAGTTTTGGCCACAGAAATAATCAGGGGATGGTAATCCATCCTACAACTGGGGAGATTTGGGCGTCAGATCACGGACCAAATGGAGGAGACCTTTTATACAAAGTGGAGAAAGGCAAAAATTACGGATGGCCTCAGGTCTCCTATGGAACCGAATACGATACAGATGAGAAAATCGGTATTGGTAGAGAGGCTCCAGGCGTAGAGAAGCCTGCCCATATCTGGGAAGACAACATGGCTCCTTCGGGATTAACTTTCTATACCGGTGAGTTTCAGGGTTGGAATGGCCATCTATTTTCAGGTTCATTGAAGCAAAAAGCAATTTACAGATTGGTGATTGAAAATGGTGAAGTGACCCATGATGAGAAAATGCTGGAAGACAAAATCGGAAGAATTAGAGCCGTAAAGCAAGGCCCTGATGGAAACCTTTATGTGATTACAGATGAAGAGGACAGTGGAGTATATAAACTAGAAATTATTGAATAAGAATATAAGGCCGGGTTTCTTCCCGGCCTTTTTTTATCCCAAATTATCCAAAATCAACTCTATTTCATTTTTTTCAGTCAACACACCTCTGAATAGATCGCCCATCTTTTCTAATCGCTGGGGCATGGTTTTAATGGTAAAATCTTCTTTTTTCAATCCAGGCTTTACCTCTTCCCAATTGAGCGGGGCTGAAACCCTGGCTCCGGGCACAGGTCTTACACAGTAAGGAGCAGCCAAGGTTTGTCCTTTTCTGTTTTGCATGAAATCCAGGTAGATTTTATCGGTACGTTTCTTTACTGCTCTTTCCATACTGGTAAGCTTGGGCACCAACTCATGAACATGGTAGCACAGCAACTTGGTAAAGTCCCTGGCATCATCATAACTGTACCCATCTGCAAGTGGTATGTATATATGAAGCCCACTTGACCCGGAAGTTTTGCAAAAGCCTTTCGCTTTCCCCTGATCCAGTACTTCCTTGGTAGCCTGGGCAACCTCTATTACTTGTTGAAAGGTATTCTTATCACTGGGATCCAAATCAATGACCACCATATCAGGCTGATCCAAATCACTCATTTTGGAGAGCCACGGGTTGATCTCTATACAGCCCAAATTGGCCATGTAAATCAAAGTCGCCTCATTCTGGCAGAGCATATACTCAATATAATCATCCTTGGACTTACTATGCACCTTAACAGTTTCAATCCAATGGGGAAAAATACCGGCCGTATCCTTCTGGTAGAAGCTTTCACCCTTGATTCCATTGGGGTGCCGGTGCATATTCTGGGGCCGATCAATTAAATACGGAAGCATGAAATCCGAAACATGCATGTAATAATCGATCAGGTCATATTTGCTATACCCTTCATCCGGCCAATAAATTTTCTCCAAATTGGTAATCGGCACATTCACCCCATCTATCTCCAAATTGCCCTTCGACTCTTCGGCTGGCTTACCTTTACCTTTTTTCAACTTAATTTCAGTTTCTTTGGTGATTTCCTTTGGAGCTTTGTCACTTCGGAGGCCTTTGTAAACAGGATGTCTCAAGCTACCTGATCTGGTCCACTCAGAAAACCCAACTTCACAAATCAGCTTCGGCTCAAGCCAGTTGGCTTTCCTGCCTTTCAGGCTGATTTTTCCTGAAAAAGGCGACCCCTCTCTCTTTAAAGGCTCAAACAAATCCAGTAATTCCCGGCTTTCTGCTTCGCTAAAACCTGTACCGCAATTGCCAATGTAAACCAACTCTTTTTCTTTGTACATTCCCAAAATCAGGGAGCCTAAACCTCCCCCACCCTTGATTTTCACAAATCCGCAAATAATTGCTTCTTGGCTTTCCGAGGCCTTTATTTTAAGCCAGAATTCTGACCTTGCTCCTGGGTAATATTTAGAATCGGCTTTTTTGGCAATCACCCCCTCTATGCCCATTTTAATGGCTTTTTCATAAAACACGCTCCCCATGTCTTCCAAATGGTCGCAGTAATATATATGGTCAATTCCCTCAATGACGTCTTGAATCAAACTTTTCCGATCAAGTAAAGGCAGTCCAGTCATATCATGGCCATTGAGGCTAAGCATGTCGAACACATAAAACCTGAGCTCCCCCTCCTTTTCAGCAGGGTAGTTTTGAAGGGCCTGAAAAATGGGAAGGCCGTTTTCATCGAGGGCTACAATTTCTCCGTCTAGGATGGCATCATGCTCAATTTGGCCAAGGCTTCTGTGGATTAGAGAGAATTTAGAGTTGAAGGAAATGCCATTTCGGGAATACAGGTTAACCCTCCCGTTTTTAATATCTGCAATCGCGCGATACCCATCCCATTTGAGTTCATATATCCAGCCGGCCCGTTTAAAAATTTTATCCGTTTTGGTGGCCAACATGGGTTTAAAAAAGCCTCTTTCTTCACCATAATTAGAAATTTGATCTTGAAAATCTTCCGCGTCATACTTGGAGTCACTGGAAAATTCATCTTTCTTTTTGATCAATAGCCAGTGGTTTTCCTCCTTTCCTCCCTTTGTCCTGACCAAAGCAAAAGCCCCATTAACCTTTTGCCCAGTAAGGGTGATTTTAAGATTGCCGCTTTTATATCCTTCGATTAAGTTCTTTTCAGCCCCACCCTCCGAAGATTCATAGGTGCCAAAATCCCAAATCCTCATCCTTCCAGCCCCATAATTTCCCTTGGGAATGTCTCCTTCAAAAAACAAGTAATCCAACGGGTGGTCCTCTGTGTGAATGGCTAACCTTTTATCATCTGGGTAAAGCGAGGGCCCCTTGGGAACTGCCCAGCTCTTTAGCACCCCATCCATTTCGAGCCTCAAATCATAATGCAGGCGAGTGGCTTCATGGCGCTGGATCACAAACCTTAACTGTTCACCACTAGCCTTTCCCCCTTTAGGTTCTGGGGTGTTTTCAAAGTTTCTTTTTTTATAATATGCCGAAAGACTCATTTATCAGGAGGCTTTTTTTGATTTCTTTTTGTCCAAACTGGCCTTCAGTTGGGCCATAAGATCCTTAGCCGGAGTGGGTTTGCTTTCGTATTTGGTGGCCTTTGTTTTCTTGCCGGATTTTTTACTTTTAATGATCTTCATCAGTTGATCATTGTACACATCTTTGAATTTGTCGAAATCAAACTTCTCTGTATAATTTTCAATTAAACTCAATGCCATATCAACTTCTTTTTTGGTTACCTTGGTATTGGGCAATTTTAGGTCGGAAGGCTTCCTGATTTCATCTGAAAAACGTATCACGTGCAGAACAAGGGCATTTTCATATACACCGATCAGACATAAATTCTCTTTTTGCCGCATCACAAATGTGGCCACACCAAGCTTTTTGGTTTTCTTCAGTGCATCGCGCAGTAAGTTATATGACTTTCCTCCCTCTTTTTGGGGCTCCAAATAATACGGTTTTTTGAATAGCACATCGGCTACATCGGAAGCTTCGATAAAGGACTCGATTTCAATGGTGCGGTTTTTCTTAACATTGGCCTGCTCAAAATCCTCATCTGTAAGCACGATATAGTTTCCGTCATCATTTTTGAAGCCCTTGACAATATCCTTCCAAGCCACTTCTTCCCCCGTGGTTTCATTGACGCGTTTATAGCGGATGCGGGCATTATCGGCACTGTCGAGCATGTCCAAATCCAATTTGCGGTCTTCTGTGGCACTGTAAAGCTTTACGGGGATGGATACTAATCCAAAACTCACCGTTCCGTTCCAAATTGATCTCATAGTGTTGTGGTTATAACAAAAAAACCTCCTGAAGTTCAGGAGGTTTTAAAAGTGCAATTTTAGTACCTATTTAATTTTCCGTAGCTAGGGGACGGAAGACCGGAAATCGGAAAAGGGAGACCGGAACCAAGACTCACTTAGCAATATTTCGGCTAATCATTTAAACTATTAGAATTTGAAACATGGCAAAATAGTGCTCTTCCGATTTCTGTCTTTGGCATTTCCGTAAAGGAAGGAATACCTCACAGAAACCTCGTGGGCACCTCCGGAATTGCGGAGACCGAGCCTGGAAGTATTAAAATCAAAGCTATACCCTATATCCAACCCAGAGTCAAAGGTGAACCCGAATGAAGCAATGATGGCCTCATTGTTTGGCAAACTATATTTAACTGGCAATCCCCTGTACCACAAACCCACCGTGATCGGCTCCAATAAGAGTTGAGACCCCACCTCCAGTTGGTTAAATGGTTGCTGATGCCTAAAGTTGAATGCAAAAAGCAAAGCCCTTTCTTGTCTGCTGTGGCTAAGATAGCTATTGTACCCTCCATCAGGCAAACCGATTTTCACCCCACCATGGGCGGAAAGTTTCATGGGCAGCACACTGATCTGGTCATCCAGAAAAGACATATTGGGTTCATTCAGATGGTGCCCTGACATTCCGAGCCAAACATGCTCATTGTTATAAAGCATTCCAAAGCTGAAATCGGCAAACTGCCTCCTACTATCCACCATCAACTGTCCATCGTATCGGTCTGTGATGATGCCCCGAGCTATGTCCATCTGTGTACCCAGGATCACATCCCCAAAGTAAGCATCCCTGGAGACATAACTGACCTGTCCACCAAATCTCAGAAAATTGTTAAAACCAAGTTGGAGCCTGTAAGAATAAACCAGGCCGACTTCCATGGTGCTCAGCGAGGACATGCTCTCTTGCGAGCCGTTGAACTGCAGGCCGATACCACTATTGATATCAAACATGTAATGATCGATGTAAGCGGAATAGGAATTGAAAGTATGGTCAAGCCCAGGCCATTGGTTTCGGTAATTCAACCCCACCCTAGTGAGCTCGGCCGAACCGGCAAAAGCTGGGTTCATGTACATCGGCGCAGCATAGAACTGCGAATACTGCACATCCTGTCCAAATGATTGGATGCTAATAAGCAAAAAGACTACACACCATAACTTTCTCATTTCCTACCTTATCGTATTAATGTAAATACTCCCGATCTCGTTACTTGCTTGCCATCCACAGTCGTGAATGTACCCTTATACACATAGTTGCCATTTGGCCCCAGTTTCCCGTTTACTTTGCCATCCCATCCCGGATCTTCCATGCTGGTCATCTCGTAGAGCAAATCGCCCCAGGTGTTGAAGATCAGCATTTCGTAAGATGATATTCCACGCATTTTAGGCTTGAAGTTCTGGTTTTCTTTATCCAATGGCGTAAACCCTGATGGAATCATGATCAGATACGACTCATTGACCTCAATTGGCATTTCCATTGTCGAAGTACAGCCATAGGCATTGGTGACCGTGAGTGTTACCAAGTACTGCCCTTTCGCATCGAATTTGAAAGGAGGATTTTGGAGTTTGCTGGTTCTACCGTTTCCAAAATCCCAATGGTAGCTCAAATTGTCCCCCAAGGAGTGGCTTTCAAAAACCACCTCATCGTTGGCTAGGACTTCACCTTTTTGTCCAAGCCCGTTGATTTTGTAATCAAACATGGCGTGCACCGGATCATCGGAAACCTCTACCATGACCTTTTGCTTGGTGGAAGCGCAAACCAAATCCTTGTAGTTGGCTTGAATTTGATAGACGCCTCCTTCATTTACTTCGGGTACATCCTGAAGCCGCAGCTTTTTACCGGAAGGCATTTCCACGGTGTATTCAAACACCTCAGGATCATAGCCTTCAATGGAGGCGGTAAAATCAATACTTCCCCCTTCGCAGAGCACTGCAGGTTGGAGGACTCGCAGGTTTGGCGGTGGCAGAAAATCGATGATTACGGCATCGGAAACTTCCGATGAGCACTCCTGTTCGTTGATGGTCATCACTTCATAGACACCATTTTCGGTGATTTCGATGAATGGCCCCTCAGCAGAAATGGGGACCCCATCCTTGAGCCATTGGAAGGCGGAGGCATTTTTGCCCGAAGCGGTGAGTTCAATGGTTTCCCCCTCGCAGAGCCTGACCCTTTGGGCCTCTTTCTTATCAGCATACACTTGAGAAAATGACATACCCCCTCCGATAAGGAAGGCCAAGGCCATTCCTTTGATCGAAGGGGAGTATGAAAGCATTTTGCTCAAGGGAAGTTAGGAGTTATTAATTTCTACCTAAGCCTCCAGTGATTTCAATTACTGGCTTCTCTGGAATTGGATTAATTACTAGAGTTAGTAAGGTCTCTTCTTTCTCACAAAGAGCTTCTTCATCCTCAAAATCGTAACTTACCCTAACAGTATATTTATAATCCCCTTGTTCTAGCAATCTTTCCGTAAAATCAAGGTCATTGTCTGACGAACCCAAAACATAAGTATTGGTGCTCCCTTCCTGAAGCAGAATCGCTTCTCCTTCATTGGTTGTTAAATAGAATTTATATACAAGATTAAAATCATCTTGCATGTGTGTTTCTTCATAAGAAGCAGAAACAGTTAATTCTTTTTCATTGTAATTGGAAATTTGCTCTGAATCATTCTCACAAAAATCATCATCCTCTTCATCGACTTCAAGTATAATTTCAGGAGCTACATAGACTGCTATATCAGTAATTTCGTAACACGCATCATCCCCGCTACCATTAAATCCATATACTCTAAACCTATGGTAACCTGATCTTGTAAAGTCATAGGTAATTGAAGCCTCTGTTTCACCCTCAAGCAAAACTTGATCTTCATCCACTTTGCCCATCAAATACCACTCAAACCTTTCGTAAACACCATCTACACTTAAGGCTACTTTCGCCCCTTCTTCATAACAAAATAAGTTTTGGACTATCCCCTCTAGGTCATTTTCCGCTCCATATCCAGCCGCATCAAATGAATTGAAACTAGTAATGGTATTACCAGTTTGAGGATGAGTAAAATTTAATGGGTATTGTCCATAAGACTGGTTTACCAATAAAATCAGTATTCCGATTAATAAGTAAAATTGCTTTTTCATAATAGGTACTTTTAATTGTTTCTTAATTTATATTTCTGGGATAGCCACCGTTGATCTGCACCAGGGGCGCCTGTGGCTTGGGTTTTACATGAATTGAGATTTTGGTCATTTCATCCGGCAGGGATTCGCAAACGTCCACACCCGATACATCCACGAAGTATTCGTAGCTTGATTCGGAGAAATGCAGGCCTTCGATTTCAAGGGTGCCATCAGGTAGAAAGTTATAGACTACCTCAGGGCCAAGATCCCCATTGGATATAGGCTGCTGTTTGGTGCTGTCACGGTACCAGTTGAATTGATAATCTGAAGAACTGGAGGTGATGGATGGTGAAAAACTCACCGTTTCACCTTCGCAAATTTCCTGGTCGTCAAAATCTATTTCAATAGGAGTCGGCTGGCTTTTCAGGTCAAATTCTTTCACAAACTCGTCACAGTTGCCATTGACAAACTCAGTGAGGATCAGGTAGTATTTTCCTGCTTCCACATTGGTGATCCCGGTTGCATCACCGTCAATGATCTCCCCGTTAAGAGGATCATCCTTGCGCCACACAAGCTCATGTCGGTTATAGTCAAGATTGGAAGAAGTAATATTTATGGCCCCATCCGATGCCCCGCAGGTAGGTTGTACAAAACCTGGTTCAATAGACACAGCGTCATTTTCAGGGACAATTATATTATCGACGGTCACCTCGCAACCCTCTTTATCGGTCACAGTGACTGAATAAGTCCCCGGTGTAAGAGCGGACACGGTTTGGGTAGTTGCACCGTTGCTCCATTTATATGTGTACTCCCCCCAGCCGCCTTCTGGGAGTACGGTGACGTGGTTTACTGGACAGACGTCTAATTCTTGGATGACGGTGGCGGTGAGAGGTTCTGAAGGGGGATGAATATCTATATTGAATTCAACTGCACAACTAATTTTATTATTCCCATTACTATGACGGAATACTTCAACCACATATTTACCTGCTGGAAAATTGATATTATTATTAGAAAATTCGAGATAATCGGATATCTCATTGTTCCCCGATGAAATAATTTTTCCATCTGAAAATTCACCTCCAACTCTTTTAAATCGGGCTCCAATACTTCTGGGAGGCGTAACATTGGATAAATCAAATCTTATTTTTCCAGAGGTACCATCATGGCATTGAATATTTTCAAACATCAAATCAACAGTAATATCCCGAAGATCCTCAATAGAAAAGTCCAGTGATATTGGTTCCTCAATTGGTCTCAATCTATCATACACCAACAATTTGTAATCGCCATAACTCAAACCCTCTATTTCCAAATCCTCACCTGCTAACAAAGTCCAATCACGGACAATATTACCATTTGAGCGAACCACCTTATAATAGGCCGATTCTAAAAAGTCTTTAATTACAAAGGTGGCTTTTCCTTCTTCTTGACATATTTCTGGTTCTCTATTGATCAAGTCTATCTCAATATCGGGAGGAATATTGGTCGTGATAGAAATAACATTGGACTTAACTTCACAGCCAAATTCATTTTTGACTGTCACGTGATATTCCCCTGTTGAAAGGGCTTCAAGTTGGGAATTGGTTTGATTACTTAATACTTCACCATCTTTATACCACTGATAGAAGTAATTATCTCCTTCATTTGCAATCAATAAAGCTTGATCTCCTAAATAAAATGTGGTCTCATCTTCTGTTGAAATAATTGCCTCTGGTGTAGGGTTGATTTTAACCTGAATTGCCTTGGGTTCGGAAGTTTTCCCAAAATTGTCTGTTACGGTATAATAAACTGTTACTTCCTCGCCAACAAAATCTGGCTTTGGAATAAATTTAATAATGCCTCCTTCTGAATCAGACTCAAACAGCCCGTGTGTGGTTTGAAGAGATTGCTTTTCAGGATCACATTGTTCGTCAGAACAAATATCCATTTCTCCAGGAATTAGCTCCTGAGCTGTCTCAGCCAGTTGCAGACACCTGATAAAATTATTATCAGGATCATTTAGAAGATCAACATCCTCAATCGCCTTTATCTCAAAAACGTTTTCCAAACCATCACAGGCTTGGACAGACTTGTCTTTGGCAACAGGGTTTTGAAGATCAGAATCATCTGAAACCTCAACAATCACATTTCGGATTTCATGGTTGTTATTACTACCTCCTGTAGAAGCCGCGAAACCTAATTTTAAATTTTGCGGAGCAGCATAGGGATAGGGTTCATTTTTAAAAATTTCTACGATTCGGTTTTGCGAATCATGGGTAACCTCTATAGATAGATTAATCAAATATCCAACACCACTGGGATTGGGTTGAAGGTCAAAATATGCTTTTCTATATCCATTTTGGTCGGGGGAGGTTATTCTATTGGTTCCCGAGCCCCCTGAAGAAAGGGGAAATCTTTGATTATTCGGAATACTTCCAGTGCCATCATTATTTGTTCGACTTCCCTTGATAAACTTGTAATTATCCGACTTGGGCCCCCGAATCACAACGCTATTAGGATATCTGGTACTTCCACTTGCAAACCCACCAGTCTTACCCTCTATGGTATTTCCGTAATTCCCATAAACATCAAGACCGATTCCAATGTAGCCTTCAGAAAGTCCCGAGGCAGTTCCATTTGGAGCATATCCCAGAGAACCACCATACCCTCCAGTATGAAAAGTTGACACATTTGCATCAAAAAGGAAAAAAGTCATACCATCCGCACCATTTCCTCCGTACATAAAAAACTCAAAAGAGGTTTTGATACCATACATTGAGGAGAAGGGTATATCTATATAAGCAAACCCACTCTGATTTCCAGAAGCTGGCGTCAGTTGCAAGACGCCATTTCCAGCACTATCCGGGTTTGGCGCAGTTAATTTTGCAGCCCCACCAGTTACTGTTGCTGCTCGGGTTTGAGTTGTGGTAAACGGTTCACAATAGGGAAATCCGCTCTGCCCTAAAGCATTAAATGCCAAGGTAAGCAGCGCAAAAATGAAAATTAATTCCCTAAAGTAAACTTTTCCCATTCAACCGATCTAAATTATAAATACAATTAATTGCCCTTTCTCATAACGAAAATGCAATGCCTGATTTAGAATATAATTTTTTGTAATTAACAAACACTTATATGATGTACTTAAAATTTGTGTTTGTTTTGAAATTAAAGCATTAAAAATTCAATTAACAAAACATACATATAAATATTTATCTAGGTCAATCATTTTATTATCATCGGGTTAGTTTCAATTTATCTGTATAGGATTAACACCTTCCATACAAAATATTTTGAAACTTGCGCTTACATTCCTTATACTCGACTTTAATTATTAATGAAGATGCCCACAAGACGAAAATTCCTCAAACGATCCATTCTATCTTCCGCGGCTATAATTCCCCTCGGAGTTGTTGGCAGCCAGCCGGATCTATTTAAAAAACGCAACTCCACAGAAGCTCCCCTGATCCTCTCCACTTGGAACCATGGACTAGCCGCCAATGAAAAAGCCTGGGAAGTACTCGAAAGCAGCGGTGATATAGTAAGTGCTGTAGAGCAAGGTGTGATGGTGACCGAATCGGATCTGAGCAACCTCACTGTGGGGCTTCAAGGTTTACCGGACCGGGAAGGAATCGTAACACTGGATGCAGCTATTATGAGAGGTGATGGCGGATGTGGGACGGTTTCATTTGTAAGACAAGTAAAGCACCCCATATCCCTAGCCAGAAAAGTGATGGAGGAAACACCCCATGTCATGCTCAGCGGGGAGGGTGCCAGGCAGTTTGCAATCGAGCAGGGACTGGAAGTTCTGCCGGAAAAATTAAGCCCAGAAGCGGAAAAAGCCTATAAAGAGTGGAAACAGAAATCCGAATACAAACCCATTATCAACATTGAAAACCACGACACCATTGGTATGATAGGAATGGATACCTCAGGAAAACTTGCCGGCTCATGCACTACCAGTGGCTTAGCTTTCAAAATGCACGGGCGAGTCGGTGACAGCCCCATCATTGGTGCGGGCTTGTTTGTGGATGAGGAAGTAGGAGCAGCTACCGCTACCGGTCTGGGCGAGTCTATCATCAGGATCTGCGGAAGTTTTCTTATCGTAGAGCTTATGCGGCAGGGCTGGGAACCGCAGAAAGCCTGTGAGGAGGCTGTGAAAAGATTGATAGCCAAAAACAAGAATATTGAGGATATACAGGCGGGTTTTATAGCCATGAATAAAGACGGGGAATATGGTGCCTATTCCGTCCATCCCGGTTTCAACTTTGCCAGGCATACCAAAGGAGAAAACATTTTGATTGACTCCAAAAGCAAATTCAAATGAGAACCTACCTACTTGAAGCGCCGGTCTTTTCTTTACACACTGGGTTAAAAGCCGCCTCGGCTGGAGTTGACCGCTTGGAGCTCTGCGCCGACTTTGCAGAGGGAGGCACCACGCCAAGTATTGGAGTATTTAGGGTTTTACAATCCCTCATACAGATTCCTATTTTTGTCATGATCAGGCCTCGAGGGGGTGATTTTGTCTATTCAGAACGGGAAATCGCTGCAATGATAGAGGATATCAAACTATTTGATCAAGAAGGAGCGGATGGGTTTGTATTTGGTGTTCAAACTCCTCAAGGTGGGGTGGATTTAATATCAAATAAAAGTTTAATAAAGGCAACCAAAAAGCCCTGCACCTTTCATCGGGCGTTTGACAACATGGCCAACCATGACAAGGCACTGGAAGAGATCATTTCTTTGGGCTTTACCAGGATCCTCTCATCTGGAGGCTTTGACACGGTGACCGATGGTATGGAAAACCTACTCAAATGGATGAAAATAGCTGGCGACCGGATCATTATCATGCCGGGAGGTGGAAGCAAGCCCAGTCATCTGGAAACCTTTAAAAAAGTTGAGCATTTTAAAGAAATACATGCCAGTTGCAAAAAGGTTTCGTTAAGTCCCGAACACTACCACAATCATCTTTTGAAAATTTCATCAAGTGAAGGGATACTCGATATTGATGAAGAAATTGTACTTAAGTTCAAAAGCGTATAAACTAAAAAAGCTGACCAAACTGTCAGCTTTTTTCATTGTCGGAGTGACTGGATTCGAACCAGCGACCCCTTGCACCCCATGCAAGTACGCTACCAGGCTGCGCTACACCCCGATCGATTGGCAATTTTAAGAAAAATGATCCAATTCAAAAAATTTACCAGTTTATAATATCACAGTTTTTTACCTGTTTTTTTCAATTTGTTTTTTCCGTAAATTAGCTAATCACCTATCCAGTTCACCATGAGACAATTACTGTTAATCATACTTTTACTCCCTTTCACCTCACCTGCTCAATCATTTTTAGTAAAAAATGTCAATATTGTCACTTTAAGCGCTGAAAATCCAATTCTATCCAACCAGTCCATCTTGGTAGAAAACGGGAAAATTCAATCTATCGGATCTAACCTGGAAGTAGAAGCTGATTCTATAATCGAAGGAGCTGGGAAATATGTTTTGCCGGGCTTGGCGGAAATGCACTCCCACATACCCAATGCGGAGAACGGGGATTTTTCCTTTTTGGAGGATGTCATGTGGTTATACCTGGCCAATGGGGTGACCACAATTAGAGGCATGATAGGGCATCCGAGTCATTTGGAGTTAAAGGAAAGGATCAAAAGTGGCCAAATGATGGGTCCTAGAATATTTGCGGCCGGCCCATCCCTGAATGGAAACAGCGTAGAATCTCCCCAACATGGCCGGCAATTAGTACATGAGCAGGCTGAGGCTGGGTATGATCATTTAAAAATCCACCCTGGATTAAGTATGGAAAAATTCATAGCAATCGCAGAAACAGCCAAGGAGAAAAATATTATGATAGGTGGCCATGTCCCGCTTGACGTAGGTTTGGAAAATGTAATTTTAAATGGATTTCATTCAGTAGAGCATCTGGATGGTTATCTGGAAGCCATGCTTCCCCATGAGGATTATAAAAATTCCGAGAAAGCAGGGCCATTTAGCATGAATTTTTCCCAGGATGCCGACCTTTCTAAACTTCCGGAATTGGTGAAGCTGACAAGAGAAAATAATGTAGCTGTGGCACCAACAATGACCCTTTTTGAACATTTTTTTGGGTATTTACCGGCAAGTGAATTAAAGGAAAGAGCAGAGATAAAATACCTACCTAAGGACCAAATTGTGAAGTGGGCAGAGCAAAAACAAAGGCTTGAAGATGATGGTATCTTAGCCGAGGAGAAAGTAAAACCCTTTTTATCCCTCAGAGATCAAATTCTCATGGAATTATATGAGGCAGATGTCCTGATACTTTTAAGTTCAGACTCCCCGCAAGTCTTTAATGTCCCTGGCTTTGCCACCCATAGAGAAATTAAGTCCATGAAAAACGCTGGAATGAAAGCTGTCGACATATTAAAAAGCGGTTCAAAGAATGTAGCCCAATATTTTAATCAGGATACTTTTGGAGAGATTGTGGTTGGGAAAGATGCTGATTTCTTGATAGTAAGAGATAACCCTCTTGAAAAATTGGAAACCCTTGAGGAACTTGAAGGGTTATTCGTTGGCGGAAATTACATTGACCGGGAAAGAATTCAATCCGAATTGGATCGAATTGAAGAAAAAAACAAATAAAAAAAGGGGCTTAGGCCCCTCTTATATCATACAGACTTTTTTAATGCCGATTTGGCATCATTATTCAATTCACTCCCTTTTTTTTTAGCTTCCTTGGCTAGATCCTCGGACAATGATTTGCCTTTATCGGCTAACTCTTTGATATCTTTATTTACACGAGAAACTTGACTATTGATGTCATCGATTATATGGTTAAATCGGGAACTCAAATCATCAAGATAGTCTTCTNGCCTTTATCGGCTAACTCTTTGATATCTTTATTTACACGAGAAACTTGACTATTGATGTCATCGATTATATGGTTAAATCGGGAACTCAAATCATCAAGATAGTCTTCTCCTTTCTTGGATAGTTTCTTTCTGGTCTTTTTGCCTTCTTCTGGGGCAATAAGAATTCCAATCTGTATACCTACCGCCACACCAGCGGCTATTCCTAACAATACTTTTCCTGCGCTCATAGTTTATTTATTGGTTAAAGTAATAGATAAAAGAGATTATACATCTGATTTTAGAAATGGTAGTAAATTACTAATCAAAAAGTCGCAATTATTATACCATTCATAATAGAATCAATTTGAAGGAAAAATGTTTAGTGAATGTCTAAAACATTACGATTTTTCCATTTATTAACGATGATTTTTCTTTCCTCATCATTTCGAGGATATACGCCAATTACAATATTCCCCTCTTTGATACCCTTTTCATACAGTGTGGCCTTATCCTCCGGAATCCCTAATCCCACAAGCGCTCCAATCAAGCCGCCTGCAATACTTCCAGCGCCTGCTCCCGCCAGTCCAGCGACTATAGGCCCAGCTATCACCACTCCGATCCCCGGAATGAGCAAGGTAGTCCCTATGGCAGCCACCGCACCTGCAATAGCGCCCAAAGCCCCACCCACAAGGGTGCCAGTGCCCGCTCCTTCTGCGGCTTTATTCCCCAATTCGGTGTCATATTTTGATTTGTCTTTATTGTTATAATACCTGGTTCTGGTTTCTTCTGACATCAGAAGATTGATTTCCTCATTTGTATAGCCCAATTGATTAAGATCATCAAAGGCCAATTCGGCGTCGTCTCTATTTTTAAACATGCCCACAAGCAAGTTTTTTCGATCAGATTTCTTTTCAGAAACCCTTTTGTCATGATTGTGATCCATTGGTTCTGCGGTTTAGTGGAAGAAAAAAATGCCAGACACAGGGGTCTGGCACTTTTTAGTTGTTATAATGAAGGAAATTGATTACTTATCGTCATCTACTTTATTTCCTTGTGCATCATATTTTTTAGTCCAAGTTTTATCTTCTTTTTGGAAGGTAACTTCATACATCATTTGACCATCTTTGGTTCTCTGATTGGCAGATACAATTCTTGCGTCCTTATCTTCCATATCATTATCAATGGCATCCTTTACAGGTTGCGGTAGATTTTCAGGAGCTACTCTAGTGGTTTCCTGATAGATTTCAGTTGAATTCAATACTGGAACAGTAGCAGCATTTACAGATGCAAGACCAAATGTTCCTAAAGCGCAAATTAACATTAACTTTTTCATGATAAATTGTGGTTTATGGTTATTAATTAAATTGAAAATTTTCTATTTTAATAATTACTGATCAGTTCTGTTACCGTCCTGATCATATGTTACGGTACTTTCTTGACCGCCTTGGTCTCTAAAGGTCATTTCATAATACGTGATACCATCCCTAGTATATCTTTGGGTTCTTGTCATCTCCCTGTTTTGAAGGTTGGCATCATTATCTACCCTACTCTGGATATTCTGAGGCACATTGGCTCTGTCTACATCTTGTCTATCCATTTCACGGTGAGTCCCTGGAGTTGTTTCCCCTCCCCTATTAGGCTCTCTGTCCAAGTTTGTTCGGTTATGGTCTACATCTGTTCTTCTAGAGGTATCCTCTAAAACAGCTCTGCCATCCGCATCGTTGGTTCTGTCACCGGTATTGGGAGAATTGTCGCAAGCCCCCATCATAAGGGCTATTGGAATTCCTGCTAAATACAATAACTTTTTCATGGCATTAAGTGGTTAGTTTTTCAATTGATCAATTTTGATCTTCAGGTTACCAAGTACCCAAATCCTATGCCATAAGTTTATTTTTATAATTTTTTATAGTTAAAAGATGATTTTTCAAATTGGTAAAACAATTGATGTATGTTAGGCATTATAATTTTGTATTATTATGTACTTTTGAAAACAACAATCATTAATCACCTATTTTAATTGTTTTATTCATTTTAACACTTAAAAAAACGTATACAAATGAAAAATAGCCTAACGCTTCTTTCCAAAATCAAAACCCAAGTCTTATTAATTGCAGCATTTATGTTCTCATTGGCAATAAATGCCCAAGTCCCTCGGGACATCCCCACAGATACGGGGCCCTTGGAAGTAGATTCAACCTTTGATATTATCCTTTATATCGTATTGCCTATTGTAATTATCATCTTCTTTTTCGTTTACAGAGCCGCCAAAAAGAAAAGGGATCGGGAGGGTTAATGAAGTGACACTTTTCAACAAAAGTGTTACGAAATAACCACAACTTAAGATTTAAAGTCTCCTGCCAACTGGTTCCAATTTATCAAATGGCCATAAATTATGAATGAAAAAACCAAAGAGTCAATTCAAAAGGCCTTAAAGACAGGCAAATCACTCAATTTAAATCTGGAACAATTCGGAAAAGTAAAAATAGAGAGACGCCTGCCTTTCCTTTTGATCTATAGAAATCCTGAACCAGACAATAAGAAAATATTACGGCTAGTATTGGGCGAATCATCCTATATCATTACCAATATTGAGCAGACAGTCAATGGTAAAATAGCCGACATAATAAAATTAATATCCAAAACCCTGTCGGAAGAATACCGGGCAGTAATGATCATTGAAATTTGGATTGGGAGCCCTGAGTGCAATACCTTTAAAATAAAAACCTCCAAAGAAAAAGCTCCTGCCACTGTAGAAACGCTCTACGAGGGACTGGTGGACTTCTGCTCCCACCAGCATGAACTGAAAACTGAAATTGAATATACACCGCACAGACATCCGGACAATTTGGATCCAATCCTAACTTTGGATCAATGTCAAGAGGTAGGTGCTTACCTGGTCGGTTTGGAAATCCCTCCATTCTTCAAAGATGAAGAAAAGGATGAGTTCTATTATATGGTTTTTAGGGATTTTAAAAGCCAATTTTCTAAAATCCTGCGTAAATCCATCTATGAATTTATCCGTGTGCAGACTACATTTGATATTCGCAATTATCAGGTATTGGGAAGCACCACGATAAGCCCCTCGGTTTGGGATGTGGACAAGCAATTATTCAAAATTCAGGAAAATTTTCAGTTCCTGCTTTTGATCTCTCCTATCAATACCATGGAGGCCAAAGCTGAGTTCATTGACCATAACTTCAGAATTAACCCCAAATTTCTCTACAGGCTATTGCCCATTGATCCTGATCAGCTGAAGGAAGAATTGTTTAAAATCAATATCCGAAGCATTGAGGATCCTACGTTGGCATTCTTGTTTTCTGACAAAAGGGAGGAACTTGAAAAGCAGATAACCATGCTCAAAGAAAGGGGAACATCCAATTTCATGTTTAGCAGTATACGCCTTTACAGCTCCGTAGATAAAGACCTTTATGAGACTGCCCGCTATTTATTAAAAGAAATTCCCCCGGAGGATTTCAGTAATTCCCGTTGGGTGGAAGCTGAGGAGCTGGCTGAAAGGTGCCGCGAGGAGGTGAAATATTATCAAAAGGAATATCCAAAACTCGACGCCAAAGTAGAGGTAAAAAACGATATCGTAGGGATGCTCGTTTCCAAAGGGCAGCTCTATATTGGAAAAAGCTTTAAAGTGCCCGAAGAAAGAGTTGAGGCCTTGGTTCACCATGAAATTGGAACCCATGTTTTGACCTTTTATAATGGACTTGCCCAGCCTTTCAAACAGTTGAGCATCGGATTTGCTGATTATGAAGAATTACAGGAGGGAATTGCCGTGCTGGCAGAGTATCTTGTAGGCGGCCTCACCGGTGATAGGTTGCGGTTGCTGGCTGCCAGAGTAGTGGCTGGCCATTGTCTTACGGAAGGGTCCACTTTTGAGGAAACTTTTATGGAGCTTACCGAACATTATAATTTGGACCGCGAATCAGCTTTTCAGGTGACGGCCAGGATCCATCAGGGGGGCGGCTGTACCAAGGACATCATTTATCTCAGGGGACTTATCAAATTAATAGATTACCTCAAGGAAGGAGGTGAACTTGAACCGCTATTTATCGGAAAAATAGCCCTGAAGCATATTCCATTAATGGAGGAATTGAGAATGCGGGATATTTTAAAACCAGCGCCAATGACACCCAGGTTTCTGCTCAATGAGAAATCTTTGGAAAGATTGGAGAAAGTCAAGGAAGGCCTCTCCCTAATCGACATGATCAAATAAAAATTAACCACTTTAAACCACTAACATGAAAATTGGAGTAGTAGTAAATGATATTTCAACTGAAGAGGCCTGGTATGACACCACTTTATTGCTTTCGGCGGCTGTTCACAAAGGGCATGATGTTTATATTATGGGTGTCGGCGATCTAAATTACATGGCTAATGGTCATATGGGGGCATTTGCAGTTAAAGTAAAAAATGGCAAAAGCAGAAGTATGGAAAATTTCTTGAAAAATATCCAAGCTGATGCGAAGGAAAGAGTCCACATATCTTCTGAAGAGCTCGACGTGATTTTTTTGCGCAATAATCCATGTGAAGACATCGGAGACAGAGCCTGGGCCCAAACTGCCGGAATGATTTTTGGCCAAATTGCACTAGAGAAAGGGGTTCTTGTTCTCAATGACCCCTACAGCTTAATGACTGCCTTCAATAAAATGTATTTTCAGCATTTTCCCGAGGAAGTTAGACCCCGAACTTTGATTTCCAGAAATGCTGATGACATTAAAGAATTTTATAAAGAACAAGGTGAAAAAATAATCTTAAAACCACTTCAGGGCTCCGGAGGAAAAGATGTGTTTCTCATGGACAATTCCACCAATTTGAACCAAATTGTGGAATCTATTAACCGGTATGGATATGTGATTGCCCAAGAATATTTACCCGCCGCAAAGGATGGCGACATCCGGGTGATTATGCTCAATGGTAAGATTCTTGAAATAAAAGGGAAGTCGGCAGCTATGCACCGTGTCAATAAAGCGGATGATATAAGAAGCAACATCCATGCGGGAGGTGTACCCCAAAAGGCACAAATCACAGATGAGATCCGCAGGCTCTGTAATATTGTAGGTCCAAAACTAAAAAGAGATGGAATGTTTATGGCCGGAATTGATATCGTAGGAGACAAAATCATGGAATTAAACCTTGATAGTCCCGGAGGCATCGTGAGTATTGAGAAACTGGAAAAAGAAAAGTTTGCCGCAAAGATTATCGACGCCATCGAAAAGAAAATCGAATATCAGAAATATTATGATGGAAAATTGCCCAACTCCTATTTGGCAACACTGGACGTCTAAGAATAAGGCCGGAAATCCATCCGGCCTTATTTTTTTACTGTACTATGAAAAACCCATCGCTACCTTGACTTTGGTAGAGCGGTAAAAATATTCTTCCATCCATGGGCGCAAATACCTGCTCATTGTTTGAATGAGCGAGCAATTCTCCTTTTTTGACTTCCTTAAAATTTGAATAACCTGGTTCCATTTTGAATAGATCCCCCTCATCTATGTGGTGCCGGTAGACAACTTCGTATCCCTCCTCTCCTCCAAAGGTTTCTTTCAGTCTATTGTAATAATGATCATAATCCCTAATATCCGATTTTTCAACCAGTCCGGAATTTACCAATCCCACTATCACCATGGCCTCATGGTAATCCACAGATTCTGGTGCCTCATGCTGACCGGCCTCTACGGTGAATCCTACATGACCAAGCAAAGTCAAATAATGGTCGAAATGACCAGGAATATATTTTTCAATACCCTTAGCAACAGGCAAAGGAAACTTCATGGCAAAACCATAACTTTCCTCCCCTTTGTTGACACTTATATAAGGTACCGTTGGTGAGGAAGTCGTATGCAGATCCATGAAGAAAAGCCTAGTGGAATTGGGGTTTTCCTCAATTTCTTGAATAACTTTCAAAAGCTCTTTGAATTCCTTGGCTTCATGAAAACTCAGCTCCTCCCCCATTTCAATCTTAGAGGCATTATCAGGAGTACACACCCTGTTTAAATCACGGTCCACTAATCGCACCTGGTTCTTTAAGGCCTCTAAATTCCCACTTACACCAATTATTTGGCCTTTGAACTGTGGCTTTTCCTGCTCTAATTTTTTAAATACCCTCTTTAAAGCCAATACCCCACTTGGTTCATTTCCATGAACTCCAGCGCTTACCAATAAAGTTGGCCCCTTGATGGGTGAAGATGGGTATTTGCCAAGAATTCGGTTAAGGTTAAGATCTTGGACTTTTCCTTCATTTCTCATGGGTCAATCATTCTTGTAGCGATCTCTTTCATCAGAAGGCCCTTCCTCAGCTTCTTTACTTCGGCCCATTTTGTCATCCTTTTCGGGTTTGTCCTTTTTACCAGGTTTTGCATTCGGATCAGGATCCACAAATTCCTCAATTGCTTCATCTTTTTTATGCTCGTCTCTTTGAGGACGGTTTTCAGGGGACTCCTTCCGGTCATCATCATTGTTAGAACCAAAATGAAATGGAATAAATGTGGAAATGGGGATATTGAAATTAAGATTGTTCATGATTTTGCTATTTAGTTGTTGGTGGTATAAATGCTTACGTATTGATGATCTCGCCTCCATTGGGATGCAGAAACTGCCCAGTCATATAACTGGAATCTTCCGAGGCAAGAAACACATAACTAGGGGCAACTTCAACAGGCTCGCCTGGCCTTCCCAATGGGACATCTGTACCAAACTCATCCACATGCTCCTTAGAAAATGTGGCAGGAATTAAAGGAGTCCAGATTGGGCCAGGAGCGACTCCGTTTACTCTGATGCCTTTAGAAGCCAGATTTTTGGCCAAGGATCTGGTGAAGGAAACAATCGCTCCTTTTGTAGAGGCATAATCAATCAGATGATCGCTGCCTCTATATGCAGTCACGGAGGAAGTGTTGATTATAGAGCTTCCCTTTTTCAAATGAGGGAGGGCAGCTTTAGAAATGTAGAAAAACGAAAAGATATTGGTCTCAAAAGTTTCTGCAAGTTGACTCTCGCTAATATCTTCGAAATTCTCCTTTGGAAACTGTTTAGCGGCATTATTGACAACTATATCAAGTTGGCCAAATTCACCAATGGCCTTATCGATTAATTCATTACAGTGAACTGCACTACGCACATCTCCTTTGATAATTAAAGCTTTTTGCCCCTGGTCTTCCACCATTTTACGGGTTTCCAGCGCATCTTTATCTTCATCTAGATACGAAATGACCACATTAGCGCCGTGTTGTGCAAAAGCTACGGCTACGGCTCTGCCTATCCCGCTGTCTCCACCAGTGATTAAAGCTACTTTCCCTTTTAACTTGGGACCTATCGCATTGCTTCTTTCGACTTTCGGTTCCGGATGCATCTCATGCTCCTTTCCAGGCTGGGAGGACTGAGATTGCGCTGGCTTTGACTGTTGGTCCGACATAGCTATCTATTTTCTGTACTGAAAGTCCATTGGTGTACAGTAACTTCCGATTTCCTTATGATCCTTTGCCTTTTCTTCTTGGTGGTGTTTGATAGGTCATTAGACATGGTTTCTCTGGCATTAAAAGGTTGGCTTGAATTTTCCATAGTTTAAAACAATTTTTTATTTGAATATTAACACCAAAACCATTCCAAAGTATTAATATCCTATGTTTGACTTCTTAAATATTATAGAAATTATCAGTTATCAAACGGAAGCCCACATCAATCAACTAATTCCTGAAATAAATCAATTTTTTAACTTTAAATTATTATCAAACAGTAGATTACATGGGTATCTTAAAATTTTTTAAAAAAATGCTTACCGACTCTATGATTTGGAATGGTTTTGGTTTATAATTACATATCTGAAAAGGAAGCTGGGAACCTGATCGGATACTTTTAAAATGATTTTTAATTCGCTATAAAAAACATTGCCCTTTAATCGGCGAATTGGGATTGAGATTTTTTCACCTACATTTTTTGCTGGGCAGCATATTACACAAAAAAGGCCTTCGATTGAAGGCTTTTTTTGTTTCACTCCATTAACAACTTTGTAAGAACAATGGCTAATAAAACAGCGAAGGCGCAGAAAAAGTAAAGTATGTAACTCTGCTCTTTCTGCGCCTCCGCTGTTATTTTTACGTCACCTTAATATTCTATATTAAGCATCCTAAGTTTACTATAAAGCGTCTTCCTATTAATATTCAAAATTTCGGCTGCCTTGGTTTTATTGTAATGTACTTCCTTAAGCACCTCCATTATTCTTTTGCTCTCCGCTATCTTGGCGGTGGATTTCAAATCAGGCTCCATGGCGTCTTCATGAATTTGACTCAGATAATTATCTGTGGCATTTTCTTTTTCCTGCATAGCTTGAAGGAAATGAAGAGGAAGTGTGTCCTTTTCGATCACATGGTTTGAACTGCTTAATAGACAGGCTCTCCTAATCAGGTTGCGGAGCTCTCTCACATTCCCTGGCCAATTGTACCGTTTGAAATACTGATAAACCTCGTCTGAAAGCACAGGTTTTACCTTATTCAATTCCTGACTGGTTTTTTCTAAAAAGTAATCAATGAAAATGGGCAGGTCTTTGGTTCTTTCCCGCAATGGTGGTACCCTTAAGGTAAATTCATTTAATCTATAATATAAATCTTCCCTAAACAAAGCCCCGCCAGACTTATTGAAAAGATCCTCATTTGTGGCTACTATAATCCTCACATCTACAGGAATTTCCTTTAGACTGCCCACTCTTCTTATCACCTTTTCCTGCAAGGCCCGAAGTAAGGCCATCTGAATATCCAAAGAGAGGTTGGCTATCTCATCTAAGAAAACCGTTCCTCCTTCAGCCATTTCAAATACCCCTGTCTTGGCACAAGTGGCTCCTGTGAATGCTCCTTTTTCATGGCCAAAAAGTTCACTGGCAGCAATTTCCTTAGAAAGGCTTCCGCAATCGATCGCCATAAAAGGCTTATCTCGCCTGGAACTTTCCATATGGATTAACCTGGCAAGACTTTCCTTACCAGTCCCGGTTTCTCCTTCAATAATTACCGTGTAATTAGTCGGACCAACAAGTTTCACATGCTGGATCATTTTCTTTGAAGCCTCACTTTCCCCATAAACATAGTCCATCATTGTTGTGGATTTGGGGACCTGCTTGGAAATTTCACTATTCCCTTTCCCATCATTTCCTTGGGAAAGACCGTGTTCGATCACAGAAATCAGTTCGTCTGGATTTAAGGGCTTGGCCAAGTAGTGATAAGCTCCTCCCTTGATTAAGTCTACAGCCACCCGAAGGTTTACATATCCTGTGATAAAGACTACCACAGTTTCAGGAGCAATAATTTTGATTTCCTCAAAAACCTGAGACCCGTCCATGTCTCCAAGCCTGTAATCACAGATTACCAGGTCGAATTTTTCTTCTTTTAGTTGGCTTATGGCTTGCTTGCCTTGTGTTGAAATACTTACGTCATACCCTTTTTTCGTCAAAAATTTATCCAAAAGGTTACAGGTAGATAACTCATCATCTATTATCAAAATTTTACTCATAGGAATTGTATATGGTATGTTTGCGGTTTAGTCCCATAAAGATAAGATAAATTTTACAATAAACTGTCACGTAATAGTTATATAACCTGAAATTTTGCACACAAGTTTTACTTTTTAAAAAGGAATCTTCACTATTTAAGAAATAAGAAGGAAATAATCCAACTCAAACTGAATAAAAAAAGGGCACCGTTCAGTGCCCTTTCGAATCTCTACTCAAAAATCTAGGCCTCAATGAGATCACGGCCTGAATCCTTGTAAAACTTCAAATATTCCCGGGGCGGAAGGCCAAAGTATTTCTTAAAATTTATGGCAAAGTGTTGCTGGTCCCTATAACCAACCTGTCTTGAAATTTCATCTACGTTTCCAAAGTTGTATTTCAGCAAAAAAGCGGCCTTTTTCATTCGGCTTGATACGATGTACTCTTCCGGAGTTTGATGCATCAGCTTTGTGACGATGGAATGGAGCTCACCTAAGCTGCACCTAAGTTCCCTTGCCAAGTGATCAGCTGAGAAATTAGGGTTGGAAAGATTGGCAGCCATAATAGAGTGGATTTTCCTGCCATATTTATTTTTCAAGGAAATCTGCTTCAAATCAGTAAAATACTCATTATCGGCACTTTTGGGCTTCCCTCTTTTAAAAGCTTTTGGAAAATAGATCCTCTTGCCAACATATAGAATGTAAAAGCCCACCAATCCCCAAATGAGGGTCGCAAAAATCAGATAATATGGTGCAAATCCTTCCACTTAATAATTCGTTTAAATAATCTGGACACACATTCCTTGAAAAGGACTATTAAAATAGCAAAAAAAATTTATCTTCCGAAGATTTTGGTATATCTAAATCAAAATTTTTACAATGAAATGCATTTGTATGAAATTATTCCAATTAGCACCTATCGGACGCATTTTCTACCTTGAAATTTAAGAAAGCCTAAATTATCCGATTATTTTGTTAGCTTGATTAGGGTTCCAGATGGAATTTCTTGATCCAAGTCCATACCGTTCAATATCCCCATTCGATCCATATCCTCTGGCTTCACCCCATTAGCTGTCAAAAATTCTCTGAGGCTAATTGCTTTATTAGTCCTTTCCAAAGCAATCCTCAAAGGTTTTCTATCCAATTTTTCCTGGTCCTTCAAATCCGCAAAACTGTTGATGCTTTGCTCAATGGCAGTCCTATAACCTCCAAAATCCTGTTGGCCTGCGGCGCCGAGTAAGCTATAAAGCTTGCCACCATGGGAAATAATAGCCAGCCGAACTCGGATTTGGTTACTCTCTTGCTTTTGGACTCCTTCCACGATTGTGGCATCCAGCCCGTTTATCTTTTTGTTCTCAATTTGGGTTTCCACCAATTGAAATTGTTCCACTGCTTTATTGGCGGCCCCCTGTGTACTTTCCCCTGATGCCAGCGTCAAAAGCATCACGGCATTCCCCTCCTTGGGAGCCAACTGTACTTGGCTCGGCGTGTTTTGATAATTCCAGCCTGAGGGTGTATCAAACCGGAATCGAAGATCTGGGTGATAAAATACACGGTCCTCCAAAAATCCCTGGCGCGGATCTTCCCCATAAACCATCCCTTCTATCATTTTCAAATAAGACTCACGGTTTACCTTGGGGTCCTGTAGCCCTTCCTTTTGCTGCCACTCTTGCGCCAGCTGCCCTACCCTCTTGTTTCTATCTGCAGGCGAAGGATGGGAGGAAAGAAAGTCCGGCAAGGGGGAAGCCCCAGAACTGACCTGCTGTCTTTCCAAGGTTCGGAAAAAACCTGCCATTTCACGAGCATCATAGCCCACTTGGGTGGAATAAATTACTCCAAGTTCATCCGATTCCCTTTCTGCATCCCTTCCATATTTCAAAAACAAGATGCCCAACGCCTGGCTGGCGGGATCTAGAAACTGTGCCAGTTCAGGCTTTGCAATCAACCCGGCCAAAATCCCAACTTGGGCTAGAATACCTTTTGACTGTTGCCTTACGGAATGTCTCGCCGTGATATGACCAATCTCATGTCCCAGTACGCCTGCAAATTCCGCCTCATTATTAAAGTGGGCCATGATCCCACGGGTGAAGTAAACATAACCTCCAGGAACGGCAAAGGCATTCAAAATCGGTGAATCCAAAATCTTGAACTCATACTCCAAATTGCTTCTATGGGATATGGCAGCCATTTCCTGCCCTTTTTCATCAATGAAAGCCTGAATTTTATCATGCTCGTAAAGCCCATAGGACTGGACAATCTGCGGATCATACTCCCTTCCCATGGCGATTTCACGACTTTCTGAAATTAGCACAAAATCCCTTTTGCCGGTCACTGGATTTTTGGCGCAGGCACTACTTAATAGTACAATTCCAAAAATAATGTGTAGTCTAAATAGCTTTTTAAGTTTCATAGTATTACTTATAAAATTCATGCGGCAATATTTCTTTTAAAAACTCCCAAAAACAAAAATTCAGGTAAAATAAATTTGGCTAACCTTATATGGTTAGCCAAATTTAATAGGATTTAAACAAATAAAACTCATATAGCAACTACCAAATTGCAATTTGATTCCGGCCTCTAAACCTATCATCTTCTTTAAATAGCTTTAAAATAACCATAAACTCATGGATGGTTCCTCCCATGATCAAACTTCTTTGAACTGGCAATTCATAAATATACCCTAGCTGTAGATTCTGCATCACAAACCCTGCTTGAAAATTATTGGCATAATTCAGCCTATGCCCCCCTCCTAACCATAATCTATTCATAAAGAGTGCTTTTGCATTTACTTCCAAATTGGAAGGATGCCCAACTTGTTCTCGATAGAAAGCATTTCCAATTATGGCTAGATTTTCAGAAACCAATCCTCTGCCACCAACTTGCACAATGTAGGAAACCGGTTTTCCATCCATGAAGTTGTCACCTTTTGATAATCTACCTCGGTTAACATTGTGCATCCCATAAGAGAAATAATAGTTTTCGTGAGTTAGCGCTATGCCGATGTTGAAGTCCAAGATTTGCATATCGGCAAAACTTCCAATATAACCTTGAAGGGTCTGATCACTTTGTTGCTCCGTATTCAAGGCGGTGCCATCTAACCTTACATTCATATAGTTAATCCCAGCACCAAGCCGCACATTATGGCTTTCAGAAATCCGAATTCTTGTGGCATACCCCGTTATTAGCTCAGTTTCATTAAAAGCCCCATAACGGTCAAAAAGCAGGTTGATACTGGCTGCATTACGCCCGGTTAGACTTGGATGAGAATTACCTGCCATTTCTGCAAAATCAAATTCCCCGCTAAAAAACATTGTTTTAGGTGCTCCTTGGAAACCGCCCCATTGATTCCTGACAAATCCACGTATTGCACTACCTTCATACCCTGTCAATCCAGGGTTATAATAACTCTGGAAAAAACTGAATTGGCTGATGTATTTCCTGGATTGGCTTTTAGCCTCTTGAGCAAAAAGTCCAATTATCAACACCAGAACATATTTAAAAATACTCTTCATCACTTTCTGAATTAAAATCTAAAAATAAACAGGCAGATAGGCTAACCTACCTGCCCGTTCTAACTTTACTTTCTCAACAAATTGAGTTTACCACGTCTTACATCTCCGTTTCGACCATATTCCACCACATAGAAGTAGGCACCAACAGGCAGATTTCGACCTTGTTGTTTTCCATCCCAGTAGACACTTGGATCATTGGTTTGGAATACCTGGTTACCTGCTCTGTCAAAGATTGTAATTCTAACATTTTTCACTCCGATAAGCTCTTTTATACCCCAAGTGTCATTTACCCCATCATTATCAGGAGTGAAGGTATTGAATATTTCAATTTCAGCGAGACCTGAATTCTCAGGGTAAAGCGTAAAGTTTCTGCTGATCATATTTCCTACCCTATCGGTGGTTTGGATGGCTACCTGGTAGCTAGGTTTGCTGTTTGCATGCTCTGTACTGTTCCAGGTCAGTCTGCCGTTTACGATGCTGAAGAAGCTGTTGTCCAATAAGCTGCTGTCCAGCCCATATTCATGCACATCATCAGCCTCATCCACAGTACTCAGATCCGCAATTGAAGTCCCAGCAGTTATGCCTTTGGCGATCACTTGGCTGCTCAAGAGGATATTGGTTGGTAGGGATTTGTCTTCTACAAGAATCGGGATAATAATGGAGCCGATATTTCTTGCATTGGCACTTACCACCTCACCGTTGATCTCATAGAATCCTGCTACAATTGGATCGTAGCCATTGCTGAACCATTTGAAGTGTGCGTTATCACCCTTCATAAGTTCACCGCCGATTTTGTTCAAAGTAGTCTGCAGTTCCTCGAAAGAGGTCTTCCAAGTAACATTCACCAAATCAGCGAGTAGTTCGTTTGTATCTTCGAAACCAGGCTCTTCACCTTCTCTGTAGGAAATGTTGCAGCTACCGATAAATGAACCTGGACTATTGGTTAACAATGCGTCCACAGCATTAGCACTTACACAAATTGTGTTTCGCTTGCCATTCGGAGTTACATGACAAACCTGCACTTTCGTCTGATTGCCGTTACCATTTCCGCAGGAAGCTTCGACTGAAACAATTTTGGAGAAAATTGTATTTCCTACACATTTTCCATCTACAATTAGCTCAACCATGTATTCTTTAGTAAAGTCACCATTTGCTACCACTTTGAAAGTTGATTTTGTTTCACCTGATATTAAGGAGAAGTTGCCTTCAACATTTCTTGAATACCATTTGTAGCTTACCTCAGGATATCCGGATGGCTTGTATGTTGCTGTCAATACAGTGCTAGAAGGCAATCCTAAGGAACTTGCTGCCCCATCAAATATGACCACATTGCCATTTGAGTTGGCTGTAACATTTGAATTGATGAATGCCTGCAGAATTGTCAATTGTGCTGGAGCCGAAGTTTGCGAACCTGACAGGTTACTTGAATTCGGAACAAATTCAGCAGTTATATCATAGAGTGCTCCAAGAGCCAAGCTTATATCCAATTTACCAGAGAAAACTCCATTTGTAACAGAAGATTCGTTGAACGTACCTATTGAATTACCATTGTTTTTGAAGGTGATTTTGCCGCCTGTATTATTGACTTCAAATTGAGCGCTTGAACTTACAGTAGCGGTAAGGGTTACTTCACCACCATCACAATTGGCTATCGAGTTAGCTAGGAAAATTGAGGTTAAGGCCTTGGTAACCGTCAGCGTTCCGTTCTCATTGCTCACCTCATAGTTGCCAAG
>NZ_JAHCMY010000013.1:0-68298 GCF_018449405.1 Litoribacter ruber
CTTGAAAACGGAAAGTACCTAGCCTCCCGACTTTTTGGTGCCGGAGATAAAGTTGCCTCAAAGGTTTTGAAGGGGTTTGAACTGGATTTGGAGGAGTTTTTTAAGGATATGGATTAGAGGTAGTACCACGTACCAGGTACCAGGTACCATGTATTTCCAGCTTCAGAGGTTGGTTAGTGGCTCTCTTAACGCTGTCTCCGCATCTCTGTTCACGCCGTTTAGGAGGTTATTTCCCGGCGCTATCGCGCAGCGGGAGGTTTAGGGGTTTAGGCGCAAAGCAACGCACTCCAAATCCCTAAACTCCTAAACAATCCCGCACCGCATAGCTGCGCTATAGGCGGTGCGGGATTGTTTAGGAGTTTAGCCAGCCCGCACCGCATAGCTGCGCTATAGGCGGTGCGGGATTGTTTAGGAGTTTAGCCAGCCCGCACCGCATAGCTGCGCTATAGGCGGTGCGGGATTGTTTAGGAGTTTAGCCATCCCGCACCGCATATAGCGCAGCTATGCGGTGCGGGATGGCTAAACTCCTAAACAGCCAGGTCCCTCACAGGTTTATAAGGAATGATCACAAAACGATACCTGATATTCACCCTGTTATCCTTTACCTGCTTTCAGCTACTTGCTGAACAGGATAAATACACGATCTATGTCAGTAGCATTAGCTGGCATACCGGGTTGGTGATTCCAGGGGAAGTTTTGCCTGACAGCATTTGGAGGGAGGGGCATGAGTATGGCGAGGCGGAGTATTTAGAAATTGGTTGGGGGGATGCGGATTTTTACCCCAGTGAAGGTTTTAATCTTTGGTATGCATTTAAAGCCGTGTTTTGGCCCACCAGGTCGGTCCTGCACATTAAACCTATTGCCCGAAATCCTGAAAACCACTACTACAACACCAATGTTGTCAAAATAGAATTAAATAAAGAACAGATGGAGACGCTGGTTCAATTTTTGGTCAGGGAGCTTAACCTGGATGAAAGCGGCCAAATTATCCCTTCCACACAGGGGCTTTATTCGGACAGTCACTTTTACGAGGGAAGCAGCAGGTATTATTTCCCAAACAACTCCAACGTCTGGGTAGCCCGAGCCATCCGCCACGCCGGCTTCCCCCTGCGCCCCCTCTGGCTGCAAACCACCGGAATGGTACTGAATAAAGTAGAGGATTTCGGTACCTTGGTGGTGGAAAAAGATTAGATGTGTGGGTTAGGAGGTTATTTCTGAATTGGCGCTGCGCGCATTCAGAAGTTTAGGGGTTTAGCGCAAAGCGACGCAACCATACAACCTTCCAGGTCTTCCTGATTTTTCATTAGACCTGGAAGATTTTTTTACCGTGTTTTCACTTCATAACTTCATTATTCATCATTCAGCGTTCATCATTCATTATTTCCGATAACGTGGCTGCACCGTGAATCACTTTGTACTTAAAAACTAAACTCCTAAACAATGCCGTACCGCATATAGCGCAGCTATGCGGTACGGGATGACTAAACCCCTAAACCAATCCATCAATTTTCTTACCTTTGCCCCAATAATTACCCAAAACTATCATGATTAATAAGTATTTCCCCCTTTCCCTACTGAGCATTTTCTTCTTTTCCTGCGAGCAAGAGCAGGAGCAAACAAATGAAATCCCACAGGGAAGATACAGGGCGGCCATTGAGCTTCAGGGGCAGGAAGTGCCTTTTTTTATAGAGTTTGATGGAGATGAAAACAACCTTCAGGCCTACATTCTCAACAGCGACGAGCGACTGGAAACCGACGCCAGCATCAATGGGGATTCCGTGATTTTGGAAATGAACGTTTTTGATGCCAGCCTGAGAGGAAAGTTCGAAAATGGAAAGATAAACGGTGAATGGGTGAAGCACTACGTTGATAACTACCGGGCACCCTTTACCGCTAATCAGTCTGATAGCAATCCCCGGTTCAGCACTGACGGGGAAGCTGAGCATGATTTTTCCGGCAGGTGGGAAACTTATTTCAACCTGGGTAACGGCGACCCAAGACCGGCGGTCGGAAAATTCACCCAAGAGGGAAGCAGCCTTCAGGGAAGTTTTGCTCTGCCTTCTGGCGACTTCCGCTACCTGGAAGGCAACGTGGACGGGAACACTTTTTACCTAAGCACTTTTAACGGCGAGGAAGCCAAGCTATTTATCGGTGAGCTAGATGAAAACGGCAAGGTTACTGGCAAGTACTTCAATGGCCTGACAGGCAACTATTCTTTTACTGCTACAAGAAATGAAGGTTTCAACCTACCTGATAAGGACCGGGAGGTTGCCAGTGAAACGATTGATTTCACTTATCCTGACCTAGATGGCAATGATGTGTCCCTCAGCGACTATAGAGGTAAGCCTGTGCTGGTACAGATCTTCGGCAGTTGGTGTCCAAACTGCATGGATGAAACCAAATATATGGGTGAGTGGTATGAGGAAAACAAGGATAAAGTTGAAATTGTGGCTCTTGCCTTTGAGAAAAAAGACGATTTCGATTATGCCAAAAACAGGGTTCAAAAATCCAGTGAGAGGCTAGGAGCCAATTATCCCTTCCTAATCGCCGGCCAGGAAAAGGATTTAAAAGCAGCCTTCCCCCAAGTTGAAGGCCCCTTATACTTCCCCTCCATGCTCTACGTCGATAGCGAGGGCAGGCTGGTAGACGTTCACACAGGTTTCAACGGCCCCAGTACGGGAGAGCTTTTTGAAGAATGGAAAAAAGAGCATGATGAAAAGGTAGAAAAATTGGTGAAAGGATAGTTTGGCAATTGAACTCAACAGTTTGAAAGGCAGTTGCTTTTAAGAGATGAATTATTTATTTTCAATTATGGAAACCACGTCATATACAAACTTCAAACAGCATCTCAAGTCTTTCTTGGATAAGGTGTTTAATACGAATTCCCCATTGTATATTAATCGCAACAATGGTGAAGATGTAGTAGTGATTTCAAAAGCCGAATATGAAAGTATGCAGGAAACCTTTCACTTGTTAAAAAGCCCAGAAAATGCCAAAAGATTATTGGAAGGTATTGAAGAGTATAAAAAAGGAGGAGGAACAGAACGAAATCTACTGGAATAGTGAGAGTGATTTTTTTGACTCAAGGGTGGAACGATTATTTATATTGGCAGAAAACCGATAAAAAGACGCTCAAAAAAAATCAATCTTTAAATTAAAGAAATCATGAGGCAACCTTTCGAAGGAACTGGCAAGCCCGAACCTTTGAAACACGATTTAAGTGGTTGGTGGTCGAGAAGGATTAATTTAGAGGATAGGCTGGTATATAAGGTTGATCCCGATTCAGTTGTAATTCTTCAATGCAGATATCATTACTAAAAAAGCCCTCCAGTTTAACACTGAAGGGCTTTTTTAAAATTTATACCTGCGCGGTCTGATAGCTTTTACAAGCTTCCACACATTCGCGGCAGGCCTTGGCGCATTGCTTGCAATGGTCATGGTCATGCTTTTCACATTCCGCAGCACACTCGTTGCAGATCTCAATGCATTCTTTTATTAAGTGCTGGGCATGCCTGGATCCGGAGGCTACAAAGCTTGCCGTTAGTTGACAGATCTTGGCACAATCCCTATCTGTCTTGATGCAGGCTACCATATGCTGTACATTGTCCTCACTCAGGCAACTGTCCATACAATGCTCGCACGCAGCAGCACAGACAGCTAATTTTTGGATTAAATCTTGGTGGTTCATGATTACAGTAAGTTAAAGTGTTATAGGATAACATTTTAACCTACCGTATTTGTAAAGGTTTTTACAAATTTTTGAAAAAGGTTAATAACTCACCCCCCCATTTCCATTTAGCTCCTCAGAGCCTACTAATCCCTTCGTGCAACTTCTATTGAACTTTGTGACCATTTCTTTTTCTCCTTTCCATCCAACACACCTTTGCGCCTTCGAGTCTTCGTGGCCAATCCAAAACTTTAATCCCTTAGTGCGACTTCATTGGAACTTTCCCGATTCGCTACGCTACTCGGGACAGGCTGTGCCATTTTGAGACCATGTCTCCCAACACATCTTTGCGCCTTCGGGTCTTCGTGGCTAAAACTACACTTAAGCCTTCTTCAACAATACCACTCCAACCGTACCTGACACCACTGAGGCCAACAGAATACCATATTTGGATTGGTCGATGAGTTCATTGCTGTCAAAGGCAAGGGCCGTGATGAACAGGGACATGGTGAAGCCTACTCCGGCCAACCCTGCGATACCGGCAATGTGCATCCAGTTCATTCCCCGTGGAAGCTGGGCAACTTTGGCCTTGACCAGTACCCATACAAAGGACAGCACCCCTACCAATTTCCCCAGGGTAAGTCCAAAGAACACACCTATACTTACCGGGTTCATCAATTCGGAAAAGAAGTTTTCCCCAACCTCAACCCCGGCGTTGGAAAGGGCAAACAAGGGGATCACCACAAAGGTGACTATCGGATGCAGGGCCCCTTCAATTTTCTGCAAGGGAGTCTGCGCATCCCTTGAGATCACTTTTATCTTTTCTATGATCCTATGCTGCTTAGGGGTCATTAGTGGCCCTCGGATAGGAATCTGCTTATCAAACTTGTAGAGCAGGTAATTAATGGATCTGGAGTATAGGGACTCGTTCACCCTGGTTCTGGCAGGAATGGCAAAAGCCACCAACACCCCGGCAATCGTGGCATGCACCCCAGAAAGCAGGAAGGCCAACCAAACCCCTCCTATACCTATCACGGCATAGAAAATGGTGTTCCTCACCCCCATGAGATTGGCCCCCACCAGAATGGAAAGCAATCCCAAGCCGCTGAAAAGGCTGAAAAAGGAAAGGTCGGAACTATAGAAAAAGGCAATTACCAATACAGCTCCCAAATCATCCACGGTAGCCAATGCCACTAGAAAGACCTTTGCGGTCAATGGCACCTTCTTACCGGCAAGCGACATCAATGCCAGGGCAAAGACAATATCGGTGGCCATAGGGATACCCCATCCACTCATGGTGGGCTCACCTTGGTTGATAAATACGTAAATCAATGCAGGAAAAACCATCCCCCCAGCTGCGGCAGCCATGGGAAGAACGGCCTTTTTTATGGTCGAGAGCTCTCCGGCGATTATTTCCCGCTTGAGCTCCAGTCCCACCACAAAAAAGAACATGGCCATCAAGCCGTCATTTACCCAGTGGTGAAGGGAATAGGAAAGAATATTGTCGGCAAAGCCGATACTAAAATAGGTATGCCAGATATGATGATAAGAATCCCTCCACGGTGAATTTGCCCAAATCAAAGCCAGAATGACCGCCAGAAAGAGGGCAATCCCCCCGGAATTGTCATAGTGGATAAATCTATTTATGGGCCTGATCGTCTTGTCGAGTAGGGTCTTCTTCATAGCACGTCCTTATTTTCTCACAGGCAAAAATATAAAAATAAGGGCGGTTTCAAGGGAAACTAAAAATATATTGAAACATGATTAATGTCATAGGAAAGCTATTTATCGCACCATTTCGGCTAATTCCTCCAGTCCCTGCATTTTAGCATGTACATAAGCAGTGTTGCCCCTGCCGTCTACCACATGTTTGTCGGCCCCATGGGCAAGAAGCAACTTTATCAGAGCTTCATGGCCAAAAGTTGCCGCATAGATCAAGGCTGTGGCTCCCTGGTAATTCTGTGCATTGACATCCGCACCAGCTTTTATGAGCATTTCACCCATTTCGGTGTAACCTTTAAAGCAGACTCCCATCAAGGCCGTATTGCCAGCCACATCCCTGGCCTCCACATCAGCCCCCAGCTCCACAAGCAGTTTTGCCGTGCCAGCCTGCCCATTATATGTAGCCAAAATCAAAGGGGGAAACCCTTTCTCATTAGGCTTTTCCAAAAAGGAAGGGTCATTTTTTATAATGTCCTTTATTTGCTCATCTTTTCCTTGTCTGATCAAATCGAAAAAATCCATGTTGCTTGTCTTTAGTAATGTGCTTGCTATTAAATCCTATTTATAATCTTTTTGAGACGGAAGATTGAACACCGAAGACTGAAAACTCCGAGAATTTTCTCTAGCCCGTTCTGACATGGGTATAACCATCTTATGGGCGGTTTGTTGATTTTTTTAAAAAATCCGTACATTTACTAACCTAAATGAAATCCTTCGCCTACATAGTCCTGCTCAGCCTGATTTCGGTCAAAGCCTTTTTGCCGAACATGGATCTGTGCTGCGATCTCCATCGAATTCCCGCCTTTTTCGACCACTATCAGGTCCACAAGGTGCAGTATGGGGATACCTTCTGGGAATTTGTCGAAGGCCATTATTTCTACAATGACGACGATTACGAATTCGTCGCCGAAGACCCCGACCATGCCAACCTTCCTTTCCGGGAAAGCCACCAGAGCCTGAACCACTGGGTGTTCTATGCCCCATCCGAATCCATTGCACTTACAGAACCGGCTTTTCCGCCTGCGGCAAAACTGGGCTTCCATAGGCCCGGACTACTGGCAACCGCCGACATTTCCCCCTTCCAGCCTCCCCGGATTTCCTGATTTGATATTCAGGCCAAGTTCCCTTTGGCCCAAATCTTCTTATCAGTAAATCTATTCCCATGATTCATCAAATCATCGCTTTTTCCGTCAGGAACAAGCTACTCATTGGTTTGTTGACCGTCGCATGGATCATAGCCGGTGTCTATAGCCTTACCCAGGTGCCTATGGATGCCGTCCCCGATGTGACCAACAACCAGGTACAGATCATCACTCAGGCGCCCAATCTAGGCACCGAGGATATCGAACAGTTCATTACGTACCCCATCGAAATCGCCCTGTCCAACCTCCCCGACGTGGTGGAGATAAGGTCCATTTCCCGCTTTGGCCTTTCGCTGGTCACCGTGGTTTTTGAAGACCGCATGGGTACCTATCTGCCCCGGCAGCTCATCAGCGAGAAGCTCGAAGAGGTCCGTCGGCAGATTCCCGAAGGTTTTGGCGACATGGAAATGGGGCCCATTTCCACCGGACTGGGCGAAATCTACCAGTATAGCCTGGAGGTGGACCCTGAATACCGCGACCGCTACGATCTCACCGAACTGCGCACCATACAGGACTGGATCATTACCCGGCAGATGGCTATGGTGCCCGGCGTGATCGAAGTCAACTCCTTTGGGGGCAACATCAAGCAATACGAAGTGGCCATTGACCCCGACGATCTGAGGAGCCACGGCGTGACCATTGCAGACGTATTTTCGGCTTTGGAAGCCAACAACCAAAATACCGGGGGGGCCTACATCGAGAAAAACCACATGGCCAACTTCATCCGGGGCGAGGGACTCATCCGCTCCGTGGAGGATATCGAAGACATCTGGCTCCCTACCGACCGGGACATTCCGTTACAGATCAAAGATGTGGCTGAGGTGCGTTTCGGATCGGCTGTACGCTACGGGGCCTTCACCCAAAACGGCCAGGGAGAAGCCGTAGGTGGTATCATCTTCATGCTCAAGGGAGCCAACTCCAACCAGGTGATCGGGGATGTAAAAGAGCGCATGGCACAGATTCAGCAAAGCCTGCCTCCTGGGGTCCACATCAGCCCTTTCCTGGACCGTAGCCAGCTGATCCAAGAAACTACCGGCACCATCAAAACCAACCTGACCGAAGGCGCCCTGATTGTCGTTTTTGTGCTGGTATTCCTACTGGGCAATTGGCGTGGCGGACTCATCGTGGCCTCCACCATCCCCCTTTCCCTGCTTTTTGCTTTCATCATGATGAACGTATTCGACGTCTGGGCCAACCTGATGAGCTTGGGCGCCATTGACTTCGGAATCATCGTGGACGGAGCGGTGATCATCGTGGAAGGCTCGGTCTTTTTCATGCACCAGCGCATAGGCCAAGGACAGGTATTGAACCAGGCCAGCCGTGACCGTACCGTTTTGAAGGCTTCCAGCAAGATGATGAATGCAGCCTTTTTTGGACAGCTGATCATCCTGATTGTATTCTTGCCCATCCTGTTTTTGGAAGGCATTGAAGGCAAAATGTTCCAGCCCATGGCCCTCACGTTCATGTTTGCCATGCTGGGAGCCATGATCCTCTGCCTGACCTATGTGCCCATGGTGTCTGCCCTTTTTCTGAAGGTCAAAGAAAAAGAGGGGCACACCTGGGGGGACAAAGTGGTTTATTGGACTGAACGTAACTATGGTCAATTGCTGGATAAGGTCTTGACAAAGGGCAATGTTGTATTGGCCTCAGCAACTTTACTTTTGGGCTTGGCAGTTTTTACCTTCACCCGGATGGGCGGGGAATTCATCCCCCAGCTCGACGAGGGGGATATTGCCTTTCACATCCTGATGCGGCCTGGCAGTACACTGGAAGAAGGCATTGCCAAATGCACCGAAATTGAGCAATTGCTACTGGACAATTTTCCTGAAATCGAAAAAGTCCTCTCCCGCTTTGGCGTAGCCGAAGTACCCACCGACCCCATGCCTATGGACATGGCGGATTGCTTCATCATCCTCAAACCCAAAAGCGATTGGGTATCTGCCTCCAACAAGGAAGAACTCATCGAAAAGATCGAGGAGGTGCTCGAAGAGGTCACTGGGATCAACCTGGAATTTTCCCAACCCATAGAGATGCGATTCAACGAGCTGATTTCCGGTGTCCGCGAGGATGTGGCCATCAAGCTATACGGGGAAGATCTGGAAATCCTGGCTGCCAAAGCCGCTGAAATCGGCAGGATAGTGGAGAACATCCCCGGGGTCGCCGATCTCAAAGTGGAAGCCACCTCCGGCCTGCCCCAGATCAGCGTGCAGTACGACCGCGGCCAGCTCGCCCGCTATGGCGTAAACGTGCGGGAGATCAACCAGGCCATCTCCTCGGCCTTTGCAGGAGGAAAAGCAGGGGTGGTTTTCGAGGGGGAAAGACGCTTCGACCTTGTCCTGAGACTGGATGCCGCCAAAAGACAAGAACTGGCCGACATTGAGGATCTTTTTATACCTACCGCCTCAGGAGGCCAAGTACCACTCACCCAACTGGCGTCCATCTCCTATCAGGACGGTCCCATGCAGATCAGCCGCGACGATACCCAGCGGAGGACCTACGTGGGCATCAATGTCCGGGGCCGTGATATCCAGTCGCTGGTACAGGAAATCGACGAAAGGCTCAAGCAGCGCCTGGAACTGCCTCCCGGATATTTTATCCGATATGGAGGGGCTTTTGAAAACCTCGAACGCGCCACCGCAAGACTCAAACTGGTAGTGCCCATTGCCCTGGCCCTGATCTTTCTCCTGATCTATCTGGCTTTGGGTTCCTTCAAGCAGACAGCCGTGATCTATGTGGCCATCCCAATGGCAGCCATTGGCGGAGTCTTTTCCCTTTGGCTACGGGACATGCCCTTCAGCATCTCAGCGGGCGTGGGCTTTATTGTGCTTTTCGGCGTGGCGGTGTTAAACGGACTGGTATTGATCAGTTCCTGGAATGAGTTGAAAAAAGAGAGCGACCTGGATCTGGAAACCCGGATCCGAATAGGCGCCAAACGCAGAATCCGACCCATCATGTTGACAGCTTTGACCGATATTCTGGGCTTTCTGCCCATGGCACTTTCCCGCTCTGCCGGGGCCGAGGTGCAGCAGCCCCTGGCCACCGTGGTGATCGGTGGGATGGTGACCGCCACCTTGCTTACCCTGTTTATCCTGCCTATTCTTTATAGGTGGACAGAATCCGGTCCAGCCCTTCCGGGAAAAAGAACGGCCCTAGGATGTGTATTGGCCCTTTTGGCATTTAGCCTGCCGGCCAAGGCACAGCAGGTAAACCCGATTTCAATGGAGCAGGCCATCCAACGGGCCTTGGAGAATTATCCCCAACTGGAAGCGGCCAAGATGCAGGTGCAACAGGAAGAGGCGCTCAAAAAGACCGCCTGGGACTTGGGTACCACCACCCTGTTTACCGCCGGCGATGAGGTGAGCCGTCCTGATGAAAACGTAGGGGTAATCACCCCGATCGGAATCAGCCAACAGGACATCAACATCTTCGGCATCAGCCCTACCCTCAATGCCCAAAAGCAGCGGATCGCCCTTTCGGAAATTGAGCTCAACCTCACCGAACTGGAGATCCGGAGGGAAGTGCAACTGGCCTATGCCGATGCATTGGTCAAGCAGGGATATCTGCAGCTATTTACCGAATTGGATTCCCTTTATGAAGGCTTTGAAAAGGCCGCAAAGGTCCGTTTGGAAGTCCAGGACATTTCCCGATTGGCTTACCTTGCAGCGCAAAACCAGTACAAACAGATGAAGCTGAAAAAGGAAAACGCCCGCTTTGACTATGCGGAATCCCTGATCAGACTGAATCTCTGGCTTTTTGGTGAAAACTTGTTCACGCCTCACGGCAGCGATGGTTTTTATGAAAAGCCATTGCATTTGGAAGAGGACCTTTCCGGGCACCCTTTGCTCCGGCGCGCTGAGGGATCGGTAATGCTGGCCGAGGCCGAAAGGCGAAGGGCCCAGTCGGCGTATTTGCCCAAGCTGCAGGCCCTCTATGGCCCCCAAACGGTGGGCGGACAGCCATCCTTTTACCAATATCAGTTTGGCTTGACCATGCCGCTTTTCTTCCTGCCCCAAAAAGGCCGGGTGGAAGCAGCCCGCCTGGAAAGCAGAATTGCACAGCAAAGCAGCCTGCAGACCCAACTGGAAATCAGCAACCAGGTGGCCCGGCTGGAGCAGCAGTACCGAAAGTGGCTTTCCTCTTGGCTTTTCTTCAAAAATGAAACCCTCCCACTGGCCCGGGAACAGCGCCGCGGGGCCCTATTAGCGTTCCGAGAGGGTGAAATTGATTATGTCTTTATGATCCAATCGCTTAACGAATCACTGCAAACAGAGCTTCAAGCCCAAGAGGCCTTGAGCAACCTGATGCAGGCCCGCTACGAATTGGAATACTTTATTAACCCGGATTTGAAATGAAAAAATACACCTATATACTATTGGCTCTCAGCTTTTGTCTGGCCTGCGAAAACCGCTCCGCTGATATAGACCACCATGACGATGACATGGAGGAAGTTACCGAAGTGACCTTTACTGCAAGGCAGGTCGAAAGGCTGCAGATCGAAACAGGTCCCATGGTAAAAAGGCCAATCAGTTCCAGCATATCGGTAAATGGCATCCTGGAAGTCCCGCCCCAGCATGAGGCCATCATCACCAGCATCGTCAACGCCCACGTCAGCGGCATCACCCTAATCGAGGGGGACAGGGTCAAAAAAGGACAGGTACTGGCCTACCTCAGCCATCCGGACATCATCCGCCTGCAGAGCGATTACCTGGACACCTACCACCGACTTGCCTTGGCCGAGCAGGAACTCAACCGCCAACAGCGCCTGATGGAGGAAGAAGTCGGTGCCGGCAAAACCCTGCAGCAAACCCAGGCCAATTATAGAGGTCTACAGGCTACTTTGAGCAGCAAGGAAGGGCAGTTGCGGCTTTTGGGTATCTCTACCAAGCAGGTTCAGGAAGGCAATCTGGCAGACAGAGTCGCCATCCGAAGTCCCCTGGACGGTTCCATCACGGCCGTACACGTGAAAAATGGCCAGTCCGTACAACCGGAAACAGCCCTCATGGAACTCATTAATACCGATCACATTCATATCAAATTATTGGTTTATGAAAAGGACATTTCCCGCATACAGATCGGCCAAGAGGTAAGCTTCCGCCTGCGCAATGGTGATCGGGACCGCAAAGCGGAAGTCTTCAGCATCAGCCAGAAATTTGAGCAGGACAGCAGGGCCCTGCAGGTGCACGCCGAGATTGAAGGAGAACATGAGGGGCTGGTGCCGGGCATGTACGTGAAGGCCCAGATCATTGCCGCCGGGGACTCGGCCCTGGCCCTACCCGATGCGGCCTTGGTAAGGGAAGGCGAGATGCATTACATCTTCGAAAAACTGGAAGACGCGGGCGGCTCACTCAGTTTCAAGGCTGTGCCGGTGGAAACCTTAGGCAGTTTTGGCGGATGGACTGGTGTTCGGCTAGAGGAAGCAGATGCTGCCCCCAACCGCCATTTTGCCCTAAACAATGGCTACCACATCTGGTCGGAAATGAAAAAGGGGGAAGTGGAGGATGATCATTAACGGTTAATTTACATTAATAGGCCTATTTTTGCTTATCGGTAAAATAAGCTGTAAATTCATGGCTTCTTGACAGCTACCCTCTTGGGAAACCTGTCACAAGCCTATTAACCTTTATATATTTTAAACTTAACCAAACTATGACAAAAATTAAAGTCGGTATCAACGGATTTGGCCGTATTGGTCGCTTAGTGTTCAGAGCTGCCCAGCAGCGTGATGATATCCAGATCGTAGGAATCAATGACCTTATCGATGTGGACTATATAGCTTATATGCTTAAATACGACTCCACCCACGGTCAATTTGACGGTGAAATCGAAGTCAAAGACGGTAAGTTGGTAGTCAACGGAAACGAAATCCGCGTAACTGCTGAGAAAAACCCGGCCGACCTCAAATGGGGCGATGTTGGTGCTGAATACATTGTGGAATCAACTGGTTTGTTCCTTACTAAAGATTCCGCAAAAGGCCACATCGAAGCCGGTGCCAAAAAAGTAATCATGTCGGCCCCATCAAAGGATGACACGCCGATGTTTGTAATGGGTGTAAACGAAAGTTCTTATACCCCCGATATGCAATTTGTATCAAACGCTTCCTGTACCACAAACTGTCTTGCTCCGATCGCCAAGGTATTGCACGACACTTGGGGCATTGAAGAAGGATTGATGACCACTGTTCATGCTACTACTGCTACGCAGAAAACCGTTGACGGACCTTCTGCCAAAGACTGGAGAGGCGGACGTGGTGCCGGACAAAACATCATCCCTTCCTCCACTGGTGCTGCTAAGGCCGTTGGTAAAGTTATCCCTGACCTTAACGGTAAACTAACCGGTATGGCCTTCAGAGTTCCTACTCCAAACGTTTCTGTAGTGGACTTGACCGTTAGACTATCCAAGCCTGCTTCTTACGAGGAAATCTGTGCAAAAATGAAGGAAATGTCTGAAGGTGAACTGAAGGGAATCCTGGGTTACACGGAAGACCAGGTGGTATCCAACGACTTCATCGGTGATGCAAGAACTTCCATCTTTGACGCTGGTGCCGGAATTCAACTTTCCGACAAATTTGTCAAAGTAGTGAGCTGGTATGACAACGAGTGGGGCTATTCAAGCAAAGTTGTTGACTTGCTAGCCTACATCGCCAACAAGTAATAAAGCAGGGAAAAGGAAAGGGTTAAACCTCTAACCTTTTCCCTTTTACTTCTAACTTCAAACCACTTCGTACTTCCAAAGGTGATGGGGTACCACCTTTAACCGCCCAATTAATTGGTGCTGATGACTCCTACTTCAACTTAAATTAACCTAAGCATTTTCTCCAATGTTGAAGAGGATCATTGAACAACTGCGTCTAAAGCAGTTTTTGCAGCTTGAATTTCTGCCGAGTTTACTTTTTACTTCCAAATGGCTAATCATTGCCACAGCAGTCGGTTTGTTGGCAGGCGCTGCATCTGCAATCTTTCTTATTTCACTCAAATGGGCTACCAATTACAGAGAAGCCAATATTTGGCTGATTGCCTTGTTACCTTTAGGGGGATTAATAATTGGCTGGGTTTACCATAAATTTGGAGAATCCGTGGTCAAGGGCAACAACCAACTACTGGAAGAATTCTACAATCCCTTGAAGGTAATCCCGCTCCGAATGGCCCCATTGGTACTTTTCGGAACTGTGGCTACCCACCTCTTTGGAGGCTCCGCTGGCCGAGAGGGCACAGCAGTGCAGATGGGAGGCGCCATAGCCGACCAGTTTACCAAATGGTTTAAACTTACCGCCCAGGACCGAAAAACTTTAATCACTATTGGTGTGGCCGCGGGATTTGCCTCAGTATTCGGCACCCCACTTGCGGGGGCCATATTTGCTCTGGAATGGTTGGTGATAGGCAGGATTCGATATGAGTCCATACTCCCCGCTTTTTTGGGAGCCTATGTGGCCGATTATACCTGTGCGCAGCTTTTTGAAGTACATCATACAGCTTATATCATTCCCTACATTCCGGAAATCAACCTCATCAACACCCTTTGGATCATTCCGGCGGGCATCTGTTTTGGATTGGCAGGGAGGCTTTTTGCCAAGGCCACCCATTTTTGGAGCCAGCTTTTCGGCAAATTTATCGACTACCCACCCTTACGTCCTGTTATCGGCGGGGTGCTGGTAGCAGCCACAGTCTTCGCCATCGGCACCACCAAATATATAGGGTTGGGAATCCCCACCATTGTGGATGCCTTCAATGAAAACCTACCTTGGTATGATTTCCTGGCCAAAATTGGTTTCACATCCCTCACTCTAGGGGCAGGCTTCAAAGGCGGAGAAGTAACGCCGCTTTTTTACACTGGTGCCACTTTGGGCAATGCCTTATCGGGCATAATCCCGCTTCCGATGGCTTTATTGGCTGGAATGGGTTTCGTGGGGGTCTTCAGCGGAGCCACCAATACACCGTTGGCCTGCACACTCATGGGCATCGAACTCTTTGGTGCACAATCTGGCGTATATGTGGGATTAGCATGTGTGGTTGCCTATATTTTCAGCGGACATGCGGGGATCTACAACAGCCAGATCATCGGCTCACCCAAGCATAGGCGGTTTGAAGGGTTTAAGGGAAAGAATCTAGGGAAAATTAAGTAGATCTAGGAAGAAACGCGCTTCTTCAAAAGCTTTGCGGTTCCAAATACCGACCATTAACTACAATTTAGTCCCACAATACTTGCAGTGATAAGCGTCTCTGTCGTGGTTTTGGGCATGGCAATTTTGGCATTCGACCAGCTCCTCCCCTTTTCTCTTATACATTTGGGCCGACATTTCGGCGGTCACAATACCAGTGGGCACGGCTATGATCCCATAGCCAAGTAGCATGATAAAGGATGACATGAATTTACCCAATGGAGTGAGGGGAATTATATCTCCATAACCCACAGTAGTTAAGGTCACAATAGCCCAATACATAGATGTGGGAATGCTCGTATAACCAGCCTCCGGACCTTCGACCAGATACATGACAGTTCCCATGACCAATACAATGGTCACCACTGAACCTATGAAAATCTGGATCTTTCTTCTGCTGGCCCATAAGGCCTCCTGAAGCAGGGATGCCTCCATCATATAGCGCCCAAGCTTGAGCACCCTCAAAACCCGTAGCAAACGAAGCGCCCTTACCACCACCAAGAACTGAGTATCCACAATCACCAAACTTAAAAAGGCAGGTAGAATGGCCAAGAAGTCAACAATGCCATAAAAACTGAACACATACCCAGCTATCCTACGGGTGAGATAGAGCCTAAGCAAGTACTCAATGGTGAAAAGCACTGTAAAAACCCACTCCAGAGTGTAAAAAAGGTCTCCGTAGACCAGCCTATAACTCGCCACCGAATCCAGCAAAGCCACCGCCACACTTCCCAAAATCAAGATCAGCAACACCACATCAAAAGCCTTGGAGGCAGCATCATCCGATTCAAAAACTATGTGGGCAAGTCTGGATTTGGTCAGTTTCATTTAAAAAAGGCGGTTTGAAACTGAAATATATAAATTTTAGCTGGTTTTATTTTTCCATATGGAGGCAGAAATAGCTTTTGGTGAAATAAGAGCCCACTTTATTTGAAATCAACACCTTTCCCACCTTGCCAAGCCGGTTAATCGACGACCAGGTGATTTTGGGGTTTTTGAAACCCGCAAACCCCATCAGTTGGGCCCAGATATTGGGCGACTGATGCTTTTCCCATTCGATTTTAGGAACAAAGGGGTTCCTAATATTTAAGAGATGAAAGAAATTATGGTTGGAACAATCACAGGCGATGACTTTACCTCCCGGGTTAGTCAAGGCATATATCTGTTCAAAGATCTTCAGGTATTTTTTCTGGCTTTCCTCATTTTCAAGCAAATCCACACAAGCAGGTTCATCAAGGTGGTTAATTGAATTATGCATCAAGATGATATCAAATTTCTCCTTGGCACCCAAGTCCTGAAGCATCACTTGTCTCAACTCAACATTTTCATACCCAAGCTTTACCTTCAATTCATTGAATTTTGTGACCACATTCGAAGAGCTTCCATCACTCTCCGGCTCAAGGCAAACCACTTTTGAAGCCCCCTTATGAGCGGCATAGAAGCTATACAAACCTTTTCCCCCACCAATGTCCAATACCGATTTACCTTTTAAATCAATCCCATCAAAAACAAAATTCAAATGGAACTTCAGCCGGGATTCACTTGCAAAGAGTTTTTCTTCCACAGCCAACTCAAAAAAGCCTACTTTTTCTGCTGCCTCATTCATAACCACAATTTTTAAAATGAAAAACAATCAAAACCGACTACAGAACACCCCCTGTTAATCAGATAATTAAGTTAACAAATTGAGCAAACAATTAAAAATCCACCTTGCTATACTTGTATTTAATTTTACTTTTGCCATCCTATTATGAAAAATCCAATTCTTTACAAACCCACCCCCACTCCACCCTGAGTTAATCAGGAGCCACTTTTTCATTTCCCTTTGATTTCTATCCTTGGGCATAACTTGTATTTCCATTACTTATAAATAAAAATAATTCTGTCATGACACAGATGTTAATCAATCTTTTTCGTCCCAAGCAGGCGAATCTCAAAGATGAAGTTTTATCGGGACTCACCGTAGCCCTAGCCTTAGTGCCCGAAGCGGTGGCATTTTCTCTTATAGCCGGAGTAAGCCCCTTAATTGGACTTTACACTGCCTTTATCATCGGGCTTATAACCTCCATTTTGGGAGGGCGACCAGGCATGATTTCAGGTGCCACAGGTGCCATCGCCGTAGTAGTAGTTGCATTGGTTGCCACCCATGGGGTGGAGTACCTTTTTGCAGCTGTGGTGTTGATGGGACTGATCCAAGTTTTGGTCGGGGTGTTGAAGCTAGGCAAGCTTATCCGTCTAGTACCTCACCCTGTGATGTTCGGGTTTGTCAATGGCTTGGCCATCGTGATATTCATGGCTCAATTTGACCAATTTAAAGTGGAAGTGGCCCCGGGAATGACAGAGTGGATGAGGGGAACACAGCTGCATTTAACCCTTGGCCTTGTTGTTTTGACAATGATAATTATCAAATTTCTCCCAAAGCTGACAAAAGCCATTCCTTCCGCTCTTGCCGCAATTATAATAGTATCGCTGCTGGTCATTTTTGGGGGAATAAATGTAAGAACTGTCGGGGATATCGCCTCCATTTCGGGTGGGCTGCCGGAGTTTCACCTTCCCTTGGTCCCTCTTAATTGGGATACTTTTATGATCATCCTTCCCTATTCAGCAATTATGGCCGGCGTAGGTTTGATTGAAAGTCTTTTGACTCTGTCCTTGATAGACGAAATCACCGAAACCCGGGGAAGCGGAAATAGGGAATGCATTGGCCAGGGTGTGGCCAATATTACCACTGGCTTTTTTGGGGGAATGGGTGGCTGCGCCATGATTGGACAGTCCCTCATCAACGTGAATGCGGGAGGCAGAAACAGAATTTCCGGGATTGTGGCTTCCGTCGGTCTTTTGATGTTCATCCTGTTTCTTTCCACCTATATAGAAATGATGCCCATGCCCGCTTTGGTGGGGCTGATGTTTATGGTGGCTATCGGCACCTTTGAGTGGGCTTCCCTGAAAGTGTTCCGCAAAGTGCCTTTCCACGATGTGTTGGTCATGATCGTAGTGACGCTGGTAACAGTGTTTTTGCACAATTTAGCCCTTGCCGTATTGGTCGGAGTGATCATTTCCGCATTGGTCTTTGCCTGGCAAAATGCGAAGATGATCCGAGCAAGAAAACGTGTCGATGAAAAAGGGGTGAAGCATTACGAGATTTTTGGACCGCTGTTTTTCGCATCTGCACTCAAGTTTGGAGAAAAATTTGACCCCGTCAATGATCCAGAAGAGATCATCATAGATTTCCAGGAAAGCCGAATCGTGGACCACTCTGGAATAGATGCCATCAACAAAATAACGGAACGTTATGAAAAGCTGGGCAAGACGGTTTACATCCGCCATCTGGACACCAGCAGCAGAACCTTGCTGGCCAAGGCAGACAAAATAATAAACGTCAATTTCACCGATGATGACCCCAGCTACAAGATAGTGGAGCGGGAAAGGGAGAAAGTTGAGGATTAATTATTATGAAAACCACTGGAGGAGACCCAGTGGTTTTTTTGTGTGAAAGAAAACAAAAATCCTACACAGCCGCTTTTCTTAAAAAACCACATGCCCCAAACCCTCCGACTTATTTTAGGCGACCAGCTCAACCACAAGCATTCCTGGTTTGCCAAAACCGACGACAGCATCCTTTATGTGATGATGGAAATGAAGCAGGAAACCGGCTATGTGATGCATCATGTCCAAAAAATTACGGCCTTCTTTCTGGCCATGCGGGAATTTGCTGGGTGGCTTGAGGAACGGGGACATCAGGTCCTGTACCTCAAACTGGATGATTCAAAAAACAAGCAAAGCTTACCGGAAAACCTTTCAGGCCTTATAGATGTAAATGAAATTCAGAAGTTCCAGTACCTGCTCCCTGACGAGTATAGGTTAGATAAGCAGCTTAAATCTTTTTGCAAGGATTTGAAAATCGAATCACAAGCCTATGACACCGAGCATTTTTTTACACAAAGGGAGGAAATGGCTGATTTCTTTAAGGGGAAAAAGAGTTTCCTCATGGAGACTTTTTATCGCCATATGCGCAAAAAGCATGAAGTCTTGATGGATGGAGGTGAGCCCGAGGGCGGAAAATGGAATTATGACCAGCTCAACAGAAAAAAGCTTACCGACCCATCTCTGCTTCAGCCTCCGAAGCGTTTCCGCAAAAACATACAGGATGTTTTAGATATGCTGGAAAAAATGGAGGTCAAGCATTTTGGGGAAATTGATCCCGAAAACTTTGCCTGGGCTATTAGCAGGGCAGAAGGGCTTAAAGTGTTGAATTATTTTTGTGAGGAGTTGCTTCCCAATTTTGGAACTTTCCAGGATGCCATGCACACCGAGCACGCTTTTCTTTTCCATTCCAGATTAAGTTTTTTGATGAATTCTAAATTGCTTAGCCCCAAGGAGGTGATCGATAAGGTAATCGAAGCCTATCATCAGGCAAAGGGTAAAATCGAAATCAGTCAGGTAGAGGGCTTTATCCGCCAGATTCTGGGTTGGCGGGAATTTATGCGGGGCGTCTATTGGGCCAAGATGCCCGATTACGCCAAACTGAACAAACTCAACCACCGACGCAGCCTCCCCAAATGGTACTGGAGCGGGGACACCAAGATGAACTGTCTCAGGCATGCCATAAGCCAAAGCCTCACCCATGCCTATGCCCATCATATACAGCGCCTGATGATCACGGGCAATTTTGCCCTATTGGCCAATGTCCATCCCAATGAGGTGGATGAATGGTATCTGGGCATATACATTGACGCCATCGAATGGGTGGAAATCCCCAACACCCGCGGCATGAGCCAGTTTGCCGACGGCGGCATCGTGGGCACCAAACCCTACGTCTCCAGCGCCAATTACATCGCCAAGATGAGCAACTACTGCAAAGGCTGCCATTACTCCAAAAGCAAAAAGGTAGGGGAAAAAGCATGTCCTTTCAACAGCCTTTACTGGAATTTCTATGATAGGCATAGGGCGCTGTTCGAAAACAACCAACGAGTCAACATGATGTACAGGATCTGGGACAAAAAACCTGCAGAGGAGAGAACGGCCATTTTGGAGCAGGCGGAGGAGTATTTGAAATCACTAGATCAGCTTTAATACGACCTAGCTTTTCTTAAATACAGGATTGTTTCCAAGAAGTCTTTTACAATGATGAACTGTTAATATATCTACTTGATGGTCAGAAATTATTTTGTAAATCACTCAATAGTTATCAACAATAATTTCCCGAACATCTTCACTAAGAAATTCGGGAACGGTCCTCCCAACTTTAATATGGGAATTGAGAGACTCTTCTACTGCAAAAAATTTGAGAACTTGTTTTTGAGCTGCTTTAAATGAATCTTTTTCTATAAAGGAAGCAATCTCTTCAATGTCTAACAAAGCATTTTCGGTCCAAGTTATTTTAACCATTTAGATAATTTTGCCTTTGCCTCTTCTGCTGTATAAGTATTTTCAGCATCCGAATCTTTTAGCCCCTTCTCTATTTTATTAATCAACATGAGACGATCTACCAATTCTTCTATAAAAAAATTTTCAGGCATCCCCTCTAACGCGAGCATCAAACTCTCCTTGCTTATTATTTCGGTCATGATATCAAGTTAATGAATGTATCTAATCAAAACAATGAGGACATATTAATTAATTCCATCCCATAGGAGCCCTTTTATAAATTGTTACACATTCACAAACAAAAATCAAAACCATGATTTGGCAAGAACGTTTATTCATCGTAATATTGCAATATAAATATACTCACTATGGGAATCACCAAAACAGATCTCTTCTCAACTGATCAAAACGAACTGGCGGCAGTGGCAAAGGTATTTGCCCACCCGGCCCGGATTGCCATCATCCAGCACCTGCTCAAAGCAAACAGCTGCATCAACGGTGATCTGGTGCAGGAACTAGGACTCGCACAGGCCACCATCAGCCAGCACCTGCGGGAATTGAAAAACTGCGGCATCATCCAAGGCACCATAGAGGGCGTCTCGGTCAGCTACTGCATCAACCCCATCCGCTGGACCGAAATCCAAAACCTGTTCAACGGACTATTCGATCAATTTGAAAATAAAGAAAATCAATGTTGCTAAACAAAGGGACACAGAGTTGCACCGAGTTTGAAAAAGAGTTTCTCAGAGTAGAAAAATTCCCATATTCCGCCGCGAAGAAGCCTCTGTGAAACTCCGTGTTAAACTCCGCGAAACCCTGCCTGCGCAGGCAGGTCTGTGCCCCCTTTAAACCCTCAACTCATAAATCCATGAAAACCTCACAATTCACACACATCCTCGAGTCCAATCCAGAGACTCCACTTTATTTTGAATACTTGCCCGGCCAATACGCCAGACCGGATTTCCACATCACCGAAATCAAAAACGTCATCTTCGACACGGTGGACTGCGGCGGGAAAAGAAACCAGTGGGAAGAAACGCACGTGCAGCTTTGGGAAAATGAAATCCCAGAGCCCAATCACCGGGTGGACACCACAAAGGCGCTAAAAATCTTCCAGTTGGTAGACTCCGTAAGGCCTACCTTCCAGGACACCGAAATCAAAATCGAATATGGTAACAGCCAGTTTCCGGCTACTACCCTCCCCATTAGTGACGTGTTGGTATCAAAGGACAAAATCATCGTACAGTTGATCACCCAAAACACTACCTGCAAGGCAAAGGACAGGGCCACCACCCCAGAGGAAAAAGCCGCCGCCTGCTGTGGCCCAGCCAACGTAAAACCAAAAATCAGACTCTCCCAACTCCAGGACAACACCTGCGAACCTGGAGGAGGATGCTGCTAATCAAACGCTCGTCATTTCGAGGCTCTATATTTTGCAAACACACCAAGTGCTATGACGTTTTGATTTCTCGCGGCGGCGCTGCGAAAATCGCTGCGAGAACTTTTACACGTCATTAGTACCGACCGTAGGGAGTGAAGAAATCTCTTAGGAATTAGAGCCGTATTCAGACCACTACTAATAACGGGGAATAAAATAACCACAGAACTTGTCCCGAGAGCAGAGCGAATCGGGACAGGCTGAGGTGACGATGAATTACATCCGACATCCGACATTCGACATTTCGACATCAAACATACTTATGAACCTATACCCAAAACTCCAATCCTTCATCAACCAACTCCCCTCCCAAACCATCCCATCGGAGCGCAAAGAGTATCTTCAGGCTTTAATTGACTATATCCAAACCAAACTGGATGCTGGCAAGCCCATACGGCTTAATTTTATCTGTACCCACAACTCCAGAAGAAGCCAGTTTTCCCAAATATGGGCACAGTTGGCCGCTGACCTTCACGGCATCGACGCAGACTGCTTTTCCGGTGGAGTCGAGGTTACCGCCTTCAATGAAAGAGCTGTGGAATCCATGAAAAGAACGGGCTTCAAGGTTACCAAAAACGGGGATAGCAACCCAAAATACTACCTTTTCTACTCCGATGATGCCAATCCAATCGTGGCCTTTTCAAAGCTCTATGATGAAATAGGTAGCGATCCCTACGCTGCAGTAATGACATGTTCCCATGCAGATGAGAACTGTCCTTTCATCCCTGCAGCAGAAGTCAGGATACCGGTAAGGTATGAGGATCCCAAGGCTTTTGATGACACCGCCCAAGAAGCGGAAAAATACGATGAGCGATCCCTTCAGATTGCTTCCGAGATGTTCCATGTTTTCTCCCAAGTAAAAGTTAAAGCCTAATGCCTCAAGTAAAGAAAATTGCCTTTTTCGAAAAATACCTGACCGTATGGGTGGCCCTGTGTATCATTGGGGGAATAGCCATCGGACACTTTGCCGGCGAAAGTATGGAGGTTATGAGTCGCTGGGAAATTTACAATGTTAACATCCCCATCGCCATCCTGATCTGGATGATGATCTATCCCATGATGCTGCAGGTGGATTTTCGCAGTATCCAAAAGGTAGGCAAAGCACCAAAGGGACTGATCTGGACGGTAATCATCAACTGGCTGATCAAACCTTTTACAATGGCCTTCTTTGCCTGGCTGTTTTTCACCAACCTGTATGAAGCCTACATTCAACCCGAGGTGGCAAGTGAGTATATTGCCGGTGCTATCCTGCTGGGTGCGGCTCCCTGTACAGCCATGGTGTTTGTATGGTCTTACCTGAGTGATGGGGACCCAAATTACACCTTGGTACAAGTTTCCGTTAATGACCTGATCCTGCTAATTGCATTTGTACCCTTGGTAGGCTTGCTACTGGGTATCACAGATGTGGAGATCCCTTATGGCACACTGGCTACATCAGTGGTAGTGTTTGTAGTGATACCGCTTATAGCCGGGGTGCTGACTCAGAAAACCATGATTGAGAAAAAAGGAGAAGCATGGTTCAAAAATCAATTTATGCCTAAGCTGAGACCAATCAGTATAGCAGCATTGTTGTTTACCTTGGTCCTGATTTTTGCCTTCCAAGGACCAAATATCTTGGACAACCCCATCGTAATCTTGCTGATTGCAGTTCCCCTGACTATTCAGACTTATTTTATATTCTTCCTGGCCTGGTATGGCGGCAAGTGGCTAAAACTACCTTATGCGGTTTGCTCCCCATCGGCCATGATCGGGGCTTCCAACTTCTTTGAGTTGGCCGTAGCCGTAGCCATTGCCCTCTTTGGCCTCAACAGCCCGGCTGCCTTGGTGACTGTGGTAGGGGTACTGGTGGAAGTCCCGGTAATGCTCTCTTTGGTGGCCTTTGCCAACAGCAACCGCTTCGGCATACAAGTCGGGCAGAAGGCTTAATAAGTAACCCATAACCGTTCCGCCCCAGCGGAACAATAAACCATAACCTATAAACAAGAAGCAGGCTCGCATCACTGCGAGCCTGCCAAACCTTATACAAAAAGTAAACTGCAATTATCAAAAAAATATCTTTGATACCGTTTACAATCTTTATTCCTTTTATGACTTGTCACCGTTAAACCATTGGAACAAAACAGTATAATTCTGAGAAAGAGTTGTTAATACAGATGAAAGGTAGAAAAAAAATTAAACAACCAAAAATAGACATGAACTTTTCCTCTTTTGAAATGAACGTTATAGTAATAAAATTAGCCCCATAAAACTTTTTTTATGGGGCTAAATACAAAATCTTGGGGAAATAAAAATTTAAGAAATTTTTTAATCATTTGAACTCAACTGTGATTTCATTTTCCAAACCCTATCATCCACATCATAAACCACATACAGGTCTGGAAACTCAATATATTCTTCTTTTCCGGAATTCTGTGGAAAATAAGGGGCCAGGTCCTTTTCGCGGATCATCATGGAAAACAGCATCAGGCTTTTGTTACGCAATTCTTCTTCCTCAAACTTCCACGTTCTAAAAACCTCCTCATAATATTCCAATTCGCCAATTTGATTTCTTTTCATTTTCACCCCAGTGGCCACTTTCTTTACCTTTAGCGATGGGGCAACGCGGCTGACCATAAAATACTCATAGCCATCGGCATCCTTATGATAAGCATCTAGGGTAAAGTCTTTTGCCAATTGGGAATAATAATGATCAAACCTTTCTTCAAACTTATTTTCGTGAGTACCCTTTTTAGGCAAATGCCCAATGTACCGGATGGTTGTCAAAATGATCTCATCCTGCTCCTTGGGAGTCAGTTGATACTTGGCCTCATAGCGGGAGGACTTGGCGCATCCGGCCAGCATGATCACTATGAAAATAAACACTGAAATTCGCATGGAATATAGGTTTTGAAAGTTGAAAGAAAACCATGTCCCGGCTAACCCGGAAGCATGGTAGATTGATTATTTATTAAGGTAATCGATATTCAATGGGTTAAACTCAGCCCATCCGTCAGTCCAGTCAGTAGCACCGAATGCTCCTACAAACTCCACATTCTCAAAGAATGAAGACCTGTTGGCTTCGTTGAACTTAGCGTTGCTGAAATCAGCTCCAGAAGCCAAAGAACCACCAGAAATCAAGGAGAAATCCGGGTTGTTTGGATAAGTTTGGAAGGTATATCTGGCAAAGAAGTTTTCAGGTCGCAAGCCATAGCCTCTGTAGAAATCCTCTTCGGCACCCGCTTCAGGTAAGGTCACGGTAGTATTGGCAGCCTCCCAAATTCTCTGTACATCCGCCACATCAGCACCACCACCCGCAGCATAGTTTGCGTTCGGGTTGATTAGAATATTGTTAGCCAAAACACCGTTGCCTGCATCGTATTGCTGGGTTACAGAAGCAGTGTTGAATCTAAGACCTGTTGGGAAACCTGTCAAAACAGTATTGAAAATACTCACTGCAGTTCTTCTTCTCATATCCATAGCGTGGAAGTTGTTTCCGGAAATAGATCTGCCGACTCTGTCTCTAGGACCGTAAACCGTCACGTTAGAGAAAGTACCCGTAGTGTAAGGCTGCACGTCGTTGTCATTTGGACCGTTGTCGGTTTCAAAGGCGTTTGACTGAGACTGATCAGCAAAGAATGGGTTTCTCACCACCAAAGCATACTGTACGTTTCCAGAGTAACCATAATCAACGTCCAAATCATCATCCCAAGTAGAGTGTGAAATGAAATAACGGCCATTTACCGTACCGCCAAACCACTCAAAACCATCATCTCCACCAAAGGAAACCATCAAGTGCTCCATGAAAGTACCACGGCCCACACCACCCATGGTGATGGAGTTGGTCTCGTTGTTGGGAGTAAGTTCGATACCGGCATATTCCACTCGCAGGTACTCGTACTCTCCAGAATTGTCGTCATCCTCGTTACCGCCAAAAACAACAGCAGGATCAATACCTTCAATCTCCGGATCCACCTGGTTGGTGCTGGCACGGCCCAAAATCACCAAGCCACCCCAGTCACCCCTATCACGCTCACCCACTTCCTGCGCAGAAGTCATGACGATAGGAGCCTGCGCAGTTCCCCTGGCGATTAATTTGCCTCCACGGTCTACAATCAACGTCGCTCTAGATCTTTTCTCACCATAGATGATTGTTCCAGGCTCGATAGTTACCGTTTGGCCATCCCTCACGAAAACTTGTCCTTTCAGCAAGTACTGCTGATCGGCTGTCAACGTACGGGTAGTCAAATCTCCTTCCAGAGCAACCAAGTTGTTTTCTGGATCAACGACATTGACTGGGTCAACATCTTCGGAGCAGGCAGCGGCAAAACCCATCAGGGCAGCCATTGCGGCAATTCTAAAATTTGCTTTCATTTTTAGATAGTTAATTAATAAAGGTGTATTGCTTATTTAAGTCTGTAATTGAAAGATGCGGTCAGCATTCTCCCCCTTCTCCACCTGTACATCGGCTCATCCACATCAAAGGTGATCTGTCCGTCATAATTGGTGTCTTGATAAAATCTATATTGGAAATTCAACAAATCCTGAACACCCATTTTTAAAGTAGTTCGTTCACTCACCATTTTGGAAATGGTCAAGTCAATGGCATGTCTGGGCATTTCATAGATATCCGGGAAGTTCACGTTTCCAGCAATAAAAATCCTTGGGCCCGAAACATTGTATGCTGCGTTTACAGACAGGTTTCTTTTCTCATTGTGGTAGGAAAGGGAGGTGTTGACCACATACGGGGACTGGCCCTGCAGCGCCCTTCTGTTTTCCTGGAAGGCTACGTCATCTCCCAAAAACACCTCACTCCATATCAGAGACGCATTGGCGTTTAGGGAAAGGTCTCGAAGGAATGGAAGATTGGTAACCGTGCTAAGGGCTTTTCTGGCTTCCACTTCCACCCCGTACACATAGGCATCCACGGCATTGCGGTAGCTGAATTGCATTTCCTCATTCACGTTTCTTCCCACAGCCTCTATAGGACGGTCAAAGCTTTTGTAGAAACCTCCAATGCTAAAGGTCTCCCCTTCGTTCGGGTAGTATTCATATCGAAGATCCAAATTGTCTATTCTGGCCATCTGCAATTCAGGATTTCCGGAAAAACCTGCCAAGTACTCAAAACTGTAATAAAGGAATGGGGCAAACTCCCTAAACTCAGGCCTGTTCACGGTTCTACCATAACCAGCCCTCAACAAAGATTTTTCGTTAAAATTGTAATCTACGTTTACAGCAGGAAGGGCAATCAGCTCCCGGTTGTCCACATTCACCGGCCCGCCAAAAGTGGCACTGGTCAGTTGCTGAATAGAATATTCCGTTCTCACCCCTCCGGAAAGGTTAAATTTCCCAATCGGATAAACGGCCCCCAAATAACCGGCCCCCACAAAGGTGGAAGCATCATATTGGTCAGTTGGCCTGGTACCCTCTTGCACCAACCATCCATCCTGTACATTGAAGTTTTCAGGTGCAAAAGCCTGATCTATCGGCTGGCGGATCAATTCCTCTTTTGCAGCACCACTGGATGAACCTGGATAATAATAGGTGATGTATCGGGCATCAAAGCTTCTTTGTTTATAGTCAGCCAGATAACCTGCGCGAAGAATCCTTGGCCGGTCCTTTTCCACACCTTTGAATTTCTTCTCAAAATTCAACCCCTGGCTAAGCCCCCATTCATTCATGTAGCCAAAGTATCTACCCAAATCCTGGGGACTACTTGCTGGTGGATCAATGATCACATACTGACCTTCTCCCACACCGTTTTGGTAAAAAGTTCTGAACCTTCTAAAGTCCGGCTCCTCATGAGCCATGTAATTCCCTCCAACTACCCAGTTGATTTTGTTCTGCTCGTCATTCCAGAAATGATTCCCCTCGATTTGCCCTGTGTAAATGGTTTTGGACTCATACCTGAAAGCATAATCCCTAGCCCCATCGGGACGCTGAATGAAATCCCTGCCCTGTCTAAGGATAGTTTCGTTGATACCAGTTTGGTTGAAAAGATTACGGAAAGCAATCGTATTGTCCTTATTAAGCCTCAAAAGCCAGTTGGACATAATGCCTACATTATTTTCTTTAGCATAATAGCTGTCAAAATACTCATCCCGTTTTGCCGTAGGCTGACCAGGGTTGAAGAAAAAGTAGCGGTTACGCTCAGCGGTAAAGGCCTGGAAGCTCTGCCCCATAGAAATGTCTGTATGAGTAGAAAGCCTCATGCCACCCAAATACCAGTTTTTCCCAAATGAAAACCCTCCGCCCAAATCGGGCATTGCCTTGGTAGTATTGATACCATAATTATTGTTCATCAACCTACCGGCCTCGGCTCTGATCGGGCTGGCACCGGAAGCGTCAATCAACCTGTCACTGCTTGGAAACCCTTGAGGCAAATCCCTGAAACCGTTGTCAAATCCCAAAAAGTCAGTCTTGGACCCCTCAGTTTGCTTATAATCCTGGAAGGTCGTTCCCTGACGGAAACCTATTCCCATCCCAAAATTGATGAAATCTTCATCTGGCGCATTTCTGGTAAAAACTTTCACCAAACCACCAGCAAAATCCCCAGGAACCTCCGGAGAAAATGATTTGTAGATCATCATTCTGTCCAGATTTTCGCTTGGGATAAGGTCAAAGGAGAAAGTCCTTTTGTCCACCTGCGTGCTTGGTGCGATGGCATTATTGATCATCACCACATTGTAGCGGTCATCCACGCCCCTTACCCGCACGAATTTGTTGTCCGTAATGGTCACCCCCGACACACGCTTCATCACCTGGGCGGCATTTCCATCTTGGGACAACCTGATCTGCTCAGAGGAAATGCCGGATACCACCTGCAGGGATTTTCTGATTTCTGAGACAATGGCCATGTTGGATCCCGTCTCGCGGCTGGCCATCACCGTGACCTCACCCAATTCACCCAAGTCCTCCTCAAGATTTACATCCAGCACCGTGGCTTTCTCTGCCACTACCTGCACTTCTTGAAGTTTGAGGGTTTTATAGGAAATGAAGGAGACTACTAAAGTGTGCTTGCCAGGATCTACCCGGTTGATTTCAAAAGAACCGTCGATATCGGTGGCTACCCCCTGCCCGGTGCCTTCAATTCTGACGTTGGCGCCGATGATGGTTTCCCCCGATTGGGAATCGGCCACCACCCCTTTTATTGTCCCGGTTTGGGAAATAGCTCCACCTATAAAGAAGAAGTAGGCGGCTAGGATTGATAAAATATTTTTCATTTGTAGCATACGTTGAACGAACACCACAAAGGTCAGCTAGCAATTTAAACTGGAGAGGTACAAAAAGTTAATTAATAATTAATTAGAGGGCTTAAAAAAGAACAAGACCACCATCGGAATTAACACGAAGGTGGTCTATTTATCTATTTTCAAAGAAAATGGGGCCTGTAAGCCTATTTGAATGTTACGCTTTTATTAAGCGGGATTTTTTCCAGAATAATGTTGACCAGGTCTCGAGGACTGATGTTGTCGGCTTCCGCTTCATAATTAAGGATGATCCGGTGATTCAACACATCCTCGGCAACAGCTTTGATGTCCTCAGGCAGCACGTAGTCGCGCCCTTCCATCATGGCATTGGCTCTTGCAGCAAGATTCAAATTGATACTTGCCCGTGGAGAAACCCCAAATTGAATGTATTTGGCTTCCTCGTGCAGTCCATATTTTTGAGGGAATCTAGTGGCAAAAACCAGCTCAATAATATATTCCTCTAATGGCTCGGCGATTTTCACCTCATTGATCTTATTCCTGATTTCAAAAATATCCTCTTTGGTCAAAATTGGATTTACATCGGAAACATAGGACATATTTGACATCCTCCGCATTACCTCAAGCTCATCCGATTTGGAAGGGTAGTCAATATGCACCTTCATCATAAACCTATCCACCTGCGCTTCTGGAAGCGGATACGTTCCTTCCTGATCCACCGGGTTTTGGGTAGCTAGCACCAAAAAAGGCCTATCCAAGCTATAGGTGGTTTCACCGATAGTTACCTGCTTTTCCTGCATCGCCTCCAGCAAAGCAGATTGGACTTTTGCTGGGGAACGGTTGACCTCATCGGCAAGGATGATGTTGGAAAAGATTGGTCCCTTCTTCACTTCAAAATCCCCGGCATGCTGATTATATATCATGGTACCGATCAGATCTGAAGGCAGAAGATCGGGTGTAAACTGGATTCTTTTAAAGCCAAGGTGAAGAACCCTCGCCAAGGTGTTAACGGTTAGGGTTTTTGCCAATCCCGGCACCCCTTCCAAAAGTATATGTCCATTGGTGAAAAGCCCGATCATAAGTCTATGAACCATCCGGTCCTGACCTACCACCACTTTCTTTACCTCATTGATGACTGCCTGTATCTTTTCCTGATGCATGTTTTACGTTTTGTATAAGATTGAAGACGGAAGTTGAACGTCAACCCAAAGTAAGGACCCGCTACCCGAATATGACTTACATTCATTAAGACTCCGTGAAACTCCGTGCCGAACTCTGAGAAACTCTGTGTCCCTTTTTTTGGTTTTCGAAATTAAAACTTTTACGCCTTTATCCCAATTTAACGTCGATTCTTATTTCTATTGTGGGATTTATTCATATTGCTACCCTTCGGGAAAAGCTTTTCAGGCTGAATTTTCAGCAAACGATAAATTTCCTGCTGTTCAAATTCCTTCACCTCTCCCACTTCAAAGCCTTCAATAGTCAGATTTTCCATGGACCACCTGACCAGTCTAAGCGTGGGGAAACCCACTGCAGCAGTCATTTTCCTTACCTGCCTGTTTTTACCCTCTATCAGGGTCAACTGGATCCAGGAATCGGGGACGTTTTTCCTATAGCGGATGGGAGGATCGCGATCAGGTAGGGTTGGTGATAAAGAGAGCAGCGTGGCGGTTGCTTTTTTGGTGAAATGCATTTTTCCATCCACCTTGATTTCCACCCCCGACTGCAAATCGGAGATGGCCTCACCCGTAGGCACACCTTCCACCTGAGCTAAGTAAGTCCTTTTATGCCCAAATCTGGGGTTGAGTAGGTAGTGGTTGAGCGGCTTATCATCAGTAATGAGCAAAAGTCCCTCACTATCCTTGTCCAACCTTCCCACGGGGTACACATCACCGGGAAAATCCCCCAACTCCCCCAGAGTCCTATCCTCCCCCGAAAACTGGCTCATCACCCCAAAAGGCTTATAAATCACAAAATATCTAGGCATAAAACGGTTTAATTTCCTAATGACCTTAACCAACGAAATGGTCACTAAGTCGCGGAAGTCCTAAAGAAGTTTCACAAAGTTAAAAAAATCCCCCCGTGCGAACATACATAAAACTTTATGTTCCCTAGTAACCAATCTCGCCACGAAGAAGCCTTGGTGTGACTTCTTTTTAAACTTTGTGCCCTTCGTGACCCATTTCTCACTTTTGCTTAACCTACTAAGACCCGCAGCCTATGCAATCAAAGTGGCTGTCCATCGGTTTGGTGCCGTTGAGTTGCATTTCCAGGTTGTGGATCCGGTCGCGGATATCCATGTCGGTAAACATATTCCCCGTAAGGGATTTCTTCAATTGCTCGATTTCCTGCTCAATGGCAGCTTTTTGCTCAGTGTTCATATCGGTAAAGGTTGTTTAATGATTCTTTGAATATAAAGGATAGGACACCACAACTCCAAACCAGGAAATTCGGTTCGCTCCGGGTTTCTACCCTGAAAACAAACTACATTTTTACACTTATTAACTACAAAAGGAAAAATAATTAATCCAAAACTTTCTTTTTATAATTTTTTTTATTTTATTTATGAATAACCACAGCAAACTAAACCTACACTTGTTATGAAAAATTTTTGCACACTTCTACTAGGGCTGTTCCTTTTATCAGCCGTCCCCATGACGGGGCTTGCTCAAACCGATACCAACTCCAAGGTGAATGAAAACATGGTGAGCGAAAACCGTTATGACAAGCGATATGAAAAAGCCCTAAAGAAAGAAGAAAAGGAAAGAAAGGCCTACGAAAAGGATCAAAAAAGGCTGGAAAAGGCATCTGCCAAACTAGAACGCTACAAGCGCAAGTTTGAAAGCGAAAACAAAAAAGGCAAGCTTTCGCCCATCGACATCAGCAAGCGTGAATCCAACATCAAAAAACAGGAAAAGCAAATCAAAAAGCTTGAAAAGAGAATTGCCCGATACGACAAAAGGCAGGAAAAATCCAAAAAAGACGACAGCCACGCATCTCTTTAGGCAACTTTCATAGACTTTAGTCGTTACACCCAAAAGCTTAATAACTAGTCTATGAAAAAACTATTTACTATTGCCCTACTGGTATTTTCGCTAGGTAGCCTTCCCGCTATGGCTCAAAATGTCGGTAAAAAAGAGGCCAGGGCCATCGAAAAGGCCGAAAAACAACTGGATAAAGAAATCCAAAAAGAACACAAAGCCACCACAAAGTATCTGGCTAACAAGAAAAAACTCAAGAAGTACAACCGGGATTATACCAAAAGCTCCCGCAAATTCGAGCGCCAAAAAAGAAGAGAAGTGCTCTCTCCCCGAGACATCAGATCCTGGGAAGCTGATTTGGATAAACAGGCAAAGCGAATCGAAAAGCTCGAAGACGAAATCGCCGCCTACCACAGGCAGTATGGCAAATCAAATTAATTGAGATAAGTATCAATAAAAAACCGCAGAGACACAGGAGGACGCAGAGAAAGCTTAATCATTTTTTCTCTGCGAACTTTGCGCCTCTGCGGTTAATTTTTTCCCGTCTACCGCCTTCGGTCTTCCAGCTTCAATAAACCCTCATCCTAACCCCCTCCACTTCAGGGTTACGCAGATCCACCAGATAGCCATTAACTATTGCATAATGCTTCTCGCCGTTTTTCTCCAAGAAGAAGTTGGCAGTACTACCCACCGTGTGTCCGGATTTATATTCATCATTTTCTAAAAGGATATTGATTGGCAGGTCATGGGTCTTGTCAGGGTAAAAATCATAGGTCACCCCCAAAAACCCCTTCTTCAGCATTTCAATGGCTTCTTTTTGCGACAGCTTCATATCCATCGCCGGAGCCCAAACTTTCCCCTCCGTCATCACATACCCCTCGGCATCAAGCTCCTCGTATCCATAATAAACCGACAGGTCGCCCAAATCCAGAATGGAGCTTTCCGTATAATACGCCGAATCAGCCTCTACTTCCCTTCTTCGGATTCCCAGGTCTACTTTATACTCTAGGTCATCCCGTTTGATGGTCACATTTCGCAACATTAAGTCCACAAGCTTGGTATCATTGTCAGGTATCTCAAAATAATCCTCCACCGCATATTGCCCATATTGCTGGGTCGCTATTTCATAAAGGGCGTTCAAAATGATGATGAAGTTCAGTTCCCGGATATACTGCTTATCAGGGTCACCCGGATAGCCGCCCGACTCGATCAAAATGGTACTCGTCCCCCATTTCTGGAAATTGTCCCCAAATGCTCTCGGCTCAAACCCATCATCATATTTACCTACCTGCCCAGGAATAATCTCCTGCAGCACCTCGTTCATACCCACAATAACCTTCAAAGCCCGCTCTCTTACTTCATTGATATCCTTTTCGAAATTGAAGGCAGGAGCCAAAACTGAAATGGTGGCGGGTTTTGCAGTGTTAACAGCATTATAATAAATCTGCTGGTCGTGCAGATTAAATCCATACTCAGGTTCAAAGTTGTCTCTGGCACCTTTCAAAATCCTGGCCTCAGGACTGGTCAGATGGATGGCATCCCTATTCAAATCTATGTCATAAGCATTTCTTCTTTTGAAAGCCTCTGCACCATCAGGATTCACCATAGGTATAAAACGGAGATCCAGGTTGTCTTCGATGGCTTTTCTGATAGCATCAAATCCATCATTTTTCCCTTCCAGGAAATTAAAAATATCCATCAACGACATGGTCGCAGTACTTTCATTGCCATGCATTTGGGACCAAAGCATCACACGTTTTTGCCCATTTCCATACGCAAGTTGATAAATCTCCCTGCCCTCCACACTTTTTCCTAATTCCTCCACCTGGAAGTCCTTATTCGCACGCCTTTTGATCACCAATGGCATAATATCGATGTGCTTAAACCTACGGTGGGTAATGCTGCTTTCTTTATACTTGTCCGAAGCTTCTTTGAGCTTCCGATGATCAAGTTTGGAATCTTGCGCATGACCTTGGCTGAAAAATAAAATTAAGAGAATTAGGGCGGTTAATTGTTTCTTCATGAATTGTGGGCGTTTGTCCTGACAATAGTCTACTTCGTCAAATTTTACCTTTTTATTTTGCCTCAAATTAATAAACTTCACTTTAAATTCAGGTTACTTTTATATAAAGAGACAAAAATCACCCATGAAATTACAGGTAATAGTTGCAGATCTGCCCCTTAAACACACTTTTACAATCGCCCACCAAAGCCGCGACGTTCAGGAAACAGTAATCGTCAAGCTGGAGGAAGACGGCATCGTGGGATTGGGGGAAGCCACCACCAACCCATTCTACGGCATCACCGTGGAAAACATGAAAGCAGCACTTGAGGTAGCCCGGCCAATTATCGAAAGTTCCCTTTGGGAAGGCCCCGAGCAACTCTGGAGCATGACCAAATCCATGTTCACTACCAATCCATTTGCCCAGTGCGCACTGGACATGGCAGCTTGGGATTTTTACACCAAAAAACTGGGCGTAAAACTCTATGAATATCTAAAACTCAACCCCGAGGACATCCCTACCACCAATTTCACCATAGGTATTGATACCGTGGAGAAGATGGTGGAGAAAATGAAGGAAGTGGATTGGCCGCTGTATAAAATCAAACTGGGAACCGATGACGACATGGCCATCATCCGTGAACTCAGAAAGCATACGGATTCGGTATTTAGAATCGACGCCAACTGCGCCTGGACTGCTGATCAGGCGATTGAATACTCACAGGAATTGCTTGACCTGAATGTGGAGTTCATGGAGCAGCCTTTGGCAAAAGATGATTTGCAGGGCATGAAGAAAGTTTTCAAGCATAGCAAACTCCCAGTTATTGCCGATGAAAGCTGCATCATCGAAAGTGATGTGCAGAAATGCAGCGGATTATTTCACGGCATCAATGTAAAACTGGTAAAAGCTGGTGGAATTACCCCAGGCTTGAGAATGATCTACGAAGCCAAATCCCTAGGCATGAAAACCATGGTAGGATGCATGACCGAAAGCTCAGTTGGCATCAGTGCCATTGCCCACATCGCCCCCCTGCTGGATTATGTGGACATGGATGGAGCCATGTTGCTTTCCAAAGATATCGCCAAAGGCGTCACCATCACCCCCGAGAAAGTAACTTTCCCCGACCGACCCGGCATCGGCGCACTCCTACTCTAAATCCGGTCCCCAAATCCCCGAAATCAATGAAACACTACCCCATAGACGCCAAACCTGACAGAAGCATCTCCAGCGGTGAGCAGGACTACCTTTATTTCAGTGGCACAAATTATTTGGGTATAGGCTCGGTAAAAGAATTTGAGGACCTGGTGGTAAACGCCATCCGCAAATACGGCCTCAACCACGGTTCCAGCAGGAGCAGCAATGTGCAGTTGGAAGTCTATGGGAAATTTGAAGAATATTTTGCAGAGCAGGCAGAAGCGGAGGCCGGCCTGCTCTTGAGTAGCGGTTTCCTGGCAGGATCCATTGCTGTGAAAACCCTCAAAAAGTCTGCTGACATTGTGATTGTCTCCCCAGACGCCCACCCGGCCATCCAGCCAAACGATGAAGGATTCATCTCCTCCATGACCATGGAAGAATGGGAAAACCACTGCATCACCATATCCCACGGCTACAAGGGCAAACATATCGCCTTCATCAGCAATGCGGTGGATCCTTTGATGCTGCAAGAGCATAAATTCGGTTGGGTGGAAAAGCTTTCTCCCAAAAACCGGTACACCTTATTAATAGATGACAGCCATGCATTTGGGGTATTGGGAAAAGGAATCTTTGGCACTTACTCCCAACATGCCACTCCCGAAGTCGCCGTTATCACATGCGGCTCATTGGGAAAAGGCCTGGGAATGCCTGGTGGGATAGTTCTTGGACCCGAATATTTCATCAAAAAACTCCAATCTGAAATCAAGTTCCGAACTGCCTCACCTCCCCCTCCAGCCTTTTTTGAGGCCTTTTTGGAAGGGCAAAATTATTTTGGGCAGCAACGGGAAAAGCTTTTGGAAAATATCCGGTATTTCCGATCATTGACACAGGAAAATCCCGCTATCAAATCCTTGGAAGGATACCCCGTTTTCACCTTCGAAAATGAAGCCTGGGTGGAAATATTGGCCCAAAATAGCATCATCATCAGTTCCTTCCCCTACCCCTTTTCAGATGACCCGGCGGTAAACCGCATCGTGCTTTCAGGCTATCACAAGAAGGCCGACCTTGAAAAGCTGGCTGCTATTCTCAACAACCTCTGAGCAACGCTTAACCAAACCCCATACTTACTCAACGAAACCCCTTAATTACTAGACTTTTACACGGATTATTGGTAAGTTTATAGGTATATCCACTACAAAACTTTACCGCCATGAAACTCCGTATATTATCCCCCCTGATTTTAGCATTGTTATTTTGTTCCACTGAAATCTGCCAAGCCCAGTTTATGAACCGCATCAAGAGGACCGCCGAAAGGGCTGCCTCCCGGGTGGTGGAGCGGAAGGTGGAAAAAGAAGTGGAAAAAGCCATGGAACGGCAAGTGGAAAAAACCTGGGTATCCATTTTTGGCGAGCAAACAGACGCCCAAGGCCGGCCTGTGGACTGGAGCAAAGTCATCAACAGCATGAACATGGACGTAACGACTGAGGACATGTATGAATTTGACGGCAGGGCGGTGGTGGAAATCACCGGCAAAGACAACAAAGGCAAGAACATGGACCCGATGGTCATGCACTCCTACCTCAGCAAAAGCAATGAATACACCGCTGTACGCATGGAAAGCCAAGAGGCTGAGCAAATGTTCATGATCTTCGATGTGAAAAATGACGCCACGATTATCCTTATGGAAAAAGATGGAGAACGGCAGAGTATGGCCTATTCCATCAATTGGGAGGAACTGGCAGCAGCCATGCCGGAAGATGCGGAAAACCCCGAAGATGTGGAGGATTTTGAGAATCTTGATTTCAAGAAAACAGGAAACACCAAAACCCTGTTAGGCCACCTTTGCGAGGAATATGAGGTGGAAAATGAGGAATATCGCAGCACCTATTGGGTGACCAAAGAACCAATTGAAGGTGCCGCTGCCTTTTGGGGAAACAGCAGCCCCTATTTCAACCAAAAATTCAAAGGCCAATCCTCTGAAGCTTTCTCCAATCTCCCAAGCGGCAACATCCTGGAGATGAATTACATCAGCAAAACCGATAAAACAGACATGATCTTCCAGATCAAGGAAATCGACGACAACCATTCCATGGCCATCCACATGGCCGAATACCCCAACATTATGCTCGCTGAAAGATAATTGGGTTATGGTTTATTGTCCCGCTGGGCGGGACGATTATGGTTTAAAGGGACGTTAAACTTTAAGCTATAAACTATAAACGGCCGCATCAGCGGCCTAATCCTTGTTCTGCAAATCAAGCATTTTATGGAAGATCTTCTGGGATTTTTTGACTTTTCGGCTGAAATGGTGCCAGGCAAAGGCCATGTTGGCGAGACCGATAAGCAAGCTAATGGTTCCAAATAAGAGGTTGTCTTCCAAAAAAGTAAAATACATGCCCATCAGCATGGTAATGGCAAGCCAGAAATAAAGGAAAAATATGGCTCCAGGGAATAGAGAATAGGAAATGAACAAAATGCTACCCTGATGGGTGGATTCTATTTTCCCGGTGATAAGGGGCAGGAAGGTGTCGGCCTTGTCCCCTTTCAGGGAAAGGTGAAATGAATCCAATTTCACCTTTCCGTTGAATTTTTGCTTGTGGTTATACTCCTCATAATCCAGATAGTTCACCTCCCTAGTCATCAGGTCCAGCCTTTTGACTACTTCCCTTTGGGAAAGGCTGGAAACTAAGATCTCGGTATGTACAGGCATGAAGTTCACACCAAAAAAACAATCTGAATGCCTAAAAGTTTACCCTTTCACCGCAATACAGGAAATTTCTACATTTACATTTTTAGGGAGTTTGCTTACCTCCACCGTTTCCCTTGCAGGGGGATTTTGTTTGAAATACTGCCCATAAGCCTCATTGATGGTGGCAAAATCATCCATGCTTTTGATGAAAATGGAACACTTCACCACATCGGCAAAGCTGTAGCCCGCCTCAGTGAGTACGGCATCAAGGTTTTTCATCACCATGTGCGTTTCTTCAGTGATGTTCTCATTCACCAGTTCGCCGCTATCCGCATCCAGCGCAATCTGCCCAGAAATATAAAGGGTTCTATGAGCTTCCACCGCCTGGCTATACGGCCCAATTGGCGCCGGCGCCGCCTTTGAGTTAATTATTCTTTTCGACATCAGGTTCTGTTATTTTTTAGCACTTAAAATTAAATCATAACAGTGGGAAAACATATTTTTTGCGAGAATTCATGAGGGTACCAAGTACCATGTACCAGGTACCAAGATACTTCTGGCCTCAACCGCAGTTTCCGCCCTCAAGCGACTTAGTAATTTAGAAGGTTAATATCCGCTTTCGGCTGCGCCTCAAGCGAGACGGTCTAAGCGTTTAGGCATGTCGGGAACCGTCCTTGCGAAGGAGGCACGACTGAAGCAATCTAGACCCGCCTGAAACCTTCCAGGTCTCGTGATGTTCCGCAGACCTGGAAGGCGTATTTACGTTATTAGCAACGTGGTTGTCATGGTTGTCCCGCCGTGGGTCGGCCTTCCGAGGTCGGTAAACTTCGCCTTGTCTGCTCGGTTATCATGGTTGTCATTGTTCTACTTCAGGCCAGTCACGGGTGGGGATGAGAGGCGTTTTCCGATCCGTGCCCTTTGTGACCCATTTCCTTCGTCGGTCTCCCGTCTCTCCCCATTTTCATCTCTCCATTTAAAACCGTAATTTCGCACCATATTTACACGAAAAACCAACAAAATGGCAGTAAAACAATATATCCACGACAACCAGGAGAAATTCCTGAACGAACTTTTAGACCTTCTACGCATTCCTTCAGTCAGCGCCGACCCGAAATTCAAAGGGGATGTGATGGCGGCAGCGGAATTTGTGAAGGATAGTCTTGAAAAAGCAGGCGCAGATAAAGTTGAAGTTTGCCAAACTGCGGGCTACCCGATCGTTTATGGTGAAAAAATCATCGACCCCTCTGCACCAACCGTTTTGGTGTATGGCCATTACGATGTGCAGCCGGCAGATCCGTATGAACTTTGGGATTCCCCACCTTTTGAACCGGTGATCAAAAAAACCGAGATGCACCCCGAAGGCGCCATCTTTGCCCGAGGATCAGCCGATGACAAAGGCCAGTTCTACATGCACGTCAAAGCTTTTGAAGCTATGATGCAGACCAACGAACTTACCTGCAACATTAAATTTATGATCGAGGGTGAAGAAGAAGTTGGCTCCAGCAACTTGGATATCTTTGTAAAGGAAAACAAGGAAAAACTCGCCGCTGATGTCATTTTGATATCCGATACCAGTATGCTTTCACTTGAAAACCCATCTATCACGGTTGGATTGAGAGGACTGGCCTATATGGAGGTAGAAGTAACCGGGCCTAACCGTGACCTTCACAGTGGTACTTACGGAGGAGCTGTGGCCAACCCAATCAACATCCTTTGCAAAATGATTGCCTCCCTGCAGGATGAAAACAACCACATCACCATCCCAGGATTTTACGACAAGGTGGAAGAGCTTTCCGCCGCTTACCGCGAGCAGTTAAACAAAGCTCCATTTGACGAAATCGACTATAGAAAAAAGCTGGACATCAATGCCGTCCATGGAGAGAAAGGCTTTACCACACTTGAACGAACCGGAATTCGCCCAACTTTGGATGTTAACGGCATCTGGGGAGGATATACCGGAGAAGGAGCCAAAACCGTATTGCCATCAAAAGCCTACGCAAAAATCTCCATGAGATTGGTGCCAAACCAGGATCACAAGGAAATTGCCGAACTATTCCAAAAGCACTTTGAATCCATCGCACCTGATGCTGTAAAAGTAAAGGTAACCCCACATCACGGTGGCCATCCAGCAGTGGTACCTACAGATAGCCCAGGCTACAAAGCTGCCGAATCAGCGATCATGGAAGCCTTTGGCAAAAAAGCCATCCCAACAAGAGAGGGCGGTTCGATTCCAATCACCTCCCTTTTCCAAAAGGAACTAGGTTTGGATCCCATTCTTTTAGGCTTCGGTTTGGATACAGATGCAATCCACTCACCAAACGAGCACTATGGCGTCAAGAACTACTTCATGGGCATCGAGACCATCGCCATGTTCTTCAAATACTTCAGAGAAAGTGCGAAGTAAAGGCTTGATAACAAAGAAGAGGCTGTCCTATGAGTTGGGACAGCCTCTTTTTTGTTGTACTAAGTATTATGTACTAAGTTAATAAAAATGCTTTCCAATTTCCTCCCACCAAGAGGCCTCTGTGAAAGCCGAATAATCTGTTTTTTTTGCCACAAAGGCCCGAAGACACTAAGTTTTTTCTGTGCGCCCCTCGTGGCCAATTTCTACCTACCAAAAGACCTCTGTGAAATCCGAATAATCGGTGTTTTTTTGCAACAAAGGCCCGAAGACACTAAGTTTTTTCTGTGCGCCCCTCGTGGCCAATTTCTACCTACCAAAAGACCTCTGTGAAATCCGAATAATCGGTGTTTTTTTGCAACAAAGGCCCGAAGACACTAAGTTTTTTCTGTGCGCCCCTCGTGGCCAATTTCTACCTACCAAAAGACCTCTGTGAAATCCGAATAATCTGTGTTTTTTTGCCACAAAGGCCCGAAGACACTAAGTTTTTTCTGTGTGCCCTTCGTGGCCTATTTCTTCCCTCCATGAGGACTCTGTGAAATCCGAATAATCTGTGTTTTTTTTGCTACAAAGGCCCGAAGACACTAAGTTTTTTCTGTGTGCCCTTCGTGGCCTATTTCTTCCCTCCATGAGGACTCTGTGAAATCCGAATAATCTGTGTTTTTTTTGCTACAAAGGCCCGAAGACACTAAGTTTTTTCTGTGTGCCCTTCGTGGCCTATTTCTTCCCTCCATGAGGACTCTGTGAAATCCGAATAATCTGTGTTTTTTTTGCTACAAAGGCCCGAAGACACTAAGTTTTTTCTTTGCGCCCCTCGTGGGCAATTTCTACCTACGAAAAAGCCTCTGTGAAATCCGAATAATCTGTGTTTTTTTGCCACAAAGGCCCGAAGACACTAAGTTTTTTCTTTGCGCCCCTCGTGGCCTATTTCTACCCTCCATGAGGACTCTGTGAAATCCGATTAATCTGTGTTTTTTTGCCATAAAGGCCCGAAGACACGAAGTTTTTTTCTTTGGGCCCTTCGTGGCCAATTTCTACCCTCCAATAGGACTCTGTGAAATCCGATTAATCTGTGTTTTTTTGCCATAAAGGCCCGAAGACACGAAGTTTTTTTCTTTGGGCCCTTCGTGGCCAATTTCTACCCTCCAATAGGACTCTGTGAAATCCGATTAATCTGTGTTTTTTTGCCATAAAGGCCCGAAGACACGAAGTTTTTTTCTTTGGGCCCTTCGTGGCCAATTTCTTCCCTCCATGAGGACTCTGTGAAATCCGAATAATCTGTGTTTTTTTGCTACAAAGGCCCGAAGACACATAGTTTTTTTCTTTGTGCCCTTCGTGGCCAATTTCTTCCCTCCATGAGGACTCTGTGAAATCCGAATAATCTGTGTTTTTTTTCCACAAAGGCCCGAAGACACTAAGTTTTTTCTTTGCGCCCCTCGTGGCCAATAACTTAGTAACTAGCACATTACTTATACCCCCTACTAATATACCTTACAATCATCATCTGAAATTGTACAAATACATCTATAGGCACGGTGGTCCTGTTGATATTGAGTCCATCTAGGTCAGAACTCAAGGCATTGAGAGCGGAAAGCTCGAATGATACATCCCACTTGCTTTCAAGGTTGGTACTCATACCGATTCTTACGGGTATATAAACAGAGCCGTTTTCAGCATTGCGCTCACGAATTGTATAATCCGGACGCATAGTACGCTGTAGTCTTTCCACATAAGTATAGCCCACACCTACGCCCAAATAATAGTTAACAACCTTTCCTATTCTACCTTCTGTGTTTGGGTTGAAGTTGATCACCGGAGTGATATCTCCGAAATATGCGTTTCCACGGAAGAAGAAGGCCTGGCCCTGTTCGCCCCAAGAAACCCAGGTTTCCCGGTTTTCTCCGGTAAAATCCCCACTATCCAGCCATTGTGTACCGATGGTGGCGCGCAAATCCAGGTGTCGGGTAAGCTGTGCGTTGATGGCCGCGGAAACGGCCGGCTTGACATTAAATCGAAAACGGTTGAAATTACCCGTATTATCGGCATACATCATGCCTCCCCCTGCCCCAAAGGATATATAACTCCTATTAATATAATCCTGGGCATTGGCGGTTGAACATACGGAAAGAACTACTGCGGAAAAGAGCAATAAAAATTTTTTCATGACTTGGGTTAAAAATTAATAATCAGGTTGGTTTCAAAAAGTATTCCAGTTTTGGAATTACGGTACGATATCCTGAGCAACTCCCCCTTTGAAGCGTCAGTCCCGATAAGTGAAGCGCTTCGGGAGGGGGCAGGGGGGGGATGTCTAACGCATTATTTTTCATTCAATTAACGCTAAAAACCACCCGTGACATCCGTATAACATCCCAATAACCCTCCCGTTTCCTTCCAGTCACGGGACAGGCTCTTCAAAGGGGGAATTGAACACGTCAATCCGCTAAAGCTTCATCCAGCACTTCCCTCAACGGCACCCTTTCCCCATCCCTATACGGCACAATCCAGGCATCACGGATGCCCGTCTTGCGGAGATGCTTCTTGAGTTCATCGGCTTCCTTGTAGGAGCGGAAATTGCCCATGATGTATTTGTGCCAATCATCCGTCTTTTCATATTGCAGCTGGGGGCTGCTGCCAGTGGCGTGGCTGTAGTCGTAATCGGAAAAAGCACCTATCTGAACCCTAAAAACCACCCCTTCATTCCACTGCTCTTCTTTTTGGCGCAATGCCATAAGCTCTTCCTTCCTTTGGTCAAGCTCCTTTTGAAGCCTTGAAAGCTCATTTTTAAGTTCACTGATCTGCTTTTCCTTGCCCTGCACATCCTCTTGGAGCTGGCTGGTCTGTCTGCTGAGCTCCTCTACCTTCTGCTGCAATTCAGCCTGCCTGTTTTTCAAGGAATCAAATTCTTCCGGAGAAAGCTTACGCAGCTCTCTACGCAGCTCGCGCTGTTGCTGTCTGGTTTGGGCTGCTGCTTGTTGGGTGATAAGGGCTGAGGGGGCGAGCAGGCATATTATAAGAAGGAGGTTTCGAAAAGCCATATGATGTTTTAAACCTAAAGTGTAAAAATTACCGTTAGTCTTGCCTAAAATACGGATTATTTGTGATTAGAGCAAAATTAGCGCCAAATCATGGTTGTCATGGTTGTCCCACCGCAAGTCGGCTTCGCCTCCTCGGCTCGGTTGTCGGGGTTGTCATTGTTATATCTTCGCGCCCAGCAGGTCCTTGCTCTAACCTCACGTCCCAACACCTGTGCACCCACGGCCTAGCTCCGCTGTTTAGAAGTTTATGTCCGCTTTCGGCTGCGCCTCAAGCGAGACGGTTTAGAAGTTTAGCGCAAAGCGGCGACGAGGATTGAAGGTGAATGAAGGTGGTTCACGGTGCCCACTTCAACTGCCCGCAACTGTCTGTGGAAGCCATAAGCTATGAGTGCCAAGAAGAGCCAGTGGAGCACCTCCCGGCAGGCCCTCAATAATCTAAACTCCTAAACCGTCCCGATGCGCGCAGCGCCTCTCGGGACATAACCTCCTAACCGCCGGCACCAACACTTGTGCTTCCACTGCCTAGCTCCGCTGTTTAGGAGTTTATGTCCGCTTTCGGCTGCGCCTCAAGCGAGACGGTTTAGGGGTTTAGGCGCGAAGCGATGAAAAGAACTGAAGGTGGTGAACGGTGCACTCCCCCACATATTTTCAATCCAAATTGCCCAAATAGCAGCAATCTTTAGTAATTTAGGAGCTATGGAGTTTAGGTGGAAAATAAAGGCGCCGGCGGAGGGCGAGAGTGTGGACAAGCTCGGGAGAGAAATCAACGTTAATCCCGTGCTGGCCAACATGTTGGTCAATAGAGGTGTAGACACCTTCCAAAAAGCCAAGGATTTTTTTAGGCCCGACCTGGACAAACTACACGACCCCTTCCTCATGCAGGATATGGATCGCGCCGTGGACAGAATCCAAAAAGCCATCCTTGCCCAAGAAAAAATCATGGTCTATGGAGACTATGACGTGGACGGCACCACCTCGGTGGCCCTCATGTACGGCTTCCTTAGGGAATTTTACCCCCATGTGGACTTCTACATCCCCGACCGCTATAAAGAAGGCTATGGCATTTCTGAAAAAGGAGTCCGTCATGCCGCCGAAAACGGCTTCAAACTGATTATATCCCTAGATTGTGGCATCAAAGCCCTTGAGAAAGTAGACCTAGCCAACGAACTGGGCGTGGATTTCATCATCTGCGACCATCACACCCCAGGGGAGGTCATCCCCGATGCAGTAGCCGTACTTGACCCCAAACGCCTCGACTGTAATTATCCCTACAAAGAATTGAGCGGTTGCGGGGTGGGCTTCAAACTCATCCAGGCCTTCTCCATCAAAACTGGCCGGGACCCGGCAAACCTCAACAGTTTCATGGACCTCGTGGCCGTCAGCATTGCCGCCGATATTGTGCCCATCACGGGTGAAAACAGGGTTTTGGCCTTTTACGGTTTGGAAAGGTTAAACAACAACCCACGTCCAGGCCTCAAAGCCCTCATGTTGAAAAACAAGATGGAAAAAGAGGTCGACATCACTGATATAGTTTTCAAAATCGGCCCCCGCATCAATGCCTCCGGCAGACTCGAGCATGCCAAGGCATCCGTTGAACTGCTGATCAGCAAAGACCTGACGGACGCATTGCGAAGAGCCGAACTGGTGGAGGAAGTCAATGCCTCTAGAAAGAATTTTGATGAAAACATCACCCGGGAAGCCATCCAGATGATCGTGGAGCGGGAAGAAGTACAGGCTTTCAAAAGCACGGTTCTTTTTAAGGAAGACTGGCACAAAGGGGTGATCGGAATCGTGGCATCCAGGTGTATTGAAAAGTATTACCGCCCCACCATCATCCTCACAGAATCCAACAACAAGGCCACAGGCAGTGCCCGATCGGTTTTCGATTTTGACATCTATGAAGCCATAAGCGAATGTAGCGACCTGCTCGAGCAGTTTGGCGGGCACAAATACGCCGCAGGATTGACCATGTCGGTGGATAAGGTGGCGGCATTTCAGGAAAAATTTGAAAAAGTGGTCAGCGAAAGGCTCACCGATATCCACATGAAACCGGTGTTGGAAATCGACGATGAACTCCTTTTGGACCAAATCAATTATAAGTTTTACAACATCCTCAAACAGATGGCACCTTTCGGCCCCGGCAATCCGGAACCGATTTTCTGCTCCAACCAAGTGCATGTGGAAAATATCCGGGTGCTGAAAGACAAACATTTGAAGTTTGACATCGTTCAGGACGGACAGGTCACCCGACCAACCTGTATCGCATTCGGCTTTGCGGATTATTACCAATTGCTCAACAGCAAGATGCGCTTCAACGTGGCCTATGAGGTGCGGGAAAACACATTTAGAAACACCAGCTCACTGCAATTGTACGTGAAGGATATAAAATTCGATTGAATATGATTTTAAAGGCGGACAACCTTGTTAAGATATATAAAGGCAGAAGGGTAGTAAATGACATCTCCGTAGAGGTAGCCCAAGGCGAAATTGTGGGTCTTCTTGGCCCCAACGGAGCGGGAAAAACCACTTCCTTCTACATGATTGTAGGGTTGATCCAGCCCAATTCGGGCAGCATTTACCTGGATGACCGCAACATCACCCCCCTGCCCATGTACCGCCGGGCCAAACTCGGCATCGGTTACCTCGCCCAAGAAGCCTCCGTATTCCGTAAACTATCCGTTGAGGAAAACATCATGGCCGTATTGGAGATGACCAATTTGCCGAAGGCAGAACAGAAAGAACGGGTGGAAATGCTGCTCGAGGAATTCAGTTTGACCCATGTCCGCAAAAATCTGGGCATGGTGCTTTCCGGAGGGGAAAGAAGAAGGACCGAGATCGCCCGCGCCTTGGCCGTAGATCCTAAATTTGTGCTTTTGGATGAGCCGTTTGCCGGGGTGGATCCCATTGCAGTGGAGGAAATTCAGACCATCGTAGCGCAGCTTAAGAATAAAAATATTGGTATATTGATTACCGATCATAATGTGAACGAAACCCTGAGCATCACCGATAGGGCTTATCTGATGTTTGAAGGAAAATTGCTTAAAGCGGGAACCGCAGAAGAGCTGGCTGCCGATGAGCAGGTAAGAAAAGTGTATTTGGGTAAGCATTTTACCCTAAAACGCAAAATCTGATAGAATGGAAGTACTGAATACTTTTATGACCTGGATCTTCCGAAACCGGCTGGGCCAGATCGAAAACTTCATGGAGCATCCCATAGATGTTCAGAGGGAGATTTTTTTTGAATTAATCAAGACAGCCAAAAAAACGGATTTTGGCAAGAAATTTCACTTTCAGGAAATCAGGAGTTATGCGGATTTTGCGCGACAGGTGCCCATACATGATTATGAGCAGATGAAGCCCTACATCGACCGCTGCATGAGCGGCGAGCAGAATGTCATCTGGCCCACTGAAATCACCTGGTTTTCCAAATCCAGCGGCACCACCGGAAGCAGGAGCAAATTCATTCCGGTAAGCCCCGAAACACTGGAAGAATGCCACTTCAAAGGCGGCAAGGACATGCTTTCCCTTTATGTACGCAATTATCCCGACACCAAGCTTTTCAGCGGAAAAAGCCTCACCATCGGCGGCAGTTATCAGGTAAATCCTCTTGACGGCACCAAAAACAGCTTTTATGGGGATGTTTCGGCAGTGATCATGCAAAATCTCCCCATGTGGGTCCAATTTGCACGCACCCCATCTCTAGAGGTCGCCCTCATGAGTGAATGGGAATCCAAAATTGAGCGCATGGCCATCGAGACCATGCAGGAAAACGTGAGCAGCATCGCCGGTGTACCCACTTGGGCCATTGTGCTGATCAAACGCATCATGGAAATCAAAGGTGCTGACAATATTCTTCAGGTTTGGCCAAATCTGGAGGTATTCTTCCACGGGGCAGTGGCTTTTGGGCCATACAGACAGCTTTTCGAAGAGCTGATCCCCTCCCCTCGTATGCATTATATGGAAACCTACAATGCCTCGGAAGGCTTTTTTGGCATTCAGGATCAAGCCGATTCGGAAGATCTCCTGCTCATGCTCGATTACGGGATATTTTATGAATTTATCCCCATGGAGGAATGGGAGAGCGATGACCCTAAAGTATTGCCCCTACAAGAGATCGAACTCGGAAAAAATTACGCCATGTTGATCTCCACAAATGCGGGCTTGTGGCGGTATAAGATCGGTGACACGGTCAAATTTACCAGCATCCGTCCCTACCGCTTCCGCATTAGTGGGCGAACCAAGCATTTCATCAATGCCTTTGGCGAAGAGGTGATCGTGGAAAATGCAGAAAAGGCCATCGAACTGGCCTGCGCAGCTACCAACTCCACCATTGTTAACTTCACTGCCGCCCCAGTTTACTTTGAGGGGGTGAGCGGTAAAGGTGCCCACGAATGGATCATCGAATTTGAAACCGCACCGGAGGACAGGGAGGAATTTATAAGCCTCTTGGACAACAACCTCCGTGACCTCAACTCCGACTATGACGCCAAGCGCTACAAAGACATGGCCCTAAGCGCCCCCCGTGTCCACTTTGCCGAATCGGGCCTCTTCGAAAGCTGGCTCCGAAGCAAAGGCAAACTCGGCGGCCAAAATAAAATCCCCCGCCTATCCAACAACCGCGACTTTGTAGAGGAATTGTTGAAAATGAGAAATTAGCGGGATTGACTCCGTGGTTGTCATTGTTGTCCGCCCCGCGGATCGCCTGCGGCTCCCCGGGGCTGTTGTCCCGCCATTGGTCGGCTCCGCCTCCCTAGCTAAGTTGTCATTGTTCTACATAATTACAGCCACGGGTGGGATGAAGGCCGCTTAACGGGAACAGCTGCAGCTCGGGCTTTCGGCCATCTTTCAAAGGTCTTGCCTTTATAAGGACCCTCGGTAAAAATACGAAGATAATCTCCTGCTGGGCGCGCTCTCGAAACATGACAACAATGACAACCCAGTCCGCCGTGGCGGACGAGACAACCAGTCCCGGTGAGCAGAGTTTACCTCCCGGGGGAGGAGAACACGGGACGGACAACAACGTCGCACTTACGTAAGTTACCTCCTGCTGAACGCGGACCCCTAACGAAAAAACCTTCCAGGTCCCGTGAAAAAACACCAGACCTGGAAGGTTTCCAATTCGCTAAACTTAGTACATAGTACTTTGTACCTAGTACAACAAATCACCCATATATCTCATTCAACAAGCCCGCAAGCCTCAAGCCCGCTGCCAAAAGCCGCTCCTCCACGTGGTGATAGTACTTGTAATTATACTGATAGCTCAAACGCTTGTTATCCGGTAGATCATAAACCATTGGACGAAGCTCCATCGCCTCAGTTAACCAATCTTCCAAACTCGCCTTCTGATACCTCTTTACCGTTTCCGCATCAGCTCTTTTGTTAAGATGCGTTGCGATTTCAGTAAAGCTCAGGTTTTGGCCCTCGATCATTTTGGTATCCCAAACGCTGTGAAGGTTCGTTTCCTGGTTGAAATAAAAGACGCGGACATCATTGCCACCCTTGTCATCACCCCTGCCCACGTGAAGGGGCTGGTGAAGGTCGCCCACGATGTGGATCAACATTTTCAGGTATTCCCTTTCCTCTTTTTCAGAAAGATCGCCGCCTTTAAGCTTGGCGATGATGTTGTTCAGCATCTGAAAAGCATCACCGGCAGCTTCCTGCATTTCCCGGTCATAGCTTTCCCCATCGGGGATAGTCACCCAGTGCCAAGTAGCAGTATGGTCATAAGCATTGTCCGAACGGATTTCATCCATCCAGTTGGCAACCATTGGAATGCTTTCATGACGGAGGATAGCCTCTATGTTTTTTCTGGCCTTTTTATTCAAATGCCACTCTGCCAGCTGGCCCACCACCCGGTGCCCATTCTGTCCCCACCCAAAACTCTGTGTTACAAAGCAAACGAGCAGGAATAGGGAGGTTATTGTTTTTTTCATAATTCGTGGTAATGTTTGGCTCTAAGTTATACCCCCTTTGAAGGAGGTTAGGGGGATGTTTTTTAAGCAAATACCACATCCCCCCTGCCACCTTCAAAGGGGGAGTTGTTCACGTTACTTGCACGCAATCTTATCCACTCTGTTCTGATGTCTGCCACCTTCAAATTCAGTGGTCAGAAAGATATTGGCCATCTTCTCAGCCAATTCATAAGTGACAAATCGAGCAGGGATGGCTAGTACGTTGGCGTTGTTATGCTGACGGGAAAGCTCGGCAAGCTCCTCGTCCCAGCAAAGGGCCGCACGGATGCCTTGGTGCTTATTGGCTGTGATGGCCACACCGTTGCCGCTTCCGCAGATTACAATACCCAAGTCATGTTCACCATTTTCCACGGCAGTGGACAAGGGGTGCACATAATCAGGATAATCCACAGAGGCATTGGAATCCGGACCGTAATCCTTCACTTCGTAACCTGCCTTGGTCAGCGCTTTGACCATCTTTTCTTTATAATCATATCCGGCGTGATCACCGCCTATGCCTATCTTTTTCATGATAATGGGAGTTTTATGAGTTTAATGCTTCTTCTTTTCGCTGTCTTTCCAATCGCTTGGCAATTACAATACCCGCCTCGTACAATACCAAAATAGGCATCGCTATGAGCACCTGGCTGATCACATCCGGAGGAGTAATCACCGCTGCAATCACCAAAATCCCCACAATGGCATGTCTTCTATAGCCTTTCAGCATCTCTGAAGTCACCAAACCGGAACGGGAAAGGAAATAGATCACCACCGGCAACTGGAACATGATGGCCGAAGCCAGCACCAGCATGATGAGGGTGGATACGTAGGAGGTGATGTCAAATTCATTGAGGATGGTCGGATCCAACTGGTAATTGGAAAGGAAATTAATGGAAAGCGGGGCCAGGATGAAATAGCCGAAAGCCGCACCGGAGAAAAACAGCAAGCTCACAAAGAACACTGCCCCTCTGGCTGCCTGTCTTTCCTGACTGTAAAGGCCTGGAGCTATGAATTTCCATACCTCCCAAAATATATAGGGAAAGGCTACGATGATCCCCACCACAAAACTGGAGGTCACGTGCATGGAAAACTGCCCCGTCATCTGTCTGCTTTGTATGATGAAGGGAAGTTCATCTATACACAAGGCTGAGAGGTTGAGCATGCCTGCCAGTTCGCAGAGCATCCTATAGGTGAAGAAATCAGTTTTGGAAGGGCCAAGTATGATGGTTCCGAAAACTATACTTTTGGAGAGAAAGGCTATAATGGTGAAAACCAATATCGCCGCAATAGACCGGAGCAGGTGCCAACGCAGCTGCTCCAAATGGTCCAAAAACGACATATTGGCATCCTCTTCCTCATGCAATTGATCAAGTGCCATTTTGAAGTACGGAGTACGAAGTTAGAAGTGTGATTAAGTCCGGAGACCGAAGACCGGAGATGGGGACCGTGGTCTTATTCCGTCTCCCGTCTCCCCTGCCTACCGGCAGGCAGGCGTCTTCGGTCTCTATTAATATAACGGGAACTGAATCATCCACTCATTTACTTCTTGTTTTATTTTTGAAAGCTCGGATTCGTTGTCATGGTTCATCAGGGCACGGTCGATAAGATCTACAGTCTTGATCATATCATCCTTGCCAAGTCCCCTGGTGGTCACCGCAGCGGTACCGATTCTCATTCCGGAAGTCACAAATGGGGATTTATCGTCAAACGGCACCATGTTTTTGTTGATAGTGATGTCCACTTTGCCCAACGTTTCCTCTGCCTGCTTTCCAGTAAGGTTTTTATTTCTCAAATCGATCAACATCATGTGGTTGTCTGTCCCCCCGGAAATGATCTCGTATCCTTTTCCAACAAATGCATCAGCCATGGTCGCCGCATTTTTCTTCACATTGACTACATAGTCCATGTATTCGTCAGTCAGTGCTTCGCCAAATGCCACGGCTTTGGCAGCTATGATATGCTCCAAAGGTCCGCCTTGCGTACCTGGGAAAACGCCTGAATCCAAAAGGGCCGACATTTTTCTCAACTCCCCCTTAGGCGTTTTGATGCCAAACGGGTTGTCAAAATCCTCTCTCATCAGGATCATCCCACCTCTCGGACCTCTTAAAGTCTTGTGCGTGGTAGTAGTCACGATATGGCAATGGTCCAAAGGATCATTAAGCAAGCCTCTGGCGATGAGTCCGGAAGGATGGGAAATATCGGCAAGCAAGATGGCACCCACCTCGTCGGCGATAGCTCTCATACTCTCATAATCCCAATCGCGGCTATAGGCAGAGGCCCCACAGATAATCAATTTAGGCTTCACCTCACGGGCTTTTGCCTCCACCATGTCATAATCAATCAAGCCGGTCTCCTTATCTACCCCATAGAAATGCGGCACATAAAGTTTCCCCGAAAAGTTCACCGGGCTACCGTGCGTAAGGTGACCGCCATGCGAAAGGTCAAAACCCAGAATAGGATCGCCAGCTTTCAGACAGGCCAAAAACACGGCCGCGTTGGCCTGCGCACCGGAGTGCGGCTGCACATTGGCCCAGGTGGCGCCGAAAAGTTCCTTGGCACGGTCGATGGCCAGCTGCTCCACTTCATCCACTACCTCACAGCCTCCGTAATATCTTTTCTTGGGAAGCCCCTCTGCATATTTATTGGTCAAAACACTCCCGGCAGCCTCCATCACCTGCTTGCTGGTGAAGTTTTCCGAAGCAATTAGCTCTATGCCGGTTTTCTGACGGTTTTCCTCTTTGTCAATTAGGTCAAATATCGCTTGATCTCTCTGCATGATCTGTATTTTTGGTTGAGATGAATACGCCCCCATCGGGCCCTGCCCTGGGCGAGACCAAAATTAGCGCTAAAGTATGTATTATCCAATTGAATAGGACATTGGTTAGGAATGCAGAATTTTTTTTCGTAAACTTTGTATCATACCTCAATATCAGTCGGTTAATCCGGCGACTTTATACGATTCCAAGATTGTTTTTTGTACTTTTTTGTTAACTTGCGGCAATCCCTTATTGAAAAATGAAAAAGAAAACATCTTTTGCGATCCTCTTGTTGCTCATTTCCCTCTGGAGCTGCACCCAGTCGGGTGTGGAAGGCAACCGTCAACTTGACACCAGGGCCTTTGTCTTTGACCATTTCGACATCCTGGAAATTGATGATAATTTTATCGTTGAACTCTACCAGGCAGATGACTATTATGTGGAAATCGAGGCAGAGGAAAATCTCATGGAACACATTAGACTAAGGGTAGATGGACAAACCCTGAAGTTGGCCTACAAACAAAAAATTCTGCCAAACCACCCCATCCGCATAAACATTGCCACCCCCGAGCTCAAAGAAATCAACGTGCGCGGAGCCTGCAGAATACGTACCGTGGAGCCATTTGTCACCCCTTATTTGGCCATACACGCACAGGGAGCCTCTCATGTATTAATGGAACTAGTAGCCGACGAAGTGCACAGCCATAGCCAAGGCGCCGCCAAAATTGAACTTTCCGGCAGCACCAACCTCCTGGTCAAGCAAATGGAAGGCGCCGGAGTCTTCAACGGCCTGGCCCTTGGAGCCAACAACGCCCGGGTCAACCTGCAGGGCGTGGGAAAAATCTCGGTAAACGTCTCCGATAACCTCGACGTCAACATTGAAGGCATCGGCAAAGTAGAATACGCCGGCTCCCCACCCACCCTCTCCAAAAACATCAACGGCCTCGGCAAAATCGTCGCTGTTGGTAGTTGAGTGCGGTTAGAAGGTTATGTCCCGAGGAGCGCTGCGCGCTTCGGGACGGTTTAGAAGTTTAGTTGCTGAAGGCCTGCCGGGTGGGGGTTCTCTCCGCTTCCTTTGCTCTGCCAAACGCCATCCTCATTCAGCGAGTTGCAGGTGGCTCAGTGCACAGTGCACAGCGCTCAGTGTTCCACCCTCATCAATTGTCGTCGCCTTGCGCTAAACCTGCCTGGCGCAGACAGGCCCCTAAACCGTCTCGCTTGAGGCGAAGCCGATAGCGGACATAAACTCCTAAACTGCGATAGTAAAGTGCACGGAAAATAGCGTGTGCGGTTAGAAGGTTATGTCCCGAGGAGCGCTGCGCGCTTCGGGACGGTTTAGAAGTTTAGGTATTGAAGGCCTGCCGGATCGGGGTTCTCTACGCTTCCTTTGCTCTGCCAAACGCCATCCCCATTCAGCGAGTTGCAGGTGGCGCAGTGCCCAGTGCGCAGTGCTCAGTGCGCAGTGCCCAGTGCGCAGCCTCATCAAAACTTAAACCTCAAATGCACAGACACATTTTTCCCCATCTGCGGAATGCCAAAAGGCCTATAAAGTGACATATGATCCAAATAGTGAAGGTTAAGAAGATTAGTACCATTCACGTAAAGATCGAAAGTCTGCCCAAACGCATTCACCTGGCTACCCAAGCTTAAGCCCAATAAATAATATCCAGGCGTATTTTCTTCCAAAGGGGCCGCCCTGTTTTGGTTCATCACCCAGTTTCCCCGAAGAGAGGCAAAAGGCCGGGAAAAATGGCCCGCAGATAAACTCGAATTATAAGTAAGCTCCTGCTGCCATCGGAAAGCAGGAATGTAAGGAAGGTATTCCCCGCTCGACCTTCTTTGCCCAATCACCATGCTGTAGTTATTTTGTATGCTGAGGCCTTTCAAGGCAGTCGGATGATAGTCTAGATAAAACTCCCCTCCATACAGGCGGGCGTTGTCCTGCTCAAATTCCCAGACGGTGAGGTCTCCTTGGCGCACATCCGTAGGGGTAAAAAAGATGAAGTTATCCACATGGTTGTAGAAAAACTCTGCCCCCATGCTCAGCTCCGATAATTTATATCTAATCCCCAAATCAGCCTGAACGTTCTGCTCCCGTTCAAAAGTGGAATTCCCCAATTCAAATCTGGATGTTCCCGGATGGGGACCATTGGAAAACAGTTCAGCCAGATCAGGGGCCCTAAACCCGCTTGCCAAATTTGCACGGAACCTCCAGCGCTCATCAGGCATAAAAGTAGCCCCTCCACTGGCAGTCATACCACCGAAATCGCGCTCAATTATCCTGTTATTTGGCGAACCCGGAAGCTCAAACCCGTAATCCAAAAATTTCTCGTCCCGGGCATCAGCCATCACTCTCCTATAGTCATATCGTGCCCCACCCTGCAGCACCCATTTTTCCCTGGCGTAATTCAAAAGCGCATATAAGGACCGGTCATCTTTGGTGGCATCAGGAATCAGGATCTCCTCGGCATGTTCATAATTCTCGTTTTGCAGGTAAAAGCCCTGTACCCCCACGATTAATTCCAGATCTTTACCAAGTCCCTTGTAGTATTTGGCATCATACATAAAGTTCTGCTGCCTCAGCCCAAGGTCCACCTCATCAAACCCATCCTCAATTTCCTCACGGTAATTCAAGTGATAGCCAAAGGTCAGCTTCAGCCGGTCTTGGCCTATATACAGGTTGGTCTCTGAACTCAAAAAATGGTCGGTCACATCCTGAAAAGGAAGCTGCATGGCCCGGTCATTTCGGAAAGTGACCAACTCCTCCCGCTCATCCTCTTCCAGAATGCCAAGATTCTGCTTAAGATAGGTATATCGCACACGCGTATCCCCCCATTTGCCACCCCACCCGACTCCGGCTTTCACATTCCGCGTATTGAACCTGGTGTTGCCAACGGTTTTCCCACTTCCGGCAAGATAATCCGCATGGTTTTCCTCCGCAGCCCTAATGGACCAAACGAACCCGTTTTGGCTGGCCCCCCTTACACCTGCATCCAACCTGCCACCCAGAGAATTGCTGTAGCCACGAAGATTGACATCTCCTGAAACAGTCCCCCTATCGGCATCTCTTTCCTCAATTAAGTTGACCACTCCGGCCATAGCCCCCGAACCGTAGATCAGGGATGCGGGGCCCTTCACCAACTCCACACTTTCAATACCTGTTTCCGATAGACCCAGTCCATGGTCGGCACCCCATTGTTGGTTTTCAAACCTCCCTCCTTGATACACGGTAAGCACCCTGCTAAAAGACATCCCCCTGATCACGGGCTTGCTGATCCCAGGCCCCATGCTCACTTCACTCACCCCTGGTGTCCTAGCCAATGTAGACATCAAGCTCGGGGATGGGTTCCTGAGGATCTCGGCCCGGTCAACCTTCGAAATAACTACCGGGGATTTCTCCCTACTTAATATATGTGCCCCCGACACCACCACCTCATCAATTGTAGTAGCCGATGGAACTAGTGAAAAGTCAAATGATTTGACCTCCTTGGTGTCAACCTTCAAAATCTTGGTTTCATAGCCCATAAAGGAAAGCTGCAGGGTCAAGGTTTTGGCAGGAATATCCTCAATCTCAAAATGCCCCTCGCCATCCGTCACCGTACCCCGGTTTAACTCCGGCAAATAAACGGTCACCCCAGGCAAGGGAGAGGAAGTTTCCCCATCGATCACCCTTCCTGAAAGCCTCCCCAAATCCATGGCAAACCCATTGGCAAAAATCATCAAAAAGCTGACTGCAAACACAAAACGCTTCATATAGGTATATCGAATATTTTTTAACGGTATTACAAAAATAATTTATTTGGTATCCTTAAAAAAATATTAGACTACCCTAATTCAGTATTTATCCTAATATTGACTAATTTTGGGAATGATTGATTTTGAATATAGACCAGAAGCATACTTTGACGGAACAGGCCCATCGGCCCTATTGGCCAAATTGAGCTATCCCGAGAGTCAATGGGGAGAAGAGATCAGCATTTATGCGGCTCCTTTAGACGGGGAAATATTTTTTGAAGTAGTGGATTTTTACGGCAATGATTTTAAGGTTACCCCTAAAAAGTCGAGGCAGCCCCTAAATCTCCAGGAATTCATTTTTCTAATTGAGACAATGGAGAACACCACTGCTTCTCAGGAGGGAAACATCCAGCTCACCCTCTCCGGCATCCCCGAAGCCCAAAGCCTCATCTATCCACAGCTAGGCCAGTATTTCGAGGAAAAAAGGCGGACGTTTGGCATGATGTAGTCTACGCCCCCCCGTCATTGCGCCTGTCCCGAGAGCGGAGCGTATCGGGAGTTAAGCAGCTCTCATCTCCGCCCGTGACTGAAAATAGATAGAACCAGGACAACAATGACAACCCAGGTCGGCGCAGCCGGCCGAGACAACAGCCCCAAAGAGCGAAGTTTACCTCCCGGGGGAGGCGATTTTGGGTGGACAACCACGTACCTACTAAAACTCGTTAAACGACTCCGCCGGACCTGGGGAGTAATGGTTAAACCAGTATTCATACGTTTCGAAAAGGATGCAATCAGGAAGTTCGATACCTTGGAAAAATAACTTTTTGATGCTTCCGGCCGGTAGAAGCTTGCGGAGCTTGTCGGCCTGTTCAAAGGTCAACTGGGACAGCTGGATAAATTTCTCACCATCTATCCATATGGGAATCAATCTGTTCATCGTTAGCGGTTTGGCTACAAAGATCCCCTAAGCTATTCAAAAAATTCCTAAGAACAAATTAAGGGGATGTTAAATTATTGAAACGGAATACCGGAGACTGAAGAAGGAAAGGTCCCGAGGAGCCCTCCCGATAGCCATCGGGACAATCGTGGACGGATCCGGAAAGTTAAAAAGAAGTCGTCGCCCTAAGTAAGGGTCCGTAAATACTACTGAAAGTATAGCCCCCCTTTACAGTATGTCCCGAGAGCTGAGTTTACCTCCCGGGGGAGGCGAATCGGGAGGGGCCGGGGGGCAGAACGAACCCTGGAAGGTTTTGTGCGGGACCAGATTGCTTCAGTCGTGCCTCCTTCGCAATGACGCACGCCCTAACCGCCCTGGTATCTTGGTACCTTGCACTACGCACTAATCACTTGCGAATACATCTCCTTCAACTTCCCTACTGTATAATCAATCTCCTCCACGGTATTATACCTGCTAAACGAGAACCTAACCGAATCCCTGCCCGGAGTCGCATTCAACGCTCTAAGCACATGGGAACCTACTGTCGCACCGCTGCTACAGGCACTCCCGCCCGAAGCGGAGATGCCATTCAAGTCAAGGTTGAAAAGCAACATGCCGCTGTTTTCCTCCGAAGGTGGCAAACTTACATTTAAAACAGTATAAAGACTTTTGTCCATATCAGCCGACAGGCCGTTGAATTCCACACCAGGAATCGCCTCTTTTAGCTGATCGATCATGCGGGATTTGAGGGTTTCGATGTGCTTTTGGTGGCCAGACATATCTTCATAGGCCAACTCCAAAGCCTTGGCGATACCTACAATGCCGCACACATTTTCCGTACCCCCACGCATGTTTCTTTCCTGTCCACCGCCATAGATGAAAGGGGAAATCTTCTTGTCTTTTCTCACAAAGGCAAACCCTGAGCCTTTGGGCCCATGGAATTTGTGGGCCGAACCCACCAAAGAATCGATATCCATCTTTTTGACATCATGGATATAGTGCCCCATGGTCTGCACCGTGTCAGAGTGGAAAAATGCCCCGTACTCCTTGGCCAAGGCGCCTATTCTTTCAATATCATTAAGATTGCCAATCTCGTTGTTGGCATGCATGATGGAAACGAGGGAATTGGGCTGCTTTTCGAGCAGCTCCTTTAGCTGATCCAGGTCAAGTTCACCTTTCCCGCTCACGTTCAAAAGACTCAACTCGGCCAGGTTCTTTTTGGCGCAGTTCTGCAAAGTGGCCAATACAGCGTGATGCTCGACTGGGGAGGTGATGGCGTGCTTGATGCCATGCGTTTGCAGGGCACACACCAAAGCGGTATTATCCGCCTCCGTTCCACCGGAGGTGAAAAAAATCTCTGCAGGAGTAGCATTCAACAATTCGGCGACCTTCTTTCTGGACCTTTCGATGGCTGTCCTCACCTCCCTGCCGTGCGAATGCACCGAAGAAGGGTTGCCATAATGCTCCCTCATAAAAGGCAGCATGGCTTCAATTACTCTCTCATCCATTGCGGTAGTCGCCGCATTGTCTAAATATACTCGCATCTTATAAATTTTGAATTAAAAAAATTATGAATTGAGAATTAAGAATGATATTTCCATCCCAATTATTAATTCCCCATTCATAATTTCTAAATTATTTAGAAGTTATCACCTCCTTAATATCATACATAATCTTATGGGCCAGGTGCTCAGCGGTAGACTGGGTTTCAGACTCGGCGTAGATCCTGATGATCGGCTCGGTGTTTGATTTTCTCAAGTGAACCCACTCCTTTTCAAACTCCACCTTCACCCCATCAATAGTGTTGATCGGCTGCTTTTGGTATTTGGTCTTGATCTCCTCCAACACCTCATCCACATTGATTTCATTGGTTAATTCGATCTTGTTTTTGGAAATGTGGTAATTGGGATAGCTGGCTCTCAAGCGGGTCATGGGCTTGCCAAACTTGGCCAGATGTGTCAGGAACAAACCGATTCCAACCAAAGCATCACGGCCATAGTGGGATTCTGGATAGATCACGCCACCGTTACCCTCACCGCCAATCACGGCATTGGTTTCCTTCATCTTGTTCACCACATTTACCTCACCTACGGCCGCAGCATGGTATTCTCCATTGTGCTTTTCAGTCACATCACGAAGGGCGCGGGTAGAACTCAAGTTGGAAACCGTATTGCCAGGGGTGTTGGATAGCACGTAGTCAGCAACGGCAACCAAAGTGTACTCTTCACCAAATGGAACCCCATCCTCACTTAAGAAAGCAAGTCGGTCCACATCCGGATCCACCACGATACCCAGGTCAAACTGCCCGTTTTTCAATTTATTGGAAATATCCCTCAAGTGCTCAGGTAGCGGTTCAGGATTGTGCGGGAAATCACCGTTAGGCTCACAGTACAACTCCTCGATCACCTCTACGCCCAAGGCTCTTAGCAATTTGGGAAGGGCAAGTCCACCTGTAGAGTTTACACAGTCGATCACCACCTTGAAGTTTTTGGCGGCAATGGCCTCGCGGTCTACTAATTTAAGGTCAAGCACATGCTGCACATGCCTGTCCAGGTAATCTTCTATATAAGTATAGTCGCCTAGTTTTCTCACCTCAGCGAAGGTAAAGTCATCATTTTCGGCTTTTTCCAAAACGGTCTTGCCTTCTTCGTCATTGATAAACTCACCCTTGTCATTCAAAAGCTTGAGCGCATTCCACTGCACCGGGTTATGGCTGGCCGTAAGGATGATCCCCCCGCCGGCTTTTTCCAAAGGTACAGCCAACTCCACAGTTGGGGTGGTGCTCAGACCAAGGTCTATCACATCGATGCCCAATCCCTGCAAGGTGGCCGTAACCAGTTTGCTGACCATTTCGCCGGAAATCCTGGCGTCCCTGCCGATGACAATGGTGGGATTATTGGTTTTTTCCAGCACCCAGGCCCCATAGGCCGCGGTAAATTTCACTACATCCACCGGAGTCAGGCCTTCGCCCACTTTGCCCCCGATCGTCCCTCTTATACCGGAAATCGATTTTATTAATGCCACTTAGAAATAGTTTATATGTGTAAGATCAAAAAAAGTCCCTGGACTTTGGAGCCACCAGGGATTGGCAATTTACTTGAATTTGGCCAAAACCTTGTCAACCTCATTATCTGGGTTGCCGCAGTTTTCTCCTTCCTCCATTTTCTTGCCACACAAACCGCACGCTTCGCCGGTTTTGTTCAAGTAAGGATTTTGGGATGCACAGGTCCCCTTAAACTGCCCGTTTTTCAGGAAAATCAGCCTTACGGACATCATCAGGAAAAACAAAGCCAAGAAACCTAAAGTCAAATACAGAGTTGCCATATCAAATTAATTTGCACAAATTTACGGAATACTTTCAAAACGTCCACACGATCCTAATAGTTTCCCCCCATTATGTCACAACTATCCAACCGAAAAGCACAACTCGAAGCCTTTGATAAACTCCTGACCATCATGGAGGAGCTCAGGGAGCAGTGCCCTTGGGACCGGAAACAGACCTTGGAGAGCCTCAGGCACCTTACTATAGAGGAAACTTTTGAGCTCAGCGACGCCATCCTGGACAACGACCTCCAGGAGATCAAAAAGGAACTCGGGGACATCCTGCTGCACATTGTATTTTATGCCAAAATAGGCGCCGAAAAGGAGTCCTTCGACATTGGCAACGTGATCACCTCCCTCAACGAGAAGCTGATCCGCCGCCACCCCCACATCTACGGCGACACCGAAGCCAAGGATGAGGATGCCGTGAAGGCCAACTGGGAGAAAATCAAGCTCAAGGAAAAAGGAAACAAAAGCGTACTGGGCGGCGTACCGAGGAGTTTGCCTGCCCTGATCAAAGCCATGCGCATCCAGGAAAAAGCCCGCGGCGTGGGTTTTGACTGGGAAGAAAAAGAGCAGGTCTGGGAAAAGGTGGAAGAGGAAATGCAGGAATTCAAAACCGAATTCAACGCCGCCTCCACCCAGGAGATCAACAAGGAAAAAGCCACCGCCGAATTTGGCGACCTGCTTTTCTCCCTGATCAACTACGCCCGCTTCATCGACATCAACCCCGAAGAGGCCCTGGAAAGAACCAACCTCAAATTCATCAAGCGCTTCCAATACCTCGAGCAAGCCGCCAAACAAGACGGCAAATCCATCACCGACATGACCCTCGCAGAGATGGATGTGTACTGGAACAAAGCAAAGGAGGGGGAGTAAAAAATAGTTTCACCGTTGTGCGAATGTCTCCGACTTCGCACTACCACGGATTAACTTACGTCATTAGCAACGTGCCCGCCTGCCTAGGCAAGGCCGGCAGGGTTGTCATTGTTGTCCGCCCCGTGGGTCGCCTCCGGCTCTCCGGGACTGTTGGCATAGTTGTCATGGTTCTACATATTTACAGCCACGGGCGGGATGAAAGTCGCGTAACGACAACAGTTGCGGTTGGAACAACGGGTAGGTTTACGGCCATCGTCTTTCGGCTACCTTTCAAAGGCAAAGCCTTTGAAAGGACCCTCGGTCAAAAAACACGGAGACAATCTCCTGCTGGGCGCGAGAATAGAACAATGACAACCCCCGACAACCTAGGTCGGCGCAGCCGGCCGGGACAACAGCCCGAACAGCGCAGCGCATTCGGGCGGTCAACCACGTACACAAAACACGTAAGTAGCATCCTGCTGGGCGCGAAAACAAAAACGAAAAAACAAAACTTAGTACCTAGTACATAGTACCTAGTACAACAAAAACATGCTAAACCAATTCCTCATCTGGAGGCTCAAAAACCTCAGCACCAAAAACTTTGTCCTCATCCTCAGTGGGATCATTGGGGTGTTGGCGGGATTGGCAGCGGTGATCCTCAAGACACTGGTGCATACTATACAGGACTTCCTCACACAAGGCTTCGATGTGCAGGACGCAAACTTCTATTACATCCTCTACCCCGTCATCGGTATTACCCTGACCTTCCTGGTAGCCAAATACCTGCTCAAGGACCACGGCGGACACGGGATTCCCGATCTGCTGTATGCCATTTCCAAAAACAACAGCATTATCCCCCGCATCAAAACCTTCAGCCGGGTCATCTCCTCGGCCATCACGGTAGGTTTCGGGGGCTCGGTCGGACTGGAAGCACCCATCGTAGTGACGGGATCGGCCATAGGTTCCAATGCCGGCCAGTGGATGCACCTCACGGCCAAAAAACGTACTTTGCTAATCGGCTGCGGTGCCGCGGGGGCCATATCGGCTATCTTCGGCGCACCCATTGGCGGGGTGATCTTTGCCATCGAGGTTATCCTGGTCGAAATCAGCGTGGGAAGTTTCATCCCCCTGCTGATCGCCTCCGTCACGGGTTCACTCACCTCCATGGTGCTCCTGGGGGAAGACGCCCTCTTCTCCTTTAACATTACGGAGAAATTTGCCGCAGGCCACACCCCTTATTACCTGTTGCTCGGCATCCTCACCGGGGTGGTCTCCCTTTATTTCAGCCGCTCGGTGCTGAAAGTGGAAAACCTCATCGGCAAGTTTGAGGACCCCTGGATGAAAGTCCTCTACGGGGGAGCGCTTTTGGGTTTCATCATCTTCTTCTTCCCGCCAATTTACGGGGAAGGCTACGGGGTGCTCAACACCCTGATAGAAGGCGATCCCCAGCAGCTGCTCAACAGCAGCCCCTTCTTCTCCGAGATCAACAACCCCTATTTCATCCTGGCCTTTTTGGTGATGATTATAGTACTCAAACCCGTTGCCGCCGCCCTCACCATCAGCAGCGGGGGCAGCGGGGGAATCTTCGCCCCTTCCCTATTCGTGGGTGGCATCACGGGATTTCTTTTTGCCTATAGCAACAACCTGCTGGGTCATATCCCCCTGCCGGTTGCCCACTTCACCTTGGTGGCCATGTGCGGGGTGATGAGCGGGGTACAACACGCGCCGCTTTCGGCCATATTCCTCATTGCGGAAATTACGGGGGGCTACGACCTGTTTGTTCCCCTAATGCTGGTTTCCGCGATTTCATTCCTCACCACCACCTATTTTGACAAATACTCCATTTACCTCAAACAGCTGCACGACCAAGGGAGGCACCTGCCGGAAACCAAGGACGAGGAAGTGTTGGGTTTGATAGACATCAGGAGGATAATGGAGAGGGATCTTTTGCCTATTCATCCGGACTCTACCTTAGCAGACCTTTGTAATCTGGTCAAGCTTTCAAAAAGGAACATTTTTCCCGTGGTGGATGAGGAGGGCAACCTGAGCGGGATCGTCACTTTGGACGACATCCGGGAAATCATGTTTGACCCCGAAAAGCAGGACATGGCCATCCGCCAGCTCATGCACAGCCCGCCCGACCATATCGGCCCAAATGAAAGCATGCAGGAGGCAATGAACCGTTTTGAGAGGACTGGTGCTTGGAACCTACCAGTGGTAGATAATGGAAGGTATCTGGGTTTTATCTCCAAGTCCCGTATCTTCAATGCCTACAGGAAAAGATTAATTAGACAAAACCAAGATTAAGCCCATAAAATTTTATTCTGATTGCCCACTTATCCACCTTCCTTTTGCACAGCCAATACATCTCATATCCCTCAGGCTTCAGTTTATCCACAAAATCTCATTTGAAGGAAACACCCTTAAAGCATTGATTTACATTAATTTATACATCACTAAAGAGGGTGTGTGGATAAGTGTTGATAAATGTGGAAAAATAATGCTTGCAAAATTCAGGAATGCGTAAGCTGTTGATTTAAACGTTTTTTGTATAATTCCCAGTGCCTCCAAGCAGGTGAAAACCACTTGCCCAAAACCCCCATTTCCCCTAGTTTTAAAAATAAAATTTGGTCATTTTTTACCAGTCCCGCCCCCGTTGCATTTTTTATTGGAATTATGATATTACACCCATTAATGGGAGTAAATTTATTATGGGTTAAGTGATATTATAGCAACTCCCCCTTAGAAGCGACAGTCCCGAGCAGTCCCGATAACTATCGTGAACAAAGTGGAGGGGCAGGGGACGTACTCAACTCCCCCTTCGAAAGCCTGTCCCGATATGCGGAGCGGTTCGGGAGGGGCAGGGGGGATGTCGTAACGTAATCAAAGATCCGTAACTAGCGACGTGCCCGCCTGCCTAGGCAAGGCCGGCAGGGTTGTCCGCTGCGCTGTTGTCCCGCCATTGGTCGGCTCCGCCTCCCCTGCTAGGTTGTCATTGTTGTCATTCCCGCCTGCCTACGTCAGTACTTTACGTAAGTAACCACCTGCTGGGCGCGGACTCTTGTCACGTCCTAAATTTACTTGACACTTTTTTCTCAAACTTTTAAATTTTTCTCCGCGAAGTGGCCTTTGTGAAACTTCGTGAAAACTTGGTGGCCTTTGTGGCCCATGACATCTACATCCGACATCCTGACATCCCACACCTACCTCCTCCTCTCAAACTCCTCCTTCGCCTCGTCCAAAAACTGCACAAACCTCGATACATTGCTGTCATACCCCTTCGGCGTAATGAGAAGCTCCTCCTCATGGTCGAGAATCACGTAATACGGCTGCGCATTGTTGTTGAATCGGGTGATCTGGAAATCGGCATTTTGCTTGCCTATGGTTTTCTTTACCTTGCCGTCATACTCAGACGTGTACCAGTCCGACTCCGGCAGCTCATAGCGCTCATCAATATAAAGCGCTACCACCACAAAATCCTCTTTCAGCCTCTTCAGCACTGGCGACTCCACCCACACCTTGGCCTCCATCTCACGACAGTTTACACAGCCATGGCCCGTGAAATCGATAAACAGGGGTTTATCAGCCCTTTTGGCGGCAGCCAGCGCCTGCTCGTAATCGAAATAGCCCTCAATGCCATGCGGCAAATGCAGGAACTCGGAAAACTTCGGCGTATCGTCCAAATTAGACACCCTACCCGATCCCCCACCATCTTCACGGATCACCTTGATCAGGTTGAAATCATGGGTAGACATAGGAGGCAGGTAACCGCTGAGCGTTTTCAACGGCGCCCCCCACAGTCCGGGGATCATATACACCACAAAGATGAAGGTCACCATGGCCAAAAGCAGCCTGGGCACGCTGATCACCTCAACCGGGGAATCGTGCGGCAACCTGATTTTGCCAAGCAAATACATCCCCAACAGGAAGAAAATCACGATCCAGATGCCAATGTAAACGTCCCTGTCCAAAAGCCCCCAATGGTAAACCTGGTCGGCAATACTGAGGAACTTAAACGCCAGGGCAAGCTCAAGGAAACCCAAAACCACCTTCACCGAATTCAGCCAGCCACCCGACTTAGGCAAAGTATTCAGCCATTCGGGGAAGATCGCAAATAGGGTAAAAGGTATCGCAAAGGCCAAGGAAAAGGCAAACATGCCCAGAATAGGCTTGGCCAATTGCCCACCTGCCGATTCGATCAAGATGGAACCCACAATCGGGCCCGTACAGGAAAAGGAAACCAGCACCAAGGTGAAGGCCATGAAAAACAAGCCCGTCAAACCACCTTTGTCAGCCTTGGAGTCCACGGCATTGACAAGTCCGCTGGGCAGGGTGAGTTCGAACATACCCAAGAAGGCCAGTCCGAAGAAGATAAACACCAAAAAGAAAAACACATTGGGAACCCAATGCGTGGAAAGCCAGTTGGCGAACTCGGGACCCTGAATGGCCGCCACCAGGGTACCGGCAATGGTATAAATGGCAATGATGGAAAACCCGTAGATAAAAGCATTCCGAATGCCCTGTGATCTGTTTTTGGACCTGCCGGTAAAAAAGGTCACCGTCATAGGGATCATGGGGAACACACAGGGAGTGAGCAAGGCGGCCAAACCGGCCAAAAACGCCACCACCATAAAGGTGATCAGGCTACCCTTTCCCTCCCCTGTTTCCACATGGGAAGGCCGCGCCTTAGAAGGAAGATCCTCCGCCTCCTTGGTATCCACAGCGTCATTTCCTGCACTTTCAGCAACCACAGCAGCACCTTCACCCAGGTTTATCTCAAACTCCTCATCAAACAATATACACTGCCCCGTAACCTCTGAACACATCTGATATTCCAACAGCCCTTTAATAGAAGCGTTTTCGTCAGTAATCCTGATTGTCTGAAAGAATTCGCCTTTTGTATCAAAATAGTTTACTTCCCCTTCCCAAACATCATCATACTTGGTTTTGGGGTCGACGGCCTTCAGTTCGCCGATGCGCTCGATCCCGCTGGAACCCTCCAGGTCCAACTCGATCTGTATGGGCCCAAAGTCCTCAAATTCGTTGGAATAGATGTACCAGTTTTCGGGGATGTCAGCCTTGAAGATAATCCTGGTCTCCTCCCCTGCGGCCGGGTTGGCCTGCTCCAGCTCCACCGTCCATGTGGGCGGACTGATCATCTGGGCAACGGAATGGAAGGAAACGCACAGTAATAGAGATAAACTTAGAACAAGCCTATAGTAATTCAACATTATTTTGGGAGATGTTAGCTAAACTCAATATTGAAGGGCAAATAACGCAAATTAGTTCCACTTTCGAAAACATCCGTCATTGCGAAGGAGGAACGACTGAAGCAATCTGGACTTAGCTCTTATTACAAGTATAGATTGCTTCTCCCGATCTGATCCCTGGAAGTACCGTTGTGATCGGGCTCGCAATGACGTGAACCGTTGTGCGAATGTCTCCGACTTCGCACTGCCACAGGCAATTGCCGTAAGTTACCTCCTGCTGGGCACGTCCTCCACATCCGACATCGGACATCCGACATCCGACATCGGACACCCGACATCCCCGTAAGTACAACGTGGTTGTCATAGTTGTCAGCCCCGAGGGTCGCCCTCCCTCGGGAGGTAAACTGCGGCTCCCCGGGGCTGGTGTCGTGGTTGTCATAGTTCCGTGTCAGGCCAGCCACGTTACCTACCGAAAGCCGCTTAACGACAACATGTTAGGCAGTAACTTGCGACCGACCTACGTAAGCAACCTTCAACCCCTGCCGAAGATCCTTTTTAAGGCCCAGCCTTGAAAAGACTCACCTACATGTTCCCGTTAAAGAAACTCTCATTAAGTAAACGTGACTGACATTAAGTAGAACAAGGACAACCATGACCACTGATTCCGCGAAGCGGAAGGGACAACCAGTCCCGATCGGTGAAGTTAACCTCCCGCGGGAGGTTAATTTCACCGATCGGGACGGACAACCCTGCCGGCCGGACGTAGGCAGGCGGGCACGTCAATACTTACGTAAGTTACCTCCTGCTGGGCGCGTCCTCCACATCCGACATCCGACATCCCCGAAAGTACTAACGAAAAAAACCTTCCAGGTCTCCTGACATTCATCAGACCTGGAAGGTTTAACTACGTAATTAAAATTCCACCATTGACCGGATATAGTACCGGTGAAAATCCACACGGTAGTTATTAATCATTCAACACGCTATTTATCAGATTTTTTAAATTCTCAATTTCCAATTTCAAATCCTCTATTTCCTTTTTTAAAGTCAATATCTCTTCTTCATGTTCTTGCCAACCCTTTAATAATGGAGCAGCCATACCCCCATAATTAACGGATAAAGTTTGGCTTTCATCCTGACCTACCTTTACAAGTTCGGGAAAATACAATTGAACATCCTGAGCCAAAAAACCAATCTGATGAAGCACTATATCTTTCCGATCAAATGAAACCGCTCGCATTTCCCGAAGCTTTCCCGATACAGGATATAGATTTTGAATATTGGTTTTCAACCTCATATCCGAGTTAGCTGTAATATCCCCCGATGCCACAATATCACCAATTACACTTAAACCTTCGGCGGCAGTTATTGTAGTGAAGTTTCCAACTGATGCCACCTCAGTACCAATAGCCACTCCCTGTATCGTTCCACCTGTCACCTGAATATCCGAAGAATCCTGAAAAGCCATATCTTTCAAGCCTCCTACTTCGAGTAGATAATCCCCAAAGGTTTTGTCTTCGTTTTCGGGTAATTCCAGCCAAAGCTCATAATCAGAAGCTCCCCCTGCAGCACTTATGGCTTGAATAAAATCTTCCATAGACTTATCCTCATTTCCCGAAAGTTCCAACCAAACCTGATAAGCTGATTTACCTTCTTGGCCCTGTTCCCCTGTCGGACCCATAGGACCAATCAAGCTTTCAAAAAAAGCTTCCTCATCCAGGTCTGAATTCTCTGGTTGAGTCTTCCAAACCTCATATGCGGATTTCCCCTGAAAGGAAGCAATAAAGTATTCCAAAGCCTTGCCTTCATTCCCCGGCTGCCTCTCCCATAAGTCAAATGCTGATGCTCCAGCCTGACCATCTGCTCCCGGAGGACCCGTAGGACCAATTAAAGAAGCTAGAAAAGCCTCCTCATCCTTGTCCCCATTGCCTGGCAAACCCTTCCAAACTTCATATGCCGAAAGCCCCGATTCCCCTGCTTTACCTTCAGCTCCCTCTACTCCCGCAGGACCAATTAGGGAAGCTAGTAAAGCCTCCTCATCCTTGTCCTCATTGCCTGCCAAACCCGTCCAAACTTCATATGCCGAAAGCCCCGATTCCCCTGCTTTACCTTCAGCTCCATCTACTCCCGCAGGACCAATTAGGGAAGCTAGAAAAGCCTCCTCATCCTTGTCCTCATTGCCTGCCAAACCCGTCCAAACTTCATATGCCGAAAGCCCCGATTCCCCTGCTTTACCTTCAGCTCCATCTAGTCCCGCAGGACCAATTACCGAAGCTAGAAAAGCCTCCTCATCCTTGTCCTCATTGCCTGCCAAACCCGTCCAAACTTCATATGCCGAAAGCCCCGATTCCCCTGCTTTACCTTCAGCTCCATCTAGTCCCGCAGGACCAATTACCGAAGCTAGAAAAGCCTCCTCATCCTTGTCCTCATTGCCTGCCAAACCCGTCCAAACTTCATATGCCGAAAGCCCCGATTCCCCTTTTAGCGAAACCAGATATTCTTCCAATCCTTTACCCTCATTGCCTTCAACGCTTTGCCATAATTCCAAAGCTGAAGCTCCTGAGGCTCCACGCTCACCAGCTACTCCGGCTTGACCTTCAGGGCCAATTAGG
>NZ_JAHCMY010000014.1:0-65650 GCF_018449405.1 Litoribacter ruber
TGTTTAAAGCTTATGGCTCCTGCGGAGCGTTTATGGTTTATAACATCGTCAAACCATAAGCCTTAAACTTCAAACCTTAAACCATAAACCTCATTCGCGGTGTTTAAAGCTTATGGCTCCTGCGGAGCGTTTATGGTTTATGGCATCGTCAAACCATAAGCCTTAAACTTCAAACCTTAAACCATAAACCTCATTCGCGGTGTTTAAAGCTTATGGCTCCTGCGGAGCGTTTATGGTTTATGACATCGTCAAACCATAAGCCTTAAACTTCAAACCATAAACCATAAACCTCATTCGCGGTGTTTAAAGCTTATGGCTCCTGCGGAGCGTTTATGGTTTATGACATCGTCAAACCATAAGCCTTAAACTTCAAACCTTAAACCATTGCTGGGTTATAAAGGATTAATAATATTCAAATTACTAATCCTCTTAAAATCCTTCACATTAGCAGTAATTAAAGCCCCGCCCGCCAGAAGAGCTGTGGCTGCAATAATAGAATCACCTAATGTAATTCTTTGTTGCTGCCTTAACTTAATGGCTTCAAATGCAACATTTTGGGATAGTGGAATAATTTGAATTTGGGAAAACAGCATTTCAAAAGCAGATTTTTCGGCATGGTTTAATTTATAATAACCGAGAACTTCAATCTTGCTTATAATTGAACAACTTAAAACTTTACCTTTTAAAAAATCCCTTACCCCCTGAAATTCGGGATGCAAACAATAAATAATAATATTACTATCGAGCAATATCATTGGCCGCGAAAAGGTTGTTTTCGATCTTTCCTAATTTTGCGTTGCCAACTCACCGGATCCTGAATAGTAGATTTCTCTAACTCTTTAGACAATTTATTCATAAGATCAACAATTTTATCATTTTCAGGAGAGGGGTAATGTTCCAATTTCACAACCGCATCCTCATCTTTCACTAAAGATAAAATCTTCTCAATCAATATTTTGTCCTCTGTCGATATAGTTATTCTATGTTCCATAACTTTTGGGGAATGCCCATTCAATATAACTAAATTTCATCAATTCTAGTTGTCTGCTGCAGAACAATCTGATAGAAGAGCAAGGCATATCGCTTTGCGTACCAGTGATACGGTGTTTAAAGCTTATGGCTCCTACGGAAAGTTTATGGTTTATGAAATGGATTCTCGGGGTTTATGGCTTATGGCTCCTGCGGAGCGTTTATGGTTTAAGAAAAGGATTCGTGGGGCTTATGGCTCCTGTGGAGCGTTTATGGTTTATGACATCGTCAAACCATAAGCCTTAAACTTCAAACCATAAACCATAAGCCCCCGTTAACAAAAGAAAGTCAAACTTAAACAAATGCATTACTCCCTTATATTGTCCCTGCTCCTCGTTTTTTCTCAGGCATGGACTTCTCCTACGTCACCGACCGCCGAGGAACAGACCCTTTACGATATCATCAACGATTACCGACAGACCCGAAACCTGCCGCCGGTCGCCTACTCCGAAAAACTGAGCAAGGTGGCCCAGACGCACGCCAGGGATTTACAGGAAAACTATCAGCGGAGCAACCGCTGCAACATGCACAGCTGGTCCAAGAAAGGGGACTGGAAAGGCTGCTGCTATACCGACAACCACAAAAACCCCGAATGCATGTGGGACAAGCCCAAGGAGATCGCCGGCTATGAAAGCCCCGGCTACGAGATCGCCTACTGGCACTCCGCCAAAGCCCAACCCGACCATGCCCTGGAAGTGTGGATCAAAAGCCCCGGCCACCACTCCGTCCTGGCCAACCTCGGCCCCTTCAAAGACGCCGACTGGAAAGCCATGGGAGTGGGGATTTACAAGGAATATGCTGTAGTGTGGTTTGGGGAGATGGAGGAGTGAAATGGAAAATGAAGAATGAGGAATTAGGAATGATGAATTGGGCACACAAGGTTCAATTCCTAATTTTGAATTCTTAATTCTTAATTCATAACCCCCTCACCTGCATCCACCTCTCAAAAAACACGTCATACACCTCATAATAAGGCTCCCCTTCCGGTCCATATTCCTTGAAGATCATCTCCTTGTCCAGCAGGGCATCAAGTGATTTGAACACGGTGGCTGGGCTGCCTAGGTGATTGGAAGACATGAAAGCCTTTGATGTAGGGGCATAGACTGTCCCGGTGCGGGCAATGGCTGAAAGCAGTTTCCACTGTTGGGGGCTGAGCAGGGTGCGGTAATGAATGAAGAACGCCTCCTGCTCCTGAAGTATCTCGTCAGCGCAAGACTGCAAATTTTCCCGCACATATTTCTTAATTGGTTTTTGATAAAGCCTGTTGCATAAGAGTTGCACATAGTAAGTATGACATTTGGCCCATTCCAAAATCTCATCCACCAAAGCCTCCTCTATTGTCTTGCCTCCTTTTTTGAAATGCCTCACCACGAATTCCCGATAATCATCCTGTCCTATCTTGCCGATCTTCAGGGGGGAAGCACTTCTGAAAAATGGCCTTGAAGGATCGCTGAACAGTTCATTCAGGATTGACTGCCGGCTTCCCGAAAACAAGAAATAGACATTCTGCAAACGCTGAATGACCGTCCTTAGCCAGGCATCCGTATTCTTTTCCGGGTAATGCGCAATCTGCTGAAATTCATCAATGGCCACTACAGTGGGTTGTTCGAGTTGGGCCAAAAACTCCAGGATATTCTTAATCGGTTTCTCGACATGGGCACTATGGATGCTTACTTGCGGGATACCGCTGAGTTGGTCAAAGCTGATGGTGGGATGCAGGCTTTTCATAAAGTCCCAAACCCTTTTCCCGACCTTGCTTTTCTCGGGAAACCCCTGCAGCAGGGCCGCCCCCAGGGCATTAAGCAGTTGCTGCTCATTTTCTGTGGAAAGGATATCCAAATAGATAAAGCCCCAATTCTTGGGCAACATTTGCCGGACATGGTGGATGAGAGCCGTTTTACCCAACCTTCTATTGCCCATCAACAGACAGGACTGCCCATTCTGCAACAGTTGGCTGATTTTATTGCTCTCCTCCTCCCGGTCGCAAAAATACTCCGGACCATAATACCCCGTGGTGGGAAACGGATTGGCTGGTATCTTAAGCTTCATACCCAAATTTACAAAAAGTAATTTACAAAAAGTAATTTACTAAAGGTAAATTACAAAAGGTGAATTGAAGTTCGAGGCACGAAATACTAAGCAACTCTCGGTGCAGCCACGTTCGGTTAAAAATGAATTTTGAATGATGAATGATGACAGAATGTATTCTCAGTACACTGATGCCCCAACCGAAGAGCGCAGCTCGAGGGAGGGCCACGAGAGTAAAGACGGCGAATTGCCTCAGCCGGGCAAAATGGCTGCTAGCCAACATCTGATGCTTGAATACTTGGTACGTGGTACCTGGTACTTGGTACCCATTCGTAAGTACAAAATTAGAAGTACGAGGTACAATGCGGTTCACAGTGCAGCCACGTTTGGTTAATGATGAATGCTGAATAAATGTAATCCTCGTTACCATGACACCCCATCCGAAGAGCGCAGCTCGAGGGAGGGCCACGAGAGTAAAGACGGTGAATTGCCTCAGCCGGGCCAAATGGCTGCTAGCCAACATCTGATGCTTGAATACTTGGTACGTGGTACCTGGTACTTGGTACCCATTCGTAAGTACAAAATTAGAAGTACGAGGTACAATGCGGTTCACAGTGCAGCCACGTTTGGTTAATGATGAATGCTGAATAAATGTAATCCTCGTTACCATGACACCCCATCCGAAGAGCGCAGCTCGAGGGAGGGCCACGAGAGTAAAGACGGTGAATTGCCTCAGCCGGGCCAAATGGCCGCTAACCAACATCTGATGCTTGAATACTTGGTACGTGGTACCTGGTACTTGGTACCCATTCGTAAGTACAAAATTAGAAGTACGAGGTACAATGCGGTTCACAGTGCAGCCACGTTTGGTTAATGATGAATGCTGAATAAATGTAATCCTCGTTACCATGACACCCCATCCGAAGAGCGCAGCTCGAGGGAGGGCCACGAGAGTAAAGACGGTGAATTGCCTCAGCCGGGCCAAATGGCCGCTAACCAACATCTGATGCTTGAATACTTGGTACGTGGTACCTGGTACTTGGTACCCATTCGTAAGTACAAAATTAGAAGTACGAGGTACAAACCGGTTCACAGTGCAGCCACGTTTGGTTAATGATGAATGCTGAAAAAATGTAATCCTCGTTACCATGACACCCCATCCGAAGAGCGCAGCTCGAGGGAGGGCCACGAGAGTAAAGACGGCGAATTGCCTCAGCCGCGCCAAATGGCTGCTAGCCAACATCTGATGCTTGAATACTTGGTACGTGGTACCTGGTACTTGGTACCCAATCACTAAGTACGAGTACTAAAAGGATCCACGAGCCTACACCCTCAACTTCACCAGCACAATCTTCTCCTCCATCAGCTTCTCCTTGTTTTTTTCAAAGAAATCATGAACGTTCCCTGGTCTCACCTCCACCTTTTTCCCATTGAAAGTCTCGGTGTAATCCTGATAGAACTTGCGGGAATTAAGCTGGTAGATGACCTCATCCTCAGTGAAAGCCCAATGGTAATTGTAGATCTTCATGCCGTCGATATCATTCTCCCACTCCTTTACCTGTGAAAGCACCTGATAGTCATCATCCAAAAACACCGCATGGTTTCCATGCCCGGGGAGATGAAAGGTTAACATCCTGAAACCCTTATACCCATTGAAAGTCGTCAGGACTTCCACTCTTGGATTATCTTCCAGATAGGTCCTTCTTTGCTGATGGTCCTGGGCCAGCTCCAGCCGTTTTTTGGGATCAAGGGAATACCTGCCAAAATCAAAGGTCACACTGTCTTTCCAATATCCCTGGTCATCAAAAATCTGAACATTATAGGTATTGGTTTCTGTAAAATAAAGCTGTTTTCTGAACGGGTCAAAACTAAAGCCCCAAGGATAACCCCTTCTAATGAAAGTCTCATAACCATCCTTAAGCGGGATATACCCTTCCACTTCCCCATCCGCTACCCGCTGGAAAGTCCATTTATCCTCGCCCTCCCCATATTGGTAATGGAAGAGGCTGAAATCTTCCCCCTTGAAGTTCCTGTTGTACCCTGGCTCCAGCCTAACCTCTTCCAGCAGGTTGCCATCAAAATCGAAAGCCAACTGCTTCCACGGCCTGCCAGTAATCACTATCCGATCACCCTCAATATGAAAATCATCAATATGCACGATCTCCCCGGGCCCCTCCCCAAAACTCCGGATCACATTCAGCAGTTTCCCCTTGCCATCGAAAACAAACAATGCCGCCGTCTCCCTGCTCTCCACCAAAATCCTATCATCGGCAAAGAACATGTTGTAAGCATTAACGATGGGCATCGAGTCCGGATAATCCAGCAACACATACTCCACACCCCCAAAATGCTCCGACAAACTGACCCTTCCGGACTTATCCGGATCTATAGAAATAATGGTGACGCCCTCTTCGGGCTTTGAATCACAGGCATATACCCCGCACACCAGCGGGAAGGCAAAAACAAGGAATCGGAAAATAGATCGCATGGCTAAAGAATAAGGTTAAACGAAAAGTATAATTGAATATAGGAAAAATAAATGGAGATCGAAACGCAAGGTCAAATTAAGCCTTCCCTGAAAAACCTATCCGATTCCCACTTCCACCTATCGCTATTGAAAAAATCCCTGAGGGAGTTGTTGATAGCCAATACATCAACCTGCATCAAATCATAGGGAGCATCCATATCCAGCCCGAGCCAATGGCGGTAACTCTGGTATTCTTCATGGTTTGGGTCATTGATGACTTGGCAAAATTGCTCAAACCCAAACACGCCTCCCACATCCTCTGGAGGACATTTCCCTTCCGCCTCCACGCATAGCGGCTGTTCGCCAAACAGCTCAAAAAGCCCCAAATCTCTCCTTGAGGGAACCAAAAAGGAAACCTTATGCCACCAATCGTACCCAAAATCATACCAGTACCAAAAAGGCAAGCCCTGCCGGAAATTGTAAAGGCTGTGCAGTTTCACTCGATGGGCAGGCGTTTCCTCCACTTCATCTATGAAAAACTCAGGGTCGTCGGCATAGGACGCGATGACTCCCGGGTAGGTTCGCCGGTCACGAAACTGGAACAGGTGGCCACCCATCCAGCCCATAGCATATTGCAAAACGACGTGCAATTGTATCAGGTTGGTATTATGTGGAACCAGAACTTTTCGGGTCACCCGAAAGGGCAGTCCTTCTAAGGAAATCTTCAACTTAATTGGCTGTTGGGGGGTAATGCCTCTTTTCATGTAAGAAAGATATTAAATAATTGTGTCATTCTGGTAGAAAAAGATCCTTCACCTTTCAATTGACTAGGTCAGAATTCCTGTTCAAAAGAATTGCCTATGCAGCTGAATGACTGATCACTCCCATTCAATAGGAATTACAGCTGAAAAGAAGAAAAGCAAAACCTATACTTGGTTGTAAATTACTTTCAACCGGCTATCTTAGGATAAAATCACAGCCTCTTCGCCACAGCCGCATAGCTGGTCACGTTGTGAATTGCTTTCAACCAGCTATCTTAGGATAGGAATCACCGCCCAGCGACTATCAAGCCTACGAAGACCAAGTTGTGAATTGCTTTCAACCAGCTATCTTAGGATAGGAATCACCGCCCAGCGACTATCAAGCCTACGAAGACCAAGTTGTGAATTGCTTTCAACCAGCTATCTTAGGATAGGAATCACAGCTTAACCGTCGTTTTTGACAAGGGGGCCGAAGTTGTGAATTGCTTTCAACCAGCTATCTTAGGATAGGAATCACAGCCCAGCGACTATCAAGCCTACGAAGACCAAGTTGTGAATTGCTTTCAACCAGCTATCTTAGGATAGGAATCACAGCCATTTCAGAATAAAGTTAATTGCTTTCCTTGTTGTGAATTGCTTTCAACCAGCTATCTTAGGATAGGAATCACAGCCTAACGCTTCCGAACCCATTGACATACTTAGTTGTGAATTGCTTTCAACCAGCTATCTTAGGATAGGAATCACAGTAAACGGCAAACTAAACGTTAACGGGCTTTGTTGTGAATTGCTTTCAACCAGCTATCTTAGGATAGGAATCACAGTAAACGGCAAACTAAACGTTAACGGGCTTTGTTGTGAATTGCTTTCAACCAGCTATCTTAGGATAGGAATCACAGTAAACGGCAAACTAAACGTTAACGGGCTTTGTTGTGAATTGCTTTCAACCAGCTATCTTAGGATAGGAATCACAGCGTCAATCTCAACAAAACCATCCCAAACCAGTTGTGAATTGCTTTCAACCAGCTATCTTAGGATAGGAATCACAGCAAACGGCAAACCAAACGTTAACGGGCTTTGTTGTGAATTGCTTTCAACCAGCTATCTTAGGATAGGAATCACAGCAGGACTCCCAAAACCGCAATTATTTTGGTGTTGTGAATTGCTTTCAACCAGCTATCTTAGGATAGGAATCACAGCAGGACGCCCAAAACCGCAATTATTTTGGTGTTGTGAATTGCTGTCAACCAGCTATCTTAGGATAGGAATCACAGCAGGACGCCCAAAACCGCAATTATTTTGGTGTTGTGAATTGCTGTCAACCAGCTATCTTAGGATAGGAATCACAGCAGGACGCCCAAAACCGCAATTATTTTGGTGTTGTGAATTGCTTTCAACCAGCTATCTTAGGATAGGAATCACAGCATCTAACAAAACTACAGCTACAGCTTAACGTTGTGAATTGCTTTCAACCAGCTATCTTAGGATAGGAATCACAGCGGATGATGAGGAGCTTTTGCCACCTCCCCCGTTGTGAATTGCTTTCAACCAGCTATCTTAGGATAGGAATCACAGCATTATATATTACTAGGGTCAGACAAGGTAAGTTGTGAATTGCTTTCAACCAGCTATCTTAGGATAGGAATCACAGCTGAAGATGCTGATAGCAATAGTGGCCAGCAGTTGTGAATTGCTTTCAACCAGCTATCTTAGGATAGGAATCACAGCTCCGTATGAGGGCACCAAACTTTTGCACAAGTTGTGAATTGCTTTCAACCAGCTATCTTAGGATAGGAATCACAGCGAATAAATTTGGTATTTATAAAAGCCAATGGTTGTGAATTGCTTTCAACCAGCTATCTTAGGATAGGAATCACAGCGCCGAAACCACAGGAAACACCAAAAAACTGTTGTGAATTGCTTTCAACCAGCTATCTTAGGATAGGAATCACAGCATACCTCCACGTAAGTGGCTGGTATGCTGTTTTTTACACTGCTTTTTAGAATAAAAAAAACAATTGTATTCTTTTGAATGTCAGCTAAATATAAGTCATTTTTCTTAATCGAGAATTAAAAAAGCTCTAACTGCTGGTGAGGAGCTTCTGTTTCCACTGATTTTGTCCCCTGAAATATTTCCATCATACCAAACTGCCTATCCGTAATAGACATAACTCCCACTTTGCCCTTGGGTGGCAGGTTCTTCTTAACTCTTTTGATATGGACATCGGCATTTTCTCGACTGGCACAAAAGCGCATGTATATGGAAAATTGGAACATGGAAAAACCATCGTCCAGCAACTTTTTCCTAAAGCCAGATGCAATCTTTCTGTCTTTCTTTGTTTCCGTTGGTAAATCAAAAAATACTAGTACCCACAAACTTCTATATTGGTTTAACCTTGAAAAATATTTTTCATCCATACTCCGGATATATAATCTTTCTACTTATTCCTAAATAACAATCATATAAAGAACTAGTGGTTCTACTCGCCGCCACCATCAAGGGACTCTTCTGCCCGTCTATCCTAACATCTAAAGCAGGAATCTGTAACAGTTCTTTTTTAAGAATAGGAGTCACCTCGGCAATATCATCTTCTGTTTCTACAATATGCGAAACAACTAAATCAACAAAAGGCCGATAGGGCTCCATGATGTCATCAGCCAAGCAATAGGCATTGTACTTGTTTCTATGCCAGATTCCTACGTTGGGCAGTAAGCCGGAAGAAACGAGCGCCCTAGCAATGACAGCTCGTAAAATAGCATACCCATAATTGAGTAAATTATTAGGCGGTATGCCGCCTTGATGCCTCGAAAATTCAGAAACACTAAAAAGGTTCTGCCAATAGTAAGCAGCGGCCAGAGCTTCATGATTACCGACATCTCCTGAACTGACGTTTTTGGCCAAGTACAACAGTTTTTGGTTTGGCTTGCCCTTTTCGGAGAGTAGACCAGCCTGGTTCCGGATTTTGGAACTTACAGTCTGCTGCCACAAATTCTTTTTTAAGGGAACAGAAACTCCTAGTTGGTGCCTGATTCTTTCCGTCTGCTCGGTATGTCCATGCATTGGAAGCAGTAGCCCGTTCGGCAAATGCTGGGCATTACATGACACTACGGCCACCTTCTGGCTAGTCAATTTAGCCAGAAGTCCGTTTGTAATGGTTATTTGTTGATTTTCGAGAATAATTATTCCTATATCCTCAATTGGCACGAATTTGTCAGGCTTTTCATCCGGAAAAGAAACCAATAGTTGTTCATTTTTTGTACTGAGATAGGCTGGATTTCCAAAAAAAAGAGTTCTCTTAATCATTAATTTAAGAATTAAATTAAAACTATTTCTCTCCCAATCCCAAAACTAAAGTCCTTTCCTTCAATTAAGAAGTTCATATTACCATGGCTCAGAAGCAATCTTGGCCAAATTTGTTCAGATGAAAATTTAGAAAACCCATTTTTCCCTTTTTTGCCAAATTCTTTTTCAGGAAAATCAATCAATAACTGGTCATCTGATCGCGCTTCCAAATGGTGCCGGAATCTAATGTTCCCCCTAGTGGAATCGTATAATCTTTCAACATAATAAAGTCTTCTAGAAATATCAATTTTATTAGATATTTCAATTTCATCAGGGTGCTTCTCGTAAAAAAGGACTTTTTGACCTACCTTAAACACATGAAATAAAAATGCGGGGATGAGACTTTTACCTTTCGGTATTTCAATTCGTAATTCAAAACTATTGTCATTTTGTAAATTCCTTACCTCATATAAGCTTTTGGAAAACATATACCTTTTCCCATCTTCTCCTAAATACATAGCAAAGGCAAAATTTTCCCCATTACTAGCATAATAATAATTTTTATAATCATGTCTAGATTTATATGTTTGACTTTTAATTGCAAGAGGTTTTTCACCAGTCCAGCACCTTACTCTCCTAATTTTATTAACTTTTTCTCCAAGCTTGTTAATCATCCACACGCCATCATTGATAGCTTTTGACAAGGATCTGCCATTTATTTGAGCCTCTATCATTCTAGCCAAATGAGGATCAACGATCTTTTTAAGATCTGTTATTTCTTCAATAGGCCGCCTGATGACAAACCTAAATCCATCTTCCTTCTCTTCAAAAATATAATTATTTTTAACATCCCTCAATGGTTTCCCTTCCGGATCCCTTTTAACAACCTTAACTTTCCCGTAAAACTTATCCTCATGTAATTGTCCCCGAATTGAATCCCCCTGGGCAATTTTCGGCACCTTATTCCCATTACAGTCTAAAATTAATTTACCACCCGAATCTCTGAGAAAAACCACCTTACCCCTTCTTCTAACCACCTTCTTCCCAGGAGAAAAAGCTTGGTCTTTGTTCGGAATATTATTGATTAGAATATTTTCTTTTATCTCCTCAAATACTTTATTTGAAAAACCATCAAATGGCTGGAGAGGATACTTCTGTTTTCTGCACTCCTCCATATCTTCAAAGTATTCCTTTAAAATCCTTTCCCGCTCTGCAGCTTTGGGAATTAACGTAAGTACAGCCGCATCAATGGCATGATGGTAATGTTTAGAACGGTCTTTCTCTTCCTCTTTGGATTGTATTCCATAAATTTTCCTAAAGATGGAAGTCACGGTTCCCTTTTGTACATCCACCCTATTAAAAACAGTTTTCAAATAATGGAAGGCATATTTAGAAATTAGTTGGGAGTCGATTAATTGGCTATTTTTGAATCCAGAGGGAACGTCTTTCCTTGTAAATCTGTCAATCTTATTTTTCCAATAGTTATATTCCATCTGAAGAAGATGCCTTTTTCTAATTGCAGCATCTTTTTGGCTTTTATCCTGCGCATATTTGGAACTTGCTTTAGCTTTTTGGATGAGTTTGTAAAGAGAATCAATTTTCTTTTCCCAATTTATTAAATGTGGCTTTATCGCTTTTCCTTCGTTCGTATCTTCTTCATAATTTGGTAACTCAACTGGAAGTCTGTTCTTTTTAACATCATGATTATAATGAGTATAGCAAACCGTTTGGTTAGCCAATGAATTATCAAAAGATTGGCTTCTTGGAATGGTATGTTCAAACTGTATGATATTTGGATCGAATAATTGGGTAAAACGGATAACTTTACCAGTATAGAAACATATGCATCCTTGCTCTTTCCAAAGCCTATATTTCTTGACATCATCCTTTGTTGCCAAAACCTCTTTCCAAAACTCCTCTGGGTTGTCACTTTGTTCTGTCCAGAGTCGCAGCTTTTCTTTATCGGTTTGGTTGTCGGGATTTGCATTCCCTCTAAATTCAGGATCCCGTAATAACTGGGTTATGGCAAAGGCAATTTCCCTGTTTTCATTTTCCCTTTGCCTTTGATAGGCTTCAATCGCCCACCTTTTGTTGGCATCATTCAATTCCCTTGCAATTTCAACAACAATCCTGGTATCTTCGTCAATTTTACCAGTTGCAATTAAGTTATTCATGACCCGGCGTAATTGATACAGCGCCTTATAAGCCATTGGATTTTTAAAAGCCCCGGTTTTAGGAGATGGGAGGTATATTTTTCCATCATCAGACATTTTTGCAGGTGAATAAATATCGATTTGGGAGGGATGATAAAGTTTTGACAGCATCTTTTCCTCAAGATGGAATTCATCTTCTAGGACTTTCTTTACCTGATCTAACAAATTCGGTTGGAGAAAATGCTTTCTGACCCGACTTGCAAAAAAATCTTGATATAGAGACTCAACCCTTGAAATATAAAATTGCTGGTTTATTTCCTTATCCCAAGCTTCTTCTCCAAAATGAGCAGATATTGCCTTTTGGATGTCACTCCTATCATCAGCATCTAATTTATAAGAAGGATCATTAAAACCTTGTTTATATTCCTCCAAGAAATAATCGGCTATGAGTTTATTTACTATACCTATCGCCTTTTTCTCTTTTCTATTATCCTCTATTTCTTGAATAATTCGGGTGGTAACAAAGTCCTGGTTCTGGGCAAAAGCCTCCACACCCATTAAGTCCGGGATTTTTGCCATTAGAACTGCTTCTGTATAAGTCAATCCCTTTCTCAAGAATGGCAAAATGTTATTGATGGCTTTCAAACTAAGACTTGCATACCCATCTGGGAAAGAATTCCACAAAGCAGTCACTTCTATTAACTGCTCTTCATTAAACTCAAAATTAGTTAAAAAAAAATCCTGCATGATTTCCTCATCCTCATAAGAAAATAGCACATGCCAAACATCTTCAATGGTATAGGTTATGGTTTTGGGCTTACCATATTTAAAAGTCTGTTTTGTTTTCTCAAAAGTCATCCAATCCTCACCAAATAGAGACCTCAATCTTGCAGAAACTGGACAACCCGGCACACTTGTCTCATCCTTGAAATTAAATTTCCATTTTTTATTGCCTATTTTTTGCAAATGCTTATTTAACCTTGAAAATTCAAATTCCTTATCATTTTTAAAAAAAAACTTCTCTTTAAGTACCTCTTCTTTTAAGGCCAAAGGAATTGGCTCCCATTTACCTGTATGGGATTCAAAGTATTTAATATTATTAAGGAAGCTCCAGGCACGAAATTCTTCAAAAGCAGGATGACTGACAGGACTGCGAGGCTTTTTTGGTTCTAATGTACATTTCCCGACTAATCCCTTCTGAGACCTTAGCGGCCGCTGATAAAAAATTGCTTTTTTTATCGGGTCTAAAAATTTCTCTCGCTCAAGCTCTTGGAATGAACAAATGATATCCACTTCTTGCTCATAATCAGCCCTTAGGGTGTACCTATTCCTAATTCTAATTCCACTATCTTCTAAAAAAGCAAAAGCTGCTCCTAATGTCTTATGGTCAAGGATTAACTGTTCGTATTCATTTCTACCAATCGTTGCTGTCTTAGAACTTCCCTTATAAATTGCGACTTTTTCAGTCCCTCCATTTTTTCGGCTACTTTTAAATCCTCTTCGTTGAGCGATATGATATAATGCTCTTCCAAGCTTATATCGATCTGAACGCTCATTAAGGTTAAGCTTGGTAAACAATAACTCTCTCCTAAGTTGATATGGACTTGAATAATCGGGAAAACCATCTTTATTAAAATCAAGTTTAATCCACGAATTAAAACTATCATCATCTACAGGAAATGTCCTTCCTGTATCCTTGGAATAATATCTCCACTCATTTAGTTTTTCTTGTGCCAAGGGGCAATAATTATTGCTTATCAAGAATTGTAAGGTGGCCCATTTCCTGTACCTTCTCGCATTATACAGTCTTCTGGTGGCTCTATTCTTCGTCCTTTCCCCTGCATAGGAATACTCCTTTCCCTCTTTATTCCCTACTCCCTTTTTAAAGGTACATACCCCATACCAAGGAAACTCACCGCCTTCTCTCAAGACTCCACCAAAAGAATTAGTACCTAAATCAATTCCAAAAATTTTTTCCATATCAAAATAATTTTTTATATTCGTGACGAAAGACAATTCACAACAAGGCTATAAGCCGAAGAAATTCTCTGCCCTGCATACTTCTGTGGGGCTTTTTTTATTTAACACCTGCAGTTTAAGGCTTAAATACTTAAGAGACAATACCCCGATCACGGTATTTTTGCCTATAAATGGCAAAAAACACGACACCTTGTGTCAATTTTGGGTAACATAGGGGTAAGGCTGACACAGCAAAGGATTGGCTGGAGGATTTATAAGCCTTGAAAGCCAACGAAAATTCGCTGCAGAAAAATGGTCCGAAAAAGAGTAAAAGTTTAAGGGATTAAAGGTTTAACAGAGGAGGAACTCCCTGCTCAGCGCTCCCTGCTCAGCACTCAGCCATAAGATCCTGTTCTATAAGCAATTTGATCATCCTGATATCCTCCCGGTCTTCCTGATTGTTGTATTTCGCCGGGTTTCTCTCCGCATAAAACTCAGTTATGGAAAACTTCCCCTTAACATTTTTGATTTCCGCCCTGAAAATCCCGTATCCTGTCCAGGAGCGGTGGAAATAAATCCAGCCTTTCTCATAAAAAACAAACCATTTGTCTTCCATTTGCTTGGGCACAAACCCTCTTTTCAGCTTTTCAAACTGCCCCTCAGTAAGGGGCAACTCCATTTCAATCCGTTTAGGTTGATCTATTGGCGAGTTCTTCCATGAATCTTTTGTGACTAATTTCTCCATAAGGCTCAAGTAATAAAAATATAGGTTAATGTTATTTGCAACTGCACATCCAGGCCAGAATCCCGGCATGATGGCCCTGATTTAAAGAGGTGTACCTTCCCAAAGGGATGCCCGGCTTCGCTGCCCCTCTCCGCCCCCCCGACTGCCCTAAGGCAGGCGTCTTCCGTGTCACGTCCTAAATTTACTTGACACTTTTTTCTCAAACTTTTAAATTTTTCTCCGCGAAGTGGCCTTTCCCGATCCGCTACGCTACTCGGGACAAGTAGTGAAACTTCGTGAAAACTTGGTGGCCTTTGTGGCCCATTTACAGCGTCTTCCGTCTTCGTTGTTCGGTCTTCCGTCTAAATTATTCCGGCTTCCCGTTGGCGCTTTAGCCTGGATTGCCGAAATATTTCTTTACCCTCCTCAGAATAACAGTCCATTTCTTCCAGTGGAACATAGGGTATATGCTGGTCTTCCCATGGAATGGATAGATTGCGGATATCCCTGTCCAGCTCCTTGTCTGTGATTTCCAACTACAACCCCCGTAACTTTTCCAAAAGGGAGCAGTTTGCCCTTAAATACGGGGTATCAAAAACCAAAATTAGGTGTTTTAAAAATATTTTATTAGTTTGCCACGGCAATAACACTATTTAACCTACAAAATTTATTGTTCTGAGACTTTTAACTTGCTTATATTTGATTTTAACCAGCCGGCATCATATTTATTTTTCCGAAAGGGGGCATTTCTTTCAGCCTTCGCCTAAGAAAAATTGGCAATTGAACTCTTACCATACCTTTGACTATACGCTACTCCTGTATTTTATACAGTGGACTTCCTTTTGGGGACTGCCTATGACGGAATAGACCGCTGCGGAAAACTACTTTAATTATTTTATACCAAAACCCTTAATTTATTTTACACCAAAACCCTTTTTATGATGAAAAATTTACGATTGTTGTTTATGGCAACGGCCTTACTTGCATTTTTCTCCTGTTCAAATGATGAAGAATGGAACCAGCCTGAAGAATTTATGGGTACCTGGAATTTAGAGGAGATGAATTACACAGCCGTTTCCTCTGTAAGCGCTTATGGTGAAACAAGCACGACAACTACCGTAGGAGAAGGAAGAGACCTGGATGTCATCATCGAGTTTCAACAAAACCCCAATGGCTACCACACCAGCGGCAGCTATATTATAGACATGAAAGTAGATTACGGGGGTATGGATGATGTCTTTGATTCGGATTTTTTTGGTATCGATAGGGAAGAAATGTTTCCCAGTGAGGTTTCTTACAGGCTTGAAGGCTTTATGCAGTCTGGAGACTGGGAAATTGTAGGCGACAACGTGATCAGGGTGCATGCAGAGGGATCAGAACCTTCAGAAGCCATTATCCGGGAAATCACCGATCGCATTCTGATCATGGATTTTGATCATATAACGGAAACCAACCAAGGGGAAATGAAAACTACCAATGAAATCCAGGGGACCTATACCTTTGTGAGGTAATAAACCAATTTCATTATTAAAAAATAACAGCCACTAATGCCTGGTTTCATCAGTGCATTAGTGGCTATTTCAAGTCAAAACCATGCTAACTACTCCTCGGTTAATCAAGTGCAGACTTATGTGCCACCCAGCCAAAATACGCTAAACGCCCCATTTCCCGCACCCTCATTTGCCAGGCTAAAAAATTGGATCAATATTTGGTACATGTTTACTGGTAATTAAACCCTATTTTCCTTTCCGAAATCACCACTCGGTCTTTCGGCTTTTTCACTCTCCTCGTTAGCCGGACACTTACCCTGTCACTGCCCATATCCCATTTATGGCTTACTTGAGTTTTAGCTAAGGCAGCTAGGACCCAATGCCTACATTGAAGCAAATCCGCGGTTAACCCACTCCGTATCCACTCCGATCCCACTCGGGACCCACTCCGTACCCTCTCCGTATTTTGACAGGGTGGCTTGGGAGTCTATGCGGGGTAGAGTCTGGGTGCTAACGGACTGGTTATAAATAAAATATGACTAAATGTTTGCTTTGTATTGCAGCAATAATTAATTTAATACCACATTGATATGGAAATGACCTAGCCTTGGTATTTATCGAGGTTATGTAGTGGGGACCGGAAGCCGATTTTGAGTATTCAGCGGCTTCTCTGGCTCATGGGATTCCGCACATGGAAATCCTTCCGGTAAGGCTGAGACCTTCAAAATTTTTAATTTCGAGTAGCTTTTTTACCGCAACAAATTTAAGGCCAAATTTACGCATTTATGGTGTTTTTTTTCTAGCCATTCAAATATTCATTTAAAATTATCAACAATTTTCCGCGAAGAGGACTCTGTGGAACTCCCCCGATAGCTATCGGGGTAAAACTCTGAGAAACTCTGTGTCCCTTTTTCACGCACAACTAATTCGTATGGCAAGAGCACCATTACACGAACAGGGCCTCAATGGCCGCCACGGCGACAAAGTCTACTACACCGTCAACGGCATCACTTATGTAAGGACCTATGTGGTTCCGGACCATTCTGCCCCCTCAGAACTCCAGACCATGGGCTGGGACAGGTTTTACATGGCAAACCAGTTTGTAAAGCCCCTGACCAAGATCTTCCGCTTGGGCTTCATCAACTATCAAACGGGCATGCGCTCACCGGCAAAAGTGGGACTGAGCAAATTCCTCAAAACGGCCTTCAAGGAGGGCGAACCCGAACCCGTTCCAGGCCTGCTGCAGGTAAGCGGAGGCGACCTTACCGGGATGTCTGAGGGCAGCGTGGAATGGAAGGATGAAAAGACCGTCCTGGTCAAATGGCAGAACAACGCCGGGGAGGGGAATGCGGCCAACCGCGATAAGGTTTCGGTATTGCTCTACGACACGGTCAAGATCCGCTCCTTCCACTGCACCGAAGGCAACCCCAGGTCCATGGAGATGCAGGAGATCCCCGTAAGCAACCCCGACCGCTACCGCGGAAACCTACACGCCTACGCCTTCTTCACCTTCAAAAACCCGCGCAACGGCAAATATGAAGTGTCGAGGACAGTGTATTTGGGAAAAGTTTAGATAATTAAAAATGGTGAATTAGGAATGAAGAATTGACGCAGCCCCATTCCTCATTCCTAATTCCCAATTCCTCATTCCCAATTCCCAATTCCCAATTCCTAATTCCTAATTTTAAAACCTATGGCAAAACAAACCAGTATGGTTACTTTCACCGGCACTATCGGTGGGGTGACGTTTTATAACACCTCGGAAGGTCCGCGGGCCCGGCAAAAAGGCGGTGTCACCAAGTCGAGGATCATGAACGATCCCAAATACGAGCGTACCCGGGAAAACATGCAGGAATTTGGCACCGCTTCCCACATGGCGCTTCTACTCAAACATGCTGTCAGGGACTCCCTGATCCGCGTACCCGACAGCACCTTTCACTCCAGGTTTATATCCATCCTTTCAGAAGCAGTCAAAAACGACCCCGTGAGCGACCGTGGGAGCAGGGTGCTCACTCCTGAGAACCTCGCTATATTAAAAGGGTTCAGAGCCAACAAAGCCAGGTCCCTCAAAAGCACCCTGAATTGTTATTATGAGGTAAGTAAAACCGACAGGGCAGTGCAATTCACTTTCGAGGAGCTGCAGCCCCAGGAATTCAGGGGCCCAAGCAACGCCACCCATTTCCGGCTGTTTGCAGAGGCCGCCGCCGTGGAACTGGAGGCTGAGGAAGCAGACGGCGTCAGAACGGAAAGCGATTATTTGCCCATGGAGCTCAACCCCGGCGATCTTTCTTTTACCCTGGAATTTGAAGGCGAGACTTTCCCCCACAAGGTATGTATGCTGGGCATAGAGTTTTTCAAGTTCGTAGCCGGCAAACCGTATCCCGTAGCCAAGAAAAAGTATAACACCGCAGAATTTGTATGAGTGGGGTCAGGAGGTTATTTCCCGATAGCCGCTTCGCGGATCGGGAGGTTTAGATGTTTAGGTCTTTAATCTAAGCCCCTAAACGGTCCCGCAGGGACGATAACCTTCTAAACCCAATTCAAAATAAGTTGAATTATTTGTTGGTATTTTAAGTTGTTCCGTTAAGTTTGTAGATTCCCTAGCAAGAAAAATACAGCATACATGCCCTTATTACCCAAAAGATTACCTATAATTAAGTTTTTGAGTTTACCGATCCTGCTGATCATTGGCTATGCCTGCCAGGAGCCCCAGGCAGAGCAGCGGGTGGGATCTTCCATCCCCTTTCATGAGGACCCGCTGGTCAATGTCATGGCCGCCCTAGAGGATGATGGGCGGGAGAGAATTGAGATACCGGAAACCTTTACAGAGGAGTCTGCTCGGGAACTGGAAGGGCAGTTGGATTCCCTTTTCAATTATTACCATAAAAGAAGGGGATTTAACGGCACCGTGATGGTCACCAAATATGATCAGGTTATTTTTAAAAGTGCCTTTGGGTATGCCGACCTTGCCAAAAGGGAGCCCATGACCACGGATAAAGCTTTTCAACTGGCATCAGTCTCCAAGCAGTTTACCGCCATGGCCGTGATGATGCTCAAGGAAGAGGGCAAGCTGGATTATGAGGATGTGATTCAGGAGTTCTTTCCGGAATTCCCCTACCCTGACATTACCGTCAAGCAATTGCTCACCCATCGATCTGGCTTATCAAACTACACGTATTTCAGCGATGAGCTTTGGCCCGACAGGTCTTTGCCGATATTCAACAACGATGTGATCGACCTCATGTATGCGCATCAGCCCCCCGTGTATTACAGACCCAATATCAGGTTTGATTATAGCAACACGGGATACTTCCTGTTGGCTTCTATAGTGGAAAAGGCCTCCGGGATGGCTTTCTCGGATTTCCTTCAGGAAAGGATATTCAAGCCGTTGGACATGGAGCACACCTTCACCTATAGCGACAACCTTCCTACAGACCTGGTCGTACCTGGCCATGAGCGCAACAGAAGGAAGAGAAATCCAGACTATCTCGATTACGTGTTGGGCGACAAGGGGCTTTATAGCACCCTTGACGACCTGTATAAATGGGACCAGGCGTTGTACACCGAGAAGCTGGTATCCAAGGAAACCCTCGAAGAGGCCTGGATGGGAAGCCGGGTACGCAAAAGAAGGGATAATGAGGATTACGGCTATGGCTGGAGAATCAAGGAACTTAAGAATGGCGATATTGTCCACTATCATGCAGGTCTATGGCATGGCTACAACACCTACATGCTGCGCAACCCAAAAGACCACAGCACCATCATCGTGCTGAGCAACCTGTCTAACGGCAGCCTGGGCTTCCTCAAAGAGCTCCAGGACTTCCTCTACCCCATCACCCCACCCCACGCAATAGCGGACAGTGAGCAAGAGGTGGATAATATGGCCAGCAGCGATAGCGAGCCTAAGAAGGACGCGTAGGGGAAGTACGAAGTGGGAAGCCACGTACACGTCTTCGCGGAAAGAAAAGGGACACAGAGTTTCTCAGAGTTCTTCACAGAGTTTCTCAGAGTTTCCTCTTCGCTGACTCCACATTATGTTTTCTCACAAAATCCGCTTAGCGCTTCTCCGTGACCTTTGCGGTTAAATTTTGAACGCTAGAAAGTCCACCGAAAAGAGGCAAAGAGCCGCAAAGCTTTTATATAAAAAACTTCGAGCTACTTTAATAGGTTAGCTGTTATTTTGTACGATAAACTAATCTTTATGCTTTTTTATATCGTATATTACTAAACGCTATGATTGACTATACAAAACATATTACTATTGATCCAAAGCAGCGCTCTGGCAAGCCTTGTATAAGAGGCATGAGAATAACTGTATATGATATCCTAAGTTACATGGCCTCAGGGGATACAATTGAAGAGATTCTAGAAAATTTCCCTATGCTAAATAGAGAAGATATTCTTGCTTGCCTGGCATATGCAGCGGATACAGAAAGGAAAGTTACAGTTAGCTGAACTAATATGTCAAAAATATTAATTGACAACAACCTTTCAGTTAATTTAATAATCCTTCTAGAAAAGGATTTTCCTGGGAGTAAACACGTCTACCAGTTAGGACTTCATACCGCTAGTGATTCAGAAATCTGGGAGTTTGCTCAAAAAGGATTTGACGCCATACTTAGTAAAGGCAAAGATTTTTATTACAAGGCGGTTGGATCAATTCCTCCGCCCAAATTAATTTGGATTACTACAGGAAACTGCTCAAATAAGGAAATAATCACCCTACTTCAATCAAAGACAGCATTAATCAAGAAGTTTTTAAAGACAGACCAAAACATTTTGACACTTTAATAAGAACGAGTTGATGTCAGGATGGTCCTCATAATTTAAACAACTGTAATTAACAACCGCAAAGAGGCAAAGAAGCGCAAAGCCATTATTCCAAATAAACTTAGCGCTCCTTTAAAAACTTTGCGGTGAGATTCAACCGTACTTTCGAGACAGTGAATAATTACTTGCCTCCAACTTCAGTTGGAGGTCCTGGGGGCAGGGGGAGGTTTCTGGCTTTAGCCGTAATTCTCAGCGTTGGAATCGTGGCTAAAGCCATCGGATTATTTATCGAGCGAAAACCCACTTCTCACTTCTCACCAAATCCACTTAGCGCTTCTTCGTGACCTTTGTGGTTAAATTTTGAACGCTAGAAAGTCCACCGCAAAGAGGCAAAGAAGCGCAAAGCTTTTATTACAAAAAAATCTTTGCGGTTAAATTATAACGCAATCCCGAGTCTGAAATATGTCGGATGAGGAAACATACTGGCTTTTATTTCGTAAATTTAATAATATAATTTTTCATTTGATAGACTATGGAGGATACGGGCAAATACGGTAAAAGAGTGGCGGGGCATTTTGAGAAGCTGATCAAGGTGCTGGGGGAAGAGTATGTCGGAGGGGAGATTGAGAGTCCATTTGATTTTATAGAGATTGCTGCCAAAGGTTTGCATTCGCAGGCTATCGAGAATTTCAGGGAATATTTCGAGCTGTCCAAATCCCAAGCAGCCTCCATGTTACACGTTTCGGAACCTACTTTGTATCGCTGGATCAAGGCTGATAAGGAGCTTGATCAATATCATGGGGTCAAGCTTTTTGAATTGGCTGACCTCTATCTCAATGGAGTGGAGGTGTTTCAGGATAAAGCTAACTTCATCCAATGGATGCAATTGCCCAATACAGCCTTGGGAGGAAAACAGCCCGAGCAATTGATAGAAATGCCCGGAGGTGTGGCCAAGGTGAAGGATTTGCTTGGCAGAATCGAGCACGGAGTCTATAGCTAGGGTATGCTTGTATTCCGATTAGCCTCTACTAAATATTCTCGGGATCTTTCTGGCACAGGATCCTCTTTATTCGGGGGTCGGTGGAACAAAAAAGGTTCCCCTGTTTTATATACCGGGGAAAGTAGGGAAATAGCTCTACTGGAAGCCTTGGTAAATATACCACCAATGGTCCTTCCTGAAATGGATATGATAACTTTGCAGATACCCTCCAATTCCATCATAGAACTTAAATTCTCTGACCTTCCTCCTAACTGGCGAGACTACCCTGCACCTAGTGTTTTAGCTGAAATTACCGAAGAATGGATAGTGAGCAAGGATTCTCTTGCCTTAAAAGTACCTAGCGCAATTATTGACACCTCGCACAATTATATTATCAACTGCGCACATAAGCTGCATTCCAAACTAAAGATAAAAGAAGTCAAGGCGTTTAAGTTTGATACTAGGCTGAGGCGTGGATGAATAGAAACTAGGTGGTTTAAGGGTTTAGGTCCCGATTGGCGCTGGCGTGCATCGGGACTCGTTTAGGGGTTTAAGCGCGAGGCGGCGATTTGCCCAGCAGTTCTTTACATCCGATTTACACATAGAGGACGAAGTCCGACGGGCAAATGATCTAACCACGATAAATTTGGCCTATAAAGCCTTCGTCCTAAGAGTACTTGGTACTTGGTACCTTGTACTTCGTACCAAAACATACCTCCCTCAATAACTTTCTTTTTCATTCGGAAAATCCCTCGACTTCACGTCATCAATGTAATTCTCCACCGCCTTGAGCATTTGGGTGCGCAGGTCGGCGTATTGGCGGAGGAAGCGGGGCTTGAATTCCTGGGTGATGCCAAGCATGTCGTGGACTACCAGGACCTGCCCGTCAACATCAGGACCAGCGCCTATGCCGATCACGGGAATGGACACACTTTGCGCTACCTTTTTGGCCAAAGCAGCCGGGATTTTTTCCAATACCAAGGCAAAACAGCCACAATCCTCCAAGATCTTCGCGTCTTCGATGAGCTTTTGCGCCTCTGCATCCTCCTTGGCCCTTACGGTGTAGGTTCCAAACTTGTATATCGACTGGGGAGTCAATCCCAAATGGCCCATCACAGGTACGCCTGCACTCAGGATACGGACTACCGATTCCTTGATCTCGGCGCCACCCTCCACCTTTACGGCATGGGCTCCGGATTCCTTCATGATCCGAATAGCGGATCGCAAGGCCTCTGAACTGTTGCCCTGGTAGCTACCGAAAGGGATATCCACCACCACAAATGCACGCTTGACGCCCCTCACCACTGAGGTGGCGTGATAGATCATCTGGTCCAACGTGATCGGCAGGGTGGTCTCGTGGCCCGCCATGACGTTGGAGGCTGAATCACCCACCAAAATGATGTCCACACCTCCGGCATCGACAATTCCCGCCATGGAAAAATCATAGGCAGTGAGCATAGAAATTTTCTCCCCTCGGTTCTTCATCTCCTGAAGGGTGTGGGTAGTGATTCGTTTGATATTCGAAGATTGGTGAATTGACATGTCAGTGAAGGTGTACGGTGTTTTGGGCAGACTCCAGGTCCACCTCAATGTGTTCGTTTAAAGTTGTGGAAAGTTCAAAACCGGTATAATCCGGCGTGACGGGAAAAAGCTTGTGGCTTCTGTTGACCAACACGGCAATTTCCATTTTCTTTAAGGGCATTTCCAAAAAAGGCTTCAGGGCATAGGCAAGTGTCTTACCTGTGTTTTGCACATCGTCCACCAAAATAAGGCTCTTGTTTCCCAAATTCAGATCCGCGGAAAGCGTCACTTCTCCCTGCACCACCGCGTTTTTATCCAACTTCACCTCCATCAGTTCCACGGGCAGGGGAGAGATTTCCTTGAGCTTGTCCGAAAGCATTTTTGCGAGTCTGTAGCCCATCCCGGCTATGCCTGCAAATACCACCCCTTCTTCAGAGAGGTTGCGTTCGTAGATCTCATAGGCGATGCGGGTAATCTTCTGCTCAATCTGCTTATGGTTAAGCACCAGGGTTTTTGTCTCTGCCATATTAGTTTTCGGGGCTTTTGAAAAGGAAAATTAAAGCAATTGCTTTAGGTTTCAAAATTAAATGTCTCTTATCGGTAACTGTCCTCCTCGTGAAGGATGCGGATGTAACTGTCGTAGCGGTATGGGTGGATGTATCCCTTCTCCAGTTTTTCCAACACCACGCATCCAGGCTCGTTGAGGTGCTTGCAGTTGTTGTATTTGCATTGACCAAGGTATTGCCGCATTTCCACAAAATAGTGGGAAAGCTCATTGTCGTCAATATCCAAAATGCCAAATTCCTTGATCCCAGGCGTATCAATGATGTAGCCGCCGTCCTTGATCGGAAACATCTCGGCAAAGGTCGTGGTGTGGACGCCTTTGGTGGTAAATTTGGAAATGTCCTTGATTGCCTGGGTGGCTTCTGGCACAATTTTATTCAGCAAAGAGGACTTCCCTACCCCGGAATGACCGGTAAGCAGGGTGGTTTTTCCCTGAAGCAAGGGCATTAACTTTTCCTCCACATCCTCATCCACCAGCACAGACATGGGGATTACCGGATAGCCAAGGGGCTCATAGATCTCCATGATGTCTTCCAAAAAAGCCCAGTCCTTATCGGTATGCTTTTGGTCCATTTTGTTGACCACAATAGTGGTGGGAATGCGGAAACTCTCCGCACTGACCAAAAACCTGTCGATAAAGCCCAATGATGTGCGGGGGTTTCTCAGGGTAACCACCAAAAAGGCCTGGTCAATGTTGGAGGCCATGATGTGGGAAAAATGGGTTTTGCGGGTAGACTTCCGTATGATGTAATTTTCCCGTGGCAGGATTTCGGTAATGACGGCGGTATCCTGATCCTGTTCCTGTTCCATTTCCACGTAATCGCCCACGGCAATGGGATTGGTGAGTTTGAGGTCATCCTGCTTAAACTTGCCCCTCAAGCGGCACTGTAGGAGTTTGTCGCCGACCTGCACCATGTACCAGCTGCCTGTTGATTTGATTACCCTACCTTTCATCCTTTTATTTCTTTCATGATATGGTCTACTATTTTTTGGGCACTGCCCAGGTTTTCCTCCACCATTTTTTTGGCAGCTGACTGGGCGGATTTATACACCTCTTCGTCCTGCAAAAACATCACCTTATTTAAAAAGTCCTCGGCACCACTAACCTCAAACCCACACCCATACTTTTGACTGATAGCTGCTTCGGGGAATTTGCCGACTTTCTTCAGTTTTCCGAAAAGAACCGGTATGCCATAGGCGATGGGTTCCAAAATGTTGTGCAGCCCCTTGCCAAAAGCCCCGCCCACATAGGCAATTTCGGCATATTGGTACAAAGATGAAAGCATGCCCACGTTGTCAATGATGACCACTTTGGTCAGCTCATCCCCTTTAAAATTGCTGTAAAGCTCGGATTGTTTGGAAATAGCCTTACGCCAGGCCCCCATTTTCTCCGACTTGATCTCGTGGGGAGCTATGATGTATTTATACTTTCTGTTTTTGTTGATAAACGGAATGAGGCAATCCATGTCCTCCTGCCAAGCGCTGCCTACCACCAAAACAGGCTGCTCCCCTATCCACTTTTCTAGCACCGGGAACCGTTGGGGATTTTCGCTAAGAGCCTTTACGTTGTCAAATCTGGTATCGCCTGTAAAGCTGGCCGATTGATAGCCAATCTGCTTGAGGAGCTCTAGGGATTTTTCGTTTTGGGTAAAAATATGGGAAAAGCTTTTCAGGGCTTCCCGAAGAAAACTGTCCTTTTTAAAATACGACTGCTCCTCCCTGAAGGCCGCGGAAAAAAGGTATGCGGGCACTTTGTGCTTTTGCAAGGCTTTCATATAGTTGGGCCAAATATCATATTTGGCAAAAAGGGCTAGTTTTGGCTGGATGGCTTTCACAAACCGATCCCCATTGGCAACGGTATCAAAGGGCAGGTAAAAGATCCCGTCGACGGAGGGCTGTTTTTTCCTGATCACGTTTTCATACCCGGAGGAACTGAAAAAAGTCAGCAGGATGGCGGCATCCGATTTTTCCTTAAGCTTGGCCATCACGGGTTTGGCCTGCTCGTATTCGCCAAGGGAGGCCACATGGAACCAGATGACCTTTTCATGTTGGGACTTGAATGCTGCGAGTTTGCCGAATACACCTTTCCTTCCCTCGGCCATTGCCTGCAGCTTTGCATTGGTCCTGCCCACCAAGGGAAAAAGCAGTTCGAAAGCCTGCATGGATAGATCGTATAACCGTTTCATTCGGACAAAATTAAGGAATTTAATCCGTTTATGGCTTATGGCTCCTGCGGAGCGTTTATAGTTTATGACACGGATCAAACCATAAGCCTTAAACTTTAAACCATAAACCATAAGCCTCATTTGCGGGGTTTATGGCTTATGGCTCCTGCGGAGCGTTTATCGTTTATGACACGGATCAAACCATAAGCCTTAAACTTTAAACCATACACCATAAGCCTCATTTGCGGGGTTTATGGCTTATGGCTCCTGCGGAGCGTTTATCGTTTATGACACGGATCAAACCATAAGCCTTAAACTTTAAACCATACACCATAAGCCTCATTTGCGGGGTTTATGGCTTATGGCTCCTGCGGAGCGTTTATAGTTTATGACAATGGATCAAACCATAAGCCTTAAACTTTAAACCATAATCGCCAAGGGAGGCCACATGGAACCAGATGACCTGGGGCGCGCCCTTTTCCCAGCGCTCAGTGCCCAGTGCCCCACCTGCATCCCTCCGCCGCGCATAGCGACTAAACACCTAAACCTCCCGCTGTGCGCAGCACAGGGAAATAAACTCCTAAACCTATTCAGGTATTTTGATGCTTTGGGATACGTTTTCCTCTGAGATTTGAAGGAGTTCTATACCTAGGGCATCTTCAATTTTGGCAAGGGTGGAAAGCTTAAAGTCATTTTCCCCATGTAGATATTTGCTTACTTGTTGAGGAGAAACCCCCAACTCATGGGCTAACTGAGCCTGGGTCCAGCCTTTAGTTTCGAGCACATCCAATATCCTCAAAGAGATCTGCACTGATTTTTTTAACCAAGCTTTATTCTCTTTTCTAAAAGAAACTTTTTCCTTCCAATTAGAGGAAGGTTCCTTCTCTGCTAGACTCTTAAGTTTTTTCTCAATTTTATTCATCACCCTTAATATCTAAATACACAAATGCCGCCTCATGGCCACCACTTAAATACTCCTTCACCCATTCCAGCTTCTGAAGTTCTAATTTCGTATGCGGCCTATCTTTCATCCGCCTAGTCAATTTGATTGCTCCTCCAGTGATTACAAATGATTGTCCAAACTTTACTGCGTAAATTCTTAAAAAAGAGTAACTCTGCACACCATAAGCTTTGAGAGCCTGAAGCTCATAGGAGATTTCCTCCTCTTTATTATCCAAAGGTTTAAAAAAATCAGCTAAAGATGCCCCGCTAATATCATTTGCTAGATCAAACAGCTTTTCAAATAGGCAATCCGCATCATCAATCGCTTTGATTACCATTTGATTAATCTTCACCTTGGGATAAAACGATAAATAATCTTTCTGGTATTGCTTGAAAAACGATCTTAAGTATAAGACACTGGACCATTGTTCTTGAATAATTTCTAACGAATCTTTATCATACCCTTCAAATTTCACTGCAAAAAGACTTCCATATGATCGCTCTATTACACTAACAACTCTCATAAATAAACCTGTAAGTTTACAAAATAGTTCAACGGTTTTTGGATTAAAAAGTAATGCTATTAAAATTAAACAAATATGATTTCTCTTGAACCTTATTAACCAAAATTATCTAGCTACCATAATAATTAACGAGAAAATATAAAGCTGATGAAACGTAATGGTTTGGGAGGTTAATGCCCCAATGGGCGCTGACGCGCATCGGGACGGTTTAGAAGTTTAGGTAAAGAAGGCCTCCCGGATACACCATCTTCATGCCATAAGCCTTAAACTTCAAACCATAAACCATAAACCATAAGCCTCATTTGCGGGGTTTATGGCTTATGGCTCCTGCGGAGCGTTTATAGTTTATGACACTGGATCATCCTTAAGCCTTAAACTTTAAACCATAATCGCCAAGGGAGGCCACATGGAACCAGATGACCTGGGGCGCGCCCTTTTCTCAGCGCCCAGTGCTCAGTGCCCAGTGCTCAGTGCTCAGTGCTCAGTGCCCAGCGCCCCACCTGCATCCCTCCGCCTCGCATTGCGACTAAACCCCTAAACCTCCCGCCTTGCGCAGCACCGGGAAATAAACTCCTAAACCAACTTAGTGCCTAATACAACAAAAAAGCCCCATCATTACGGCAGGGCTTTTTAAAGGCTTTATTTAAAAGCGAATCTTAGTTCTTACCTAGGTAAGCCGAAACGCCTTCTTTGGTAGCTGCCATAGCTTCTTTTCCTTCTTCCCAGTTGGCAGGACAAACCTCACCGTGCTTCTCTACGTGGTGTAGGGCATCTACCAGACGGATCATCTCGTCGATGTTTCTACCTAGAGGAAGGTCGTTGATGGTTTCGTGTCTTACCACACCATTCTTGTCGATTAAGAAAGAACCTCTGTATGCCACTGGAGCACCTTCATAGTTCAATTCACCTTCTTCGTTGTAATTCCACTCACCGGCCAACACGCCATAGTTATGGGCGATGGTTTTGGCAGGATCGGCAACGATCGGATAAGTAACACCTTGGATACCGCCTTGAGCTTTAGGAAGACCCAACCATGCAAGGTGAGACTCTTCGGTATCAGTGGAAGCGCCAACTACGGCAACGCCTCTTTTTTCAAACTCAGCCAACTTTTCTTGGAAAGCCAAGATTTCAGTAGGGCAAACGAAAGTGAAATCTTTTGGGTAAAAGAAGAAGATCACATCCTTTTCGCCAATGTATTGCTCCAAAGAGAATCCTTCTACGATTTCCTCTCCGTCCACTACTGCTGGTGCTTTGAATAAAGGTGCTTTTTTTCCTACTAAAGACATATTAAATTGATTTTTGGTTAAGTAAATTATTGTTATTAATGATTGAATTATAGCTTTTGGCCTTTGATCACGATCGATATCTCATCGATATCAAAGTCCTCTATCTGATTCTTGTCAAAGAATTTGGTCAATAAGGCTTCCAGTTCAGCATTCTTATAATCGCTGATCTCGTTGGTCTTTTTACAATAAAGGTGGCTATGGGCTTCCAGAATACCGTCAAACCTCATTACTCCCTTATTGTCCACAAATTTCTGGATGATTCCCGCGGTCACGAAGGTGTCCAGGGTTTTATAGACTGTGCCTAATGAGATAGAAGGATTGTCACTTTTGATCTGCTCAAAAACATGCTCGGCTGTGGGATGGTTTTTGGCTTCGGCTATGGCATTGTATATGACCATGCGCTGATGCGTAAACTTCAATCCGCCTTTTGTAATGATGTTTTTGATTCCCTCTATATTCATTTCCCACTAAGAATGATTCTCATCAAAGAATCGTTCCGCAAAGGTAGAAATAATTTCATTTTTTTAAAATACTCCTCAAAAATCTACCCGAGGGCATAATTTTTTCTCTTTTTTAATTAGTTTTATATTGAGTTAGTGCCCATGTACATGAAAAAAATTATTGCAGCGGTAGCCATTCCGCTGAGTCTGATGAGTTTTTCGGCCTTTTCCCAGAGCCGAAGTGATATAGAAACCCTCCTGCAATCGGGAGTGGCGGATGTCAACACCTACCTAAACCACTACGTGCAGCCCGCTGCCGAAGGGTTTGCCTACAGCATGGGTGCCGGCTGGGCCAACACTGCCAAAACTCACAGCACTTTGGGATTTGATTTCAAAATCGGTGTCAGTGCTGCGGCCGTTCCCTCCAGGATGGAAAGCTTCCTCTTTGACCCCAGCCAGTACAACAACCTACGCGTCTCTGGGGAAACAGGCCCTACCGAACTCCCCACGCTATTCGGTTCGGAAAGTCCTGGCAGAACGCTGGACATTTATGAAGACGGGTTCGTAGCCGCCCAGGTGGATGCACTCCCCGGGGCCGGGATGCCCGTGAATTATGTCCCCGCGCCCGTGCTGCAGGCCGGGTTGGGCTTACCATTCGGCACCGACATCAAGCTCCGCTTTCTGCCTAATACTCGAATTGAAGGCGTGGAAGTTGGCATCCTTGGAGGGGGCATACAGCATGACATCAAGCAGCATATTCCAGGGTTGAGAGAACTTCCTTTTCATTTATCAGGCTTGGTGGCCTTCAACAGTCTCAAGGCTGGATATGCCCTGGAAGAAATCACCGATGGGCGTGGTGAACTTCAGGTCAACACCTGGACTTACCAACTATTGCTCAGCAAAAAGCTTTCTGTTTTTACCTTTTATGGTTCGGCGGGATACATATCCGGCACATCGGATTTTGACCTTTTAGGCACCTATAACGTCTCCAATTTCACCAACCCCATCGTGGATCCCATCAGCCTCAGGTATGCGGTGGCCGGGGCCATGGGCAATGTAGGTGTGAGAGTGGATCTTGGGCCCATCTTCCTAAATGCCGACTACACCTTCCAAGAATTCAACATCCTCACCGCTGGGCTGGGGTTTTCAATTAGATGATTATGATTAAAGTACTGTTTGTTTGTTTGGGCAACATTTGCCGCTCGCCTCTAGCCGAAGCTATTTTTAACCACAAGGTGAAGGAAAGGAACCTGTCCCACGCACTGTCTGCTGACAGTTGCGGCACTTCTGATTACCACATCGGCGAGCTTCCCGATGAGCGCACCATACAGTGTGCAGAAAAGTTCAACATCACAATCAACCATAGGGGAAGGCAGATAAACCGCCTGGATTTTAAACATTTCGACTACCTGTTGGTAATGGATAGATCGAATTATGACAACGTCCACGCTATCATGGCCCAACACAATGTGACCCATGACCGCATCCTGATGCTTCGTGAACTTGCGGATTTTCAGGGAATCAATGAGGTCCCGGACCCTTATTATGGAGGGGAAAAGGAATTTCAGGAGGTCTATGAAATCCTGGATGAGGCCATTGAGCAGCTGCTGGACAAAATAGAAGCTGAACACATTAATGTTTGATCAAAACCAGAAATTTGAGCGCATACTTTTCAAGACTTTAGGCAGGGAGACACAATTTTCCCAAACCCGCCTGGTGGCTGCCGGCAACCTCAACCAAGCCATTTACCTGGACACCGACCAGGGGGAATTTTTGCTCAAAACCAATTATGATTCCCGAAGGGATATTTTTCCCAAAGAGGCGAAAGGCTTACAAATGCTGGCAAAGCATAGCCCGCTAAAGATACCGGAAGTTTACGGCGCCGGCCATGAAGAGGAGATCAATTACCTGCTGATGGAATGGATTGCCCCGGCACGTCTGTCAGGGAATTACTGGCAGGAACTCGGGGCCGGAGTGGCCCAGCTTCATGCCACCACCAATAATTCTTATGGTCTTGAAGAGGAAAACTACATTGCCTCCCTTGCCCAGCCAAACACCTACTGCAAATCCTGGCCGGAGTTTTTTATACACCAGCGATTAGAGCCCATGGCCGGAAAAGCACTTTACGATGGTTTGATTGACCAGAGGTTTTTGGAGGAAATCAGGTTGGTCTACCCCTTGTTTGACGATATTTTCCCCAAAGAAATACCTGCACTGCTTCATGGGGACATCTGGTCGGGAAATGTGATGCCTTCCGCTTCCGGGAAGCCCGCCTTGATAGACCCCGCGGTTTATTATGGCCACAGGGAGGTGGATCTGGCCTTTTCCAAGCTCTTTGGGGGATTTGAGCAGGAATTCTACCATGCTTACCACGAAGCCTTCCCCTTGGAGCCCGGCTTTGAGGAAAGAGTGCCGATCTACAACCTTTACCCCCTGCTCGTGCATCTAAACCTTTTCGGAAGCAGCTATCTGCCCCCGATTCAGCGCACTGTCAAGCACCTGCTGTCGAGACTTCCCTAAAGACAATCTGAAAAGTATTTCGGGTCTTTTGCTCCAACAGGATTTCCTTGCCCTCTTCCATCCTGCTGATCACCTCCTGCTGGGGGTGAAGAACGGTGAGCAGCTTGAGGTCCTCATTGTACCTGATCTCAAAATGGGTCTTAAGGGCCTGCATTAGTTTTTCCACCTTGAGAAACTCTTTATCCAAACATAGCGAAATGGAAATAGCGGAGGTCTGCATCAGGTTGACCCTGATTTTCAGACTTTCCAGCACCGCATAGATTTGGTGGATCCGGGCCTCATTTACGAAGGTGAAATCTTTCACTCTAAAAGTCACCAGAATCTGATCCCCTTTCTGTACAAAGGTGGGAACGGTCTGCTGGGGCTCGCAATCTGTGATCAGCGTGCCTTTTTCATCAGGATTGATGAAGGATTTGACCATGAGTGGGATATTTTTGTTGGCCAGTGGCTTGATGGTTTTGGGGTGGATGACCGAGGCCCCGTAGTAGGTCATCTCGGCGGCTTCCCTGTAGGCAAGCTTTGGGAAAAGAACGGTATCGGGAAATAGTTTCGGGTCCGCGTTCAGCACTCCGGGCACATCTTTCCAGATGGTCACGCTGCGCGCGTCCAGACAGTTGGCCAGAATAGCCGCGGTAAAATCGGATCCCTCCCGACCCAAGGTGGTGCTTTTGCCATTGTCGGCTCTTCCGATGAAGCCCTGTGTAATGATGGGAAACTTGGAGAGGCTTGGCAAAAGCTGTTTCCGGCAGTTTAAAGCCGTTTTCTCCCAGTTTACCTGGGCAACCCGATGCCGGTTATCGGTGGAGATTATTTCCCTGGCATCCTGCCAAATGCAGAAGATCTGCTGGCTGCACAAATATTCTTGGACAATTTTTGTGGAAAGCAGCTCCCCATAGCACACTATTTGATCATAGTATTCATCATAGGATATGTCAGCGACTTTTATGGCCAGCTCCCTTTCCAACTGAAGAAAGGTATTTTCAATCTTGGCAAAAATCAGGTGGTCTGGAGCAAACAGCTCACGGCAAATCTGCAGGTGTTGCTCTTTCAGAATTGCAATATTCGAAGAATAGTCAACCAAAGAAAATTTTGCCTTCAAAATCTCCTCTAACAAATTAGTGGATTTTCCCATTGCCGAAACCACAATTAGAAAGGGGTTTTGCAAACGATTGAGTAAAATGCTAGCAAGGTTTTTCACCGACTGGGCGTCTTTGACTGAGGCCCCACCAAATTTGAAAATAATTGCTTTTGACATATTGATAATTGTTGTAATTTCAAGTAGACAATAAACCCAAATAGTATTTTTCTAAGATATGCGTACGAAACCTTACATTCCAGACAATTCCGCTTTAGGCTACTCGGTGGGCACCACGCTCGACCGATTCATCAAGATGAAACAGGATGACTTCCCGTTTGCATCCGGTGAGCTTTCTCAGCTATTGAGAGATATCGCCCTGGCCGCAAAGATAGTGAATCGCGAAATCAATAGAGCAGGTCTAGCCAATATCGGCGGCGCCTTTGGGCAGACCAACGTGCAGGGGGAAGAGCAGCAGAAACTGGATGTAATAGCCAATATCCGTTTTACCCGCGCCCTTACCAAAGGGGGAGAAGTGTGCGCCGTGGTATCCGAGGAGGATGATGAAGTGATCGACCTTCAAAACAACAGCGGTAAATACGTGGTAGCCATCGATCCACTGGACGGTTCTTCCAACATTGATGTAAACATCTCCATAGGAACCATCTTCAGCATTTACAGAAGGGTGACCCCACTGGGCAGCCCGATACAGCCTGAGGACATCATGCAGCCGGGCAACAAGCAGGTGGCCGCTGGATATGTGCTCTACGGCTCCTCCACCATGCTGGTATATACGACCGGCCACGGGGTAAACGGTTTCACTTATGAGCAGTCTTTGGGCGAGTATTTCCTTTCCCACCCTGACATGAAGGCCCCTGCTTCGGGGAACATTTACAGTGTAAATGAAGGCCTTTACAACCAAATGAGCAATGGCTTGCAGTCTTATATCAACCACTGCAAAGAAAATAACTTCAGCGCCAGATACATCGGCAGCTTGGTGGCTGATTTTCACAGAAACCTGTTGAAAGGCGGGATCTATATTTACCCCGGCACCACCAAAACACCCAATGGCAAACTTAGACTCCTTTATGAAGCCAATGCTTTGGCCTATATTGCAGAGCAGGCCGGCGGAAAAGCCACGGATGGCCATGAGAGAATCCTGGACATCATGCCGACATCTCTTCACCAGAGAACCCCCTTGTTCATTGGCTCGGAGAAACTGGTGGATGAAGCCAAAACCTTCCTTAGCGAGGAAGCTAGAGTAGTGGATATGGCTGCTGGCGTGCAGAAAGGCTGAATTGGGTTTAGGAGTTTAATGTCCCGATTGGCGCCTTGCGCATCGGGACGGTTTAGGGGTTTAGAAATCGCGAAGCGCCGATTTCCGCCTCCCGTTTCCCAACTCCCGTCTTCGGTCTTCGGTCTACCGTCTTCTAAATACACAATAGCCCAATAACCGAAAAAACCTCCAAGCGGAGGTTTTTTCTTTTAGGTGCTGTATTTGCGGCGGAGCTGGATTTTGAGCATTTGCCGGTCTACGATTGCGGCGGCCAGGTCAAGACCGACCCTTTCCGGCTCGCTTTCGTGTAGAATCCTTTTGAGCTTTTCCTCTCCTAGGTCTATTCGATAGCACAGCTGGAGGAAACGCTCAACATCACGGTTGAGCATTTCCTGAATTAAAGGACGCAAAGCCTCCACCAGGTCATGCTTTTCATAAAACTTGTCCGGAAGGTTATCAAATTCCTTCTTGAGCAAGTGGGCCGTATCTTGGACTATTGAAAGCTCCATATCAAAAAAGCCTGCACATCACATGCAGGCTTATATTTTAGTCTTCTTTTTTGTCTTCAGCTTTTTCTTGGCCGTTTTCTTTTTCCTTCAAAGCCTCAGGGCTTTCTTTGCGGATGATGTTGTACCAGCTGATCAGTTTTTTGATATCAGAGGTATACACTTTGTCCTCGTCGTATTCAGGAAGCACATGCTTCAAAAAGCTTCTAAGCTCATCGGCATCGGCGCTGCTGGTCAATCCCACATCACCGTCAAACTCCTTATCGATGGTCTTCATCACCTCTTCCAAAGGCGTGGCACCTTCCTCGTTCATGGTGTAGATGGAAATTTCGCTAAGGACGGAAACGCGGTGGTTAGCACCCACGACAAGTTTCTTTTTGGAGGCGTCCAAAGATTCCAAGATCACACCAGTTCTGCTTGGCTTCACCACCTTATATAAACCCGGCTTCCCGGCAACAGTTGCTAATTCTTTAAACTCCATTTGTATATAGTTTTTTGTAGGGTTGCAAATATACTGCATCAATATTCAAAGCTCAATGCCATTTCAATTTTCTGCATAAAAATCTTCGGTGACCGCATCGATAAATTCCAAAACCTCTTCCCTTCCTTTGGCCGATTCGGCAGAGGTGACAAAATAAAGGGGCGTCTCCTCAAAGATTCCTTTGGCCGCCTTGAGGAAATTGGACACATTTCCCTGCACCTTGGAATGGCTCAGCTTGTCGGCCTTGGTGAAAATCAAGACGATGGGCACCTCATTTTCAGCGCACCAAAGGATAAATTCCAAATCTATCTTTTGGGGTTCCAGCCTGCTGTCGATTAACACAAAGATGGCCTCCAGGTTTTCCCGTTGGGTCAGGTATCCCTTGATCATCTTGTCCCATTCCCCTTTCAGGGTTTTGCTCACCTTGGCAAATCCGTAACCGGGAAGATCGACCATAAACCACTTCTCATCGATGACAAAATGGTTGATCAATTGGGTTTTTCCCGGTCTGCCGGAGGTTTTGGCCAGGCCTTTGTGATTGGTAAGCATGTTGATCAGGGAGCTTTTGCCCACATTGGATCTACCAATAAAGGCAAATTCCGGCTTGGTAGGTGCAGGACACTTGTTAGGGTCTGTATTGCTGACGAGGAATTTGGCTGTTTTGATCATCTGAGTCTTAATTTTTCACAAAGGTAAGGGTTTCCTAAAAACATCTATGCTTCAATTAATCATTAACATTTTTCCAATGCTCGGGTTTACTTAGTAATATTGCGCTTCAATTGAAAAATCACCCCCATGGCAGTAGTACCCTACAAGGATCAAAACGAAGGAAAAAAAGCTCAGGTAGCCACCATGTTTAACAACATCAGCAAAAGATATGATTTGCTGAATCATGTTCTTAGCATGGGAATTGATATCATCTGGAGAAAGAAGGCCGTCAAGCTACTCAAAGCCGACCAACCCAAGCTTATCCTGGATATCGCCACCGGCACGGGAGATTTTGCCATCGAGGCCCTAGCCCTGAATCCTGACAAGGTAATCGGCGTGGACATCTCCGAGGGCATGCTTGCCGAAGGAAGGAAAAAGCTTAAAAAGCGCAAGCTCGAGGATAAAATCGAACTTCAGCTGGGTGATTCCGAAAAGCTGCTGTTTGAGGAAAATAAATTCGATGCTGTCATCGTTTCATTTGGGGTAAGAAACTTTGAGAACCTTGAAAAAGGCCTCGCGGATATGAACCGCGTATTGAAACCGGGTGCGAAAACCGTCATTATTGAGTTTTCAAAACCCAAAAGGTTTCCAATGAAACAGTTGTATAATTTTTATTTTAAGCACATTTTGCCTAAAATCGGTAAAATTGTTTCGAAGGACAATTCTGCTTATACATATTTACCGGAATCGGTACAGGCATTCCCTGATGGGGAGGACTTTCTGCAGGTACTGAGAAAAGTAGGCTTTAAAAACACACAATGCAAACCTTTAACATTTGGAATAGCCTCAATTTATATTGGAGAAAAGTAGCGTTAACTTTCCTTTTCTCCTTCATTTTTTTAAACTCCTTTGGGCAGAAACTTCTGAGTACCGCCGGGCAGGATGACGACCTGATTTCCTACGGTTTCTTCTTAGCCGGCCATACCAATTCTTTCCGGCTGAAATATTCGGAAGCTTATATGGATCCAAACGGGCCTTATAACTTTATCCATAGCATCCAGCCCGTGCACTCACAGGGTTTTTCCTTGGGCTTTCTGACTACGCTTAGGCTTCACGACCAGTTCAACGTCCTGTTCACACCCAAAGTGGGTTTCTATGAATACAGAACGCTTGTCAATACGTATGGGCGAACGGATCTCCCGGATTACTCCCCTGGCGGGGATAGAATTCCTCTGACTACAACAGATGTATTTACCGAGGCTACCTTGGTGGAATTTCCTTTACTATTTAAATACAAATCCCAGCGGTTTAACAACACCAGGATGTTCTTTATCGGCGGTGCAAATGCCCAATTCAGGACAAAGGGGCAGGACGAGGCCAATGAGGATGATCTGGTGATTTTGGGAAGTGACATCGCCCTGGAATTTGGGATGGGGTTTGACATTTACTTTGAATACTTCAAATTCTCCCCCGAGATCCGCTTTTCGCACGGTTTGCGAAACCTCTACAAGGAATCCCACACCAATACCAATTACGCGGGGGCCATATCCGACATCAGGATGAGGACCATCACCATCTACCTCAATTTCCAATAACATGGATCAGGCTCTCAATTGAGGGCCTTTTTTATTTCCCAACTGGTATTAAATCTTCATGATTATCCGCAATGATGCCAGCCTCTATCTGAGGGGACGGAAGACCGATGACCGATGACCGATGACCGAAGCAAGGGCCATTCTTGCATCAGAACAAGAATTAGGCAGTTTTAACCGTCTTACTGGTGCAATTGCGGATATACATATTATTCTTTAAATTGTAAGCTTAACAACCAACCTAACTACACACATTCATGGGAAACAAGATTGCCTTTGTCACCGGGGCCACCTCCGGAATCGGAAAAGCCTGTGCCTTGGCACTGGCTGAAAACGGCTATGACATCATCGCCTGCGGAAGAAGGGAAGAAAGATTGCAGAACCTCCAAGAAGAAATGCCGGCGGGGGTAAAATATACTTACCTGGTTTTTGACGTCAGGGACAAAATCGAGGTGACAAGCGCCATAAGTGGCCTTTCGGAAGAATGGAAAGACATCGACCTTTTGGTCAACAATGCAGGCAATGCCCATGGGCTGGAGCCAATCCAAACGGGCGACTTGGATGATTGGGACGCCATGATTGACATTAATGTTAAGGGGCTGCTTTATGTAAGCAAAGCTTTGATCCCAGGCATGACTGAAAGGAGGTCGGGCCAGATCATAAATATTGGGTCCATTGCGGGAAAAGAGGTGTACCCCAATGGCAACGTGTACTGTGCCAGCAAGCATGCCGTGGATGCCCTGACGAGGAGCATGCGAATTGACCTGAATCCATATGGCATCAAGGTGATGGGGATTCATCCAGGGCTGGTAGAAACCGAGTTTTCCCTCGTCAGGTTTAAAGGGAATGCTGAAAAAGCCAGTCCTGTCTACAAAGGGTATGAACCTTTGCAAGCCCTGGATATAGCCGATATCGTCGTGTTTGCTGCTACCCGTCCTGCTCATGTGGTGTTGGCTGATGTCGTGGTGCTACCCACGGCCCAGGCAAACAGTACCATTGTAATGAAAGACCTATGAAGAACCTGTGGCCAATTTTCGCTGTGATAGCAGCCGCCTGTTCTGACCCAAAGGACAACATAAGCGCTGACGACTTGGGGCCGGCGACTTTTGAGGTGGACGAGTCATCTACCAGATCCTTTGATTTCTCCGAGGAAGCAAATCAGCTTACGGCCTGGGATGAAAGGTTTTTGGATGCTGGCTTGGTCAACATACAAGAGCAGATACCGGAAATTCTGGTTGAGCTTAAGTACAGCACGACCGACAATTTCTTTGGAAGGGATGTGTATGATGACCTGGAAAACGCTTACCTGCAGCCTGAAGTGGTGAACATGATGGAAAAGGCTTTCCTGTATCTACAAGAAAAAGATTCCAGTTTGACGTTTTTGGTTTATGATGGCGTAAGACCTAGGGCGGTTCAGCAGATCCTTTGGGACAACCTGGACAAGCCTGACAGCCTCAAGCCCCTTTATGTGGCCGACCCGAAAATTGGCGGGTTGCATAATTATGGAGTGGCCGTTGACCTCACTTTGGCCCATAAAGACAGTGGCGAGCCACTCGACATGGGCACCAAGTATGATCATTTTGGCTATGCGGCCTATCCGGACAGAGAGAATCAGATGCTCAGAGAAGGCAAAATCACCAAACAACATATTGAAAATCGGCGCCTGCTGAGGGAGGTGATGAAACAGGCTGGCTTCCACGGCATAGGCAGCGAGTGGTGGCATTTTAATGCCTATACCCGCAAGCAGGCGGCAGAAAAATTTGAAATTGTAGAATAATACCTTTATGAGAAAGCTTTTTATCCTATTATTAACCTCCCTTTTGCCGGTGTTGGGCATGGCCCAGCACTTTCAGTTTAAAGCCATCGCCATCAGCACCACGGAGGGCTTCCGCCATGAATCCATAGAATCAGGGGTGGAAGGCTTGAGAAAGCTCGCCAAGGAAAATTTTTTCTTACTGGATCATACCGAAGACATAGACATTTTCGCCTCGGAGCGCCTCCATGAGTATGACGTCATCATTTTGCTTAATACTACCGGGGAGATCTTTCTTGAACCCCACCAGGAGGGTTTCAAGAAATTTGTACGAGACGGCAAGGGCGTAGTAGGCATCCACAGCGCCACTGACACCGCTTATGAATGGGAATGGTTTACCAAGTTGATTGGGGCACAGTTTTCCAGCCATCCGGAGATCCAGACTGCCAAAGTAAAAACCAAGGACAACAGCCATGCCTCCACTTTACATCTGCCTGCTGAATGGCTATGGACCGATGAGTGGTATAATTTCAAAAATTTCAATGAAGACGTAAAAGTACTTCTGGAAGTGGATCCGGAATCCTATGATACCGGCGATAAGAACATCACCCACCACCCAATAGCCTGGCACCATGAATATGATGGCGGCAGGGTATTTTACACCGCCCTTGGCCATGTGAATCATGCCTACCAGAGCCAGATTTTTCTCCAGCATTTAATGGGAGGGATATGGTACGCCGCCAAGGGGCGGGAAATAATCAGCCGTTGAGGTCTTTGAAACCAAAAGGCAGGAGCTCGTCTATGCCTGCCGCTTTGAGCACGCTCCCATCAGCGGCCAACATAAAGATCTCAATAGGTTGCCCGTACCGCTGCTCATACTCAGTGATGGTTTGCCTGCAAAACCCGCAGGGCGTCACGGAGACTGGTTTCTTTTCATCCCCTTTTCTGGCAGCAATGGCCAGCTTGAGCGGCTTGGCTTCCGGGTGGTTGGCATGGGCAAAACCCAGCACTACCCTTTCGGCACAGTTGCCCACGGGAAAAGAGGCGTTTTCCTGATTGTTGGCAGAAAGCAGTTTGCCGTTATCCAATAAAAGTGCGGCTCCTACATGGAATTTGGAATAGGGGGCATAGGCTTTCAATGCTGAAAGGCGGGCCTGCTCCACAAGATCCTGGATGTTTTCATCCAGCTCATTCCACTCAAAAGATTCCAGGCTAACGGTTTTTTCTATTTTCTTACTCATACAAAAAGGTGAATTTCAAAAGGGATTCAATTAACGAAAAAATTTACAAATCGAGCCTATAGCGCTTATTTTTCGTGATTTATTTTTTCCTGTACAAATTATTGGCCATCTTCAAGCTGATCCTTTTAACCAAACTATTATGCAAACCATCCTCATAATCGGGGCCGGAAAATCTGCTACGGTTCTGATTGATTATTTAATAGAGAAAGCAAATTTAAAAAACCGCAAAATCATCTTAGCCGATACTTCTTTGGAACTAGCCGAGAAGAAAACCAAGGGGCAGCCCAATGCCGAGGCGGCCATACTTGACATCCACGACCAGCCAGCACGGGAGGCGCTGGTACGACGGGCAGATTTGGTGATCTCCATGTTGCCCGCCTTTTTACACCCGGTGGTGGCAAGGGACTGCCTGAAATTTGGCAAGCATTTCTTCACCGCATCCTATGAATCCGATGATCTCCGGGCCATGGCAGAGGAGATCGAAAATAAAAACTTGCTCTTTTTGAATGAATGCGGCCTTGACCCGGGAATTGACCACATGTCGGCCATGAAGATTATTGACGAAGAGAAGAAAAAGGGGCATGAGATTACGATGTTTAAAAGCTTTACCGGCGGGCTATTGGCCCCAGAAAGTGAAGACAACCCCTGGAAATATAAATTCACCTGGAACCCCAGAAATGTGGTATTGGCTGGGCAAGGGGTGTCCAGATTTATCCGTAACGGCAAGCTGAAGTTTATCCCCTACCACATGCTGTTCCGAAGGACTGAGCCGATCCATTTTGATGAGGTTGGGGAATTTGATGGCTACCCTAACCGGGACTCCCTAAGTTACAGGAAAACTTATGGCCTTGAAAACATTCCTACCATCCTGCGGGGAACGTTGAGAAGGGCAGGTTTCTGCAAAAGCTGGGACGTGTTTGTACAGCTGGGCTTAACGGATGATAGTTTCCAGATGGACCTTCCCGATAATTTCACCAAAAGGATGTTTTTCAACAGCTTTCTCCCCAATCATGAAAGCCGAATGGAGGAGGACAAACTGCATGAACTCCTGCCATGGATTGACGATGAGGTGATCGATAAGATTAAGTGGCTGGGCATGTTTTCCGATGAGCCCCTGCCTATCTTCAAGGGAAGTCCGGCCAAAATTCTACAGACGCTTTTGGAGGAAAAATGGGCTTTGAAAGCTGATGACAAAGACATGATCGTGATGCAGCATCAATTTGAAGTCAAAACTGCCGAAGGGGTGGAAAAGATCACCTCCAGTCTGGTGATCAAAGGCCAAAACCAGGATTACACGGCTATGGCCAAGACTGTAGGCCTGCCTTTAGCTATCGCAGTGGATCTATTCATGGATGGAAAACTTGACATTAAGGGCCTACAACTGCCCATTAAACCGGAAATCTATCTTCCAATCCTTGGGGAACTCGAAAAGCATGGCATTGTCTTCAACGAAAAGTCTGAGGCCATACCTGCCTAAAATACGATCCCATTTTGAGGTTTTACTTTTGGAGGGAAGTTGTTTTGACTTTCCTCCAATTGCTCCCTCAGGTTGATTTCAATCGCCACACTCAAACTCGACATTGGCGTGTCTTCAAGCCTGTTTTCAAACGGATCCTCAGTTCTCTCCCCTATCAGATCAAGGGCCAAGAATACGAAGGAAACCGCCAACGCCACCGGAATGGTTTTCCAGCCTAGTTCGCTGATAAAGACCATCGGAAGCAAGGTACAGTGAATGAAAACAAAAACTCTGGAGAAAAAGGTGTACTGTCTTGGTAATGGCGTGTTTTTAATCCTTTCGCTCATCCCCTGGATATCATTGAAGTCCACCAGGGTTTCTTCCATTTTCACAAAACGGTAATCACTGATCCAGCCTTTTTGGAATGCCCATTTGAGGTCCTCCCCTTGTCTTTGAAGCAGAAAATTGGGTGGGTTATCTTTCTTGACAAACTCGGCATATTCTTCAGGTTCCAAAAAAGGCTTTGCGTCCAAATAAGTGTTCTCATCCTCAAAAAGCTCCCGCTGTCGGGGCTCATTATAAAGATGTCTCTTTCTTAAAAACACTCTCAATGCGTTTACAAAAGCGAGGTGCCGATAGACAAGTTTTTGATGGAAAGCAGCCATCTCGGCATACTCGGCGTTATCCTGTGGGATGATCATGGTAATTACCTGCCTTGCCCAGGCACGGCTATAATTGACCATTAGCCCCCAAATTTTCCTGGCCTCCCACCATCTGTCGTAAGCGTGATCATTTTTAAAACCCAAAAAGATGGCTAGAGCAGTCCCCAGGGCGGCGATGGTGTAAGAGGGGATGTTGAAAAACACGATCTCATACACATCGTGCAGGATCACTATAAGCGTGGAAAGGGTGGTATAATACAACAGCTGCCTCCAAGTATAATGAAGGATCAGTCCGGGTTTCAGGTTTCTGCTTACGATCATATTGGCTAAAAAAAGTATTTATTACCTCTAATATACCTCAAAATATCAAAAGAAAGTCCTTCAGCAGGGAGGCATATTCCTGCGAGTACTCATTGTCGGCATTTTTTATAGTGAGGGTGCCTTCATTAATCTTGCCAATTTCCCCTAGGCCAAAAGAACGTATAACCCTGAGGGCCTGGCTACCGGGCTTATCATAAACCCAGGTAGAGGAAACTGGGCTGAATCCCAGTTGAACTGCAAGACTATTCAGCTCCTCCATCTGCCTTTCCGGAAGGATCAAAAAAAATCTACCCTGCTGGGAAAGATGGGCTTTCACACCGTCCAATAGCTCCCCAAAAGAAAGGCTATTGGTATGAAGGGCCAAGTTGCGATTCTTTTTGGAACTCTGCAGGTGGTTTTCAAAATAGGGAGGATTGCTGACAATGAGGTCAAACTTCTCCTTAGGGCGAAAAGATTGGAAGGGCTGGTGAAAAACCTGAAGCCTATCCGACCATGGGCAGTTTTGGAAATTGCCTCTGCTCTGCTCAAAAGCGCCATCCTCGATTTCAACCCCAGTGATTAAAGTGCTTGGGTACCGCTGGGCAAGCATCAGGGAGATCACCCCGCTGCCCGTCCCCACTTCTAAGGTTCTTTCAGGTTGGTCAAAAGAAGCAAGTGCCCCAAGCAAAACAGCATCCGTATTCACTTTCAGCGCACACCTGTCCTGCTCTACGGTGAATTGTTTAAACCGGAAGGGCCTGGCTACTTTCATGACAGGGCTTCATAGCCTTCATCTGGCGGCAGATTCCGCCCCATGGAGGCCTCCACGGCAAGTTGGTCGCACACTTCATTTTCCTTGTTGCCCGCATGGCCTTTTACCCAGACAAACTTTGGCTTGAAGCGCAGATGTAGTGGGATATAACGCTTCCACAAGTCCACGTTTTTCTTGTCTTTGAAGCCTTTTTTCTGCCATGACCAGATCCAGCCCTTTTCGACCGCATCTACCACGTATTTACTATCCGAATAGATGGTCACCGGGATGCCCTGCACCTTTAGCTCCTCCAACCCCTTGATCACTGCCAGCAGCTCCATGCGGTTGTTGGTAGTCCGCCGAAAGCCCTCAGAAAGTTCTTTGCGGTGGTCTTTGTACATCAAAACTGTCCCGTACCCTCCCGGCCCGGGATTCCCCTTGGCCGCTCCATCGGTGTAAATTACGATCATGTTATATTTCTTTAGAAGGAAACTCCTTCAAATAAATTGCTCTTGAAAATCTTAATGGCAATGGATAGCAAAATAATGCCAAAAACTCTTCTCAACACATCCAACCCGGTTTTTCCGAGTTTTCTTTCCAGCCAGTTGGTGCTTTTCAGGACGATGTAGACAATGATCAGGTTGATCACGATTCCCACCCCGATATTGAGCTGGGTATATTCCGACTTGAGCGTCAAAATAGTGGTAAGTGTCCCCGCACCAGCAATCAGGGGAAAGGCGATGGGCACAATCGATGCGCTGTTGGTAGCCTCAGGATCTGGCTTGAAGATTTCTATCCCAAGGATCATCTCGGCACCCAGGGCAAAAATGATCAGGGCCCCGGCAATGGCAAAGTCATCCACCCCAATTCCAAAGAGGTTCAGAATTGATTTCCCCACCAGGAGAAACAAAACCATCAGGACCCCTGCAGCAATGGTGGCTTTTTCTGACTGGATATGCCCGACCTTCTGTCTAAGATTTATGATGATGGGAATTGAACCCAAGATGTCGATCACTGAAAACAGGATCAGCGTCACCGAAAGAATTTCTTTAAAATCGAGCATAATTTAAATTTTGCGCGAAATTAACTTTTTTAATTCTGATATTTCCAACAAGGCAAATTAAAATTCTTTTAAGAAACCCTTAAGTTTTTCAAACTGCTCATCATCGATAGCAGGGAAGTTGGCGATTCGGAAGCTGATATTCTTTAGGCTTCCGTAGCCACTCCCCATGACCAGCCCCTGCTTTTCGGCAGCAGCCTTGATTTCTGAGATCATGGACTCGGTCCCGGAAATGCCCAGGACGGTTCTGCTCCGCTGTTCCGGAAACTTGTTCAGGTACCTAAACTTATCCTTGGAGGCCACGATGTTTTCCAGTTCCTGCATCCGGCCGCGCAGCTTCCTGTCGGTAAATTGGATTTCTTCACGGTCCTGCAGGCTTCTTTGGAGCAGGTAAATGGCAAGCACATTTGGGGTGTAATGGGTCTGATACTGTCTGGCATTCTCGAGCATGAAATTCAAGCTATTGTACCGCCCGATTTCCCCGATCTGCTCGGCTTTTTGTACGGCCTTGGGGGAAAGGATCAGCACCCCCAAGCCTGCAGGAAGGCCAAAACATTTCTGAACGGAGGCAAACCAGATATCCGCCAAGCTGAAATCCAACTCGATCCCGCCCATGCTGCTGGTGGCGTCCACTGCCAGCAATTTATTTGCAGCCTTTTCCCTAATTTCCGTCAGGGTTTCCATATTCACTTCGGAGGCATTGCTGGTCTCATTCTGCGTCAGACAGACAATGTCCGTGTCCAGAGGTATATCCACCTTAAAAGGCTCGATGCCCTGCTCTGGATCAAATTTGATCCCTTCGGTGGATTTATGGATATGCTTTGCATAATCAAACCATTTCTTGCCAAAAGCTCCCGAATACAAATGAAAGGTGCCCTTGATGGTCAAGGACTGGGAGATGATTTCCCAGTTTTCTGTGGCGCTAGAGGTAAAAAGCAGCTGATAATCATCGGGCATGTGCAGTTTTTCTTTGAACAGCTGTATCACTTCCTGATACATGTTCATAAAGGTCCGGCTGCGGTGGTTGGCGCTCAGGATGTCCTTAACAAAGGCCTCCTGAAAATATTTTGGCAGCTGGGGGAAAACCTGTGAAGGTCCTGGGGAAAAAGAAATCATCGGTTTATTTTTTTAGATCCTGAAAATATTGAAGGCCCAAACGGTAGCCTTGAAGCCCCAGTCCAGAAATCATGCCTGCGCACTCCTGGCTGATGATGCTTTTGTGGCGGAAGGTTTCCCTTTTATAAATGTTACTGATGTGAATTTCCAGCACGGGCACGCTTATCCCCGCAATGGCATCGGATATGGCCACAGATGTATGCGTATAACCACCAGCATTGAGCAAAACACCATCAAAATCACGGCCTGCCTCATGGATTTTATTGATGAGCTCCCCTTCAATGTTACTTTGCAAATAGTGAAGCTCCATATTTGCAAAATCAGCCTGGAGGGTTTCGAAAAACTCCTCGAAAGTCTGGCTTCCATAAATATGCGGTTCACGTGTCCCCAAAAGATTGAGGTTTGGCCCGTTGATGATCAGGATTTTGAGCATAATGCGCTAGGTCGGTTTGAAAGAAAAGTGAAAAGATTGAAACTAGGAACGTTCCATAGGTTAAATTTAGGGATTGGAAAGGAGATTAAAAAATGGAGGGAGACCGAAGAGCTCTTCGCGGAAAGAAAGGGACACAGAGTTTCGCAGAGTTTTTAAAAGGAGTTACACGGAGTTTTTCTCTCCGCGGAGGTAAATGGCCTCAAAGTGCACAAAACTTGCCTGATGGCAGTCAGGGTTTTCACGAAGTTTCACAACTTGTCCCGAGTAGCGAAGCGGATCGGGAAAGGCCACTTCGCGGAGAAAAAAGTTACATGTAAAATTAGGACGTGACATGCGTGTATTAGAGGAGGCAATTAGCCACTACGGACACAAAGTTTAAAAGAAGGAACACAAAGGCTTCTTCGCGGATAGCAAGGGGACGCCCGCGACGGCGGCCAGGCAGAGTTGCACGCGGCAAAATTGATTAAGGAAAAAGGGGCTGACTGAAATCAAGAGTGACAGCATGCTCCCGTGAACCATGGACTATGGTCTGTGGACCGTGAACAATATATTATGGACCATGGACTATGGTCTGTGGACTGTGGTCTGTGGACTATGGACTATCAACTATTAACTACACCATGAACTGGGAAAAAGCAATAAAGCAATTTGAATATTATCTCAAGATCGAGAAGTCATTGAGCAAGAATTCTGTCTTGGCGTATAAGCAGGATATGTTCAAGCTGAAATCTTTTGCGGAAAATTTTTACCCGGATCTCACCCCCCTCACCTTGACGTACAGGCATCTGCAGGATTTTACGATCGAGCTTGGAAAGATGGGCATTTCGGCTTTTACGCAGGCCAGGATCATAAGCGGGATCAAGGCATTTTATAAGTTTTTGATGTATGAGGACCTCATCACCGAAGATCCAGCCCAACTCCTGGAGGCACCCAAATTGGGCCGAAAACTGCCTGAGACGCTCAGTTATGAGGAAATCACCCAAATGCTGGAATGCATACAGCTTGGCGAAAAGGAAGGCCACCGCAACCGGGCCATGATCGAAACCCTGTATGCCAGCGGGCTGCGGGTGTCGGAGCTCACCGACCTGAAGCTGGGCAACATTTATAAAGACATTGGCTTTCTCCGCGTTATCGGAAAAGGCAACAAAGAGCGGCTGGTCCCCATTGGGAAAGAGGCTTTGAAATACTTGGAACTATATTTGAAGCACAGCAGAAAGGAAGTCACACCTGCCAAGGGACATGAGGAGTTTGTATTTTTGAACAATCGGGGGAAGAAGCTTTCCAGAGTGATGGTATTTTTGATTATTAAGAAGCTTGCAGAAGCAGCCGGGATCCGCAAAAGCGTGAGTCCGCACACCTTTAGGCATTCTTTTGCCACCCATCTTATAGAAGGTGGCGCTGATCTGAGAGCCGTGCAGGATATGCTGGGTCATGAAAGCATCACCACCACGGAAATCTACACCCATCTGGACAGGGATTATTTGAGGCAGGTATTGACGGAATTCCACCCGAGAGGAAAAACTTTTTAACCAAACAACCATACCGTACCCATGAGCAATAAGCGTAAATTCCAGCCATTACTTTACATTTTGGGCTTTGTCATCCTTGCCCTATTGGCCTTCTTTTTATATATCATGATTTCTCAACCGGAGATTTAGGGGAAGAGGTGGAAGCCTGCCATCCCTTTGGGGAGGTAAACCTAACTCGGCAGAGGCAGGACCGGAGCAAAAACAAGGGTCACCAAGGACACAAAGGATAAAAGAAGTTACACAAAGTTTCTTTCCCGCCAAGAAGGGAGACCGGAGACGAAAGAAAAAAAGCACAAAGGTTCCGAGGCAGAGAGAGAGGGGGTGGAGAAAATGAAAACTGCGATCTTTGCGATTCCTTGGCGGTCTTTGCGAGAAACTTTTAAAAAAGGACCGAAGACGGGAGAAGGATATTGGTGGGGTTGAATGATGGAAGTCTTTTAAATTTGGCCTAACTTGCAAGGCGAAATTTTGAGTCAGAGATAAACCCGTTTGCATTGTGTACAAATCCCTTATTAAGCCCATTTTATTCAGAAAACAGCCCGAAGCAGCCCACCATTTCACGTTTTCATTGACCAAGAGGGTTTTCAACCTTCCGGTAATCAAGCAGGTGGTCAAAAGCCAGTATTCTTTGGAGGACAAGCTTTTGGAAAGGGAGGTTTTTGGACTGAAGTTCAAAAACCCTATCGGCTTGGCTGCCGGGTTTGACAAGGACGCCAAATTGATTGATGAAATGGCCATGCTGGGTTTTGGCTTTATCGAGATTGGAACCCTGACGCCTAAACCGCAGGAGGGCAACCCTCAGCCCAGGCTTTTCCGCCTGCCTCAAGACGAAGCCCTCATCAACCGCATGGGTTTTAACAACGGAGGTGTAGACGAGGCAATTCTAAGACTTAAAAAACGCAAATCAGACGTAATCATCGGCGGCAACATCGGAAAAAACAAGGTGACTCCAAACGAGGATGCTGACAAGGATTACCTGTACTGCCTAGAGGCATTGCATCCTTACGTGGACTACTTTGTGGTGAATGTAAGCTCGCCAAACACCCCCAATTTGCGTGACCTGCAGGAAAAAGAGCCGTTGAAAAAACTGCTACTCACCGTAAAGGCCGCCAACGACAAGAAACCTCACCCTAAACCAATTCTGCTGAAAATTGCCCCTGATCTCACGGATGGGCAGCTTGACGACATCGTTGATATTGTCAAAGAAACAAAGATTGACGGTGTGATAGCCACCAACACCACCATCGACCGATCCGCACTGACAACCTCCAAAAACGAAGTGGAATCCATAGGGGCAGGTGGAGTCAGTGGCAAGGTTTTGAAAAACAGAAGTACAGAAGTGATCCGCTATTTGGTAGAAAAGTCAGGGAAGGCTTTCCCTATCATCGGGGTGGGTGGCATATTTACCGCCCAGGATGCCATTGAGAAGTTGGAGGCTGGCGCATCGTTGGTGCAGGTCTATTCAGGCATGATATACGAGGGGCCGGGCATCGTGAAGGAAATTAAAAAAGGGTTGCTCCGTTATTACAAAGGCTGAGATTTTTTATATTTCAGTTCTATTTATCAAAAAACCAACTGGTTAAATGGCTACGAATACCTATAAGACTAATACTTTTAAGAAAAAGGACAGCAATAAGTCCGCTTCGAAGAAGAAGACCAAGTTCAATTTTTCACTTAAGTTTATTAAGGACCAAAAACTGGCGCTATCCCTTGGGGTGGTGTTCATGATGGTGGCGTTGTTTCTGTTGTTTGCCTTTTTGGCCTATATTTTCAGCGGGCAGGCCGACCAGAGCGTGGTGCTTTCTGAGGACATGGCATCTAGGGAAAATGCCGCCGAGGCCAGAAACTGGCTGGGCTTCACAGGCGCGATGGTGTCCCATTACATGATATTCAGGTGGTTTGGCTTGGCTGCATTTCTGTTGCCCCCCTACCTGTTTCTTTTGGGCTTTAAGCTTTCTTTCAAGAAATCCCTGATGAGCCTTTCGAGCTACAGCACATTTGCCCTGTTTTTCATCTTTTGGCTGGGTCTTCTGATGGGTTATGTGGTCCATTTGGCCGATAATTATTCCTATTTGGGTTTCTTGAGCGGAGGGTTCGGTTATGAGCTGGCCAAGTTTGCCGATGATTTTCTGGGCTGGGGCACCTTTATCCTGATTTTCGGATCGCTGCTGATCTTTGTGATCTTTTACTTTAATATCACCGCATTCAATGCCTCTTCTGCTGAAGGCGAGGAGGTAATTCCAGCCAAAGAACCAGCTCCTATTAAGTCATTGTCGAGAGAGGAAGAGGTAATTGAGGATGAAGAGGAAGTGATGGATAAGCTGATCAAGGAAAGTCTGGAAGAAGAGAATGACGCTATCGATGATGGGAGCAGCTGGACGGTAAAGGACGAAAACAAGCCCAAGCCAACCAAGCCTACTTCCGAGCCCGCCTTCAATATTGAGGACACCTTGGGAGCAGTAGAGGACGAGCCAGTCGAAGAAAAGGAGGAAGAGAAGAAATTCAGCATTGAAAAACCCGTAGAGGAAAAAACTGAGGAAGAGGTTCAAAACCTGGATCCCTATGATCCGACCCTGGACCTGCCTCGTTATCAATACCCAACCCTGGACCTGCTCAATGAATATGATTTGCAGAAGGTGACGGTAACCCGTCAGGAGCTTGAGGAAAACAAAAACAAGATCGTAGAGACGCTGGTCAACTTTAAGATCGGAATTCAGGAGATCAAGGCCACCATTGGCCCAACTGTTACCTTGTATGAAATCGTGCCGGACAAGGGCGTTAAAATATCCAAAATCAAGAACTTGGAAGATGACATTGCGTTGAGTTTAGCAGCACTGGGTATCAGGATCATTGCCCCTATTCCGGGCAAGGGCACCATTGGTATCGAGGTTCCCAATAAGAACAGGGAGCTCGTGCCGGCACGTGCGGTTCTAGGTACCGAGAAGTTCATGAAAAGCGACAAGGAGCTGCCTGTAGCATTGGGCAAAACCATTTCCAACGAAGTGTTTGTCATGGACTTGGCCAAAATGCCCCACTTGCTGATGGCAGGAGCCACAGGACAAGGTAAGTCTGTCGGGCTAAATATGATCTTGGCTTCTTTGGTCTACAAAAAGCACCCTTCCCAGTTGAAGTTTGTGCTGGTGGATCCCAAGAAGGTGGAATTGACGCTATTCAATAAAATAGAAAGGCATTTCCTGGCCAAGCTACCGGATGCGGAAGAGGCTATTATTACAGATACAAAGAAAGTAATCTACACGCTGAACTCTCTTTGTATCGAAATGGACAACCGCTATGATCTGCTAAAAGATGCAGGTTGCAGAAACTTGAAAGAATACAACGGGAAGTTTGTAGCAAGAAAGCTGAATCCTGATAAGGGCCATCGCTACATGCCTTATATTGTCTTGGTGATCGATGAGTTGGCAGACTTGATGATGACGGCGGGCAAGGAAGTAGAAGCTCCAATAGCCCGACTTGCGCAACTTGCCAGGGCCATTGGTATCCACTTGGTGGTTGCCACCCAGAGGCCATCGGTAAACGTGATCACGGGTATTATCAAGGCCAATTTCCCGGCGAGACTATCTTTCAGGGTGACCTCCAAGATTGACAGTAGGACCATCTTGGATGCTGGCGGGGCAGAACAGTTGATTGGTATGGGTGACATGCTGCTTTCGGTTGGATCTGAAGTGACCAGAATCCAGTGTGCCTTCCTTGATACTCCGGAAGTAGACGCTGTCTGCGACTGGATCGGGGAGCAAAACGGGTATAGCGATGCTTATCTCCTTCCTGAGTTTGTAGGAGAAGATGGAGAAAGCAGTGTTGGAGATGTGGATTTGGCAGACCGTGATCCGATGTTTGATGACGCGGCTAGATTGATCGTGCTTCACCAGCAGGGAAGTACCTCCCTGATCCAAAGGAAGCTTAAATTAGGCTATAACAGAGCCGGCAGAATAGTAGATCAACTTGAAGCAGCGGGTATAGTGGGGCCATTTGAAGGCAGTAAAGCGAGAGAAGTACTGATTCACGACGAACAAAGTTTGGAACAGTTGTTGAACAGTTTATAAATAAAAAATATTATCCATGCGAAAGTTTAATTTCTTAACATTTGTTTTATTTGCCGGGATTTTCTTTGGGGCTTTTGCCCAAAAGGACCAACAAGCCAAAAATTTGTTGGATGCGGTGAGTAAGCGCTATCAAAACATGAATGGCATGGAGGGTAAATTTGAATATACTTTCACCCATGATCAGGATGATATAGATCAAACCAATTCAGGCAAGGTTTCCTTGAAGGGCAACATGTACCGCCTAACGCTCCCCAATCAGGAGATTTGGAACGACGGAAAAACCTCTTGGACTTTGATCAAGTCGGATGGCTTCCAAGAAGTGACCATAAGCGAGGTGGATGGAGACATCGATGAATTGACCCCTTCCAATGTTTATAACCTTTACAAAAAAGGATATAATTACAAATTGAAAGATGAGAAAAAACTGAATGGCAAGAGTGTGCAGGAGGTTGAACTGACGGCTGAAAACAAGAATAACCAGTTTCAGAGAATTATTCTTTATATAGATAAGGGCAACAACAACATCCAAGGCTGGAAAATGTGGGACAACTCTGGTGGGGTTTTGGATTACCAGTTTAAGGACCTAAAAACAGATGCCAATCTTCCGGACAGTCACTTTGTGTTCCACAAAGGAGAGCATCCGGGAGTGGAGATTATAGACTTGCGGTGAAGACCGGAGACGGAATAAGTAAAAAAATTGGCCACAAAGGACTCAAAGTTTAAAAGAAGTAGCACAAAGCTTCATCGCGGAAAGAAGGGGACACTGAATTTTATTAGGGTTTCACAGAGTTTAGCACAGCCTGTCCCGAGCAGCAAAGCGAATCGGGAGAGTTTCACGGAGTTTTCTTCATCGCGGAGAAAAATTGAATAGCTTTTAAAAGAGATTTTATCATCACTAGAAATGACAAGCCCCCCGAAAGAGAGGGCTTTTTTTTATTTAAAACAGGTTTNTCTTCATCGCGGAGAAAAATTGAATAGCTTTTAAAAGAGATTTTATCATCACTAGAAATGACAAGCCCCCCGAAAGAGAGGGCTTTTTTTTATTTAAAACAGGTTTAAACACCCAGCAATTCTAGTTCACAAGGAAAAAATTATTAGTTTAGACAAATCAATCTGTTTAACTAATCTCATTTTCTTATGAAACTAAAATTTTTATTCATTCTTGTAGGTATTTCATTTTCCCTTCATACAAAATCTTATTCCCAAACCCTCCTCTCTCCAGTCGCTAAAATTGAAGTGGGAGTCCATGGTTTGGGTATTGGTTATGAGCTTCCTCTGAACAATGCTTGGGTGAGTGAATTCAATCTGCACGCTGGGGGCGGCTTCAATCTTAACACCTCCAATGAGGTTTCTTTTCATTATAGAGAATTCCCGTCCATTCATCTGGCTACAGGAATCAGGAGGTATTATAACCTGAATAGGGCTAGGAATTTTTCTGCAAACAATGCCGGAAATTTCTTTGGGGCCCAATTAAAATACGTGAGCAGCGGTTTAATTCAGCGGTCGGGAGATTTTGACATTGCCCCCTCCCACCCTGCCATAAACGATGTGGTAATAGCGGAAATTCACTGGGGCATCCAGCGAAATTTATCTGAAAGGCTATTTTATACTGTCAAGATTGGAGTAGGCTATTTAAATGATTTCCACGCTGGCTCAGGCACCATTTTGCCTACTGGAGGGGCGAAGCTGGCCTATAGAATATGGTAACTCGTAAAAGCCTTGCCTAAGGTAAAGGAGACTCAAACCTGTCAAGTATCACAGACTTGCACCCTGATTTCCAACCCAATACTGGTATTTTTTTTGTAAATTGATACATTAATAAAATTCAGGATGCCAAAAATTTTTGAATACTTAGGGATTTTGCTTTTTTCTACTCCAATGAGCATGAGCCAATTCATGTCCATGCTAAAAAAGGAGGATATGAGAGTAAAGCAGAGTTCTATATATTGAATGGGGAAATTAAAGAGATAAAAATTACAAATATTAAAGGAGTCAAACCGCTCAAGGGAAAAGATTTGAAAGATTTCAAAATTTTCTTGGAAAAATACTCCTATGAAATAGTTGATAAATGGGTTAGCTATTTCGTATATCATAAGGAAATTGAATTTGAGAAAATAACAAAGCGTATATCATGAAGATCTCTGTTGATTATATAAATGAAGTACAAAGCCAAGAGCAATTGAAAATCTCTTCAGCCAAATATTTAGCAGATTATGTGATTAGATTAAAGTTTAATAACGGGGCTGAAAAACTAGTTGACTTTAAGGCGTTTTTGTGTAAATCAACCCATCCATCCATAAAGAAATATTTAAATGAAAAAGAATTCTCAGCCTTTGATATCGTAGACGGCAATCTCAATTGGAACGATCATGATCTTATTTTTCCAATTTGGGACCTTTACAATGAAAAAATAGATGGTTGATTAACCATCAAACACTTTTTACTAGGAGGTAGTAGCAATCTTCCTCCGCAGGATTTGGCCAGGCAAAACTGGAGAGTATGGCAAATTTTTCTAATTTTGCCTCAAACCCCAGCATCATGAACAAGGCCGACCTTATTGCACAGATCAAACAAAAATCCTCTTTCCTTTGTGTAGGACTAGATACGGATTTGGAGAAAATCCCAGCACATCTTTTAGAACTAGAAGACCCTATTTTTGAATTCAACAAGGCTATAATAGATGCCACGGCTGAGTTTGCGGTTGCCTACAAGCCAAACATCGCATTCTATGAGGCCTTGGGGCCAAAGGGGTGGGCAAGCCTGAAAAAAACCCTTGATTATATCCCAAAGGAAATATTCACGATTGCTGATGCAAAAAGGGGAGACATCGGAAACACCTCCAAACTTTACGCAAAAGCATTTTTTGAGCAAATGGACTTTGACTCCATCACCGTGGCTCCCTATATGGGGAGGGACAGCGTGGAGCCTTTTCTGGAATTTGAGGACAAGTGGGTAATCTTATTGGCTTTGACATCCAATGTAGGCAGCCAGGATTTTCAATTGCTAACTGACAAGAACGAGACGCCACTGTTTAAAAATGTGCTGAGAACAAGCCAAAACTGGGGCAATGAGGACAACCTCATGTACGTAGTGGGCGCAACGCGCGGCGAAAAGATCGGGGAAGTGAGAAAAGAAGTGCCAGACCATTTTTTCCTGGTTCCAGGTGTAGGAGCGCAAGGCGGAAGTCTTGAGGAAGTGGCAGAATATGGCATGACGAAGGACTGCGGGCTATTGGTAAACAGTTCAAGGGGAATAATATATGCCTCCAACGGAAAAGATTTTGCCGAAAAGGCACAGAAGGCGGCTCGATCCCTTCAAAAAGAGATGGCGGCTTTGATAGAAAAATATATGGGATAAGCCCTTCCATTCTTTATTTTTTAAACTTATCTTTATAAAGGTTTCAATACCAGATTTTTAGACCAAACCTTTATACTTTTTCTTATATGGTTTTTCAAGAAAACTTCCTCCAATTGGTATGGAAATACCAATACTTTGACAAAAATGACCTAAGAAGCACTTTGGGCATTCCTTTATCCATCAAAAAGATAGGGTTTCACAACTTCCATGAAGGCCCGGATTTTCTTGAGGCTCAGGTCGACATCGGAAAGCTAACCTATTATGGCCATATTGAAATCCACTTAAAGTCCTCAGACTGGCTGGCCCACGAACATCAAACAGATGGGCGCTACGAAAGCGTGATACTCCACGTGGTCTATGAACACGACAAGGAAATAAAACACCCCGATGGCACCCCTATCCCCACATTGGAGCTAAAAGGAAAGATCTTTCTGGACGTTTTGAGAAATTATGAAAGGCTGATCTCCGGGCAGCAAAATATCCTTTGTAGCGAAACGCTGGGGGAGGTTTCTGACATCCTGAAATTTAGCATGCTGGAAAAGGCCCTGGTAGAGAGATTTCTGGAAAAAAGCCTTACGGTAAAAAAACTTCTGGAGGAAAATATGGGCGACTGGGAAGAAACCACCTATCAATGGCTGTTTCATTGTTTTGGGTTTAAAACCAACAGCCAGGCCATGCTTCTTTTGGCCAAAAGCCTACCTTATAAACTGATCAAGAAACACGCTAACCACCCTGGGATTGTGGAAGCATTGCTATTGGGGCAGGCTGGACTTTTGGAAAACAATCAGCCCGATGATTATACTTTGTTTCTTAGAAGGGAATTTGAATTTCACCAGAAAAAATACCAGCTCCCCCAATCCCTCTTCCATACCGATTGGAAAGTTATGGGAGTTCGGCCGGGCAATTTTCCCAGCGTAAGAATCGTGCAGCTCGCCCACATCTTATGCAAAAGCCCCAACCTACTTTCCACGATCCTCACGGCTGCCAACACCATGGAGTCTATGAAAGGGATTTTTCTAAAGGAGGTGCCCATGTACTGGACCCACCACTATGCACCTTCCAAGACCACCCAGCGTAAGCTCGGCAAAGTCCTCAGTGCCCAAACCTTGCATCTATTGGCCATCAATTTTGTGGTGCCGCTTTGGTTTGCCTATGGGCAATACATAGACGATCAGACGTGGCAGGACAAGTGTTTTGATTTTTTGCAGGCCCTGCAGGCTGAGGATAATTTTATCATTAAGAGATTTAGGGACATCAACTGGGCAGCCAGCACGGCATTTGACACCCAAGGGATGATTGGGCTGCACAACAACTACTGCATCCAAAAGAAATGCCTGGACTGCAAAATTGGCCAAAACGTTCTTCGCCCAAACATGAAACAGTTGACCTAGGACATGCATTACCATAAGGTTTTTTGGTTGTACAGGCATTTTGCCGTAATTTTGTGGCCAAATAAAAGACATTATGGAAAAACCAGTAATTATATTCGGAGCCAAGGGCATAGCCAGGCCAGCATTGGAGATTTTCAACAGCAATGAAGTGGTCGTGTACGGTTTCTTGGATGAGGATGAGAAATTACATGGTACTGAAATCAACGTGATTCCTGTACTGGGAAATCCTGAAGATGACGGGTTCCTGAAATTGATCGGGCAGAAGTGTGAGGCATTTGTAGCTATTGATGACACCAAGTACAGGAAGTTTTTGGTAAAAATGCTAAACGAGCGACGCAAAACACAACCTGTCAACGCCATTCATAAATCTGCCTACATTTCCACGGATGCCGAAATCGGCCATGGTAACTTTATCAATGCAAAAGTGAACATAGGCACAGCCGCCAAAATAGGTTCGCATGGCATATTCCATACCGGAGCTACCATCGACCATCAAGCAGAAATCGGTGACTTTGTGCAGGTGGGCGCATCAGCAGTGATTAATTCGGGAGCTAAAATCGGTGAAGGAGCGTTCATTGGTTCTGGTGCCGTTATTATTTCAGGGATTACCGTAGGAAAAAACGCACGTATCGGCGCCGGATCCATAGTGATAGCGGATGTGGAAGAAGAAGACACAGTCTTTGGAAACCCTGCCGCCAGTATTTCGAAAAAGTAAACACGGAAGTAGGTAACCACAGAGTCTCAGAGTACACAGAGAAAAAATCTCTCTGTACTCGGTCTCCGGTCCTGCCTCTTCGGAGTCAGGTTTACCTCCCCAAAGGGATGGCAGGCTCCGGTCTTCAGTCTCAAAAACATCAACAATAAAAACACCCTGCTGGAATCAGGGCCAATGTTTTATGGAAAATCAAGATTATCAAATCCTTTTGTACTACTGCTATGCCCATATAGCAGACCCTGAAGCTTATAGGGAAGAGCACCACCTTTTCTGTGTGGAAAACAACATCCGGGGCAGAATCATCATCTCATCGGAAGGCCTCAACGGAACGGTTTCAGGTTTGAAGGAGGACTGCTCAAAATATATGGAGTATGTCACTTCGGACCCTCGCTTTGCCAAAACCGAGTTTAAGATTGATTCGCATGACAAACATGCCTTCAACAAGATCCACGTGAGAGCCAAGGAGGAAATCGTTCACTCCAGCCTTCGCCACATCAACCCGAATGAGCGGACCGGCAAGCACTTGGAGCCAAAAGAATTCAAGGAGCTGAAAGACCAGGATGACGTGGTAATTCTGGATGTGAGATCAAATTACGAGCATAAGCTTGGCAAGTTCAAAAATGCCATCACCTTGGATATTGACAATTTCAGGGATTTTCCTGAAAAGGTAAAGGAGCTTGAGCACCTCAAAGGCAAAAAAGTCCTTACATACTGTACTGGCGGAATCAAATGTGAAAAAGCCAGCGCCTATCTATTGGAGCAGGGCTTTGAAGACGTATACCAACTTCATGGAGGGATCATCAAATACGGCATGGAGGCCGATGGAGAAGATTTCGAAGGAAAATGCTACGTGTTTGATAACAGGTTAGCCGTGGATGTGAACAAGGTAAATCCAACCGTGCTTTCCACCTGTTATGTCTGCGAAACCAAGTCCGACAGAATGGTAAACTGTGCTAATCCAACCTGCAATATCCACGTACCTATCTGCGAGGAGTGCGGCTGGAAAATGGAGGGAGCCTGCTCTGAAGAGTGTAAGGAGAACCCAGAAAAAAGGCCTTACAACGGTACTGGTTACTATCAGAAAAACACCAACGGCTACAACCCATATAAAGGTTTATACAGAAAGCCCGATAAAGACAAAATAAGATCTCTACATGACTAATCCCATACCAGCATCGGAACTGATTATCAATCCGGACGGAAGCATCTACCATCTTCACCTCAAACCGGAAGACATCGCCCATGACATCATCACAGTGGGAGACCCGGATAGAGTTGAGGCCATTACGCAGCATTTCGACCATGTGGAGTTGAAGGTAAGCAAGCGTGAATTTGTCACCCATACGGGTACCTACAAGGGGAAACGTCTGACGGTGATGAGTACTGGCATGGGGACCGACAATATTGAAATCTTCATGACAGAGCTAGATGCGCTGGTTAATGTTGACCTTAAAACTAGGCTGCCCAAGGAAGAACACACATCGCTGAATATTGTACGGGTGGGGACTTCAGGAAGTATGCAGCAGGACATTCCCGCAGGTGCTCTGCTTGCCTCTGCTTATGGGGTAGGTTTAGACACCCTAATGACCTTTTACACCGCTGAGCAAAGCAATGAGGAAGTAGCCGTTGGGGAAGGCTTACAGAAAGCATTAGACATTCCCTTTGCACCCTATTGTTTTGAGGGCTCCAAGACACTGTTGACAAAGCTGGGCACTGGCCTGGTGATTGGCAATACGGCCACATGTCCGGGCTTTTTTGGCCCACAGGGCAGGCAAGTGAGACTCAAGCCAGCCATACCGGATATAATCGAACGCTTGTCAGGTTTCAAATTGGGAGACTTTCAGCTGACCAACTTTGAAATGGAGACGGCTGGCTATTATGCATTGGGAAGAATGCTGGGGCACGAGACGCTAAGCCTTAACGCCATAGTCGCAAATCGGGTAGCACATCAATTTGTAGATAATCCTGCTGAGGTGGTCGACAGACTCATTAAGCACACATTGGATAATATTTAATTCAAGGGGAGGCCAAAAGCTTCCCTTTTTTTATGCACGGATTTGACCCATTCTAAAACTTTTTATACAATTCAAAGTTTTTATTTTAATCTAACCTACCTAGCCACAGGCTCTTAAATTTAGAATTACTATTTATTTACAATGTTCCGTTTATCAATTTATAACTCCATTAAGATAAAGGAGTCGTAATTTCGGAATATTATTTTGTAAATTTGAAAACCAACTATTATCAAAATTACACCATATGAAACCATTTATAGGATTAATCCTAGCTTTTTTTATTTGCACGTTCTCTATTGAAGTTTACGGTCAATCCATCACTTTAAAGGGCCGTGTTCTAGATAGGGAATCCGGGGAGGGTTTGGAGTTTGCCAACATAGCTTTGCTTTCCCCATCAGACTCGAGTCTGGTAGGCGGCGGCATGACTGACTTGGATGGCCGCTTTGAATTCACATCCGAACCTGGTGAATATATTGTCAGAGCGGGTTTTATTGGATACAGACAAGAATACAAAAATGTAAACCTAGGCGATAAGCCAGAAGTTAATCTGGGGAATTTCCGCTTGCAATCTGACACAGAGGCCCTGGATGAAGTAGTAGTCGAGGGCGTTCAGTCCATGTTTGAAAGCGATATTGATAAAAGAAGCTATAATGTGGAAAACAGCATCGTCGCCGAAGGCGCTACGGCTTCTGAGTTGCTGGGGACACTTCCGTCCATTCAAATGGATGAGGAGGGTGGAATTTCCATGCGAGGTAGTGGTGATATACTAATATACATCAACGGCCGTCCATCCAACCTTTCTGGGGATGATGCCGAATCTATCCTTGCACAGTTCCCAGCCAGTAGCATTAAAAGTGTGGAACTGATCACCAATCCATCTTCCAGATATGACGCCGCGGGGGTCGGCGGTATCATCAACATTATCCTGAAAAAAGACGAAAGAAGAGGCTTAAACGGACAGGCACAAGTGGCTGTAGGGACAAGAGACAAGTACCAAGCTGGATTCAATCTCAATTATGGCTTGGAAAAGATCAACTTTTTCGGTTCTTATAACTTTCAGGACAGAAGGCTTTTCACGGAATCTGAAGCTTTCAGATCGGCCAATATACCTAATGCCTCTCCATTCTTGGATCAGGACGGCTATAGGGTCAATAGGGATGTCAATCACTTCACAAGGGCGGGATTTGACTATACGCCCAATGAAAACTCCACATTTGGCTTTTATGCCCAAGGTAATTTCAGAGACAGAACTGCAGACAACATTCTCAACCAAAGAAGCCTTAACAGCGTCAGACAGCTTGACAGCTTGTTCGTAAGATCTGAAGATGATTCGAGAACGAGTTTTAATGTGGAGACAGGTGTGAACTATAGCTATGAATTTGACACCTTGGGACAGCAGATTTTCACCTCCCTTTCCTACAGTAGAGATGAGCGGGACCAATTGGAGCTATATGATCAGCTATTCTTCAACTCCTTCAATGAGGAAGTACCCGAAAATTTCCTTTCACAAAGAAATGTCAGGCCGCAGGTTAGTGATCTGTATGTATTTCAATTGGATTACATAAAGCCGTGGGAAAACGGGGGAAAACTGGAAACGGGGTTAAAAGGAACGTTTGGGTTCTGGGACAGGGGACAGGACTTCTTCCAGACAGACCAATCCACAGATTTCCGTGAGGTCCAAAACGACACCATCAGTGACAATTTCAACTTTAGAGAAAATGTATATGCCGCATATTTAAACTACGGCCATACTATTGGAAAATTGAACTACCAAGCAGGTTTGAGAGGGGAGTATACCGAGACTACAGGTGTGCACGCCAACTCTAACCAAACGATAGTCAACAATTATTTCAACCTATTCCCAAGTCTCTTCCTAACCTATGACCTGCCCGGAAACGAGGAAGATTTAAGACTTAATTATAGTAGAAGAATTTCAAGACCTGGAATATGGGGTTTGGCCCCCATGTATAGAGTGGGAGATTTGCTTAATTTGAGTATTGGTAATCCATTCTTACAACCTGAATTTACTGATAGTTATGAGTTTGGATATCAAAAGGGATGGGGAAGCTACCTATTCACGGGTACCACATATCACAGAAGGTCCACAAATGTGCAAACTAGAGTGATCAACCTTCAGGATAACAACGTGGCTGTACAAACCAGGGAAAACGCCGCCAGCAGAGTAAATACAGGTTTGGAGCTGATCAACCAATTTGAGTTTACCAATTGGTGGGATATGATGCTCTCTGCTGACTTATTCTACTCGGAAATCTTTGGTGACAATATCGAAGAAGGGTTTAATAATAGTAACTTCAGCTGGACCTTAAACATGCTATCAAATATTAACATTAGAAATGTTGCCAACTTCCAGATTCAGGGTAATTATCGTGGGCCTATAGTACTTCCTCAAGGGGAAATAGAACCCATGTATGGTGTCAACATAGGCGCCAAGAGAAATATCATGCAGAATCGGGCGACCATAGCAGTCAACGTAAGTGATATTTTTAATACCAGAATCTTCAGAATAACGACCGAAGATGCTCGATTTGATCAGAGAAGAGTATTTAACCGTGAGACCAGAATTGGTACGGTAACATTTACTTACCGATTTGGTGGGTTTAGAGACAGAAATGGACGTGACCCTGACAGAGATCGGGACGAGGAAGATGATGACTTTTAAGCAATGAAGGGTAGCCAATGGCTACCCTTTTATTTTTTGAAGCAGATTCTGAACATCTTTCTCTTGAAACTTAGCAATAAAAGGAAAACGCTCCCTTTGGTAAGGCACCCCTAAGAAGTGCATTTTGGGAATATTGCTCTGTCCATCCTGGGACCTTATCTTGTCAACATTGGTATCGAAACCCTCAATTTGGATCATCCTGAAATCAGGGCTATACCCATCTGAATAGATGACAAAATCAAAGGTATCAGAAGTGCCATTTGAAAATTTCACCTCATTCCCCGTTACAGCTTCAATCTCCGGCTTGATCTTAACCTTCTTCATTTTGGAGGCCAGCTTATCAAAATAGAATATCGGATTCTCTTTGCCATCGACCACATCCTTTTTATTGAGCTTGTTTCCCCACCAGAACCTGTTCTTGCCCAAAATCGACAAGGAGGCTTTACCTCTTTTACTTTTGGCCCAGGTAACATCAAAATACTTGGACAACTCAGCAGCTATTTGTGCGCCGCTATTGCCATTTGCTGAAACCAGCACCTTCTTGCCTTTGACAGAAACAGGATTTTTGTATTTCCTCACATGAAGAGCTGGAATCGCCAGATCGTGGACCCATTGTGGTTTCTTGGGATTTAGGGAATTCCCATTGGCCATGATAACCTGATCTGCGGTAAAAGTGCCATTGCTGGACACAACCTCAAACACCCCATCCTCAAACCTGATCTGGGACACAAAATGATTGGTATAGACAGGCAACTGAAAGTGGTCTACATAGCGGTCTAGATAATCTCCCATTTGGTCTTTTGTAGGCCTAGCTTCCGCCTCCAGTGCCATGGGAAGGCTTGGCAACGAAGCCATCGCTGAAGGTGTAAAAAGCTGCATGGAATCAAACCTGGACCTCCAAGCATCTCCCACTTGCAGGTTTCTTTCCAACACCACTATGTTTGCCTTATCCTTTAAAAAATAGGCTGCCATAATCCCATAATGGCCTGCCCCTACTATAATTATATCTTTATGCATATGTTAATCTGATATCCCATCAAGTTCGCTCAATTCAAGCCAACGCAACTCTAACTCCTCCAATTTATCATCAATTAGCTGAATACGGTTAGACCACTCCATTAATTGCTCATGGTCATCAGTCCCCACCGAAATCTGGTGAACCAGCCCGCTCTTCTCTACATTAAGGTCATCTATTTGCTTTTCGATTTCAGCAAACTCCTTTTTCTCCTTAAAAGAGGCCTTCCCTTTAGATTCTTTTGGAGCTTCTACTACTGCAGTTTGCACTTGCTTAGGGGACTTTTCCGACTCCTTTTCAGCTTTCTTTTCCGTTTTTTCCCATTCCCTAAAGTCTGTATAGTTCCCAGGAAAATCCTTAATCTTACCCTCTCCTTCAAATACAAAGAGGTGTTCAACTAACCTGTCCATAAAATAACGGTCGTGTGAGACTATTATTAAACAGCCCGGGAAATCATCCAGAAATTCCTCTAAGGTATTCAGGGTCATGATGTCCAAATCATTGGTGGGCTCATCCAGAATAAGGAAGTTCGGGTTTTTGATCAGCACCATTAAAAGCTGCAGCCTACGCCTTTCACCACCGCTCAATTTACCTACAGGTGTATGTTGCTGCTTTGGAGGGAAACCAAACCTGGTCAGAAATTGTGATATGGTAATCGTCTGGCCACCTGCAATGGTCACGACCTCTGCCACGTCTTTTACAATATCAAACAGCTTTTTGCTATCATCAAACGAGCCTTCTTCTTGCCTGTAATAACCAAATGCGGTGGTTTGCCCAATATCAACTTTTCCAGAGTCCGGATCCAATTGAGCGGTGATCATATTAAGGAAGGTTGTTTTTCCAGCTCCGTTAGGGCCAACAATACCTATTTTATCTCCCTTCTTGAAAGTATAAGAGAAATCGTCCAGTATCTTTTTCTTTCCAAAGGACTTGTTTAACCCTTCTATCTCAATGATCTTCTTGCCAAGACGCTGAGAAGTGACGGTAAGTTCGATTTCGCGCTCTTCCTTTTTGGAAAAGGCCTTTTCTTTTGTTTCTTCAAAAGCATCTACCCGATATTTGGCTTTTGTACCTCGTGCCTTAGGCTGGCGTCTGATCCAATCGAGTTCCTTTTTGTATAGACTCTTGGCCTTATCTATTTCTGTAGCTTCAATTATTTTTCTTTCAGCCTTCTTCTCCAAGAAATACCCATAATTACCGGAGTACCTGAAAATCTTTCCATCCTCAAGTTCGATGATTTCATTCGTTACCTTCTCCAAAAAATACCTATCGTGAGTTACCATGAACAGAGAAAGATTGGCTTTTGAAAGATAGTCTTCCAGCCATTCAATGGTTTCCAAATCCAAATGGTTGGTTGGCTCATCCAGAAGCAAGAGGTCAGGCTTCTCCAATATGGCCTTAGCAAGCGCCACACGCTTTCTTTGTCCACCAGAAAGGTTGGACACCGGCAATTCCGTATCATGTAAGCCAAGCTTGCCCAAAACCTCCTTGATCTGATATTCAAAATCCCAAGCTTGGAGGTTTTCCATCTGTTCCATAAGCTTATTGAGCCTATCGGAATTGTCTACACCTTCTTGGGCTTTGATTAGGGCCTCATTATACTCTTGGATAGTTTGTAGGGTAGCATTAGAACTCTCATCAAAGATAGTCTGATAAATGGACAGGCTACCTGTAAAAACAGGATTTTGGGGTACAATGGCAACCTTCACCTGCTGGTTGATGGCAACATTTCCGCCATCGGCTACTTCGGCGCCCATGATGATTTTCATGAGGGTGGATTTCCCTGCGCCGTTTATGCCGACCAAGGCGATTTTCTGCCCTTGATCAATTCCGAATGATATCTGATTAAATAAGACTTTATCTCCGTAAGACTTGGAGAGGTTTTCTACTGACAAGTAATTCATGTCCAAAATTAAACAAAATATAGCCGGTAATAAGAAAAGGTGGAAACTAATTAGCTCCCACCTTATTAAGTAAGTTTGTAAGTGTTATTTGGAAAACAGCGATTTCATGGCCGCACCCAAATGCCTAGCCGCAATTTCGAGGTGCTCCCCAGTCTTTTTAATATCCGGCTCGATCAATTTCTTCTTTTCGGCCAGAATTTTCTCAAAGTCATCACGCTTGGATTTGAATTCCTTCTCGAGATCTTCTTTCTTAAATTCCATTTCGGAAATCTTCTTTTCAATATCCTTTTTGGCTTCCCCGGTGGCCTTCGCTCCCTTTTCGACCAACTCTTCTATTTTTAGTCCTATTTCCTGGAGCAGCTTCTCTACTTCCTCAAAAGATTTCTTGTGCGTAGTCATACCTGTGGTTGATTTTACTTCAAGTTACAATTTAACAGCCTAATAAGCAAGAATAGCATACTAGGGGATAAGGTTTAGGAGGTTAATATCCATTGTTTAAGGTTTAAAGTTTAAGGCATACGATTGAAAGTGCTCTGCGAAGAGGACTTTGTTGTTTCTTGCTGACGTCCTAAATGATGAATGCTGAATGATGAATGATGAATAAATGAAATGGTCGCTGGGAAGAAACCTCCGTAAAACTCCCATTTGAAATCCGCGCAACACTCCCGATCCGCAAAAGGCTCCTCGGGACAAGTTCTGGCCCTCTTCAAACTCTATTCTTTTGCGATCCTTGCTGACGTCCTAAATAATGAATGATGAACGCTGAATGATGAATAATGAAATTGTCGCCGTAAAGAAGTCTCCGTGAAACTCCCTTTTGAACTCCGTGTCCCCATGAAAGCCTTAAACGCAAAAAAGTCTCTGGATTGTTCCAAAGGCTATGTGTAATAAAGGAAGGCGGCGACCTACTCTCCCGTCCGCCGCGGCGGACAGTACCATCGGCGCTGCAGGGCTTATCCGCCCCGGCGGATCGGGATGGGAAGAAGTGGAGCGGATAAACGCAAAAAAGCCTCCAGATCTCTCTGAAGGCT
>NZ_JAHCMY010000015.1:0-64237 GCF_018449405.1 Litoribacter ruber
TTTACCTCCCGCGGGAGGCCGACCCACGGGGTGGACAACCACGACAACCCTGACAACAAATGAGTACCGTGGTTGTCGGTCCCGAAGACGCCCCCCCCGAGGAGGTAAACTTCGCTGTTCGGGACTGCGGTCCTCTGTTGTCGAGTTGTCGTTGTTCTATTTCGCGGGAGAATAGGGAGGGATGAAGGTGGGCACCGCAAAGAAGATTGGGGTACGGCAGCCTTCATCCCTCCCTAAGTAATCCCCTGCTGGGCGTCTAAGTAGAACAATGACAACCACGACAACAACCCCGGGAAGGCGCAGTTTACCTCCCGCGGGAGGCCGACCCACGGGGTGGACAACAGCGGAGCGGACAACTTTAGTTACACAAACACCAAACTCCACAACATCACCGCCACCATCGCCGTGGCCGGGCCAAGGAGGATCAGCATCAGCCCTCCCGGGCGAAACTGCTTCTGCTCAATCAACCCCGTAGCATAGCTGATCGCATTCGACGGGGTGGATACCGGAAGCAGCAAACTGCAACTGCAACTGATCGCCACAATAAGCGGTACTGCCACCGAATAGGGGGCAGGCAGCGCCAAACCCAGCGGCACCAATATTGAAGCCGCGGCCGTATTGCTCATCACGTTCGAAAGCAGCACCGCCACCAAACTGAACACAATGGCGATTCCAAACGTCGGAATCGGAAGACTGTTGACCTCATTCATGACAATGTCGGCCAGACCCACTTCCACCAAGGCTATACCCAGGGCCAGACCCCCTGCCACCAACATTAGTGTGTCCCATGGCAGGGTGCGCACCTGATCGGCCATGATGACCTGGGTCATGGTGAGCAAGACAATCGGAACGGCAGAAGTAGCGGCTACAGGAATGCCGTGAACAGGCTCGGTAAGCCACATCAGGATGGTGACAATCAGGGTGAAGATCACCGCCTTCCGCTTGAAGGGATCCACCTTGTCGGTGCTTTTGGGGAGCTTGGAAAGGTCAATCTCCAAGCCTTTGATATGGTTGCGGGAGACTAGAAACTTCCAAAAAGCCAGCACAAGGAAAATCCCCACCGGAAACCCAAAGATCATCCAATCCATAAAGGTGAGGTTGATGCCCTTTTCGGCAAGGGCACCCACAGCTATGGCATTGGGCGTGCTCCCAATGATGGTCCCGATTCCGCCCACAGATGCCGCGGCGGGGATTCCGGTCAACAAAGCTATAGAATAAGGCGATTTTTTGCCCATCAGGTGAACCAATGGAATAATGCTCGAAATCATCATGGCCGTGGTGGCCGTATTCGACATCACCATGCTGGCCACCCCGGTGGTCAACATCAAACCCAAAAGCAGCTGCTCAGGTTTGCTTCCAAACCTGCGGATCGTAAACCTAAACAGTGAGCGGTCCAGCTCCACCACCCGCATCCCTTCGGCCAAGAAAAACCCACCCAGCAGCAGCCAGATCACATTGCTCGTCCAGGTACCCACATAGAGGTCCACGGGACTGCTTTCCTCTATGATATAGTCGGTTCCAAATCCAAGCAACAGGGTAGCAATGATGAATATCCCAACGGCAAAAGGAGGGATGGCCTCGGTCACCCAAAGCCCTATGGAAAGCATGGAGAGGAAAAACACATAATTAACCGCCTCCCCATAGCCCAGCCCATCAAAAAAATAAGTGACCACCAAGGCGATCACAAAATTGCCAATAAAGGTAGAAGTATTAAAAATCCACCCCAAACGTAATTTCCTATACCATTTCAGGGCGGCATACCGCGAATCGCTATCAAACATATTTCAGGTAGTAGTTACCTGATAAAATTAGGAAACTAAGTGAAGACAATCAAGTGTATCGTGGTGGTTTAGAGCTTGCCTGGCAGTCAGGGTTAATTATCCGGCGCTGATGCACAGCGGGAGCTTCCTTTCATCCCCAAGCCATAAACTTTAAACCATAAACCATAAACCATAAACCAATACGGATGTGCACAGCACCAATCCAGAAATAGAGATCTAAACCATTTTTTCCAATCCCAGCTCCTTAATTCTTGTATTTAGTTTTTGTTTATCTTCCAGGGATAAAGCAGTAGGAATCAAATCCGAAAGTTTGATTTTTAGTAGGTTGTGGATGATGATCAAATCTTTCATGGAAAAAGGACTGATCCCATTCATGAGTTCAGAAATATAAGATTTGTGATGCCCGAGAATTTGCCCAAGCTGTTGTTGGGTCAAACTATGCTTTTGTAATTTTTGCTTAATAAGCTTTTTTCTGTTCTCTATAAATAGGTTTTCCTTTTGAACTAATTCCTCGGCCTTGTCGCTGGCCTCTATCTTGGAAATATTTACTTCTTGATCAGCCCAGGTTTCTTTTTCATACATTGCAATCAAATCCCGGAGATCTGATCTCGTTTTTTTTAAGTCAGGGCTGTCTTTCGAAAGAAGCCGCAACTTCCTCTCAATCCCGAGAGCCCTTTCCAATTCCAATTCATCCTCAATTCTTCCCTTTTTCAAAATCGTCCTCAAGTCAGCCCCTATTGTTTCCATCTCATTGAATCCATCCATTTTTCCTCAACCATTTTTTTATTGTAACCTTATTGTTCCTAAACACCGATTCATATTCCTGATGGTTTCCTGCCCATACCACTGTTGCCTCTTGGTCCTCAAACTCTATCAAAATCATAGTCCTATATTTTTCTAAAATCTTCCGTCCAATAAGCCTCATAAATAACAAAAAATAACTCATAAAAAGTTCTAAAAATTTTGGAACATAACTTTCGTAGAAGCTCCTCATTAAATATATGAAGTTTAGACATTAATTCCGTTGAGTTACAGCACTATTTTCGCGCCCAGCAGGAGGTTATTTACGTAAGTACGACGTACCCGCCTGCCCAGGCAAGGCCGGCAGGCGGGAATGACAACCACGTGACTCACCGAAGGTTGTACGTATCCAGATTTCTCCGCTCCGCTCCGCTGGCGCTCAGGTGCTTATGACGTGTAAAAGTTCTCGCAGCGGTCGCAGCGTTTTTCGCCGCGCCGCCGCGAGAAATCATATCGTCATAGCATTGGGTGTGTTTGCAACATATAGTGCCTCGAAAATGACGGAGAAGATGTAATTCTTCACCATATAATTTTTAGTTCAACATTCTTTCATTATTTTGCCCCTCAATCCCAGAATAATCCTAATACCCTCCCTACATGAAAGTCCTTATCGTAGACGACGAAAAACACGCCCAGGATACCCTCGAAATCCTGCTCAAAAAAAACTTCCCCAGCCAGTTCCAGATCGTGGGAAAATGCTACTCCCTGGATGAGGCCCTTACCCACCTGCGGGAAGTCGGCCACCCCGACCTCGTGTTCCTCGACGTGCAGATGCCCCACCGAAGCGGCTTCGAGCTCTTCCAGGAAGTCCCTCACCGGGATTTTGAGATCATCTTCACCACCGCCCACGACATGACCCGCGAGGCCATCAACCTGCGCCCTTTCGGATACCTGCACAAACCCATCAACCAATACCTGCTCAAAAGCAAGGTGGAGGAATTTATCGAATATCACGACGAGGTCAACATCAACCGCAAACTCGACTCCCTGATCGGGAACTCGGAATCACTGGAACTACAGCTTTTTTCCACCAACGACTGCATCGAATTTGTCCATAATGATGAAGTGGCCTACATGAAGGGGGATAGGGGCTATACCACCATCTTCAAAACCGATGGGACCGACCTGATGGTGTCCAAAAACCTCAAGGCCGTACTGGAAAACTATCCCGAAAAACAGTTTCTCAGGGTAAGCAAGTCCCTTGCCCTCAACATCAAAAATGTGGTCCGCTATGATAAAAAACAGAACAAGCTTTACCTCAAGGACGGCCTGACCCTGGATCCCGGCACCAATACCATCAAAAATATTAAAGTCTAAAAGCTTTGGCTAAGAAGTTTCTCGCCGCCTTGCTGCTGCTGCTAATGGCCTGGCCTATCCTGGCCCAGCAGCATCCTGTCAAGCATTTCACCACCCTGGACGGACTGCCCAACAACGGCATCCGGTCCCTGTATTTCAATTCCCGTGGTGTCCTGTGGATCGGGACCGAAAACGGCGTGTCCAAAATGCGCAACGGTGATTTTCTTAACTTTGACGAATCCCACGGGCTGGCCTTCAACAACTGCTGGGCCATCACCGAAGACAGCCAGGGCAACATGTGGTTTGGAAGCTATGGGGGAGGAATCAGCTTTTTTGATGGCAAAAGGTTCAAGGTGTTTGATGTAAACAACGGCCTGATCAACAACAAGGTGAGAAAACTGGCCTATAGGGATGGGAAAATCTACGTGGGCACCGAAAACGGCGTGTCCATCATTGACGAGCAAACCCAGGAAATCACCAACGTCCTGAATTCCCAACTGGACCATGACAGAAGCTACGTATCTTCATTCCTGTTTTTGGAAAACAGGATTTTCTATACCACCTATGGGGCTGGAACCTTTGAAATCAAGGAAAGGAAGAATGGCTTTGCCAGCCAAAAACACAACGACCAACAGCTGGTCTATTTCAGCAAGGCCCAAGATGGGGAAATATTCATGGCTGACAAGGGGCAGGTCTGCAGCGTAAGCGAGGCCGATTTCTTGGATAAAAAACTTGCAAGCCAATCTTTTGGCCAGTCCGTAATCTGGGACCTGGCCAAATCCAACACCGGCAAACAATATGCCGCCGCATGGGGGGTGTTCAACAAAGACGGGGGCCTCTTTGAAATCAGGGATGGGCAGATGCTGGACCTGAGCGCCAACTTCAACATTGCCTCCAAAACCATTCTGGCCTTGGCCTACGACAAACTTGAAAACGTGCTTTATGTGGGCTCCAACGATGAAGGCCTGTTTAAACTTTATTTGGACGAAACCATAGTTTATAAATCCTTGTCCGACCAAAAAGTAAAAGCCTTTGCAGAAATCAACGGACAAAAGGCCGTCTTGCACGAAAAGGGACTTTCCCTTTCCAAAAAACTCAGGCTTCATGAAGTTGGCCTGGAGCGGTTCAAAAAATTCCAGCAAGACTACATCTCCCAAAACGCCAGGCTGCTTCCAAAACATGAGGATGATTTCTTTGAACTGCAGTTTGACCTGCCGGCCGAGGATATAGAGTTTTACGAGCTGCACACCAATAGAGACCACTATTGGATCAACAGCAATATCGGTGTATTCGAACTCAACCAAAATGCAGAGATCCTCACCTATGTGCCCGTACATGCCTACCACATTGGTTTCACCCCTGGGGGAAAGCTCATAGAGTCCAACTTTTACGGGGGCACGCGGATCTATGATGATCCCGGAAACATGGTGTATACCTATTTTCCCAACTCTCTGCCAAACAATCCTGCCCAAATAGCCCGGATCCAAAGCAGCACAGACGCCACCTATCTAGCCTCCGTTTTCCATGGGTTGTTTTATTATAAGGATGGGCAGTTCCAATCCCTTCAACATTCACTACAGTGGGAGGAAGCCAAGCTGAAAAGGCTCCATTTTGCCAAAAACGGGCAAATGGTCATTGCCTCGGAATTTGGGGAGGTATTTGTGGCCCGGGAAGAACCCTCTTTCCACATCGTGGAAAAAATCAACAAGGAGGTGATCCAGGGCAACACGGTTCTTTTTGTTGAATCCTACGGCGACCAACTCATCATCGCCACCGAAAAAGGCCTGAATTTCTATAAAGATGGCCGGGTAAGGTTTTTTGACGAGGAGCAGGGCTTCACGGAAAGGATTTTCACCGCTGCCAAAGTGGTGGGCGACGAGCTGCTGGTGGGCACGCATAAGGGGTATTACAAAGTAGCACTTGACCGGTTGTTGGAGAGTAAAACCTATACCTTTAACCTGGGCCTTCACCGCTTTGATGTCAACCACCAACCCTATGAAAAAGGGGGGTACAAATGGTTTGTCTTCCAGCAAAAGCAACTGGATTTAGACCATGATGAAAATACCCTTACCATGGAATTTTCCTCCCATGGCCACCCTTATCCAGGCAAACTCCGCTACCGCTACCGCCTAAAGCCGGAAGGGGAGTGGAGCCCTTATCAGGCAGAATCCAAAATTACCTTGCCCTATCTGCCCGTCGGGGATTATAAGGTGCAGGTGGAAGTGCAGGATCTGCACAGCGATACCAATTGCATACATGACCTGCTGGCCTTTACCATACATCCGCCATTCTATATGACCTGGTGGTTTAACCTGTTTGCAGGAGTGTGGTTGGTGCTGATCGTTTATGGTGTTTACCGCTATAGGCTTAGAAAAGTCACCCAGGAGGAAAAGAAAAAGGCAGCCATCGAAACCCGGATAGCCGAAACCAAACTGGAGGCCCTCCGCAGCCAGATGAATCCGCATTTCATCTACAACGCGATGAACTCCATCCAGTATTACATGCTGACCAACGAAGTGGAAAGGGCCTCGGAATTCCTCCAATCCTTTTCCGGCCTGATCCGCAACACCCTGTATTTCAGTTCGCAGCAAACCATCCCCCTAAAGGAAGAAATCGAGTTTCTGGAAAACTACATCAGCCTGGAAAACATGCGGGTTGAAAACAAAATCACCTTCCTGTTGAATGTGGAGGAAAGGATCAACGTGCGGGAAACGCAGATTCCACCCTTGCTTCTGCAGCCCTTCATCGAAAACGTATTCGTCCACGCCTTTGACCGCCACCACCCCAATCCTGAGCTGCAGTTAACCTTCCGCCTGACTGAAGAGGGCAACCTGCTCTGCGTAGTAAAAGACAACGGCCAGGGCATCCCCCTTGTCCAAGCCCCGAAGCTGCATGAGTCCAAGGGTACGTTCCTGGTCAAAGAGCGTATGGATCTTATGCGTGGGAAAGTCGACACTCCGTACTACTTCAATTCCGTTCAAGGCGAGGGCACCACCATCCAGCTCATCCTCCCATCCAGATTCGTGGTCGAGTTTGCGGTCCGGGAGTACGTGGTGAGCGCTGAGCACTGAGCACGGAGCGCTGAGCACTGGGCATGGCGCGCTGAGCACTGCGCCACCCATCCCTTGTCTTTTCACCCATCGTTCCTCCCTCATCATTTCGACCGATCGGAGGGAGTGCTTGCCCGCCGGGGCGGGGAGAAATCTGGATCCGTAAATAGCAACGTGGTTGTCATTGTTGTCCGTCCAGTGGGTCGGCTCCGCCTCCCCTGGGCTGTTGTCATTGTTGTCATGGTTCTATTTATTTTCAGCCACGGGCGGGGATGAAAGTCCGCTCAACGACAACATTCACGGGTGGGGTCTCGGTACGGTAGTGCGTAAGTTACTTACGAAGGTCCTTTGCAAGCGCAGCTTGTCAAAGACCACCGTCCCTGTTCCCGTTAAGCGACCCTCATCAAATACTCGTTAAGCGGCATTCGGCCCAAAACGTGACTGGCCTTATGTAGAACAATGACAACAATGACAACTGATTCCGCGAAGGGGAAGAGACAACCCTGCCGGCCTTGCCTTGGCAGGCGGGCACGTACCCTACTTACGTAATTAATCCCCTGCTGGGCGCGAAACCCATAACCCATAACCCATAAACCATAACCCATAAACCTCAAACCTCCCTCTCCAACCTCTCCAAAATCCTAAACCCCAAATTCTCATTATACTCCCTAATCATCCCCGGGATCCTAAAAAAATCAACCGCCCACCAGACAAACAGTCCCCCGGCCGTGACCCAAAAGAGCACCTGCTTGCCCCAGCGGTCCTGATAGGCATAATGGAACGGGAACACCAGCACCAGGGCCAGATATGCCCAAGTCAGCGATTTGGCCTGAGCCAGGTAGAGTTCCAAAAACTCCATTTTCCTGTTGCTGGGGAAAAGGCTCAGCTCCTCCATCAGCGCAGGGGTCAGATACTTGCGGACATCAGTCGATAGGTGCGTCTGAGCAGACAAAAATTTCTCCATTAGTTAATCTCTTCATAAAGGCTTTTCAAACCTAAAAATAATCCCTTCCCCTCATCCCCCTAAACCCATTGTACAAACACCCCCCCACACCAAACAAAAGCCCCCTTCCAACGAACCAGCCACCCCGTACCCGCACTTCTAGTCTCGTTGTAATTCCGTGGTTGTCATTGTTGTCCGCCCCGTGGGTCGGCTCCGCCTCCCCGGGGCCGTTGTCATTGTTGTCATGGTTCTACATATTTGCACCCACGGGCGGGATGAGAGTCCCTTAACGGGAACAGCTGAAAGCCGCATAACGACAACATTCACGGGTGGGGTCTCGGTACGGGAGTGCGTAAGTTACTTACGAAGGTCCTTTGCAAGCGCAGCTTGTCAAAGACCACCGTACCTGTTCCCGTTAAGCGGCCTTCGGTCCAAAACGTGACTGGCCTTATGTAGAACAATGACAACAATGACAACTGATTCCGCGAAGCGGAAGAGACGGACAACCACGTCATACTTACGCACGTAAGAACCTGCTGGGCGCGGACCCCCACATCCGACATCGGACATCGGACATCATGCATCCGACATCCGACATCCGACCCGCCTCGCCTGTGCGCCGTGGCGTAGCGAGCAATGTCAAGTCCTAAATTACTTGACACTTTTTTCTCAAACTTTAAATTTTTCTCCGCGAAGTGGCCTTTCCCGATTCGCTACGCTGCTCGGGACAAGTCGTGAAACTTCGTGAAAACTTGGTGGCCTTTGTGGCCCATTTCCACCGACTTCCGACATAAAAAAAGGCAGCCGTATCACAGCCACCTTTTCCCGTTGTTCAACCACCCTTGTTTCCCTAATGAAACAAAGCTTTTTTAATCTCAGCCAAATGAGCCTCAGACTCCATGTTGGCCAGGACAATATCATGTATCTTGAAGCCCAGCAGACTGCTGCCCAGCTGGTTTTCAAGGAAAAATTTCGATTCCAGTTTGTGTGTGCCCAGGTACTTCTCCTCATCCCGGTTGCGGAACGTGGCGATGGGCACGATGATTTTCAGGCCGTTGACCACTCGGTTGATAAACTGCAGGTGCACCTTCACGTTGATGGCATAATCCACATCCTCGAGCGCCTCCCTGCCGTCAAACATGAAAATAAAGGCATCCCGGTTTTCCAGTTCCTCCCTCATGCAGTTGGCTTCCCACCTGTGTACCAGCGGGTCCTCCAGCTCAATCCTCCGGTCCCCATCCACCAGCACCGTCCGGTTGCGGCTCGGCTTGTTGTAGGAGCTGATCTTTTTGACCAGGGAAACCTTGTGGAGGTAATCCGCCAAAACGTTTTTCGGCCTCTCCTCCAGTCCCAGCAAACCCAAGGACACGCTCTGCTCCCCCCGATTCAAAGAGGCAAAACCCCTTGGTGCCGGTAAACATAAAACTGCTGTCTTCAAGTAATACAATCGGGATCATAGCTCCTTGCTGGAATTATTACCCTACAAACCTACCCAACAGCGATAATCTTCCCATCCCCAATTGACAAACGCCCCTTTTGACAAACAAAACGGGGGTTTGGGTGAACAAGATTAGAGTCGACAGTCCGCAGTCGGCAGTATATAGTCCATAGTTACGTCTTTTCGACCGACCGGAGGGAGTGCTTGCCCGCCGGGGCGGGGAGAAATCTCGATACGTAAATAATGACGTGGTTGTCCGCCTCCCCCGGGAGGTAAACTGCGCTGTTGTCCCGCCATTGGTCGGCCTCCCGAGGTAGGTAAACTTCGCCTCCCCGGCTGGGTTGTTCCGCCGCGGCGGATCATTGTTCTACCTATTTGCAGCCACGGGTGGGATGAGAGCCGCTCAACGACAACATTCACGGTTGGGTGCACGTAAGTGGCTTTCGGTCCAAACGAAGATCCTTTTCAAGGCGCAGCCTCGAAAAGACCACCGTACCTGTTTCCGTTAAGCGGCCTTCGGTCCAAGACGTGACTGACCTAAGGTGGAACAATGACAACTGATTCCGCGAAGCGGAAGAGACAACCACACCGCCCTTACGTACGTATGAACCTGCTGGGCGCGGACCCCCACATCCGACATCATGCATCCGACATCCGACATCCGACAGCTTAACAACTAAAAAAAATGCCAAAAACCTCCCTTTGTAAATACATCCAACTTCGAAGCGTTAAATCCGATTCTGGCCAGTTGGTGGTTGCTAATCGGGATGAAGAAATTCCATTCCCGATCAATCGGGTTTATTACCTTATTGATCAGAAAGGAGGGCAGACGAGGGGCAACCATGCCAATATAAAAAACCAGCAGGTAATGATTGCCGTCAAAGGAAGTTTTAAGGTGACCGTGGATGATGGTGAGGTTAAGGAAACCTTCACGGTCAACTCTCCATCCAAAGGGCTGTTGATTCCAGAAAAAACTTGGCGGACCGTACATTCTTTAACCCAAGATGCAGTATGTTTGGTAATCTGCTCTGAGAAATATGATGCAGAAGATTATATCAAAGATTACCAAGAATTTTTAGCCATTAAAAATATAAGCAAATCTTAATGCTAAAGGAAGTTGTATCCATTGAGATCAAAGCATATTCCCACACTTTGGAACCTGACTGGCAGGAGGTGTTGGAAAATAGTGTGAATGGTGCATTTTTTCATTCCCGTAAATTCATCCAATACCATGGAGGGCGTTTTGAGGATGCTTCGGCAATACTGTATTACAAAAATTCCCCCTTCGCCATATTTCCAGCCAACCAGAGAGAAAAGAGGATTTATTCCCATCAGGGTCTATCTTTTGGAGGGTTGATTTTGAAAAATAAAACCACTTTCGCCCAATTAGAAGCAGCCCTGGATGCTTTGCTCGAACATTATTATTCCTTAAGTGTCCAAAGTATTGAATTCCGTCTTGGCCCGCAGATATACAGCCAGGAAAATCTAGAAAGTTTGGAGTATTTACTGACCAGCAAAGGCGCCGAACAAATATTTTCTGATCTAACTTATGCCATCCCGATGCCTGCTCAACAAAGAGGCAGAACGAAGAGATGGAAAATCAGAAAAAGCCACTTACAGCAATTTGAAGTGTTTGAATCTGTTGAATACCAGTTTTTTTGGGAGAATTTGCTGAAACCCAACCTGCAAGAAAGATATGGGGTCAAACCAACCCATACTTTTGAGGAAGTGCTGAAACTGAAAAAGCTTTTTCCCAATGAAATCAAACTCTTTTTGGCAAGCCAGGGAAATGAGGTTTTGGGAGGAGTCTGTGTTTTTGAAACCGAAGGCGTGGCCCATCTTCAGTATATTGCCGCCAGCCAGATAGGTAAAAAACTTAGGGCATTGGACTATCTGATAGATGAACTTGTTCACCAGGTTTATAAAGATAAAAGATGGTTTGATTTCGGTAGAAATGTGGATTCCAACACAAATCAATTGAATAGGGGGCTGGTCCAATGGAAAGAAAGCTTTGGTGCGCAGCCCTTTCTCCAAAAAACACTTCAGATATCCTTGATTTAAGATGGGCTTAGAAATATCACATATTAATTGCAAAAATATTGATAAAGAAAAATGGGACTGCTGCATTAATGAGGATTGGGAGGGACAGGCGTATGGTTTGTCCTGGTATTTGGATATTGTAAGCCCGGGTTGGGAGGCACTTATCCTGTTGGATGTCCAAGGGAATTATGACACTGTAATGCCGCTTCCAGTCCGAAAACAATTCTGGATAGCCTATCTACAACAGCCGTTCTTTTGCCAACAGCTGGGTGTTTTTGGAAAAAGGGCCACCGACCATGAAGTTCTGGAAGCTTTCTTGCAAAAATTAAGAAAGCTGTTCAACTATGTGATCGATTATACTTTTTCCAGCCGGTTTTCAGGCCAGGCCCAAAGTTTCCCGACTTACGCCATTACTTATTATTTGGATCTGAATAGACCTTATTTAGAAATTCAAAAGGGTTATACTAGAGATAGAAAACTTAATTTAGGCCGCGGCTTCAAATCAGGGCTGAAGGTCATTAAAAGTAGGGATTTGGAGCCCCTTCTTCAGATATTTCAACAGCATACGTCGCATAAAATCTACGGGGGAGTTTCGGAAGATGCCTACGAGCAATTGAGAGACCTTTATTCAGCATTTATCGAAAGGGATCTCGCAAAACTTTTTTATACTCATGATGGTGATGGGAATATCCTGACGGGGGGACTCTTTCTGATCTACAAGAACAAAATCATTTACCTTTTCAACGCTTCCACCCCAGCAGGCAAAAAGTCTAACGGCAACACGCTCATTTTGGACCATGTAATCCAAGACTTCAGCAACCAGCCATACATTTTGGATTTTGAAAGCCCTGCAGAGGAGTTCGCCTCAATCACCCAATTCTACGCGAGTTTTGGGTCAGAAAAGCAAATACTTCCCCAGTTGCAGTATGACGAGCTTCCGTTCATGCTGAAATTAGGTAAAAGCATAAGAAGAAAAGTTAAGCTCAGCCTTAAAAGTGCATTAGGGTAGATGGGGCATTTTGCTATGTACCGAGCATGATAGGAATAAGAAACCACATCGCCCCCCGAGTCATTTCGCCTAGTCCCGAGAAGTAAAACGGATCAGGAACCGACCGGAGGGAGTGGAGAAATCTATAACGTAAATAATGACGTGGTTGTCCACTGCGCTGTTGTCCCGCCATTGGTCGGCTCCGCCTCCCCGGCTAGGTTGTCGTGGTTGTCATGGTTCTACCTATTTGCAGCCACGGGCGGGATGAGAGCCGTAAAACGAGAATATTCACGGGTGGGTTCACGGTCTTTGCCTCAGGACGGATTCACGTAAGCTACCCTCATCCTTGCCGAAGGTCCTTTTCGAGGCGCAGCCTCGAAAAGACCAACGTACTTGTTCCCGTTAAACGGCCTTCGGCTCAAGACGTGACTGACCTAATTTAGAACAATGACAACCATGACAACCTAGTCCCGCAGGGACGAGACAACCAGTCCCGGTGAGCAGAGTTTACCTCCCGGGGGAGGCGAGCTCGGGACGGACAACCACGTCATACTTACGTAAGTAACCTCCTGCTGGGCGCGAGAATCCTACCCGGCACCCAGCGCTCAGCGCAGCTTATATCCCCGCACCCAAAGGATTATTCTCTTCGGATCATCTCCCTATCACTTCCAGTCTAGGCGTGGATCAACTCCCTCTTCCCCTTGGACCTAAATAACGTCTAGACTGGACCCAGTCTGCTTCTGATTAGCCTTATATAACAGGGACAGTCGGGGGAGCCTACACCCAATAGAAACGCCTTACTAAAGTAGCACTAAAGCTAGGGTAAAGCTGGGGTAAAGCTGGGGATAAGTAGATTAAACGCTGTCATCCCGCTGCCTTTCCCCTATACCAGTCTAGCATCAACGTTGGGGTAACGTTAGGGTAACGTTGGGGATATGTAGACCTAAGGTGTATTTTACCTCGTAGTTGTCCGCTTCGCCGTTGTCCGTCCCGTGGGTCGGCTTCGCCTCCCCGGGACTGTTGTCGTTGTTGTCTTTGTTCTTCTTCCGCGCCCAGCAGGAATTTACCTACGGCTGGGATGAAGGCTGCCGCAACCCACCTTCATCCACTTCATTATTCATCATTCGATATTCATCATTCATTATTAAATACTAATTCTCCATTTCAAATTCGTGGTTGTCCTTGTTGTCCGTCCCGTGGGTCAGCTTCGCCTCCCCGGGACTGTTGTTCCGCCGCGGCGGATCATTGTTCTATCCTGACGCCCAGCAGGAAAATTACTTAGGAGCGGGATGAATGCTGCCGTATCCCAACCTTCATCCACTTCATTATTCATCATTCGATATTCATCATTCAGTATTAAATACTAATTCTCCATTTCAAATTCGTGGGTGTCCTTGTTGTCCGTCCCGTGGGTCAGCTTCGCCTCCCCGGCACTGTTGTTCCGCCGCGGCGGATCATTGTTCGATCCTGACGCCCAGCAGGAAAATTACTTAGGAGCGGGCTGAATGCTTCCGTATCCCAACCTTCATCCACTTCATTATTCATCCTTCGATATTCATCATTCATTATTAAATACTATTTCTCCATTTCAAATTCGTGGTTGTCCTTGTTGTCCGTCCCGTGGGTCGGCTCCGCCTCCCCGGCTAGGTTGTTCCGCCGCGGCGGATCATTGTTCTACCTATTTGCAGTCACGGGCGGGGATGAGAGTCCTTCAACCGGAACAGCTGAGAGCCGCTCAATGACAACATTCACGGGTGGATGCACGGTCTTTGCCTCAGGACGTATTCACGTAAGCTACTTTCGGTAGTGCCGAAGGTCCTTTTCAAGGCGCAGCCTCGAAAAGATCAACGTACCCGTTCCCGTTAAGCGGCCTTCAGCCCAAGACGTGACTGTCCTTAGGTGGAACAATGACAACCATGACAACCCAGTCCCGCAGGGACGAGACAACCCGTCCCGATCGTGAAGTTTACCTCCCCGGGAGGTAAACTTCACGATCGGGACGGACAACCACGTCGTACTTACGTAAGGTAAATTCCTGCTGGGCGCGGACTCCTACTCAATAAGTACAAAATACATTTTTAAATATGCGAATTAGATTGTAAATTATGGGTATTATGCAAAAGCGCACTGCTTGGGACTTTTAGGCATAATATGGGGACAAAAAAATATTTTTCAAATCGCCAAAATCTCATTGTTATCCGATGGATATGCGATATTTTACACTTATAATTGTCGATAAAACCAAAACTAAAGATTCGAAGGTTAATAGCCACTAAGGCGCGAAGGCGCTAAGGAAGATTTAAACCTGGCAGGCTTCCCCATCCCCGCTAAGCACCACATGTGGCTGACCGGGCGAAGCTGTGGGGCAATATTTCGGGGTCCATGCTAGACCCATACCTGGACCGTACCGGGAACATAAGGTAACTTACTTCTAGTCGGCCACGGGCTGGACACCGGACGGATCAGGCTCGGACACCGGTCCACCGCCCCTCGACCGGTCCCCGAAGGGTCCTCGGGGGGTACACTAGTCCCCGTCATTTAGCCTAGTCCCGAGCAGCCCTACTTATAGCTACCGAGGGCGAATCGGGAACCGATGGGAGGGAGTGGAGAAATCTAGACACGTATAACCTTCGGTTAAATGACGTGGTTGTCATTCCCGCCTGCTGGCCGGCAGGGTTGTCCGTCCCGTGGGTTGGCCTCCCGTGTGAGGTAAACTTCGCCTCCCCGGGACTGTTGTTCCGCCGCGGCGGATCATTGTTCTACCTATTTGCAGCCACGGGCGGGATGAAGGCCGCTTAACGACAACATTCACGGAAGGGATCACGGGCAGGGTTACGGTGATCTTTCCAAGCTGCGCCTCGGAAAGGACCTTCGTTTCAAAAAAAAAAACTCCGCGCTCTTTGCGCCTCCTTTGCGGCCTTTGCGGGAAACTGAACCGCCCCCAAAAAGTACAACGGTTTCTTGGATTTTAGCGAATTAGGCGGGAATGTATAGGACATCATGCCGACATCCCTTAAGTATCCTGCCGGAACCCATTAAGCATACAGCCTATATCCTTTAGACATCCTGCACTCATCTTGCCCTAAGGTGGTAATAGAATGAATCAAAAATTAGGAATTGGGAATTTTAATTGGGAATGGAGAATTGGGAATGGAGAATTGGGAATGGAGAATTAGGAATGAATAACAGGTCTCGCAGCGCCTGCCTGCCGGCAAAGGCAGGCTCGCCGCGCAATCGCCGCGCCCTCCGCGAGACCACTTTCAGAATATGACCAATTTAAAACTTCGTGCGACTTCTTTATTACTTAGTGCGACTTTGTGACCAATTTTAATTCAAAAAGCTTCGCAGCGACCGCCGCGCCTGCATGCCAGCAAAGGCAGGACCGCCGCGGGAACTCTTATAAATCTTAAACTTAGCGCTACTTCTTTTGAACTTTGTGCTACTTTGTGACCATTTGTTGAAATCGACTTCGTGACCTATTCCAATCTAGTCCCCATAATTGCCTCGAGAAATGCCCTAAACATGGCGATTCTCACTATACTGTTCCTAGTGGTCAACGGTGCCTGGTTTTATAAAATGGGCGTGATGGTGGATGCGGATACCGAGAGATTTGTGTTGTATGCCTCGGAACTGAAAGAAAGGGGATTCTTTTATAAGCCCCACGATTTCTGGTACATTGGGTATGTGGGTTTTCTGCTTTTGGTGGGGATGCTCAGTCCAAAACTGGAGGCAGTTGTGCTTGTACAATATGCCATTTCATATCTGGCGCTGATTAGTCTTTATGACAGTTCGCTGAGGCTATGCAATAATAGATTTATAGCCTTGATCACAGGAGCATGTTTCCTGGGCTTTGTGATGCTGCCTTTTTGGAACCTGTATCTCTACGCCGAATCCCTTTACATCAGCCTGACATGCCTTTCCATGTGGTTTTTGATAGCAATGAGAAATAACCGCAAAGGCGTAGAAAGCTCAGAGAAAAAACTATTTAGTGGTGTGGCTTTATTTGTTTTAGGATCGATGATCATTGGGTGGACAGTGTTGACCAGACCTACCGGGGTGGCAATGCTAGTTGCAGTAGGGGCGGTGGCGGCATATGGGGTGTGGAAGGCGGAAGGATACCGCAAACTTAAAATCGGATTACTGACTTTCGGAGTACTTGGTTTCATACTTTTGCTCAACCAGATGCTGAGTACCTTTGGATTCGTGGAGGATTACCAGAAAGGGGAGGTGGTTTATAACATCTATAAGATGGCCCACATGGATTACGCAAAATCCTTGATCATCCAAGCGCCGGAAAACCTCTACCTTCCCAATTCAGAAGACCCGGCTTTATGGCAGTTTGTCAGTCTGATCCTGTTCAATCCGCTGTACTCAATACAGCTTTTTGGTACCAAACTGTTTTATTTTCTTCTGTATATCCGGCCGTATTATTCGGCATTACATAATTTGACGGCACTGGCATTTCTGATTCCCGTGTATGGGCTGGCGATCTATGGTGCGGCCAGGTTAAAAGGCTATCCAGCCGTTTTCTTCTGGACCTACCTCACCATCTGCACCCTCAGCCCAACCCTATTGACCATAGACTGGAACAGCCGATTCCTCATGCCCATGCTGCCGATGGTATTCCTTGCAGCGGGAGGGGGAGTGAAGGGCTTAATATCTCATCGTGTTTTCGATCGGCCAGCATTCCTCCGTCATTTCGACACGAGGTCAACTCCCCCTTCGAAGAGCCTGTCCCGAGCAGCGAGGCGAATCGGGAACCGGAGCGCAGAACTGCCTCCACCGTCTTTTCGACCGGAGCGAAGCAGAGTGCTTGCCCGCCGAGGCGGGGAGAAATCTAGCCACGTACAACCTTCGGTTAAATGACGTGGTTGTCATTGTTGTCCCGCCGTCGGTCGGCCTCCCGAGGTAGGTAAACTCCTCCTTCCCGGCTAGGTTGTCGTAGTTGTCATTGTTCTACCTATTAACAGCCACGGGCGGGATGAAGGCCGCTTAACGAGAACATTCACGTAAGAAATGTCAGGTGAGAACACGGCAATCTTTCCCGGCCTCGCCTCGGAAAGGACCTCCATCTCAAAAAAAACTCCGCGTTCTTTGCGCCTCCTTTGCGGCCTTTGCGTGAAACTGAAACGTCCTCAAAAAAGTACAACGGTTTCTTGGATTTTAGCCAACCACTAACGAACCATAGGGACACCCATGGGAGACCCCATTGACATCCCTAACACACATAGCCATGATCCCTGCTTCACACCTAGGACATCCATGGGAGACGATGGAATGAGGAATGGAGAATTAGGAATGAGAAACACCGCCCAGTTCTCAATGCTCAGTGCCCAGCGCTCAGTGCTCAGTGCTCCTTACCTTATACCAGAGTAGGGGTAACGTTAGGGTAAAGCTGGGGATAGAGGGGCCTTAAAATAAATAAAATAGAACCTAATTAACATATTACACTTCATGGATTTATTAAAATCCTTTATAAAAAAACACTTTTGCCATTTCACCTATTTCTATACCCATCTTCGGCACAGGATATGGATTGCGTTAGGTTTAAGTATTTTGGTGGGTTTATTGGATGGGTTCGGATTGGCTATGTTTATTCCCATGCTGGAAATGGTGGGGGATGGAGGGGCATCTGCAGAAGGCTTAGGAAATTTAGCTTTCTTAATCAATGGTCTTACTTACTTAGGTCTTGAGCTTAACCTGATAACTATTTTAACAACACTAGTATTCTTTTTCACTTTAAAAGGTATCGCCAAATTTGCAGAATCTTACTATAAGGTCATTGTGCAGCAGTATTTCAACTCTAAACTGCGGATTGACAATGTGGACAAATTAACCCATTATCAATATAAATCATTTGTAACATCTGATGCAGGTCGTATTCAAAATACTTTAAGTGGAGAAACCGAAAGGGTGGCCGGTGCTTATCGTTATTACATACAAACTTTGCAGTCGGCTATAATGTTGACTGTTTATGTATTTTTGGCTTTTTTAGCAAATCCACAATTTGCTTTATTAGTTGCAATTGGTGGGTTAATTTCTAATTTTCTTTTCAAGCAATTATATAGGCGTACTAATTCTGTATCAAAAAATATAACTCGAGACGCTCATGGTTATCAAGGATTATTGATTCAAAAAGTTTCTTTCTTCAAGTATTTGAAGGCTACATCAATGAACGAGAAATTTGCTGAAAAACTTAAGAAATCAATATTATCCATTGAGGCTAATAATAGAAAAATTGGTTTTTACGGTTCTATTCTCGAGGCTTCAAGGGAGCCTTTGACGATTATTGTTGTAGTAGGTGTTATTTTAGTTGAAACTCAAGTCTTTAACTCTGGATTAGGGTTGATCATCCTTTCTCTTCTGTTTTTTTTTAGATCTTTAACTTATTTAATGCATTTACAGACTGTTTGGAATAGTTTCTTAAACGTATCAGGTTCTTTAGAAAACATGAAAGTTTTCCAAAAGGAAATGGCTCTTTCGAAAGAATATTATGCAAGTAAAAAACTTAAAGGAGTTTATGAAAGTATTGAATTAAAGAATTTAAAGTTTGAATATGGAGAAAAAGAGATATTGAAAAATATAAATCTCAAACTTGAGGCAAAAAAGACTTATGCATTTGTAGGGGGATCTGGTTCTGGAAAGACAACTTTGGTTAATTTAATAGTTGCATTAATGCCTACAAATTCTGGTTGTATCCTTATAGATGGTCAAGATTTAAAATGCTTAGATATTAGGTCTTATCAATCAAAAATCGGATATATAACCCAAGAACCAGTGATTTTTAATGATACAATATTTAATAATGTCACTTTCTGGGCTCTACCTAGCAACGAAAATATTGAACGTTTTTGGGATGCCTTAGAAAAGGCGGCGATTGCAGATTTTGTAAAAGAATTGTCTTTGCAAGAAAAGGAGTTATTAGGAAATAATGGAATTAATCTATCAGGTGGACAAAGACAAAGACTTTCTATTGCAAGAGAATTATTTAAAAATATAGATGTATTAGTTATGGATGAAGCAACTTCTGCCTTGGATGTGGAAACCGAAATTAAGATTCAAGAAAGTGTTGAAAAGCTAAAAGGGAAAATGACAATTTTAATTGTTGCTCACCGCCTTTCAACAATTAAAAATGCTGATCAAGTTATTTTGTTGGAGAATGGAGAGTTTGAAGGGATGGGGACCTTCAAAAGTTTAATAAATATTTCTGAAAAATTTAAGAACTCTGTTGCTCTTCAAAATATTTGAATAGATGCAATTTTGTTTTTACAAGATAAAATAAAATATGAAGTTAGTTAACTTGAGGGATTGGATTTTAGGAATTCAAAAAACAGGATTTTTAGTTCAGGAAAAAGTTAAAGAAATAGTTTGGTTTAGAACAAAAGAATTAAAGGCTATTGAGATTTTGAAACCATACTTTCCTAAGGGATTTCTTTTTGAATCTGAATTTTCATTATCATTTCAAACTATCCAACACATTGCTAATGATATTGTTATACATAAACCTAAAATAATCTTAGAAATTGGATCAGGGCTTTCAACTATGATATTAAATAATCTTATTAAGGAATTAGGTTATAGGCCTGAATTTATCAGTCTTGACCAAGACGAGAATTGGCAAAAACATTTACTCAAATATTGTGATTTAGTAACTTTCAAAAATTTTGAAATTTCAGAAAAAAATGTATACTCTAAAGAAGGGAAAGCTAAATGGTTTGATATTCCAAATGATTCGGATCTTTTGAAATACAATTTTGATTTAGTTATCGTAGATGGACCGAAAGGATTTGAATCTAGATTTGCAAGATTTGGTATTTTAAATTTTCTGAAAGGGAAATTAAGTAAGTCGTCAATAATATTTTTGGATGATACAAATAGGAATGACGAGAAATTCCTTCTAAATAGTATGAGAGACCAATTAGGATTTACTCATTGTAAATCATTTTATAAATATTCAAGACTATCTTTCCATGATGGAATAAATACTACACCTTCTTGAAATTTAACCCAGGACTTTTCAACCCCAAAAATTCGTTCATGGATTAATTTTAAATGATTATGGTTTCAATTCTGATTCCAAACTTCAACAAAGGGCTTTTTTTAAAGTCAACTTTAGATTCTGTCCTTCTTCAGACATATGAAAATTGGGAGTGTATTATTGTTGATGACCATAGTACAGATGATTCATGGGAAATTTTGGAAAAATTTTCAAAAAAAGACAAAAGGGTAAGAATTTTTAAAAGGCCGGAAAATAGAAAACCTGGAGGAAATGGGGCAAGAAATTATGCAATTGAAAATGCAAAAGGTAATTATGTTGCTTTCTTAGATTCAGATGATAATTGGAATCCAGATAGACTTAGATTAGCATTAAACTATTTAAATTCTCACAATTTTGAATCCATTTTTAGTGGAGCACATGTAATAAGACCGAACTCTATTGTAAAATTGCCCTCGAGAGATATAAGAGAAGGTGAATCGGTTTTTGATTTCATATTTAGCGATGATGTTTTTTGCCCGACACCCTCTTTAATTATGAAAAAAGACCTTGCTCAAGAAGTTTTATTTGATGAAGATTTAAAGAGACACCAAGACTATGATTTTTTTATAAGGGCTCATTTGATAAAACCATGGAAATATTTCGAAAACTATGATGTAAAAGTTAATTGGACACGACCAAACATAAATAAGATAAACTATTACAACTGTATACCATTTTATGAAAAACATTGGGAAAAGAGTAAAAATAAAAGAACCAGGCATAAGTATATTTTAAGAATTACCTCGTTATCCATAAGAGGAAATTATAAAAATAACTTAGCTTCTTACTTTAGAAATGTTTTAAGGAAAGAAGACTATAAATTTTCATTTAAGGAGTACATAATGTTTTACACCCCTTATATTTTTTTTGTTTTTTCAAGGACTAAATGGTTTATACTACGTAAATCTCAAAATTAAGATTTATCTACTTCTATTATCCTTTAATTAATTTGGTTGATTAAAAAAATGATTAGAATAATTTCAGATATTGAGCAAATTATTTCCGATTTTAGCACCTCCAGTGAAAAACTGATATTTCTTTCTACCTACTTCACTTCCAAGTTGGACCCGATGCGAAAGATAAAGCAGGCTAGAGATAACTTTGAGTATTTTAGAAACTGGTATGAAAGCATAGATGAGTTAGGGATAAGAGCGGTTATATTTTGTGATACTATTTCAGAAGAGTTCAAGAAAAAATACGAAACCGATAAAATCTCATTTGTCAGGTGCCAACTAGGCCCACACTCTTTAAATGATGAAAGGTTTTTTATATTTCATGAATTTGTTCAAGGCTTAAAGCCTGATTCTTTTGTAGTTTCCACAGATATCAATGATGTCATCATCAACAAAAATCCCTTGGATTTATTTGAAACCAACCCACATTTATTGTATGTGGGGAGAGGACAGCGAAAAGTGTGGAAAAATGGCAAGTGGCCACTTAAAGCGCTATTTAGCTTTAATCGAAAATTCAAAGGAAGTTTGCCGGTAAGTTTTTTTAATTATCCTGTACTTACTCCAGGGACAGTCGGTGGGAAAAAAGAGCTTGTACAAAAAGTATATCAAGAGATGATTGAACTTTTTTCAGAGCTTGGAGATGATGGGAATTACGATATGCAGGTTTTCAATCTTATCATGAAGGAGCGCTATTATCCACAAAGTTCCATCTGGGATGGTATCATTCCTTTTTGGATTGCAAATTTGTATTTTTATGCACTTTATAGGATTTCCAGGAAACTTGAGAAAGGATACAAGGAGGAGAAATATGATTTGGTGTCTTCTGAAGAAGGAATAGCTGCAAATGAATTGATTTATGCCGGTTTTCCTTTTGTAAGCATGGTTGGTAAATACGAAAAAAAGGGAGAATCATTGGCTTATTTGATTCATAAATAAAGCCTTGTCAAGGCTAACGACTAGCTAAAAAATTATAAAATTTAATTTTTAATCTGAATATCCTAAATGATGTTACCCTTAGTTTCAGTTATTATCCCTGTTTTTAACAAGAAGGATTTTGTTGAGGAAGCGGTTAATTCTGTATTAAACCAAACCTATGATAATTTAGAAATACTTTTAATTGATGACGGTTCAATAGATGGTTCAACAAAAATACTTAAAAATTTAGCGTTAAGGTACCCATCCAAGATTAAATTAATCCAACAGACAAATAAAGGTGCTTGTCATGCCCGAAACATTGGAATTCAAGAAAGCAAAGGTGATTACATCCAATTTCTAGATTCTGATGATGTTTTGGATACCCAAAAGATTAAATCTCAGGTAGAAAAATTAAATTGGCAACCAAAAGACGTTATAATATTTGGTAGATGGGAATATTTTGATCATCAGATAGGTGACTTGGCTGCGGAAGAATCCCCATTTTATAGGGAATATCCTAAGCCATTTGAACTTCTAGTTGAATTATGGACAAGCCAACAAATGATAGCCTCATTTTCTTGGTTGGTTCCAAGAGAAATCCTTATAAAAAGTGGTAAATGGGATGAATCATTGTGTTTAAATCAGGATGGGGATTTTTTTTCTCGAGTTATTTTAGCAAGTGGTCTTCTTAAATATGATAAGAGTGCAAAAGGCTATTATAGAAAACCAAAAAAGAACAATATATCAATTAGAAAGGACCAAGAGGCATCAAAATCATTGTATAAAACTTTTGAAAATTATCAAAATAATATATTTAAAGTGGATCAAGGTAAGAAAGTTAAAAGAGGTCTTATTAAAAACTATGAGCATTTTATCTATAGAATGAATGCTATTAGCCCGGAATTATGCTGCCAAGCTTTTGAAAAAATAAAAGCTTTATTTGGGAAGAAAAGGCCTTATGGTTTTTTTGATTCAAAGCTTTTGTTTTTTGCACAGTATATAGGATTAGCATCCGCAATTCATGCGAAGTTGAAATTGGGAAGAGTTTTCAAATGATATCTGTTATTATTCCTACTTTTCGGGATGATGAAAGACTAAATAAATGTCTTCAATCTTTGTATTCTCAATCCCTGGAAAAATCAAAGTTCGAAGTAATTGTTGTAAATAATTATCCTTCAGATGAAGTTAAAGTCCAAGTTGAAGGATTGAATTTAATAGTAACCTCCGAAGAAAAACAAGGTTCTTATGCAGCTAGAAATAAAGGAATTGAAGAGGCAAACGGTGAAATTTTAGCATTTACTGATTCAGATTGTTTACCTGATAGGAATTGGTTGTTTCTGGCAAAAGAATTTTTTGATAGGGATACGAAAAAGGAAATAGGAGTATTAACCGGGCCGGTTCCACTTTTTTTCAAGGATACAAATAGGCTATCACCCTCAGAGATTTATGAAAAATATACAGCATTTAAAACAGAGCAATATGCCCAAGAAGGTTTTGCCGTAACAGCAAATTGGTTTTCTTATGCCTCGGTGATTCAAGATTTTGGTGGCTTTAATTCGGAACTTATGTCAAATGGAGATACAGATTTATCTGGTAAAATTTCCAAAAAATATAATGTTGTTTTTTCCCCTGAGGTAAAAGTTTTTCATCCCGCAAGATATCAAACTAAAGAACTCGTGGATAAATACAGAAGAGTGATTGGAGGAAACTTTCATAGGAGATTTAAAGAAAAACCTGCAGGATTTAGAATATATATATATGATTTTTTGATTAGAAGGTATCGCTTTGCTTTGAAAAAAATACTTACAGTTCCTCCTCGAGAATCTTTGCCAATCCTCAAAGTTTGTCATAAAATCAATAAAGGTGTCCTCCAAGAATTTTTCCATTTGATTGACGGAGGGGAACCAAAACGATAAGGTTCTTCAAACTTTTGCCTATTCATCAATTTTAATTTTAAGAATATCAAATCACTTGTTTCTATAGTTATTCCTGTTTATAACAAAGTCACATTTGTTAAGCAGACACTTGATTCGGCTTTAAATCAAACTTATCCTTATCTTGAAATTTTAGTAATCAACGATGGATCTACAGATGGTTCTTTACCTATTTTAGAAAGCTATGCTAGACAATATCCAGAGAAAATCAAATTGATAGACTCAATCAATCAAGGAGTTTCCGCAGCAATGAACCTTGGAATTAAAAGGGCGAAGGGAGAATATATCCAGTTTTTGGATGCAGATGATTGCCTTTCACCTGATAAAATTGAAAGACAGATTTCCCTGCTTCAAGGAAAGGCATCAGCTATTATAGCTTGCTGTGAGTGGGTGATGTTTAGAGATGATTTGATTAATCAGATGCATGTACCTTATGGTGTTTTTGGTGATTTTCCTTCAGGCTTGGATTGGTTACTTCGCGCTTGGAACCATCAGGAAATGATGCAGCCTGCGGCGTGGTTGGCCCATCTAGATTTGATCTTGAAAGCAGGACCTTGGAATGAAAGCTTGATCATAAATCAGGATGGGGAGTTTTTTTGTCGGGTTTTGTTGCAATGTAAAGGGATTGCCTATGAGCCAAACGGGAAAGTTTTTTATAGAATACCGGGAGAATCAAACGTAAGTCAGCAGAAATCTCCCAAAGCTTTCCAATCACTCTTGGAATCTTACCGCTGTTACGAGATAGAAGTATTAAAATTTGAAGATTCTTTAAGGGTAAGAAAAGCTTTGAAAAAAGTATATCAGAAATTTATTTATGATGCATTCCCTGAACATACTCAATTGATTAAAATCGCTGAAAGCTATATGGAAAGTTTGGGAGTAAAAGAGAGGACTTTTATTGGGGGTCCAAAATTCCAAAATATGTCAAAAATACTGGGCTTTAAAAACGCTTTAAGGCTGAAAAAATATCTTCAAAAAAAGTAATCCTAATTCCTGTTGTTTTCTGTTATCATTCCTTTGTACAATAAAGGCCCATTTATCCATAGGGCAATTGATAGTGTACTGAATCAGGAATTTAAGGAATATGAAATCATCGTTGTAAATGATGGGTCCACTGATGGGGGAGAAAATTTGGTTAAGGAAACTTATAGTCAGAAAGTTTATCTAATTAACCAAGCCAACTCTGGAGTTTCAGCGGCAAGAAATCTTGGTATCCATCATGCCCAGTTTCCTTGGATAGCTTTTCTGGATGCTGATGATTATTGGCACCCTAAATACCTTCTCTTAATGGCCCAGGCAATTTCAGAAAATCCTGAAGTTGGAATATTTGGAGCAAATTACGACAGCTTCAATTTGGCTGAAAGCCCAAAATTGAAGTATTTTTTATTCAAGGGCTATTTTAAGCAGGCAGTTAGAAATACTTATTTTTTTACTTCAGCTACAATTGTCAAAAGGATTTTTTTTGAAAAGAAGCCTGGATTCGATCCACAATTTAAGCTAGGAGAGGATATAGATGTCTGGTTGAGGGCATCTCTTTTTTTTGGGGATGGGATTTATGTCCAGAATACACTTGTATATTATGGAAGTGAAGATGTCCAAAGGGCAACCCAGCAAAGTTACTTACTCGAAAACACGCTTATTCCCAAGATTTTGGAGGAGAGGTATTATGAAGATTCTTTAGAAAAATCTAACTGTTCGCGTTTAAATTTTTTAGACTTTAGGGACAAGTGGATATACTTCACTTTATTTTCCCACTATAAGTTGGCTGAAAATAGGAAAGCGATACAGGAGGTTTTGGATAAAATGGAATCCAGGTTTCTTTTGGTCCGAATTTTTTATATGCTACCTTTTACTCTTTTGCATCAACTTTTTCTGAATAGGACTTTTAGCAAAGGCTTCAGAAATTACATAAAATTTTGCTTCAGGTATATCTATAGATGAAAGTTGTAAGAATTGTACCTGAATTGGATTTTGGTGGAGTTGAACAGGTGTTGGCCAATTCCATTCCTGGATTATCCATGTTACCTAATATAGAGGTATGTTTGATCGTATTGGGAAAAGGAGGAAGGGTGGAGCAACAATTGGTTGAACAGGGAATCCAAGTCAAAGTTTTGAACCAATATCCGAAAATTCCCAATTTCAAACTGTTAAATATCTTGAGAAATCTTATTTCCAAGATAAAACCTGATGCGGTTCATTGTCAAGGTGCAGAGGCCAATTTCCATGGATTGCTTGCTGCACGAATCGCAGGTGTACCCCTTAGGATAGGTGAAGAAATAGGTTTTCCAAATCATCATTCTTATTGGAAGTATATTTTTAAGACAGTGTATAAAAACGCCACCAAAGTTATTGCAATATCTCAGGCGGTAAAGGAAAGAATAGTGGAATTGGGGGAAGTGGAATCGGAAAAGATGGTGGTAGTGTATAATCCGGTTGATTTAAGTAATAGCGAAAAGATAAAAAACCCGTCCCAAAAAATTTCAGTAGGGGATAAGGATTTAATAGGACTGTCACATGAAGAGGAGACTCTTCGTTTCCCTCAGAGTGACATTTTCAAAAATGTGAAAGAGGGAGACAAACCCTTCGTGTTTGTAACTACATGTAGGTTGGTTCCAGTGAAGAATTTGGAAAGGTTAATCAATGCTTTTGCAAAGCTATCCCAGGAATCCTTTGGAAAATCAATGAAATTGTGGATCGTTGGAGATGGTCCATTAAAAGAAAGTTTAGAGCATCAAACCCAAGACCTAGGAATATCAGAGAAAGTGAAGTTTTGGGGATTTCAGGAGAATGTTTTCCAATTTTTAAAAAGTGCTGATGTGTTTGTGCTGCCATCGCTAAGTGAAGGTTCTTCTGTGTCTTTGGTGGAAGCCATGTCTATAGGTTTGCCGTCCATCGTGACAAAAATTGGCGGAACAACCGAGATTTTAGGAGAATCATATTCAGGTATACTGATAGATCCCGTCGATGAAGATTCAATTTTCAGAGCATTATTTATTAGTGTTAGTTTTTCGGATGAGAAAAGAATTAATTTAGGAGAAAAAGCCCAAGAGGAATCAAAGAGGTTTTCCGTGGAAAATTACCTAGAGAAGCTCCTTTCTGTGTATTCCTTTTAAATGTAGCAGGAAGTTCAATTAAAAATGTATAAAGTGGCTTCGGAGAAAATCAGGATTCTTTATTGTATGGAAACCATTGCCTCAGGCGGTGTGGAGCAAAGGCGTTTATTTTTAGCTCAATGGCTTGATAAAAATAGATATGAAATCAAGATTGTCTGTACCAACTCTTTTGGTTATTTGGCAAATGAGCTGGAAAGAGAAGGAGTTGAAATTTTTACAGTTGGAAGTTTTTCCCATCCATTTCATATTGGAAAATACCAAAAGGTAATTCGAATAATCAGAGAATTTAAGCCTCATATTATTCATGGGGCTGTCTTTGAGGGGATGAGTATGGCTTCTATTGGAGGAATATTTGGAAAAGTACCAATAAAAATAATTGAAGAAACCTCTGACCCTCAGACGAGATCAAAAAAGGCTATTTATCTTCAAATGCTGTTTTCAATTGTTTCTGATAAAGTGATTGCAATCTCGCCCTCAGTTCTTAGGTACTTAAATTCCAAAGTTAGGATTTCTAAGAACAAATTCATCTTAATAAATAATGGGGTAAGAGTGCCAGAGATTTCAAAAGATGATGAAATTGAAAGGCTTAGGAAAGATTTAGGTATTAAAAAAGATGACATAATTGTTGGCTCTGTTGGAAGGGTTTATGATGATATCAAAAGGTACTCAGATTTAATTCATGCCATTGGTTTACTGAATAGTAAGAAGGTAAAATTTCTTTTGGTTGGTAAAGGCCCCGACCTTGAAAAGCTGAAACAGCAGATTTCGAGCTTAGGACTAATTGAGCAATTTATTTCAGTGGGTTACCAAGATAGGCCCTACCTTTATTATGGGTTGATGGATTTTTTTTGTATTACATCCGCCCATGAAGGATTTGGTTTAGTAGCTGCTGAAGCTATGCTAAACAGATTGCCTGTAATTGCCACTAGAGTAGGAGGGCTTCAAGATATTGTTAAAGATGGAGAAACAGGATTTTTAGTGCCTCCTTTTTCACCGGATCAAATTGCTGAAAAGTTGAAAATCCTGATTGAAGATACTGAATTGCGAAAATCAATGGGAGAAAAAGGCTATGAAAGGGCCATAGTGAATTATACTGCTGAACGTTACTGTCAAGAGGTGGAAAATTTGTACTTACAACTCTTAAAAGAAAAGAAATTAATTTCCTGAAAACTACCCATATCAAGAAGTATACTAAGATTTTGTTTGTGACATGGGATGGGCCACTAGTGACCTATTTGGAAAACTTGTTTGCCCCTATTTTTTTTAAACTTATAGAGAGGTATGGGTACGAATTTCATATTATCCAATTTACTTCAGCTAATAAAGAAAGAATCAAGCAAAGAAATGAAGTATTAGCATCAAGAGGAATTCATTATCTGGGTATTCCTACTTTCCAAAAATCAGCTTTAGTAGGAATGTTGAAGGCTAAATTTCTTGATTCTTTTCGGGTTAAAAAATATGCGGAAAGGCATGGAATAGAAGTAATAATGCCCAGAGCAGTCAATGCCTATTTTATTGTAAAGGCCTTATGTCAAAATCAGAAATACAGGTTGGTCTGGGACGCAGATGGCTTTCCTTTAGAAGAGCGGGTGGATTTTGCTGGCTTATCCAAGGAGAGTTGGCGTTACAAGTATTATAAAAGAATGGAGCATCAGGCCTATTATCAAGCAGTTTCCATGATTTGCAGAACTCAAAAAGCTAAAGAAATTATTGCTCAAAATGGGAGAGTAGGATTTGATAAGGATAAAGTGTTTGTGATAAATAATGGGACTTTTGTACCGAATGAAAGTCATCCTTCGGTAATTAAACCAAAACAACTTACTTTAGTATATGCTGGGTCCTTAGGACCACAATATATGTTAGGAGAAATGCTGGAAACTTTCCAAATCATCAAAAAAACATTTCCCAATGCCCTATTTAAAATTCTTACTTTTCAAAACGAGCAAGCCAGGGATTATATTCAGCAACATTATCCGGATTTATTATCCAGTGTTGAGGTTAAGTCTGTGCCTGCGGCGAAAGTAAAGGAAGAGTTGGCAAAGGCGCATATTGGCATTTCTTTCCGCAAACCAAGTTTTTCCATGCGGGGAGTTGCTCCGATTAAAGTGGTTGAATACCTCAGTGCAGGGCTGCCTGTGATTTATAATCCTGGAATTGGAGATTTGGATGAGCTTTTGGGGACTCAGGAATTTAGCTTATCCTTAGATCCGATGAAAGCTAAAGATCCTGAAGGTTTGGGTCTATGGATTAAAAAACTTTTGGATCAGGATAGAAGAGACCAAGTTGTCAAATTTGCTGAAGAACATTTTTCTTTGGAGAGATCAGCATCCAAATATCACCAAGCTTTGCAATATGGAGAAGGATAAGGAGGAAATGTATATTTTTGATGTGTGCGGTACGCTGTATCATTCTAATACTACTTATGACTTTTTAAAATATTTCTTTTTAAGGAATAATTATGTTAACTATATGAAAATTAGCCTCCTTCTTTCGATTCCTGTAAAAGTGTTTATAGTAGCTTTAAATAAAATTGGGTGGAACTTGCCCCTGAGGAGTTATTTGGTTGGGTTATTAGAAGGAACAGGGCTGAATGAAGTAGAGGTGGAAGCTGAGAAGTTTGTTAAGGAAATTTTATGCCATAGAAAAATTGATGCCGTCCATGGTATGCTTCAAGGCTCTTTATCAGAGGGAAAGAAGGTGCTTTTAGTTAGTGCTTCAATAGACCCAGTGATAAAGGCAATAGCAAAGGATTTAGGTGTTGGTTTCTTTGTTTGTTCCACATTAGAAGTCATGGAGAAGAATTTCTTCACAGGCAAATTCTCGAAAGATATAAAAGGGAATAAGGCGAATATTGCCAACGAAGGGGTAGGCATTGAATGGGGAAAGACCAGCGTATTTACAGATAATAAAGATGATATGGATTTGATTGAACGCTGTGATTCGGCTTTTGTGATTTCTAAAAAGCGAAATATTAATTTTTGGGAAAAAAAACTTAAATCTTATCCCAACAGCAAATTGATACATGTTTAGATTTATAGCTCCCTTCAATTATCTCTATTTTTCGAGGTTGAGGATAAAAGCAGAAGTTTATTCTCTCATATATATTTATCCCTTGGCTCTAGCTGTTTATTTATTTGGGTTTTACGGACAGAGCATTTCTGAGCAGGGTATCCTATTTATTTTATTGCTAGTCATGTGGATGTTGCCTTATGAAGTTGGGTATATGATTAATGACTCTATTACAGTCGATTATGAAAAATATCCTAACCGGAGAATTTCTCAAAATGACGTTAGTTTCATTAGGAAGAATCTTCCTTCAATTATGTTAATCAGATTTGGCCTCCTGGGAGCAATAGTGGGGGTAATTATGGTTACAAACCTGATGGAGTGGACCAAAATGGTTTATTGTGGAATATACCTGGCACTAGTAAGTATTGCTTTTCAATTTCATAATAGGATCAGATCAAGGTACAATGTATTAACTTACTTTGTCCTTTGTGTTTTAAAATATTGGTTCCCAGTATATTTTATACTGGGATTCGAATTTGGTTTTGAGCCATATATCATTCTGTTGTTTTCATTTCCTGTACTACGTACGATAGAACATTCCGTTAAGCCAAAGTATGAATTGTTAAATTGGCAGGCAATAATAGGACCCCTCGATACCTTCCGCGCTATTTATTACGGATCAGGCTTATTATCAGTTTTTATAGCAGGGTTTTTCTTAAAGATGAACCCCATCTGGTTATATGTTTTTACCTATTTTTTTCTATTCCGCGCGGGGATATTTCTTTTGATCAAGTCTGGAGCCTATAGGAGGGTAGTTTCTTAGTATGCTGGATATATTCTTTTCCATTTTGCTTTATATTCTGAGCTTGGTTTTTATCTCTGAGTTTGTGAAACCGAGAACGGGCGTAAGAGGCCTTAACTTTTCTATATTACTCTATCATTATCATGTCTTGATGGGCTTCTACTATGGCTGGTTTGCTTATGGTACCGATACCAGTTTTTATTGGAATCTTGGAGATAAGTTTAGACAATTCAATTTTGAGTCGTGGTTTGATGCATACGGCACACATAATTATTTTGTGTTTTTCTTAAACTATCCTTTCTCACGTGTTCTAGGACTGGATTTCTGGACAGGAACATTTCTTTATTCCAGCGTCTCTTCATGGGCATTTATCTTGTTGTTTTTAATTGGTGAGGGTTTTTTCAAAGAAAAAATAAAGATGCGGATACTGGGGATTGGCATATGGCCCGGAATCCTATTATTGCCGAGTTTACATTTTTGGTCCTCGGGCATAGGCAAGGACTCTCTGATTTTCCTCTTTATGGTAATGTTCTTCTATGGCATTAGGGATCTAAGGAAATATGTGGTTTTAGTGGCAATTAGCTCATTGTTAATCTATCACGTAAGGCCTCACATGGCCTTTGTGATTCTTTTTTCCGCCTCCATGATGTTATTATTGGACAGTAAGTTGCACTTCTCCTACAAGATTATCTTTTTCACCATTGCTGTCTTTGGATTTGTTTTAATTTATGGAGAGGTATTGAAGTTTTTGAAAATTGATGAATTGAGCACAGAGAATATTGATGCACTGTTTAATACCACAAGTGGAAATTTAAGTTATGGGCGTTCATTTGTGGATATGTCGGGGTACCCATATCCCTTAAAGGTATTTACATTTTTGTTTCGGCCTTTGTTTTTTGATGCACATAACTTCTCCAGTTTCTTAAATTCAATTGAAAATTTTATATGCTTATTTTTGGCTATTCACATTGGGATGAAAACCAATTTAATTAAAACCTATAAAAACTCTCCCAACGCCATCAAAATTATGTTAATAACATTTGTAATAGCGTCCCTGGCATTTGCTGGATCTATGAGTAATTTTGGAATTATGGTTAGGATGAAAAACATGACGTTTATTTACTTTTTGTTCTTTTTACTGTTTTCTTATTATAGTTTTTTAAAGGAACAAAAAATAAAAAAGATCATAAGGTTAATGAAAATAAAGGAAAGGTTAGAGCTGAAAAGCGCTACTTAATTAGGGTCGAATCCCTCCTCCAAAACATCCCCCAAGCCCACCTCTACGATCACAATAACCTCAACCGCATCTCCGAAGCAATCCACTGGATCCAAAACCTCCCAACCTCCCCAAACAGAATCCCCACCCCCAATACCCAATCCCTCTTCGGCCTCCAAACCTCCATTGAGCAATATGCATTTGCATTAGGGATTAATTTGGAAGTTTAGGAGGTTACTTCCCGGCGCTATCGCGCGGCGGGAGGTTTAGAAGTTTAGGGATGAAGGCAGAAGAAGGCAGATGAAGGTTGCCCCCGCATCCCCCTGGCGACGCTTTGCGCCTAAACTCCTAAACTTCCCGATCCCCGAAGGGATGATCGGGAAATAACCTCCTAAACCACCAACCATCTACTCCCCGGTCTCCCATCTTCGGTCTCCCGTCTCCCGTCTCCCGTCTTCGGTCTCCATTCTTCCATCCCCATTCTTTTTCCCCCTCTATATTTGTATTTCCCAAATTTATCCCTATTTTACCTACGTAATATAAACTTTTTCACAGGTCATATATGGATTCCTCAGGGCAATTTGTCGTTTCATTGGATTTTGAACTGCACTGGGGGCGGTTTGAGAAGGTGGCCGGCCGGAGAGCTGACCAGTACTACCGTAATACCCTGGAAAACATCCCCCATATCCTCGGGCTTTTCGAGCGATACGGTATCCGTGCCACCTGGGCAACCGTGGGCATGCTCATGGCCGAAAACGTAAAGGAGTGGCGGACCTACATGCCCGACGAACTCCCCCTATATACCAAATCCAAGTACTCCGCCTACGCCTGGTTTCTTTCCCATGACTTCCCGAAGGAATTCCTGTTTGCTCCTCAGATGGTTGAGCAAATTATTGCCGTTCCCGGCCAGGAACTGGGCAGCCATACCTTTTCCCATTATTACGGTTGCGAACCCGGTCAAACGGCCCAACAGTTTAGGGCGGACCTGCAGGCCGCCAAAAGGATTGCCATGGACAAGTTTGGCCTTGACCTCACCTCCCTGGTCTTCCCCCGCAACCAGCTCAATGAGTTTTATCTGCCCGTTTGTGCCGAGGAGGGCTTTACCTGCGTGCGGAGCAACCCCAAGGACTGGTTCTGGCAGGATACCTACCGGGAAACCTGGGCAAAAAAGGCATTCCGCACGGCAGACACCCTGTTTCCCATAGGGGGCAGGAACAGCTATGTGCCGGATTTCTGCCCCAGCCATCCGGCTTTGCCTCTTCAGCTGCCCGCCAGCCGCTTCTTCCGTCCCCACCATCCGGGCAGGGGGATTCTGAACCATTGGAGGCTTTCCCGCATCATCCTCGAAATGACCCGTGCGGCCAGGTTTGGCGAAACCTACCACCTCTGGTGGCATCCCCACAACTTTGGCCACCACCCCCAGCAAAACCTCCGCGACCTCGAGGCCATCCTCCAGCATTTCCAATTCCTCCACGAATCCTTCGCCATGCAGTCCCGCAACATGCGTGATTTCGTGGCTGAGGCACAATTGGAACCGCAAAGGACGCCAAGAAGCGAAACCTCTTTCGTCATTTCGCCTAGTCCCGAGCAGCCCCGAAAACTTTCGAGGGCGAATCGGGAACCGACCGGAGGGAGTGCTTGCCCGCCGTGGCGGGGAGAAATCTAGACACGTACAACCTTCGGTTAGCTTCGTGGTTGTCCGCTGTGCTGTTGTCCCGCCATTGGTCGGCTGCGCCTCCCCGGCTAAGTTGTCATGGTTGTCATTGTTCCATGTCAGGCCAGCCACGTTTACTGCTGAAAGTCGCTTAACGACAACATTCACGGGTTGTATTCTCGGGAAGGGTGTACATAAGTTACTTACGAATTTCCTTTGCAAGCGCAGCTTTGCAAAGACCACCGTACCTGTTCCCGTTAAAAGACCCTCATCAAATTCCCATTATGCGGCCTTCGGTCCAAGACGTGACTGACTTAAGGTGGAACAATGACAACTATGACAACCGAGTCCGCCGTGGCGGAAGGGACAACCAGTCCCGGTGAGCGGAGCGAACACGGGACGGACAACCCTGCCGGCCTTGCCTGGGCAGGCGGGAACGTCTTTTCATTCGTAAGTAATTCTCCTGCTGGGCGCGGAAATCCAAAAATAACCCACAAAACCCAAAACTTTCTCCCCCTGAATTCATTACCTATTAAACAGCTAACACTATGATATACAAATTGATACAACAAGTGAGTCCCGAGCTGCTGGGGAAATTCACCAGCCAGTTTGGGCTGAATGCCGACCAGGCGGGGAAGGCGGTGGAGACGACCAAGGAATCCCTTCAGGGTTCTGTGGTCAGTGAGTTCACCAAAGGAAATGTTGACGGGTTACTCTCGGTGCTGAACAAGGGTAGCGGGGCGGCCGGAAACACTGTTTTTGCCAACATGGCCAATAACCTGACCGGGGATTATGTCAAGAAACTGGGGCTCCCCGACGGCATTGCCGAACAGATGACAGGTTTTGCCCTGCCATTTATCCTGAATAAGTTCACCGGCCAAACCGGCGGCAAAGTGGACAAAGCCGATCTCACCAAATTGCTCGGCGGGGCTGCAATGGGTTCGGTGAAGGATAAAGTAGGAGGGTTTTTGAAAGGCTTTGGAAAGTAGGTGTGAGACTGGGAACTGAAGGGGGAAACCGCAAAGCAAACAGGTGCGAAATGGAAAAATAACCACAGAAGTGAAAAAAACCACAGAGGACCAGAGGGCACGGAGAAAAGAAGAAGTACTTGGTACATAGTACTTGGTACGACAGAACTTATAGACCGGAGACCGAAGACCGAAGACCGGGGGAAATAACCGCAGAGAAGCTGAGGGCACGGAGAAAAGGACTCCGGTAAGTAGTAAGGACAATGGAAATATTTAAAACATAAGAGGGCTAAGAACAACCTCAATGGCAAAAAGTACTTGGTACCTGGTACTTAGTACTTGGTACAACAAAAACCATGGATCAATCTCAACAATTCCATCAGCATATTCAGCAAGGCTATTCCACCAAAGGGGATTATTTTGTGATCGGAGGGGGGATGCTGGGGGGGGAGGCGGTGCCTGATACCCAGGTGAAGATCCCGCTCAAGACGCTCAACCGGCACGGACTCATCGCCGGTGCCACCGGCACGGGCAAAACCAAAACCCTTCAGGTGATCGCCGAACAGCTTTCCCTAAAAGGTGTCCCCTGTGTGCTCATGGACCTGAAAGGTGATCTTTCCGGTTTGGCCCGACCGGGAGCCAGCAACGATCATATTGTTTGGAGAAGCGGGGCTGTTGGGGTGCCTTTTGAGGCCACGGGCTTGCCGGTAGAATTTATGACTATCAGCAAGGAGAGGGGCGTAAAGCTCCGGGCCACGGTTTCCGAGTTCGGTCCCGTTTTGATTTCCCAGATCCTTGAGCTCAATGCCACCCAGCAGGGGGTGATCGCCCTGACTTTTAGGTATTGTGACACCCACCATCTTCCCCTGCTGGATTTGCGCGACCTCAAAAAGGTGCTTCAATATGTTATCAATGAGGGTAAAGAGGAAATCACAAAGGAATACGGCGCGGTCTCGGGCGCCACGGTGAATACCATCATGCGCAAGATCATTGAGCTGGAGCAGCACGGTGCGGAGGAGTTTTTCGGGGAACGATCCTTTGAGGTGGAGGATTTTGTGCGTGTCAGGGATGGAAAAGGGGTTTTGTCCATCATCAGGCTGACCGATATACAGAACCGGCGGAAGCTTTTTTCCACTTTTATGCTGAGTCTGCTTTCCGAAATATATGAGACCTTTCCCGAGGTGGGAGACCAGGACAAACCAAGGCTTTGTCTGTTTATTGATGAGGCCCATTTGGTGTTTGCCCATGCCTCCAGGGACCTTGTCCAGATGATTGAGTCCATCGTCAAACTCATCCGCTCCAAGGGGGTGGGGGTGTTTTTCTGTACCCAGTCCCCGACGGATGTGCCCGATTCGGTGCTGGGGCAGCTTGGCCTGAAGGTACAGCATTCCCTTCGGGCTTTTACGGCCAAGGACAGGAAAGCCATCACCAAAACGGCGGAAAACTATCCGATTTCTGCCTTTTACGACACCAAGGATATCCTCACGGCCATGGGCACGGGGGAGGCCCTGATTACGGCCCTGAGTGAAAAAGGCCACCCGGCACCCCTGGTGCATACGCTTTTGCGGGCGCCTGTTTCCAGGATGGACATTCTCTCTGATGGGGAAATAGAGGAGGAGGTAAGGAATTCGGAACTTGTGGGCAAATACAACCAGTCTCTGGACCGTGAAAGCGCCAAAGAAATCCTGGACCAAAAGATCCTCCGTGCCGAGGAGGCCGCCCAAAGAGAGAAGGAGCAACAGCAGAGCCAGCCCCAGCCGTCCCGGTCCCAGCCCAGCAGCTCCCGGCCAAAGAAGAAAGAATCCATGGCCGAGCAGATCAGCAAAAACACCATGGTTCGGCAGATCGGAAGAACCATTTTCAGGGAGCTGACCAGGAGTTTTATGGGTACCCTGACCGGGAAGAAATAAATGTAGTGGTTGCCCTCTTTATGGGCCACCGTAAACAACTCCCCCTTTGAGGGGGCACCGTAAATAACTCCCCCTTGGAAGGGGGGCAGGGGGGATGTGTAACGGTAATAAAGTGGATTATTATTCTCGTCCCGACATCCCCCTTAATCCCCTGCCGATCCACTGCGCTACTCGGGACTGTAGCTTCGAAGGGGGAATTGAGTGCGGCTGAGAGAATTGTTCTCGGAAGTAAACTTTTTAAATATGAAAAATAGAATTCTTCCCTACAACCCGAAACTTAAAGCCCTGGCAAGAGAGCTCAGAAAGAACAGTACTTTGTCCGAGGTACTGCTCTGGATCCAGATTAAGAACAAAGCGTTGGGCGTGGAATTCCACCGACAGGTTCCCATTGATAATTTCATAGTGGATTTTTATTGCCATGAATTAATGTTGGCAATAGAAATAGATGGAAATACTCACGAATATGAGGAAGTGGCTGTAAATGATACCCGAAGACAGCGGATCTTGGAAATGATGGGAGTAAGGTTCCTAAGGTTGAATGATTCCTTTGTAAAAAGGGATATGAATGCTTGCCTGGATATTATTTGGAATAAAATTGAAGAATTGCATGGAAGGTAATGTCCTTGCTCCCCCCCGTAAACAACTCCCCCTTTGAGGGGGCACCGTAAATAACTCCCCCTTGGAAGGGGGGCAGGGGGGATGTGTAACGGTAATAAAGTGGATTATTATTCTCGTCCCGACATCCCCCTTAATCCCCTGCCGATCCACTGCGCTACTCGGGACTGTAGCTTCGAAGGGGGAATTGAGTGCGGCTGAGAGAATTGTTCTCGGAAGTAAACTTTTTAAATATGAAAAATAGAATTCTTCCCTACAACCCGAAACTTAAAGCCCTGGCAAGAGAGCTCAGAAAGAACAGTACTTTGTCCGAGGTACTGCTCTGGATCCAGATTAAGAACAAAGCGTTGGGCGTGGAATTCCACCGACAGGTTCCCATTGATAATTTCATAGTGGATTTTTATTGCCATGAATTAATGTTGGCAATAGAAATAGATGGAAATACTCACGAATATGAGGAAGTGGCTGTAAATGATACCCGAAGACAGCGGATCTTGGAAATGATGGGAGTAAGGTTCCTAAGGTTGAATGATTCCTTTGTAAAAAGGGATATGAATGCTTGCCTGGATATTATTTGGAATAAAATTGAAGAATTGCATGGAAGGTAATGTCCTTGCTCCCCCCCGTAAACAACTCCCCCTTTGAGGGGGCACCGTAAATAACTCCCCCTTGGAAGGGGGGCAGGGGGGATGTGTAACGGGGATAAAGATCCTCGTCCCGACATCCCCCTAACCCCCTTTAAAGGGGGAATTGTTCACGTCTCGACATCCCCCTTAATCCCTCCCGATCCACTGCGCTACTCGGGACTGTAGCTTCGAAGGGGGCATTATATCCGTGAAACATCCGACAATTTTTCCCTATAATTGTACATGATTGAACCCCTAATCATAGCGCTTGCCTATGGGCGCACCACCTATACCAACCACTCCCGCCCGCAGCAGGAGCGGAGGGTGCTGCATGCTTTGATGGGGTATCATCTGGTGTTTACCTTCGTTTTCACCTACTTCATCCTGAAGCACGGCGGGGATGCCCTGGCCTACTGGCAGCTCAGCACCAACGTGATGGATGCCCCAAGCGAACGCTGGATGGACTATTTCGGGCTGAGCACCAGGTTTGTGCAATGGCTCAACTTCTGGCCCCACCACTGGGGCTGGTCCTTTCTGGGGATGAATCTTATTTACGGGCTCATGGGTTTTAGGGGGGTGAAACTGCTTTACCTGGCCCTGTTCCAGAGCCCAATCCCAAATGACAAACCGGGCAGCTTCCTTTCCCGAAACTGGTGGCTGGTCCTCTTCCTACCCAACATGCACTTCTGGACTGCCGGGCTCAGCAAGGAGGCCCTGACTTTGTTGGGTTTGGGCTGGGTGTTTTTTGGCTTGAGGTTTTGGAAGAGCTCCGGCTGGCAATTACCCCTCGCCCTAGGCTTCCTGTTTCTTGCCCGACCGCATATAGGTTTCCTGATGGCAGGGCTGGTTTTCCTGTTCTTCCTCCTGGAACCTACCCTTGACCGGCGCTGGAAAACCGGGATTGCAGGGGTAGGGGTGTTGGGGCTGGGATTGCTATATCCCATTTTGACAAGCTACCTCGTGATCGAGGATTTCAGCTGGTCCTCATTGAAAACTCTGATGGACTTCCAACTTGATTTCCTGCACGGGGCCGAAGTGGGTTCCGCTGTGGACATGCAGCAATACAACCTCCTGCAGCGCCTCGGAACCTACCTTTTCCGTCCCCTGTTTTTTGATGCCTACAACCTGCAGACCTATTTGGCCTCTGTGGAGAATTTGCTTTTTGTTGGGCTGAGCGGGTATGGCATGTACACCTGGAAAAAATCAGGTTTCCCCTCCATTCCCCCCATCTACTGGATCGCCCTGCTCTTCTTCCTCACCACCACCTTCCTCTTCGCCAATTCCCTGGGCAATCTGGGCATCATGATGCGCATGAAGAGTTTTTGTGTGGTGTTTTATTTGAGCTGTATACAATTTAGGCTTAAGGTTTAAGGTTTATGGTTTAAGGCTTATGGTTTATAGATCCTAGCGACGCCAAGGGATACGGGGTGGCAACTTTCAGCTACCTAAACTCCTAACCCTCCCGCCGCGCGCCAGCGCCGGGATTAACCTTCTACACTACGGAGTAAAACGTCCTATGTACTTCTATTTGGCGCTTACCAAAATTTCCGGTATATTAAAAGATTAATTCATTCCCAAAATTTAGCCAACAATCACCATGACCGGACTATTGAAACGTAGAGTCCTTAACAAAGCCGCCTTTTGGATAAGTTACATCAAACTCATACCTATACTAAGAAAAGTGAACCAATTTTCTTTGGTAATTGACTGTGGGGCAAATGTAGGGGATATCAGTGCGCTGTTTTTGAAGAAAGAAGCCTCAGTCATTGCCTTCGAACCAGACCCCATCGCCTATAAAATGCTGCAAACCCGATTTAAGGATGAAAAAAATATGCAGTTGATCAATAAGGCAGTTGACCATCAAAACAGCGTGGCCAAGCTATATTTTCATATGCACCAACAGGAAAGTGGCAATTCAGCTTTTACCGTCAGTTCCTCCATCATTGGGGATAAGAAAAATATTAACCTACAAGACAGCATTGAGATAGAAACAGTCGATCTGGACAGTTTTATTTCCAATTTGGATCAGCCGGTGGATATTCTTAAAATGGATGTGGAGGGTGCCGAGATTGAAATCCTGCACAAGCTTATCCAAAATGAAACTTACAAAAAAATAGGTATTCTTTTAGTGGAAACCCACGAAACCAAAATCCCCGGACACATAGATAAAGTAGCTGAGCTAAAAGCGACCATTAGAAGGCTGAAAATTGATAACATCAAGCTTAACTGGGTGTAAAGGCCTGTTTCCGGTTAGGAGTTCTCCTCAAATTCCCGTTGACCATTACTTTTCTCGTGTTGTCTGCCCCGAGGGGCGCCTTCACCTCGCCCTTCTCGTCTTTTCGCCTAGTCCCGAGCAGCCCCGAAAACTTTCGAGGGCGAATCGGGAACCGACCGGAGGGAGCGGAGGAATCTAGATACGTTACACCAACGGTGAGCGACGTGGTTGTCCGCTGCGCTGTTGTCCCGCCGTTGGTCGGCTCCGCCTCCTCGGCTAGGTTGTCATGGTTGTCATGGTTCTACCTATTTACAGTCACGGGCGGGATGAGAGCCGTTTGACGACAACATTCACGGTTTGGATTCTCGGGACGGGTGTACGTAAGTTACTCTCAGTACACACGAAGGTCCTTTTCGAGGCGCAGCCTCGAAAAGATCACCGTACCTGTTCCCATTAAGCGGCCTTCATTTCAAGACGTGACTGACCTAAGGTGGAACAATGACAACAATGACAACTGATTCCGCGAAGCGGAAGAGACAACCAGTCCCGGTGAGCAGAGTTTACCTCCCGGGGGAGGCGAACTCGGGACGGACAACCACGCAGCTCTTACGCAGGTAATCTCCTGCCGGGCGCGGAACCACCACCACCCCCCTAGGTATGGATACTCTGTGCGGTCTCCACATCCGTCTCCTTCTTCGGGGTGGCTTTGAGAAACGCACCCGAAAAAGACACCAACGCGGTGATGGCAAAAAACAGCAAGCTGAAACTCACCCCGATTCCCTTGTCAAGGGCCAAGACTTGGTAACTTGCGATAAAGACCATCTCACGTACGCCTATGCCGCCGAAAGTAATCGGTACAATGGTGGCAATAGAGGCCAGCATGAATAGGGCCTGGTATTCAAGAATTTGGTTTTCCACTCCCAAGCTCCTCAGAAGAAAATAAGTACAGACCAGCTGCATGTTTTGCGTCAAAAGGGAGAGGGCTGAGGTTTTGTAGAGGTTCTTGTGATACCCGGGGAAAAGCTTTTTGGTGATGATGATATAGCCCGGATAGGCTAGAATGAGCAGAATCAGGCCGTAAACTTCAAATTCGTTGAAAATCATCCGGATGGAACTGATATAGGAAAGCACCAGGGCCAGGAATATAAGGGCCACCAGACCGCTGATGCGGTCAAAGAGTACGGAGCTGACTAGTTTTTTGACGGGCTTTTGACTTTCCTTGTTCAGGAGGTAAACCTTGTATCCGTCCCCGCCCACACCGCCGGGAAGGTAGAGGTTGTGGAACATGCCGATCAGGTAAAGGCGGAAGTTGTAGATATGGGAAAGGTGCACGTCGATTTCCCGGAAGAAATACTTCAGTCTGACCGCCGAGACCACCTTGGATAGCACGAAGAAGAGCAGCGCCAGGAGAAGGTACCCCGGATGGGCCTTGGTGATGGCCACCGCCACCTCGCCCAGATCCACCTTGGTGGACACCAGCCACATGGCCAGCCCCGTCACGGCCAGCTTGACTATCAGCTTCAATTTGTTCTTTACCTGTTCACTCACCTTTATTTGCTTCTTTTTCTCAATTTTGGTCGTGGGCAAAGTTATACTTTTTACCGTGTTTTTACTTCATTATTCATTATTCATCATTCTCAATTCTCCATTCATCATTCTCCATTCTCAATTCTTAATTCTTAATTTCAACCCGTGGCTGCCCTTAGCCATGTTCGTACTTCTAACTTCGTACTTACGAATGGGTACCAAGTACTAGGTACCAAGTACCAAGTACACCACAGCAGGACAATTCGCTTTGCGGAGCAGATTTGGGGCTTTTCTGTTATTCACCGTTCTTGTTTTCGTATCTCTCCTTCGGAGCTTCACTCCTCAGATGGGGTATCAATTAACTCCGCAGTTTAGAAGGTTATTTCCCGATCATCCCTGCGGGGATCGGGAGGTTTAGGGGTTTAGCGCGAGTCGACGCAACACCACATACAACCTTTCAGGTCTTCCTGATTTTTTCATCGGACCTGAAAGGTTTTTACCGTGGATTATTCATCATTCATCATTTAATTCCGTGACTGACCCTGACCGATGTTCACTTCGTACCTCGTACTTCTAACTTCGTACTTACGAATGGGTACCAAGTACTTGGTACCAAGTACTAGGTACCAAGTACCAAGTACACCGCAGGACAATACGTTTTGCGGGGAAGATTGGGGGCTTTTCTGTTATTCACCGTTCTTGTTTTCGTATCCCTCCTTCGGAGCTTCGCTCCTCAGATGGGGTATCAGTGTAACGAGAATTTACTTCATCATTCCCGCCCCGGCGGGCAAGCATCATTCTCCATTCTCAATTCTTAATTCTTAATTCTTAATTTCAACCCGTGGCTGCCCTGCCATGTTCGTACTTCTAACTTCGTACTTACGAATGGGTACCAAGTACTAGGTACCAAGTACCAAGTACACCGCAGGACAATACGCTTTGCGGGGAAGATTGGGGGCTTTTCTGTTATTCACCGTTCTTGTTTTCGTATCCCTCCTTCGGAGCTTCGCTCCTCAGATGGGGTATCAGTGTAACGAGAATTTACTTCATCATTCCCGCCCCGGCGGGCAAGCATCATTCTCCATTCTCAATTCTTAATTCTTAATTCTTAATTTCAACCCGTGGCTGCCCTGCCATGTTCGTACTTCTAACTTCGTACTTACGAATGGGTACCAAGTACTAGGTACCAAGTACCAAGTACACCGCAGGACAATACGCTTTGCGGGGAAGATTGGGGGCTTTTCTGTTATTCACCGTTCTTGTTTTCGTATCCCTCCTTCGGAGCTTCGCTCCTCAGATGGGGTATCAGTGTAACGAGAATTTACTTCATCATTCCCGCCCCGGCGGGCAAGCATCATTCTCCATTCTCAATTCTTAATTCTTAATTCTTAATTTCAACCCGTGGCTGCCCTGCCATGTTCGTACTTCTAACTTCGTACTTACGAATGGGTACCAAGTACTAGGTACCAAGTACCAAGTACACCGCAGGACAATACGCTTTGCGGGGAAGATTGGGGGCTTTTCTGTTATTCACCGTTCTTGTTTTCGTATCCCTCCTTCGGAGCTTCGCTCCTCAGATGGGGTATCAGTGTAACGAGAATTTACTTCATCATTCCCGCCCCGGCGGGCAAGCATCATTCATCATTCAACATTCATCATTTAATTCCGTGACTGACCCGATGCTGTTGTACTGTACTTGGTACCTGGTACTTTGTACTTAGTACCCAAATTCCTTAGCCCAATTTTTGATACATATGCTTAAAGAACTCAATATGAAAAGCATGATTGGTGTATTTATGTTATTGGCAGCAGTGGGCTGCACGGAGACTCCCGTGCCGGAGGGGGAGGAGAGGATGGAACTGAATTATACTTTTGAACAGGACATGGAGGGTTGGCAGGGCGGCTTTTCCGACCTGCCTACCGAGGGACAGGATATCTATGAACTCGATTACGGCCACCGACCGCTTCCCGAGGAAACGGGCCAGCAGGGTAATGCCCTCTTCATTCAGGGGCACAACAGGAGCGATGACCTTTTCATGTTTTTCAAACGCCAAATCAACGGCCTCCAGCCCAACACCCAATATGAGGTGAGCTTTGAAATCGAACTCGCCAGCCAGTATCCCGAGGAGTCTTTCGGAATTGGGGGCAGTCCAGGCGGATCGGTCTTCCTCAAGGCCGGGGCGGTAAACTATGAGCCCCTCGCCGAACCCGATGCCGACGGTTACCTCCAGATGAATCTCGACAAAGGCAACCAGGCCGCCGATGGCGCGGATATGTACGACATGGGGACGGTAGGCATAGAAGGGGAGGAGTTTGCCTACACCCTCATCTCCCGCCAAAACATCAACCGCCCTTTGCGTGTCAATACGGACGATCAAGGTTCCCTATGGCTTATTTTTGGTACTGATTCTGGGTTTGAAGGCCTCACGGAGCTGTATTATAATTCCGTTAAGGTGAATGTGAAAAAGTGAGGATTAAGGTGAGGGTGTCCGCGCCCAGCAGGAGCTTACCTGCGTAAGTGCGGCGTGCCCGCCTGCCCAGGCAAGGCCGGCAGGGTTGTCCGTCCCGAGTTCGCTCCGCTCACCGGGACTGGTTGTCTCTTCCGCTTCGCGGAATCAGTTGTCATTGTTGTCATTGTTCTATCTATTTTCAGTCACGGGCGGGTTGAAGGTACCTTAACGGAAACATTTACGAGCATCTTTGCAAAGCTGCGCTTAGCAAAGGACCTTCGGCAGAACCGAGAATTACTTACGTTAATCCTTACCGATAGCACAGCCGTGATTGTTGTCGTTAATGGACTTTCAGCTGTTCCCGTTAAGATGCTCTCAGTAATGAACGTGGCTGACCTGACACGGAACAATGACAACCACGACAACGGTCCCGGACCTGCGTAGCAGGGCCACGGGACGGACAACCATGACAACCACGTAACAACTTACGTACAACCACGTTGCTAAAGTACGAAATGACGAAGTACGAAATACGAAGTGAGAAACCGCTGCGATCGCCGCGCCCTCGTTGCGGCGTGGCGTGAAATCTTATCCGAAAAATTCCCTGAAACTAGTGACCCTAAGTCCTGCGATATTGGTTAATTTTGGATATGAGTTCATCAAACCTAATCCCTGACTTGGAAAAACTCGCTGCCCGCATGCAGGGGGAGCTGAAATTCGATTCCCTTTCCAAGACCCTTTACGCCACCGACGCCTCCGTTTACCGCGAAATCCCTTTGGCCGTGGCATTTCCACAGACCGAACAGGACATACAGCTCCTGATTGATTTTGCCAATGCTTGCCAAACCTCCCTCATTCCCCGCACGGCAGGAACATCCCTGGCCGGACAATGCGTGGGCAACGGGATAGTGGTGGATGTCTCCAAGCATTTCACCCAAATCCTCGAGTTCAACGCCGAGGAAAAATGGATACGCGTGCAGCCTGGCGTGGTGAGGGATGAACTCAACCGCTTTCTCAGGCCACACGGACTGTTTTTTAGCCCCGTCACTTCCACAGCCAACCGGGCTATGATCGGGGGCATGGTGGGAAACAATTCCTCCGGGACAACCTCCATCGTATATGGCACCACCAGGGAAAAAGTGCTCGAGCTCAAGGTGCTATTAAGTGATGGCAAACCTACTGTATTTGGGCAGCTGGATAAGAAAGCATTTGATGAAAAGTGTACCCTGACCGGTTTGGAGGGGGACCTTTACAGACAGGTCAAAAAGGAACTTTCAGATCCAAAGAACCAGGAGAATATCCATAAGCATTTCCCCAAAAAATCCATCCACCGCAGAAATACAGGCTATGCCCTGGACTATTTGGTGGAGTCGGAGGTGTTTGCCGACTCCGGGCAGCCGTTCAATTTTTGTAAATTGCTGACCGGATCGGAGGGGACTCTCGCTTTTACCACCGAGATCAAGATCAGTCTGGATCCGCTTCCCGAACCTGTGGACATTGTGGTTGCCGCCCATTTTGAGAGCATACACCAGAGTATGAAGGCCTCCCAAGTGGCCATGAAGCATCCGGCCACGGCGGTGGAACTGATGGATAAAATCATTTTGGACTGCACCAAGGAGAGCATTGAGTATAGCAAAAACCGCTATTTCGTAGAGGGAGATCCTATGGCCCTGCTGATGATAGAGTTTAGGGGGCAGAGTCTGGAAGAGGCCCTGGGCAAGGGAAAGGCCTTGGTCGATGACCTGAAGGCAGCTGGACTCGGATATGCCTATCCTATTATCGAGCCGGACCGAACGGCCAGCGCTTGGTCTTTGAGAAGTGCGGGCCTAGGCCTGCTGGCCAATATCCCAGGAGACAGAAAAGCGGTGGCCTGTGTGGAGGATACCGCGGTGGACATTGTGGATCTGGCGGATTACATAGATGAATTTGACCGCACCATGGAAGGCTTCAAGCAGGAGCCGGTGCATTATGCCCATGCGGGAGCAGGGGAGATACATTTGAGGCCCATTTTGGACCTTAAGAAAAAAGAGGACCGGGAGGAGTTTTACAAGATATCCAAGGCCTCGGCCGAATTGGTGAAAAAATATAACGGTTCCCTTTCCGGGGAACATGGGGATGGGCGCGTAAGGGCGCCATTCATTCCCATGATGGTAGGAGAGGCCAATTATCAGCTTTTCCGAAGGGTAAAATCCACTTGGGATCCGAAAAACATTTTCAATCCCGGCAAGATCGTGGACGCTGCTCCCATGAATACCTTTTTGAGGTACGAAGAAGATATGGAAACCCCTGTGCATAAAACCGAACTGGATTTCAGCCAGGTAGGGGGCATCCTTCGCATGGCCGAAAAATGCAACGGGTCTGGGGACTGCCGCAAGCTACCTGCTTCAGGTGGCACCATGTGCCCAAGTTACCAGGCCACCCGCAACGAAAAGGACACCACCAGGGGCCGGGCCAATACTTTGCGCGAGTTCTTGACCAAGGATACCCAGCCAAATCCTTTTGACCATCCCGAAATCAAAGAGGCCTTGGATCTCTGCCTTTCCTGCAAGGGCTGCACCGCTGAGTGCCCTTCCAACGTGGACATGGCCTCCATGAAGGCTGAATTCCTGCATCAATACCATAAAACCCACGGCATTCCGCTCAGGTCAAAAGCCTTTGCCAACATTGCCACCTTAAATGATTTGGGTGGAAAGATGGCCGGGCTGTCCAATTTTTTCTTGGACAATAAAATTACAGGGAAGGCCCTGAAGACTATTTTAGGGGTGGCCGAAAAGAGGGAACTGCCTGCGATCAGCAAGGTGAGTTTGAAGACATGGTTTAAGAAGAATTATGATTCCCTGCCGGGAAAGAAGAAGGCCATCAAGACGGTTTACCTCTTTGCCGATGAATTTACCAACCACAACGATACGGAGATAGGGATCAAGGCTGTGCAGCTACTTAAGAAACTCGGTTATGAGATAGTCTTGCCCGAGCATGAGGAAAGCGGGCGGTCTGCCCTGTCGAAAGGGCTGTTGGACAAAGCCAAAAAGCATGCGGAAGCCAATGTGAGGGTATTTGGACCCTTGGTGGACGGGGAGCATCCCTTGATCGGGATTGAGCCTTCAGCGATTTTGAGTTTCAGGGATGAATATCCCCGCTTGGTGGACAAAAGCCTGGTGGAGGATGCCAAAAAACTGAAGTTCCATACCCTGATGCTGGACGAGTTCATTGGCCGTGAGATAGTGGCCGGCAACATCAAGGCGGAAGATTTCACCTCCGAGCCCAAGACCATCAAGCTTCACGGGCATTGCCATCAGAAAGCACTTTCTGCCGTGAGTTGGAGCCACAAACTGTTATCCCTGCCGGAGAATTATGTGGTGGAAACCATTCCTTCGGGCTGTTGCGGGATGGCCGGGTCTTTTGGGTATGAGAAGGAGCATTACGAATTGAGCATGCAGATTGGGGAGATGGTCCTTTTCCCTGCCGTAAGAGAAGCCACCGAGGAGACCATCATCGCCGCCCCAGGCACCAGCTGCCGCCACCAGATCGCCGACGGTACGGGAAGGAAAGCCCTGCATCCGGTGGAGGTGCTGTGGGAAGCGTATAGGGGTTAAGTGGGGAAGTAAGAGGCAAGAAGTTGGAAGTACGAAGTTTTTGGGTCAGGGTGGGGTTTCGCGCCCAGCAGGTGCTTACGTACGTAAGTGCGACGTGGTTGTCCGTCCCTGCGGGACTTAGTTGTCATAGTTGTCATTGTTCCGTGTCAAGTCAGTCACGTTCTGGACTGAAGGCCGCTTAACGGGAATTTGATGAGGGTGCCTTGACGGGAACAAGTACGTTGGTCTTTGCAAAGCTGCGCTTGCAAAGGATCCTCGTAAGTAACTTACGTACTCCCGTCCCGAGAATCCAACCCGTGGATGTTGTCGTTAAGCGGCTCTCATCCCCGCCCGTGGCTGCAAATAGGTAGAACCATGACAACTATGACAACAGCCCCGGAGAGGCGTAGCCGACCCTCGGGGCGGACAACCATGACAACCCTGCCGGCCTTGCCTGGGCAGGCGGGCACGTCGCTCACCAAAGGTGTAACGTATCTAGATTTCTCCCCGCCACGGCGGGCAAGCGCTCCCTCCGGTCGGTTCCCGATTCGCCCTCGAAAGTTTTCGGGGCTGCTCGGGACTGGGCGAAATGATGGGAGGAGTGACGTGAACCCTATCAAAAAAAAAGCTCCAGCCAAAACGGCTGGAGCTTTTAACTTATCTATTAAACCTTATATCAATTCACATCCCACCAAATACGGGTGTCTAGTTCATCCGGACCCTGACGGCTGACAGCCTCATTCCAGCTACTCGTGTTAATGTCCCTTTCAGTTGTCGGGTATGCCTGTCTTCTGGGGATTTCCCTACTTTGATTGAGAGCATCAGGGGCTGGGGACAATTCTGGATAACCCAATCTTCTCCATTCTGACCAAGCCTCGAAACCTTGCAGGAACAACGCTACCCATTTCTGATTTCCGATCAACTCTAACGCTCTTGCATCACTCCAAGCTACATCAGCTTGGGCCATGAAGGCGTCGAATCTGGCTGGATCATATACGCCGTTAGCTTCCATAGACGCCCTGATGGCATCCTCATATAGGTCAGCGGCGCTTTCCGCAATCCATCCTCTGTGAGCCGCTTCCGCCAATGAGAAATTCAGCTGCGAAACAGTAAGGATAGGTAGCGGGGAACTTTGTCCACGATAGAAGGAGCCCAAATAGGATACTTCCGCGTTTGTGATAGATCCAGCTACCGTATTGGTTACTCCATAAGGCATAGGGTTTATGCTTCCGCTTTCGGCGGCAGGATCCGCATATACCGGCAGCCTAGGGTCATTCAACGGAGCCATGTAGTCATGTAAAGTGTTGCTTATGGCATAATCCACTCTAGTCAGATATCTGGCAAACCAAGGGTTTTGATTATTGGCTTCTGCCAAATATGGATACATAAAGTCAGCGGTTAAAATACCTCCCTGATAAGCACTTACAAAATTGGATTGCGCCACCTGCGGAGCTACATTGCTAAGCCTCAGGGAAAGAACCATTCTCAAGGAATTGGCAAATCGTCTCCAGTTGTCCATATTTCCATTGAAAAGGAAATCTCCTTGTACAGACTGGCCTTCATCAATTTGAGCAGCAGCCTCTTCCAGTTCCTTTAACAAATCATTGTATATGAACTCTTGGGTGTCATATTGAGGTGCAAAGTTAGCGGCTCCTTGGAGTGCATTGCTATAAGGTATTTCTCCCCATCGGTCTGTAAGCACAGAGAAATAATATGCCTTTAGGATTCTGGCTACTGCAATTTGATTATTGTTGCTACCAGCACTAGAGACATCTAATCGGGTTTCTTCATCTGTGTTTAGCTCAATGATTCTCTGTAGATTCATTAAGGGACCAGAATAGAAAGCATTAAAGTCAAAATAGATTGTCTGATACCTGGAAGCTTCTGTGTATTGCTTTTCAGCAAGATGTTGGGAATACAACACACTGGTAGCATCACCGACCACATTGGTGATAAATCTTTGGGATCCGGTGAGCAAACTTGAAGTAAGTGGATCAGAAGGCCTATTGGGGTCCATATTAAGGTCTCCAAACTCTCCGCAGCTTCCCAACATTAAGGAACCGCAGATCAAGCCCATAGCTATATATTTAAATTTTTTCATCTTATACATGATTATAGTCCTAGTCTAATGTTGAAACCTAATGATCTAACACCCGGCAACTGGCCGCTTTCAAAATAGGCAAGACCATTTGCACCGGACCCGAACTCAGAAGGATCCAATCCATCAACATTGGTATGGATCAACCAAAGGTTTCTGGCAATTATTCCTACATTGGCTGTGTGGAATGGGGTTCTTGAAATAATGGACGAGGGTAGGGTATAGCCCAATCTCAATTCTCTTAATTTAAAGAAAGTAGCATCATAGATCCACCTTTCGTGTAGCCCAAACATGCCACTGAAGTGGTCATAAGGATCCATATAAACGGTTAATGGTTGTCCTGATTCAGAAACTCCATCTACTCGGATACCACCGCCCTGATCTACAGGGTCACGCATTGGATTGCCCAAATCGTTTAATCCTGCAGTTTCAGCAGAAAGTCCAGAATAGGCATTGAACATTTTGGTTACTGAATAAAACTTCCCGCCCAACTGGAACTCCGTAAATGCGGTCAAGTCCCAGTTATTGTATCGGAAGGTATTGGAAAAACCACCTGTCGCTTTTGGCAATACAGTTCCCAAAAGCTTGTTTTGAGTCATAACATAAGAACCGTCCTCTCTAATTACCGGCACCCCAGCCTCATTGGTGGTAAACCCGTTGCCAATCAAAGTACCCCATGGCTCTCCAACTCTTGCATTCAGCGTCATTCCCCAGTAGGCCGACTGTAAAAGTCTGTTTTCTAATCCTTCTGCGAGTTCCACTACTTCATTGCGGAAGCGGGAGAAGTTTAGACTTACATCCCAGCTGAAATCACGTTTTTGAATAGGCGTACCCGTTAACATTACCTCTAAGCCTTCGCTTCGGATGTTACCAGCATTGACAATTGCTCCCGTATACCCGCTTGACCCAGGTACAGTTAGCGTCATGATCTGGTCAGTGTTGTCATTTCTGTAAACGGTCACATCCAATCCAGCTCTTCCGTTGAAGAACCTTAAGTCTACACCAGCCTCATAGGATGAAGAAAGGGCAGGGCGAAGGGTTGGATTAGGAAATGTCGTTGGAACTGATAGGTTTGGCAAAGACTGGTACGGCAAACCCACATTGTAGATGTTGGCAATTTGATAGGCATCGATATCAGAACCTACTTGGGCATAACTCAATCTTACTTTACCATAGCTAAAGGTCTTGTCACTTCTGCTCATTAGCTCTGAAAATACAAAACTTGTAGATAAGGAAGGGTAGATATAGCTATTGTTGTTTACCGGAAGTGCAGAAGACCAATCATTTCTCAAAGTCGCATCCAAGAAGATGGTATTTTGATATCCCAAGGACATGCTTCCATATAAACTTCGAACGGTTTTTCTGCTGCTGAAACTTTGGTTTACCGGTCTGTCAACTGAAGCTTCGATATTGTAAAAATTTGGAACAGCAAGACCACCAACAGTTTGTTGATACATGAAATCATAGAAATCCCTTCTGATGTTACCACCACCATTTGCCGAAACGGATAGGTCGCCAAAGGTTTTGTTATACTGGACCAAAAGTTCATAATTGTCTTCTCGACCTACAATCTGTCTCACACTGTACTGATCCAAGTCCAGTCCTCCAGAGGAAATCCTTTCCTCAATTTTTTGATTATAGAAATCTGTTCTTGCAAAACCTGTGATTTTCAAATCGTCATTAATTTGATAGCCCAAGTTGAAATTACCAAACACTCTGTCTCTTTTATCTTCAGGGGCATTTTGCATTACTTCGTAATACGGGTTGTCCCAATATAGAGGACGAAGGTCGTTAGGAGCTCGGATATTCCAGGTTCTAAAGCTTCCATCAGGTGCTCTATAATTGGAAAGTCTATCCATGTCGATTTGTCTTTGAAACCACTGATTGAAAGAGTTAACAGGGTTTCTACCTGTGTAGCCGGAGGCAGGACGCCCTGTACCCTCCGTTCCTGTATAGTTAAAATTGATGCCAGCTGTAAACCTGTCAGTAAGGGCATGGGAGCCGTTAAAGCTCACATTGTTTTTCATCAATGAGCTGTTAGGCATCACACCTGATTGGGAAACATTATTGAGGGAAAGTCTGAAATTCGATTCTTGGTCTCCTCCAGAAAGAGCTACACCCGTATTGTATGTTACACCAGTGTTGAAAAAGTCTCTTACGTTATTGGGCTGTGGGGTCAAAGGACGCATTTCGCCAAAGTTTTCACCTGGATACCAAGAATCCCAGTGTCTCACAGGAGTGCCATCCATTCTAGGTCCCCAGCTTTCATCTGCCGCATAGTTCAGCATAGGCTGACCATTAAAAGATGACCAAGAAGCTGGATGCACATCTGGGTTGAAGTTGAATGTCAAAAGATCCTGAGTATAACCGCCTGCATATTCGTTTTGATAGCTAGGCAGAACATATACCCGGTCAAAAGTGGTGCTCTGATTGAATTCTACACCTATACCTTTTTTCGAGGTTCCTTTTTTAGTCGTAATGATGATTACCCCATTAGCCGCTCTGTTGCCATATAGTGCGGCAGCAGATGGGCCTTTCAACACTGAAATGCTTTCGATATCATCTGGATTGATGTCAGCGGCCAAGTTTCCGTAATCTCTTCCAGGGCTGTCATTGTTAGGGGAAAAGCTTTGATTGGAAATCGGAGTTCCATCCACTACAAAAAGCGGGGAACCGCCCCCAAGAGAATTTATTCCTCTTAGTCGAATATTTTGGGTGCCACCCAAGGCTGCACCTGAAGAGCCGATCACTTGTACACCGGCCACTTTACCGGCCAAGCTTCCGACCACATTAGGCTCGCGCACGGAAGATAATTTATCGCCCTGGATTGACTGCACTGCATAGCCAATGGACCTTTCATCCCGGGAAACACCTAGGGCGGTCACAACCACTTCATTCAATGCCGAAATTTCAGGTTCGAGAGAAATATCGAAACTTGTGCGGTTTCCTATTTCGATTTCCCTTGGTGCCATACCTACAAAAGAGATTCTCAAAAAAGTGCCACCATCTGGAACACTCAGGGAGAATTCTCCATCCATACCGGTGACGGTACCTATTGTAGTACCTTGTACAATAACGCTGGCTCCAGGTATGGGGAGCCCATCTTCAGAGGATTTTACCACCCCTGAGATTAGCCTGCTCTGCGCAATACTATATTGCGAAAAGAGAACTAAGAAGGTTAAGATTAGTAATTTGTGTTTCATATAAGTTGTTAAATTTTGCAAAAAATATAGGGACAAAATTTTGTAGCACTGTTGCAAAAGCGGACAGTTTCCAACCTGTTTATTCTAATGGTTAAATGTTAATTATTTATGGTAATTTATAGTTATAAATGGATTATGTTTTCAACTAACTTTTAATAAGTTTCTTTGAATCAAAAATTAACTACTTGTTAATGTGTGAAAATGTAAATTAACGGTATTTAGTTGTTTTTAAATTACATTTCCGATAGTATATATGTATCATGGTTCTCGCGCCCAGCAGGAGTCTAGGTCCGTTTTATTGTGTACGTACGTGGTTGTCCGCCCGAAAGCGCCTCCCCCGGGAGGTAAACTTCGCTGTTCGGGCTGTTGTCTCGGTCCCTGCGGGACCTGGGTTGTCATGGTTGTCATTGTTCTACATTCGCGCCCAGCAGGAGATTATCTCCGTTTCAGCCGCAGCAACGTAGAGTACGCAATCGGCCGTCCCTAAGGCTTCGCCTCGGGACGATGGTCCTGAGTACACCCTAGGCGTCGTCGTTAAAAGCCGCGCCTCCGCCGTCCCGTGGCGCAGCCACGGGACGATGTACGTAAGCGTTCTCGTTAAGGAACTCTCAGCCCCGCCCGTGGCTGACCTGACACGGAACAATGACAACTCCGACAACTGAGCCGGTGAGGCGAAGCCGAACAACGGCGGGACAACAGTCCGAAGAGCGGAGCGATTTCGGACCGACAACCACGTAGTAAAGTACGAAATGACGAAGTACGAAGGAAGGTGGAGTGAGAAAACGCTGCGATCGTTGCGCTCCCGTTGCGCCGTGGCGTGAAATCTTACCCTAGCTCAGCAAAAAAAAAAAGCCCCCGATTTCTCGGAGGCTTTTGGGGTTACATTCTGTGATGTGACTCGATTCCGTAATAGTGGTGGATCTCGTTGACAAACTCCGTTTGCGGACCCAATGGAGGATTGTCAGTGTCGTAGCCAGGGGCGTTTTCTAGTTTTTCCTTGTCTACATCCAAGGTGATCACGTCTTCACCGGAACTGGAAGCTCTGGTAAATGACAACGCTCTCCATGGAATGGCGAAATACTTGCTATCCATGTTCAAAAAGCCGGTGTTCACCTTCAAAACTGCATAGGCAATCTCGCCTGTCTCACTGTAAAACATCAAATGGTCAATTGACCCCACGCTTTCATCCTGAAGATTTCTTACGTCGGTGCCTACTACGTCCGAACTGGAAACCATCACTTTTGGGTTTGGATTCGAAGTGTCCATAATTTTTTTGGTTTGTGGTTTTAAAATAGTTAAAGTTGCTATTAGAACAGCTCAACACTTTAATTGTTTATCCATTATTCAGTTCGGTCTCCGGTCTTCGGTCTCCGGTCTTCCATCCGACATCGGTCATCCGACATCCAACACCCTAACATCAAAACATTTGAATCCAAAACTACCACCAAAACTTTTCGCCAACCCAACCCTCTTACTGAGCGGATCGACCTGCCTGGTTTTTCTGGTGTTTGCGGGGATTCAGCGCGATAATCTTCAGAAAATGCTGGCGGCCAGCACCGATGTGGTCCTGACTTGGTTTGGAGGGTTTTACCTTGTTTTGGGACTGCTTACGGTTCTGCTCCTGCTGGTTTTGGCCTTTTCTCCCTTCGGGAAAATCAGGTTCGGTCAGGATAAGCCCGCCTATTCCTGGTATTCCTGGATAGCCATGATGTATAGCACCGGAATGGGGGCGGGACTGCTGCTTAGGGCGGTGCAGGAACCTGCCTTTTATTTTCAAAATCCACCCAGGGAAGGTGACTATGCTTTGGAGGTTTTCGCCCTTCAATATACCTTTTTTCACTGGGGCCTCACTCCCTGGGCATTTTATACCATGTTTGGTTTGATAGTAGGCTATCAGCTATTTTGTAAAAAGAAAACAATTTTGAGCTCTTCCATTCTGGGAGACAGATTCCAAAAACCTGTTTTCACAGCGCCCATCGACAGCGTGACGGTGATCAGCACCATGCTGGGAGTGGTGGCAGCAGTGGGGTTGGGGAGCAGGCAGGTCTTGGAGGGGTTGTCCTTTTTGGGCGGGTTGAAACCCTTCGACTCCCACTCGGCGACTTGGGTAGTATTGGCAATTGGGATAATTGCAGGGATGTCGGCCTACCTAGGCGTAAGCAAAGGCATTCGGATAATTTCCAACCTCAATATTGCCCTGGCGCTGCTGTTGATGCTTTTTACTATTTGGGTGGGCAATGTTGGCCAAATATTCCAGAACTTTTTTCTTGCCCTATATGAATACCTCATAGGTTTCTTTCCCATGAGTTTAAACCTTGGTGAATTCCAAGTGGGGAGGCCATTTCTCAAAAACTGGACTTATTTCTATTGGGCATTCTGGCTAGCCTGGGCACCGTTTACCGGGGTTTTTATAGCCAGAATCAGCAAGGGGAGGTCAATCCGTGGGTTTATTTTGGGTGCACTTTTGGTCCCTTCGCTGGGTACCTTTCTCTGGTTTTCAGTATTTGGCAGCTCCGCCTTCCGCCTTCTGGGAAGCGGGCAGCTGCAGGGGAATGAGTTTGACAGCCTTTACACGGCAATTTTCAGGTTTTTTGACTTCCTTCCCCAGGCGGAACTCACCAGCTGGTTGTCCCTTTTCCTAGTCTGCACCTTTCTGGTCACCTCGGTGGATTCGGCCATTTATGTGCTGGGCATGTTTACCGACCATGGCCGGTCCGAACCCCGAAAGTCCCTGCGGGTTTTCTGGGCCATAACCCTGGTGGCAGTGACAGTGACTGTAATCATATTAGGCAAAGATGAGCTGCTCAACGCTGTGAGCAACCTGCTGATCCTTTTCGCATTGCCCTTTAGTTTTTTGTTTCTGGGGATGATGGGGTACTTTGTGGTGAGGGGAAGATGAAGTAAGAAGCAAACAAAATTGGTCACTTGTGTTAAGTCAGTCACGGTAAGGGTACCAAGTACGAAGTACCTGGTACCAGGTATTCGCGGCAGAGGTGCACGTTTGGGAGGCACAGCCTACCTACAGGCAATGGTAGGCCTCCAATTCTATCGTCCCGAGGCACAGCCTCGAGACATCTTTTGATACCCCATCCGAAGAGCGCAGCTCAAGGGAGGGACACGGGAATAAAAACGGTTAATATCAGAAGGACCTCCAAACTACTCCGAAAAGCGCCTTGTCCTAAAAATACTTGGTACCTGGTACTTGGTACCCAAATAATAAGTACGAAATTAGAAGTACGAGGTACGAAGAATATGTCAAGCCCGCCACGGAACCTGAATGATGTAAATTCTTATAATGTTATTTCCCAATAATAAAATAGGTATTTAAAGGATCCGATTGAAATTGATAAGGGGTGATGGAGGAAAATCCGGCTTCCCTGGTGTAGTCCCTGATTCTAGTCTCGCCCCACATGGCGCCTAATCCCTCGCCACCCTGTCCCAACGATACGGGAACACAATGCATACAGCTAATGGCATAAAGCAGCTGGGCAAAGGGGTTGTCTTTATCCTGATGGAGATGACCTGAACCGTTAATATCCACCATGAGGTAAGTCCCATCCGGTTTCAGGGTTTTATAGATTCCCCTTAATACATTCATGGGGCTTTTCTGATCATGTATGGCGTCAATGCTCATGACTAAATCATACCGGTTCTCTATAGCTTCCGAATGGAATTCGGTGAGGTCCTTGCAGATAAATTCCACATTGGCCAAGCCCGATTTCTCTGCTTGGGACCTGGCCATATTAATCGCAAACTCTGTGAGGTCGATTCCGGTAAAATGGCTGTTGGTAAATTCCGAGGCCAATCGTAACAGCAAGCCGCCCGTGCCGCAACCCGCATCCAATACCGAGATCCCCTGGTGCAACTTTGCAGTCAAGTCAGGGATTGAAGGAAGGAGCTGCTGGAAAAATGTGCCGATAATTGACTGGTCCTCATCCATGGCATGATAAAATCGGTGGTATGCGTCATAGGAAATGCCGCCCCCGTTTTTCATACAATCCAGCACTTGGTCCCCATTGGCTGCCAATGAGAAAATGAACTCGGCAAACACAGCGTAATTTTCCGGACCGGCTTTACGCGTTAAGAAGGCGGCATGTTCAGCCGGTAGCCGATAGGTTCCATTTGTGGTCTCAAATTCGATGACCCCGCCAGCTACCATTGCACCCAGCCACTCCCTGACGTACCGCTCATGTAAGTTGGCAGCTTGGGCTATTTGGGAGGAAGTGGAGGGATGGTTTTCTGCCAGGCTATCAAACAAGCCTGACCTATGCCCCAGAGATATCATCATCGTCAGGGAGGCCTTGTTGAAGGCATCCGCTAGATTTCCGGCAAACTGTTCCGCTTTTGCCGGGTCAAACTGTGCTGTAGTTTCCATGGCTGCTTAGCTTGCGTGTGAAGATTAAGATGTTTATAGTGAAAAGATATTATAATTATATGCCTTTATAAAAATACAAAACAATACTTTAAGTAACTACATGATACCCAATAATCTATCTAAAAATCACCGAGTCCCCTGTAAAATGTGTTGGCAAAAAAAAGCCGCACCAAACCGGCACGGCCTTCATTCCTAAACTTTAAACCATAAACGCTCCGCAGGAGCCATAAGCCATAAACCTATTTCAGTTCCTTTATCGGATTATATTCATCAATCATGACGCCATGGCGCACTTTGAATTCAACCGTGTTGGCAATTTCACGGCGGTTGAGTTTTTCAAACTGCTGGCGGCCGGCAGGGGAGGTGCCGGTGATTGCGGTGATGGCGGTGCGCAATAAGGCTTCATTCACGTCGCCAAAGGGACGGAAATGCTCATCTGCTTCATTGATTTCAATATCAGGTAGAAATCCTGTTCCGTATTCGGACTCATCCCGGCTGTTGAAGCTTTTGGAAATAGTGGGCATTAACCCCCAGTTATTGTCCTCGTTTTCCTCATCCTCAACCACAATGGATCCCACATTTTTACCATAAGTTTTGGTACCTACAATGACCACATCCATGTAAGGCCTCAAACTGTTGATGATGAGTTCACTTGCTGAGGCCGTTCTACCACTTGCCAATACATATACTCTATTTCCAGAAAGCTGGCTACCAATGTTCTCAGGTTTATTTCTGAAATTGGTCTGCACATTTTGGAACTGTGGAAAGCTCATAATGAAGCTGTTATATTTTGTCTTGGAGAATACATCGCTGGATGTAACCCCTGCGCCTATTAAGCTGGCCAAGTTGACAGCACTGCTCACGTACCCACCTCCGTTGTAGCGGAAATCAATGATCAGGTGGCTTATCCCTTCTGATTTGAACCTGCTGAAAATCTGATCCATTTCATCATCGTATATAGGTTGGGCGCCCTGTTGAGTTGGATTTGGGCTGGGGGCAAAGAAGTGATAGACCACATATCCGATCTTTTGGTCATTAACCGTATATACAGTGTCCATAAAGTTCGGGTTTTCGGCTACACGGGTTACCTCCATTTCAATGTCAGGCATTTGTTCGATGCTACCTGTTTCCAAATTCCTTCTTCTATAGGTAATGGTGTGCTGGCTACGCATCTCACGGATCAATTCTCCATAGTTCTGGTCCGTGATCTGGGTACCATTAATGCCTAAAATTATATCACCTCTCTTCAGGTCTTTTCCCTGTGCAGGGCTTCCTTTTTTGATATAGGAGACCACCGCAGCAACAGTTCTCTCTTCACTATTCCAATAATAGAGTTGGAATTCATAACCCGCCTCTTGGTTTACGCCGCCAAGTCCATCTTGAAGGGCACCGGCATTTTCATAAATAGCTGAAAAACGGTCGGTAGGCTTATATAGCAGGGCTTCAAAATAATCTCTGGGGTTGGCGGTCAAGCTAGTTGGCGCACGCATATTTTCCAGCCAGTAATACACCTCATCCATCACATCCTGTGTCCATTCATTGATGGCCACGTTAGGATTCCTCTCCTCTGCCGGCGGATCATCATCATCCACTACCACGGGTTGTTCCTCTTCTCTACAGGAAGCCAGCAATACCAAAGCTAGCAGGGGTAGAAAAAAGAAATGCTTTAGGGTAATTGGTTTCTTTTTCATACTGAAATTTTATTGGGGTAAAGTTTAAACAGTTTAAGCTTTATTTGTATAATCCTATATCTTGCCAAACTGTTCATCGTAGGCTGAAAAATAAGAAAAAAAGTCTGAAATGCATAGAAAAAAGACAGAAGACGGGAGACGGGGGAATGGGTTTAGAAGGATAATTTGCCTGCGGCAAGGTTTAGGGGTTTAGGGATGAAAAATGATGAATGTCGAATGATGAATGATGAATAATAAAGTAATACACGGTAAAACCTTCCAGGTCCAATGAAAAATCAGGAAGACCTGGAAGGTTAGATTACGTATCGCGTCGCCTCGCGCTAACCTTCTAAACCTCCCGATCCCCGCAGGGATGATCGGGAAATAAACTTCTAAACTGCGCAATTCATAGATACCCATCTGAGGAGCGAAGCTCCGAAGGAGGGATACGAAAACAAGAACGGTGAATAACAGAAAAGCCTCCAGTTTGCCCAGCAAAGCGCATTGTCCTGCGGTGTACCTTTGTACTTGGTACCTAGTACTTTGTACCCATTCGTAGGTACGAAGTTAGAAGTACGAGGTACGAAGGAAATATCGGAGCAGCCACGTTTTGAAATGATGCTTGCCCACTACGCCACGGCGCACAGTCGGGGCGGAAATAATTAAGTATCCTTAACGGAGAAAAGTGGAGGCTATTACAGATTAAATTGAAGTTTCTACTTTCAGCCTCACAAAACCCAGTTCATCATCCAAATTTTCGTAAATCCAAATTTTACCATCTTTCACGAATGTGCTACCAGGGTATTTGGTAAGAGCATCTATTTTGGATTCTGCGAGAACTTTTAAGTCATTGTCGAGGATCGTAAGGAAAACCTCATATGATTTTGGAGTGTCAATCTCTGCATCAGCTGGAGTTGGGAGCTGTCTGAAGGAAAATCGGTAAAATACGCCCTTGTTCTCATCCCACATGGGAGCTTGAAAGGATATTTCTTGATTTATTGAAGAAACCTCTTTTTCAAAATCTTCCTGAGTTTCAACCACATTTCGGTATCTTCCAGTTTTCGAGTTCTCCGTCAGCTTATTTTCGTACTTTAGATAAGAAATTGTGTCAAGGACCGGGTCATATTGGGCTAGAGTATTGGACATATAGCTGCTGATGAGATATTTGCCTTGATGTTCTTGGACTTTAGCGCTCATTCCACTTATTCTTACGGCATTTTTAGAACGCAGCATTACTTGAAAATCTTGAATTTTATCAAATTCTTTAAGATTGTGTATTTTAAAGTCGTTGTTTTGATAATCTAAAACTCCAAGTTCCAAGCCGTTTTGAGGCCAACTTCTCACTAACCCAATTAAGATATTTTTATCTTCAAGATAATCGGCATTAAAATTCTGATATTCCTTAATATCAAATTTTTCAAGTTTTTCAACTTTGGAATTAAAGATGGCCACTTCCCCCCAAGTGCTGATAATTAGATTGTCGGAACTACTTGTTTGGACTGAAGTTACATACTGGCCAGTGCCGTTGGGCCCTTCCTTTTCATAAGGTATTTTCTCAACAAGAACCATCTGATCCAAGTCAATTTTATTAATGACGGCTTGTTGCTGATCAAAGTTTAATAGCAGCTTTTTATCTTGGCTTAAAGTTGAAGTTATTATTCCATTTCTAAGGTTGATGATTTCATTGCCTGCATCAATAATAACAGTATCCATAACAATATTAATGGAAGCAAATTGGCCACCCCCTAACTCCTTTTCATTGGCACAAGCTAACATCAGAGCTAACATACCAAGAAAGTATAGATGTTTCATGAAATTATAATTTAAATTGTTTTCAGATTCCGAAATGGGAATGGAAAATAAGAAAGTTTTTAGTAAATGAGAAAAAGTCGAATATAAATTTGCCCTACCCTAAGTACAAATACCGCAGGCAAGTCATTAATGATGAAGTAAAAACACGTTAAAATCTTCTAGATAGGGATGGGTTTAGAAGGTTAATATGCCTGCGGCAAGGGTTAGGGGTTTAGGGAGGAAAAATGATGAATGTCGAATGATGAATGATGCTTGCCCGCCGGGGCGGGAATGATGAATGCCGAATAATGAAGTGAACCACGGTAAAAACCTTCCAGGTCCAATGAAAAATCAGGAAGACCTGGAAGGTTGTATGGTGTCGTCGCCTCGCGCTAAACCCCTAAACCTCCCGCTGCGCGATAGCGCCGGGAAATAACCCTGCCTGGCGCAGACAGGCTTCTAAACTGCGAATTTAAAGATACCCCATCTGAGGAGCGAAGCTCCGAAGGAGGGACACGAAAACAAGAACGGTGAATAACAGAAAAGCCTTCTATTTTCCCTGCAAAGCGCATCGTCCTGCGGTGTACTTGGTACCTGGTACCTGGTACTTTGTACCAAAAATCACAAAGAAGTACTAAGATTAAAATCCGAAGTCTTGCTATCCAATACCTGGCCCTTGTCGCATTTAAGAATACGATAGGGATGTTTCTTTAATAATTCATGATTATGGGTGGCCATAAGGATGGCGGTGCCCTGCTTGTTGATGTCCTGGAAAAGCTGGAATATGCCGTCCGCCACCTCAGGGTCGAGGTTTCCGGTGGGTTCATCGGCCAGGAGAATGTTAGGTTCGTTCAACAATGCCCTTGCGATCACGACCCGCTGCTGCTCCCCGCCGGAAAGCTGGTGGGGCATCTTGGAGGCCGCTCCGCCCAGACCAACCCGCATCAGCACCTCTGCCATCCGGGTTTTCATCTTGGCTTTGTCTTTCCAACCCGTGGCTTTCATGACAAACATGAGGTTGTCCGATACTGTTCTGTCGGTGAAAAGCTGGAAATCCTGAAAGACTATCCCGATTTTTCTGCGGAGATAGGGGATGTCCTTGGTTTTTATTTTCTCGATGTCGTATCCAGCCACCTGCGCCTGTCCCATCTGAAGGGGAAGATCGGCATACAGGGTTTTGAGTAGGGAGCTCTTCCCGCTGCCGGTGCGGCCGATGAGGAATACAAACTCGTACTTTTCAATATTAAAATTCACATCCTGCAAGATGGCATTGATTCCCTGAAAAATGCAGGCATTCTTTACGCTTACTATGGGGTCGCTGGTAAACATGCTTAAAGGTCAAGTTTTTGGAGTTTGCCAAATGGCAGATCTCTGATTAATTGTTCCAGGGCTTCTTCCTTTCCTTCCAAGCCAAACTTTTCGATGTTTTTTAAAGGCCGGTCGGCGCGGAAATACGCCACCAGCACAAAATTCTCATCCCGGATCTGGATGTAATCAGGAATCTTGGCTTTGCCTTTTACTTTAATAATATACATGGAATGAGATTAGGTGCTACAGGTTCGAAATTTAATCAAAAGGGAGTGGTATAAAAATTTTTTGTTTCAAAAAGACTCCTGCTTTACCATAGTAAGGCTTTTGAGAATTCACTTAGCCAAACATCCAGGCTGTAGAATTGTTAGAATTAATTAACCTTTAACCTACAATATTATGGGCTTAGAACTGATTATTTTCTTCGTATTGCTCGTCCTGGCCATATTTATATGGATAGGCTATCAGAAAAAGAGAAAGATGGTCGACAAAGGTCGGCCGGATGAAAAGCTAAACAAATCCTCCAAACCCTTCAATGAAGCGGATCAGAGACGTGGGGAAGCGGATACTTAATTGATTAAAATAGTACCAGAGTAAAAGGTAAGAAGTGAGAGGTAAGAGGTCAACTTCTTACCTCTTACCTCTGACTTTTTACTTCTCACAGCCTCGAACTCCGTACTTCGTCTTATTTCCCCGCTGCTTTCGCGTGGTCAGCCAGGAATGTAGCCAACCCGGAATCAGTCAATGGGTGCTTTAACAAGCCAGTGATCACTTTTAATGGGCAGGTAACCACATCTGCGCCGACTTCGGCACATTTCACCAAGTGCATGGTGTGTCTGATGGATGCTGCCAATACTTCAGTCTCATATCCTTGAGTCTGGTAGATGTGGACAATCTGCTGGATTAATTCAAGTCCGTCATAAGAGATGTCGTCCAGTCTTCCGATAAATGGAGAAAGGTAGGTAGCTCCGGCTTTGGCTGCCAGGATAGCCTGTCCTGCGGAGAATACAAGTGTACAGTTGGTGCGGATTCCCTCGCTTTTGAAATATTTGAGTGCCTTGACACCGTCTTTGATCATTGGAACCTTCACGACGATCTTGTCGTCGATTTTTGCCAACTCCTTGCCTTCCGCAATGATCTGGTCAAATTCGGTAGCGATAACTTCCGCACTCACTTTGTCGTCCACGATATCGCAGATGGCTTTGTAGTGGTTTCTTACGTTGTCATCTCCTGTGATGCCTTCTTTGGCCATCAATGAAGGGTTGGTAGTCACGCCATCCAAAACGCCCAAGTCATAGGCTTCACGGATTTCGTCCAAATTAGCGGTGTCAATAAAGAATTTCATCTGAGAAAGGTTTTTTGTGTTAAAGGGCGTAAAGGTAAACAGATTTTGTCAGAAAAATAAGTAGGGTTTTGGCGTATTGGTTTAGGAGGTTATTTTGCCTGCAGCAAGGGGTAGGAGTTTAGGAAGATAGGATGTCGGGTCAGTCACGGAATTAAATGATGAATGGTGAATGATGAATGATGAATAATGAAGTTACTTTCGGTACACTGATACCCCAGCCGAAGAGCGAAGCTCGGAGGGAGGGCAACGAAAGTATAAACGATAGATTACATCAATTGGGCAAAATGGCTAGAAACCAGCGTATGATGTTAGGAGTACTTTGTACTTGGTACCTAGTACTTTGTACCCATTCGTAAGTACGTAAATAGAAGTACGAGGTACGAAGTGGATTTCGGGTCAGTCACGGAATTAAATGATGAATGGTGAATGATGAATGATGAATAATGAAGTTACTTTCGGTACACTGATACCCCAGCCGAAGAGCGAAGCTCGGAGGGAGGGCAACGAAAGTATAAACGATAGATTACATCAATTGGGCAAAATGGCTAGAAACCAGCGTATGATGTTAGGAGTACTTTGTACTTGGTACCTAG
>NZ_JAHCMY010000016.1:0-63289 GCF_018449405.1 Litoribacter ruber
CTGACCTTTGAATATATTGGATTGGTAAATGATGATACCCATACCGAGGCGATCCCGGTAATTACTACAGATGCCAAGGTAGGTTCCAATGTAGGTGTTTATGATATCACATTGGCCCAGGCCAAAGACCAGAATTACCATATAACTTTGAAGGATGCCAAGCTGGAGATTACCCCAGCGGCTTTGACCATCAAGGCAGAGGACAAGTCTAAAGTTTACGGTGAGGAAAACCCTGAGCTGACCTTTGAATATATTGGATTGGTAAATGATGATACCCATACCGAGGCGATCCCGGAAATTACTACAGATGCCAAGGTAGGTTCCAATGTAGGTGTTTATGATATCACATTGGCCCAGGCCAAAGACCAGAATTACCATATTACTTTGAAGGATGCCAAGCTGGAGATTACCCCAGCGGCTTTGACCATCAAGGCAGAGGACAAGTCTAAAGTTTACGGGGAGGAAAATCCTAAGCTGACCTTCGTCGATGAGGGATTGGTAAATGGGGATACCCAAACCGAGGCGATTCCGGAAATTACTACGGATGCCAAGGCAGGTTCCAATGTAGGTGTTAATGATATCACATTGGCCCAGGCCAAAGACCAGAATTACCATATAACTTTGAAGGATGCCAAGCTGGAGATTACCCCAGCGGCTTTGACCATCAAGGCAGTGGACAAGTCTAAAGTTTACGGTGAGGAAAATCCTAAGCTGACCTTCGTCTATGAGGGATTGGTAAATGGGGATACCCAAACCGAGGCGATTCCGGAAATTACTACGGATGCCAAGGTAGGTTCCAATGTAGGTATTTATGACATCGTATTGGCCCAGGCTAAAGACCAGAATTATACCATAACCCTGGAAGATGCCAAATTGGAGATTACCCCTGCGGCTTTGACCATCAAGGCAGAGGACAAGTCTAAAGTTTACGGTGAGGAAAATCCTAAACTGACCTTCGTCTATGAGGGCTTGGTAAACGGGGATACCCATACCGAGGCGATTCCGGAAATTACTACGGATGCCAAGGTAGGTTCCAATGTAGGTATTTATGACATCGTATTGGCCCAGGCTAAAGACCAGAATTATACCATAACCCTGGAAGATGCCAAATTGGAGATTACCCCTGCGGCTTTGACCATCAAGGCAGAGGACAAGTCTAAAGTTTACGGTGAGGAAAATCCTAAACTGACCTTCGTCTATGAGGGCTTGGTAAACGGGGATACCCATACCGAGGCGATTCCGGAAATTACTACGGATGCCAAGGTAGGTTCCAATGTAGGTATTTATGACATCGTATTGGCCCAGGCTAAAGACCAGAATTATACCATAACCCTGGAAGATGCCAAATTGGAGATTACCCCTGCGGCTTTGACCATAAAGGCAGAAGATAAGTCAAAAGTTTATGGAGATGAAAATCCCAAACTGACCTTCGTGTATGAGGGCTTGGTAAACGGGGATACCCAAACGGAAGCGATCCCGGTAATTACTACGGATGCCAAGGTGGGTTCCAATGTAGGTGTTTATGATATCAAATTGGCCCAGGCCAATGATCAGAATTATACTATAACCTTGGAAGATGCCAAATTGGAGATTACCCCTGCTGCATTGACCATCAAGGCAGAAGACAAGTCTAAAGTTTACGGTGAGGAAAATCCTAAGCTGACCTTCGTGTATGAGGGCTTGGTAAATGGGGATACCAATACCGAGGCGATTCCGGTAATTACTATGGATGCCAAAGCAGTTTCCAATGTAGGTTTTTATGACATCGTATTGGCCCAGGCTAAAGACCAGAATTATACTATTACCCTGGAAGATGCCAAATTGGAGATTACCCCAGCTGCTTTGACCATCAAGGCAGAGGACAAGTCAAAAGTTTATGGAGAGGAGAATCCCAAATTGACCTTTGCTTATGAGGGCTTGGTAAATGGGGATACCCAAACCGATACGGCGCCAGTGATTACCACAAAAGCAACTTCTGGTTCAAGCATTGGAATTTATGAAATCACCCTTGCCGGGGCCAAGGACCAGAATTACAAGATAAACTTGGAAAACGCCCAACTGGAAATTACTCCCGCGGATCTTTTCATAAAAGTTACGGCAGGCCAAGGGAAAATTTACGGTCAACAGGATAAGAACCTCGAATTTAATGTAAAAGGTTTAATGGCCAATGATGGTGAAGAGGTATTCACAGGGACATTGATTCGTGAAAATGGTGAATTGCCTGGTGAGTATAATATAGAAAGAGGTTCTTTAAGTGCCGGGAACAATTACGTCATCCGTTTTGAAAGTGGGGTCTTCCATATTTCAGCGGTCACTGTCGAGATGATCATGGATCCGGCAGATGTGGAAGCTGCATGGGGACAGTTGCCAGAAATGCCGGAAATGCTTGTTGTGATGAGCCAAGATGGAAGGTTTTTGGAAATCCCCGTTACTTGGGACTTCTCACAAGCAGACAACCTGGCTAGAGGAGTTTATACTGTTACGGGTAGCCTACAGCCTATAGATGGTGTAATTAACCCGAAGGATCTATTCAGTACAATATCCTTTACCGTATTGCCTAAAGGTAAACCGGAGGACCTGACCATGTCCAACGATACTTTCAAAGGAAGTATAAAGGAGTTTTTCATTCATGTGGCACACCTGACAGTAATTGATCCATTGGATGATATCCATTTCATGGAGTTGGTGGAAGGTGTGTATGATAACGGATACTTTGAGTTGATCGATAACAGTCTATACTGGAGCAGCGCTGAAAGAGTGGCCGGAAAAACCACATTTACTATACAGGTTAGAATAACTGACCGAGATGGAAATGAACTCTTGAAGTCATTTGTAATCAATAGAAGCCGATTGGAGGTGGATGAAATTACCATTTATAACACCTTTACCCCCGATGGCGACGGGGTCAATGATGACTGGGGCATCAATGATCTGAGGTTCTATTCAGGCGTAAGCATTTCTGTATTCGAAAGAAGCGGCAAGAGGGTGTTCTACACCGAAGACCCTGACCAAAGATGGGATGGAACATTCAATAATATCAACTTGGCTTCAGGTACCTATTACTATGTGGTAGAGATAAAAGAGCTCAATAAAGTGAGAAAGGGAATGTTGACTATTTTGAAGAAGTAATTATTGAACGGGGAGGGTTATCCTCCCCTTAATCCACCAAAAAAATGAAAAAAATCTACTTATATAGCATACTTGCCATTTGCATATTGGGACTTCTACCCTTCAATGGGTTTGCACAGTCCAGAAAGTATATCAGCCAGTTTAGCCATTTCCAAAACTATTACAACCCTGGGCTCACAGGTTATGAAGGTTCTACAGCCAGGGGATTTGTGAGAAATCAATGGGCTGGTTTTGAAGGTGCTCCCAAAACAGTTTTCGTTTCGGCAGAATTTGATTTTGCCGAAATGGGAAAAAGCTCCGACCCTGCTTTGTTGGGTAAGAATGCGGCAGGCTTAAGTGTTCTACATGATCAATATGGGCCTTTTCAGGAAACTGAAATAATTGCTAGCTATGCATCTCGAATCAGGATTTCCTCTAGTACCAATTTGCGGTTGGGGGCTGGGGTTAATTACAACACCGTCCGGCTGGACGGCAGCCGGCTGAGTACCGAGCAACTTAATGACCCTACCACAGGTCAATATTATAATAACTTCGCCAATATGAATGTATTGGATTTTAATATCGGTTTGGCCATTACCCATGCCAATTATTACCTTTCTTATGGAGCCCACAATGTAAACAAGGGTGCGCTAAGCTCAGGTGATGTGTTTATGGAAAGAAAGCCTACCGTATCCATCTTACAGGCAGGCTATAGACAGGCTCTTTCAGCTGATTTAGCGGTGATTGCCAATTTCATGTACCGTTCCCAGGAAGATCTACCGGATAACACGGAGTTTAATGTCAAGGCCCTGCTTATGGATAAGCTTTGGATTGGTGCCGGACACCGAGTTAATTATGCCAATAACTTTCAACTTGGATTTCTGCTCAATAAAATGAGTATTGGCTATGTCTATGAAACTCCCATGAATAGATCGTATCTACTGCCCAATACTACTCATGAATTTTTGGCGAGTTTCAGGTTGTTCCGAACCAATCAGCGCACCCACTCAAAGGAAGTGTTGATTTGGTAACTGTTTTAAAGTCCCCGGCGAATTAGCTGGGGTCTTTTTTTATGCTAATTATTATGCAGCTTACTTTCGACTAGTTTGTTTAGAATTTCCTTTAGGGTCACAAGTCAGATAATTTTCATAGATTTACATGCAAAGAATTTGAGTAGAAAAATCTTAATCTTTTAACGTAAAAAAATGAACTTGCCATGAATTTTTATCTTGATAGAAATAGTTCAACACCCTTGTATATCCAAGTTGAGGGCTTGCTACGAAACTTGGTAGAACAGCCTGAATACAAAGAGGGAAAACTATTGCCAAATGAAGTTGAGCTTGCCAAGCAATTTGCTATTTCAAGAGCAACCTTACGTCAAGCTATAAATCAATTGGTTCAGGAAGGTCTATTAATTAGAAAGAAAGGGATTGGTACTAAAGTATCCACTCCTGTAAGTACTAAATCGCAAAATTGGCTGAGCTTTTCGCAAGAAATGAATGCCCGGGGGATGCCGGTCAAAAACTATCATTTTGCAATAAGCTGGCAATTGCCTGATAAAAAAGTAGCCAATTTTTTGGAGATTAAAGGTGATAAAAAAATCCTTAAACTGGAGCGGATAAGGGGAAACAAAGACGGCCCATTTGTATTTTTTATTTCTTATTTTCATCCTCGTATTGGCTTAACTGGAAATGAGGATTACAACAGGCCTCTTTATGAAATTATAGAACAAGACTATTCCATCAGTGCCTATTTGTCCAAAGAGGAAATCACAGCAATCAATGCAGATCATTCTCTTGCAGAGAAACTGGAAATCCAACAAGGAGATCCAATTTTATTAAGAAGACGGTTTGTTTATGACCAAGGAGAACGTCCAATAGAATATAACATAGGTTATTACAAAGCTGATAGTTTTATTTATACAGTGGAAAGCAGGCGAATTTAAAAGTTTAAATGATTCTGGGAATCTGCCACCACAACACCCGTGGATGTTGGGTGGCAGACCGGATATTGATGTAGAGGCGACTAGCAATTGCAAGGTCCCAAAGAAAAAAATTACAGCTTTTTTAGCATTCAATCTGTCATTATATTTATCTCACCACCGTTCCTGAAAAGATCATGTGAAATAAAGTATCCCTGATTCTCTTCCTGGTTCACCTCAATTAAAACCATGTTTCTACTTTCTTTGGGTTTATTTATAATCAACTCATTGCCATTGTCTACTTTCCAGCGGACCTGGTCGAAAAGCGGAACTGTGACGATATATTCATCATCTGCAGGAGAAAAAGGATATAATCCCAGTGCACCAAACACATACCAGGCAGACATTTCACCTGCATCATCCATTCCCGGCAATGCCAAGCCATGTTCGCCCACGCCATAAAAGTTGTTGAGTACATTATCTATTACCTCTTGGGACTTTTCAGGTTTCCCAATAAAATGATAGGAAAAAGGAGCCTCATGATCCGGTTGGTTTCCTACACAATATTGGCCGATAAAGCTGGACACATTACGAGCAATATGGTCAGGATTCCATGGTACGGTAAATAAGGAATCCAGCTTAGCTTCAAAATCACTTTCACCTCCATATAGAGCAATTAAGCCTTGCATATCATGGGGGGCAAAAAAAGATAGCTGCCAGGCATTTGCCTCCCGGAACATATATTCATAATAAGGATATTGAGGATCAAAATTTTTCACCCATTCCCCATTTTTTAGCCTTCCTCTCATGAAATTAGTGGAAGTGTCAAATACATTTTTATAGTTTTTTGACCTTTGCATCAACACCTGGTAATTGGAAGTGTCATTTAGGTCCTTCGCAAGCTGAGCGAGGGAATAATCATCGTATGCATATTCCAATGTTTTGGACACTCCTGCCTTAGCCTTTGTTTCAACATGGGGATTTTCAATTTCCGGTGTCGAGATATAACCATTTTGAATATACTCTTCTATATGTGGCCTTATGCCACCTTCCTCATTTGCATTTCGAAGCAATAATTGATATACTTTCTGAACATCATAATCCCTAATTCCTCTTTTATAGGCACCTGCGATAAAAGGAGCTGCGTGATCTCCATGAAAAAATGTCGGAATAAAGCCCGTCTTTTCTCCCATATCCTGTAAGGATTTTATAATATCGCCTGTTACTTCCGGTGAAATTATACTTAGAAGAACAAGTTTGTTTCTATAGGTATCCCAAAATGATGGTCTGGTATAGTAATTAAACCCTTTATTAGCTACCTCTCCGTTTATATCACTAAAGTCTCCATTTATATCACTGCGCAAAGCAGGCCAAAGAAAACTCCTGTACAAAGAGGAATAAAACATCTCTTTTTGTTTTTCAGAACCACCCTCTACCTGGATTTTAGACAGGAGGTTTTCCCATATCTGACCGGCTTCTGCTCTTATTTCATCAAAAGTTTTATGACCGATTTCCTCCTCTAGATTCAGTTTAGCATTTTTTGAACTTACAAAAGACAAACCTATTTTCATTTCTACCAAATCATTATCTCCATTTTGTAAATGGAGAATAGCAGATCCGTTTTTATCCCCCTCTTGCTTCACGTCAAGTTCCCGGATATCTTCATTTAGAAGAGCGTAAAAATGGATAATTTGATCCCCGTTTCTTTGAAAACCCTGAACAGCATTGTCAGCAGCTTTTTCTATCTTCCAATCGGACACTTCATTGTTTGCTTTTGCTAGGTCAAAAAGGATTTTTCTCCCGGTCGGTTCCTCATACCGGTATTGATGATAGCCGCTTCTTAAAGTGGAAGTAAGACTGGCCCTCACCTTATAATCTTCCAAAAACACCTCGTAAAATCCCGCTTGGGCAGTTTCTGTCTGATGAGAATACCGAGAACCATATGCACCATCCCCAGGAGTTTCTCCTGATATAGGCAACACCGGAATGTTACACAAATTCCAATGACCTTTGTTGGTATGGGTAAAACCATAAATCACCGTATCTTCATATTGGTAGCCGGACCCTGAACCATATTCTGTAATTGGGCTCAATTGAACCATTGCATTGGGTAATGATGTACCAGGGTAGGTTAACCCCGCCCATACCCGCCAACCTGGAGGGGGAGTATAGCCTATAAACTCCGGATCGGTAAGCGGGGCAGTACCAATCAATGGGTTTACGTATTTTATGAGGTCAGTTTTAGCTTGCGGATCATTAGTGCCTATATCCTGACTACAAGAAACAGCTAACGCAAGTGTCAGCAAAACGACTATACTCCTGATAATATCCATGTTCAAGTTCATTAACAACTAACTAAAATTTAATATAAGGACAGGCTGAATTGGTAACTTCAGACAAGAGAAGTATTACCGGTATACAACTTTATCCCTGGGTCCCCTTTTGCTTTTTTCAAATGAATGCTTTGAAAAGGTTTTGTAACTTTCTAATTAAAAGTAGGGGGAGGATTATTTATTCCCCACTGCTCATTTGGCTCATTAGACATAGTGAATATTAACTTCCCTCCTGCCATAAGTTCGTCTCTGTAAAGCCAGCAATTATCCAAGACCTTTCCGTTGAATTCCACGGATTGTATATAGACATTATCAGCAGAATTGTTGACCGTTTCTAAAACCAAATCTCTATCATTTCCTAACTGAATTGTAGCTTTATCGAAGAGAGGACTTCCAAACTGGATTATAGGCCTGGCATCCGTTAACCCTTTAACATCAAAAAGCCCTAAAGAAGTCATTACATACCAAGCTCCCAACTGCCCTTGGTCCTCATCCTGACCATACCCATACCCGTGGATACCTTCTGTACCATAAAATTCATCGCATATTGCCCTGGTCCATTTTTGTGTAAGCCAAGGCTTGCCGGAAAAATTAAATAACCAACTGATATGAAGACTAGGTTGGTTGCCATGGTTGTAAATATTTCTGATACCGGCAAAAGCATCTATTTCCTCTCCTCCTCCAAAACCATTCTTTTGGGCAACTTGAAAAATGTTTTCAAGCCTGTCATTAAATTTTTCCTTACCAATTTTATTAATCAAACCTTCCGGATCATGGGGAACATAGAAAGTGTACTGCATGGCATTCCCCTCCTGAAAACCTCTCCAAGGCTCATAAGGATCAAATGGATCAATAAAAGTATTATCTTCCAATTTTGGCCTGATCAGGTTTTCCGTAGAGTCAAAGAGGTTTTTCCAAAGCCTTGAATTTTCCATGAAAAGCTCATAATCCTCCTGCTTACCCAACAATTTAGCCATCTGTGCTGCAGCATATGCACTAAAACTGTATTCTAATGTATGGGAAGCAGAAAATGAAGACCCAATCGAATCTGTTCTAAAGCCATCAACATACGGTACAAATCCTAATTCCAAAAAGGATTTAATGTCCATTTTCCCCGAACCGGGATTTCTCTTTTCCCATCCCAGCTCATTACCTTTCACTGCGCTATAGGCAAGATCTACCTCATAATCTCTAATCCCACTGTTGTAGGCAGCTGCAATAGCCAGTCCTGTGAAATTTGTACCCACACCCGAAACAAATTTACTTGCCGCAATTCCATCACCCAACCAGCCTGAATTTTCAAAAACGGCTAATTGAGTTTGAACATAATCATTGTACCGCTCAGGATAAGAAAGGGCCCATAGCTGAGTAAGATTCCAGAAGGCACCCCAGATAGCGTCAGTGTTATAATGATTGTACTCAACCTTTCCATCAGCACCTGTGGATATATGCCCAATTGAACCGTCATTTTGTGGAAAAGCGCCATTGGAGTCATTAGCGACTCCTCTTCCGAGTAAAGCATGGAATAACCCGGTATAAAATTTCACCTTGTTACGCTCATCAGAACTTTCGACGTAAACTTTGCTTAATTCCTCTTGCCAAACTTGTTGCGCATTTGCTTTAGCAGCATCAAAAGAAAGCCCGTCTGCTTCAGTCTCAAAATTTCTTTTAGCATTTTCAATGGAGGTGTATGACATGCCCACTTTCACCTCGATCATTTCCTGATCCGAAGTTTCATATTCTAAGAATAATCCAGCTCCTTTACCTTCAGCCCGGACCGAATCCCTATAGATATTCGCAGAATTAAAGGAACCGATTCTTTCCGGATTCTTATTGACCTCGCCCCATATGTACATCGAAACCTCCCCCTCAGGCTGGAAAAGCTCAACATATTTTGGATAGGTGGTTACAAACCCTTCAAACTGGGTATCGTTGACCATTGCGATAGATGCATCCTTGACCTGACCACTTTCACCTTGCACATTTCCCACATCGAAAATAATCCTAGACTCTTTGCTTTGGGGAAAGGTGTATCTGTGAAGACCCACCCTTTCAGTTGCAGTAAGTTCAGCCATTACCCCGTAGTCATCCAGAAATACCTTGTAGTATCCCGGTTCGGCAACTTGATTATTTCTATCAAACCGCGATCGGTAACCTTCATCAGGATCCTCAAGTTTACCTGGTTTTACTTTCAAAGGCCCTGTAGCAGGCATCAAATTAATTCCCCCAATTTGCCATTCGTGAAAGTGTACAAAACCCTCGATGGAATTATGACGAGTATCATATCCAACAGCTTCCCAACCGGAAGGATTACCGTAATGTGCATTGGTAGAAGGTGCTAACTTTGCCATTCCATGGGGGACTGCCGCAGGAGTATAAAAAAACCATCTACTGTGGGCCGTCCCGATATCAGGATCAACATACTTTAAAACATCTTCAAACTCTCGCTCTCCCAACTGTTCCTGCTGACTGCAAGCACAAGTAAGAACAAGTCCCAACATACATACCTGAAACAACTTTTTATCATGTATTTTAATCATAGTAACATTTTCTATTATTGTCTTATCGAGATTTATTACAGTACTAACGCTTTCTTTTTTTCTTTTTCTTTTGAAGACCACATTTGCTGAATTTCCTCAAGAGACTTTCCTTTGGTCTCCGGTACCAATTTGAATACAACAATGAAAGCCATCAAACAAAAAGATGCAAAGATCCAGAAAGTGTAGGCAGGACCGGCAAAAGCCAGTAGCAAGGGAGTTAGCTGTCCAATAATGGCATCGGCTATCCACATCACCATAATGCTTAAGGCAATAGCTCGTCCTCTTATCTTATTGGGGAAAATTTCCGAAGCAATCACAAACTTCAGCGGACCTATGGAAAAAGCAAAGCAGGCAATAAATAAAATAATGCTGACCAATAAAAAAATACTTTCGGCGGCTTTTAAATAAAAACAAAGACCAATTAAGGCCAAACTCATGCTTGCTCCCAAAGAACCGATTAAGTAAAGAGGCCTGCGCCCCAGTTTGTCAACTTTCCAGATGGCAAAGAGGGTAAATACCAAATTTGCGACACCAAAAAAGATCTGCCCTAAAAACGCGTTGCTCATATCTATGCCCGCATCGCTTAGGATACGGGGGCCAAAATAGATTACTGCATTTATTCCACTGAATTGGGAGAAAAGCGGTAGCAAAAGTCCGATCAATAAAGCAATTCGCAGCCCTGGGGCAAAAAGCTCCCTATATGAACCTTTTTCTTGGTTCAGGCTCCTAACAATACCCTCAACAGCCCGTCTTGCATTTTCTTTCCCTCCTAACCGGCTTAATATCTCCTCGCCTTCCTCAATGCGGTTATTCAAAATAAGCCAACGGGGACTTTCGGGAACATACAATAAACCGATTAAATAGATCAATGAGGGTATTACTCCCAATCCCATCATGCTCCTCCATAATTCATCTACAAAGAAGTAGTTTATAAAATCCCCTTGGAATTCTCCCGAATTGCCCACAGAAAAATTCAATATAGCCGAATTGGTAAGGTAAGCCACTAATATTCCAACAGTAATGGCAAGCTGATAAAAAGTCACCAGCTTGCCCCGAATATGAGCAGGTGCAATTTCGGAAATGTATAATGGAGAAACACTTGAAGCAATCCCTACACCTACTCCTCCTATCAACCTAGACAGGATTAGAAGAAAAAAGCTTTCTGACAATGCTGAACCTATTGCAGAAATTAAGAATAGGAATGCGGCAGCCATCAGCAATTTTTTCCTGCCCCAACGATCACTTCCTTCCCCTGATAGAATTACTCCCAAGATACACCCTACCAAAGCTGAGGAAACAAACCAGCCTTCCTCGGCAGCTGTCAAAGAGAATTGCTCTTGAACAAAAGGTAGGACTCCTGATATTACGGCCATGTCAAACCCAAATAGGAGCCCTCCCAACGTTACAACCACCGTGATAGATACAACTGACTGCGTCTTCTGCATTATATTTAATTAAAAGATTTTAGAATTAAACATAAAGATCCTCTTTCACAAAAACTTTTAGCACTTTTACCGGCTCCTCGCCCATATTTTCTAAAGTATAATTCCCGGCAGCTGCCGGTATGGCAAATGTCTCTGCGTACCGAACTACTTGTTTCCTATTACCACAAGTCACGAGTATAGAAGTCCCCTCTACCAGACTTAGAATGTGGCATTGATTTTCGGTTTGAACATTAACAGATGATGAAAATTCATAACGATGAACGGCATAAAAATGCTCCTGATGGGTAGAAAGGGCTATCAACTTCCAGTCTTCTCCCCTGCTAATTTCAACCTGTTCTGAAATAAGCTCCTGCTTAACTTTTTCTCCTTTTCTATCAAAATTAAGGTTCTCAAAAGCCCTTTCAATATTCAAAGGTCTAGGCTTATTGTTAAGATCTAATCTCAACCAGTCATACATTTTAAAAGTATAAATGTAAGGTGTAGCACTTATTTCAAGCACCAGGTTATTAATTCCCGAACAATGTACTGTACCGTTTGGAATCAAAAACAAATCATGCTTTTTGGCAGGAAAAGTCTGTACAAATTTTTCTACCTCCACAACTTTGTTGGTTCGGAAGCTTTCTTCCAAGACTGCCTTGAATTTGTCTTTATCTATATCCTCCTGAAAACCTAAATATACAATGGCATCTTTATCAGCATCCAGTATATAATAGGTCTCATCCTGGGTGAAATTTTCTCCGAAATGCTTTTTAATATAGGTATTGGTAGGATGACATTGAATTGATAAATTCCCTCCATTAAAAGTGTCCAAGAAGTCAAATCGAATAGGAAATTCATCTCCAAATTTACCTGCAGCACTTCCCAGGATAGCCTCATTGGAGGCAAACATCAAAAAGTCAAAAGAAAACTCTAAAAGGTATTGGCTACTCTCCAAAACGATTCCATTTTCAGGTACGATCATTTCAAATGACCAAGCATAGTTAACTTCATCCTGATTTAAACCTTGGATTCTGTTCATCATCCAATCACCGCCCCAGACCCCTGGTGAAAACCATGGCCTAACCCTAAAGGTATTGCGGCCCATCTCCTTTAAGGATTTTCTAAAATCATTGCCGGTCATCCAGGTAATGTCAAACATTCTTTGTTCATCAACTAAAACATCAATCTTTGGCAAGAGGGCTTTTTTATGTCGGTTCAGGACTTGCCAGTCAATGAAAAAGAACCGTTTATACTGCTCTTGGGAAGGAATAGGGGATGTCGCACCCAAATTGCAAATTGTTTTGGAGCGGGAACGGAATTGAATTTCATTTTTAGGAACCTCAACGTAAATTACCGGTACGTCCCATTTAGCTAAAGCCGATCCGCAACCATATAAAATGGTAATCTTATTTTTGTGGGGCTTAATCTGCTTAATCTTTTCTTCTTCATAAAAATCTTTGATTTCTCCCTCAAAAATTTTTCCAAAAACTGGATCACCCTTACCGATGAAAGGCTCGATCAATCTTTCAATCTCTTCCTCTGGCTTTATTGCATCGTTAATGTTTTTCCAGCACACCTCGATTTCCAATTTTTGAAAAACTTCATCCAAACTGCTGATGAAATTTTGCCAGTTGACCCCCACATACCCCTCAAGGATAACATTCGAGTTTTTTTCTGCAATCCACTCTGCTAATCCTGAAAAACCTACATGAATTTGTCCGTGAGGTATTTGATAGGTAGGATAAATATCATAACCCTGTAAAACAGTCGATTCCTTTTGCAGGGGCAATACTTCTTCCAAAGAGGTCCGGAACTTTTGTAAATGATTTCTTTGCTCAGTTTGAATTAATGATGTCATTAAGAATATTATTAAAATTAAACAATTGACATGTCCTTATGTCTGTACATTTGAAATCGTAAGTCTGTAACTATACTATTTCCTTCATTTGCTTATCTATAAGCAGATTTAAGTGACGAAAACCTGTTAAGATTTAGAGCGAGTTTATTGATTTTGTTCAAATATTGCGGCCCTTCCATAACCTTCAATCAAGGCAGCTTGATGCAATAGCCAATAATACCTGCCAGGATTATTCCCTGACCAATCTTCATAAAACTGCCCGTTTTCATTTCTTGCATGATCCCATGCGTATTCAAGGTTTCTTATGAAAACCCGGACGTATTCTTTTGCATTAGAGTCAAACTCGGCTAGTTCTGTAAAAGAAGTCATTAACTCCACATTAAACCAGGAATCATGGGGCGGGTAAAACAATTGATCATTCGCTACGCGGGTGAATCTAGAGAAAGAACTTTGGGCAGTGACTTTGCAATGGTCAAGGTAAGCTTCCTCATGAGTGATCCTGTAAAGGTTCAATCCAGCCATGATCATCATCGCAGCATTATAGGTCCATTTGGTGGTGTTTATTTGCCTTGTGGTAATATGAATTTCATTGAAATACAAATTATCAGATGGATCTCTCAAAGTATTATAATTCCATTCATAAGTCTTCTTTGCAAACTCAAGATAATGAGTCTCTTGGGTTTCAAGATAAAGCTCACTCGCCACAAATGATGCATAAGCAGTGGTATTAGCCGCTTTAATACAGAATTCTCCAGATTGACAACCTTGAGACTCCCCTTCAAACCAATAAAGCCCTCCACCAAGACGGGAATCTTCGCCCGACATGATAAACTCATTAATTTCTATGGCTCGTTCTAAGTAAAAGGAATTGCCTGTAAGTCTGTAAGCGGTGATCAACTCCATAGCCACTATGGCACTATCATCATAGTAATGGTCAGTAGTATTTTCCGAAACTGGATAAGCTTGATATGTAGGAAGTTTTTCTCGGGCATCATAGTATGCCTCTAGGCCTATAAATTCTTTTTCAAGAATGGACTGGTCATAACCCAACTCGTATAAGATATTCCCAGCAGTTAACATTCCTACATAAGGCCACAGGTAGCTATACCTGTTGTCCCCTGATTGTACAGGATAATTTTCTCTGTATAGATCCCCTTCATTATAATGTGTTTGAATCATATCATAGGTGGCTTTGGCTTTATCTTTAAAGCTTAACCTCTCACCTTCAGAAGTATCCGTTTCATCAGTTTTGATCAATTGATCATCCAATGAATCCCTATTGCAAGCAACAAGGCCTGCAAGCAAAATTAATATTATATAATTTGTGACTTTAATCATACTAAAGATTTAATTTTTAATAAACCACAATTAAGGAAACTCAATTTCTGATTATTCTAACTCCATTTCATGGAAATAATCATCCTCTAAAGGGTCAAAAACCACTCGTACTTTAAATGGTGTACCATTAAATTGGTTGGAAAATTTCCATGCACCCTGCCACTGAGAAGCCTCTGTGCCTAAGAAATAGACCTGATAATAATATGGGGGTTCGTCACCATTTGGTCTATCATTGTATGCTCCTAGGTTAGCAATTAATGAAGCATTCATGTCATCATTCATATTGCTTCCCAGAAAATCTTCTTCTTCGCCAAGTTGAAATCTGAATTTATACCTCTCTTCTTCCCATCCCAACCAATCAGGTGCCTCTGGAGCCCCGGGAGTCAAAAAATCGAAATACCCCGTTCCTTCAAAAACATGGTTTCCTACATATTCCAATTCAGCTTTTGAGGCTCCATTTGCCAATATGATAAGCTCGAGGTTAGAGATTTTTTCAAACGCCACCCTGGAATTAGAGAAATTGATTCTAAGCCTATATACCCCTTCTTCACCTTCAAAAGTTGAGGGCTCATCGCCTTCTCTAATATTGCCTCCTTCATTTATATAGTAATTTTGCCCTGAATCCTTATCATTAACAATATTAAAATCTCCTGGTCGGAGTTGGGTGATGGTTTCAAAGGTATTATCCTCGACTTCGTCATTTGGCATGTGATGGAGGATTTTCTTTAATGCCACAGCATCCTGAATCCCTTCACCTTCAGTGGCACCTCCATAGATAAATAGCTGTGCTGGTATATTTGCTATTCCCTCTGGTCTTGACAAGGTCAATAAATGCTTTTCAGGAAATATTTCTTTATTATATCCACTCGAAGCCTGCACAGTCCATATAATATTACCTGTGGTCATTTGTTCAATACCCGCATTCGCTGCAATGGAATTTAAGGTTGAGTGGGTTAAAGAAAAAGTTAGTGAAGCTCCATGATCGGCAGAAGGAAAGCTTGCGACAGGATGATTAAAATCTCCCCCTTCTTTATCAAATAAAACATTATATAGCACTAACCCTCCATCGCCCGCTTGTGCGGCTCTCCAGTTAAAAGAAATAGCCTCCCCATTTTCAGGGTCAATATTTATATGTTCATCAATTGCCGGACTCTCCAAAGTTCCCATGCTTACAATCTCAATATTTAAGCGTTGTTCATCTTCAGAACATGACCAAATAGCTAAAGCGGAAATGACCAAAATCAACAGTAAATTAATAGATGCCTTCATTACCAATTAGGATTTTGTGTTAGGTTGTTATTTAATTCTATTTCTCTTAATGGAACGGGCCATAGATAATGTCTTCCGGTATTGAATGATCTCAAATCCACCCGCTCATAACCATCACTTTGGGTTGAATTATTGGTTTTCATCCCATGGGCCCATCCGTCCAGAACCTCTTCTGCAATTCTCCATCTTCGGATATCAAAAAACCTGTGACCTGCTTCAAATGCTAATTCTATTCGTCTTTCATTTCGCACTATACTCCTTAGTATTTCTTGATTATTACCAGGATACTGAATCGCTGCACCATTTAACCCTGCACGTTCCCTTATGGCTCCTATACTGATAACCCAATCTTGTTCATTGAAGGTACCCAACTCAATTTTTGCTTCAGCGTAATTCAGCAATACTTCTGCATAGCGAATTACCATAAGATTCAATCCTGAATTGGTGTTGTTTCTAGCACCACGGTCAAAGAATTTTGAAACATAATATCCAGAAGGTGTTGAATTAGAGGAATAATTCAATCCATCCGGAGCAAAGCCAGGAGCTGTTCGAATGGTGACAGGATTACCGTTAAAATCTATCAGCTCGTAATTATCATATATGATAGAAGCTGCTAATCGAGGATCACGGTTATTAAATGGATCGTTTTCATTATAATCTGAGGAAGGGTCTTGAATCGACATCCCATTAATCATCGTATAACTATCCACTAACTCCTGTAGGGGTGCAAAATTCGAATATCCAGATAAACTAGGAGGAATTAGTGAATATTGAATATTATGCTCTCTATCTGTTGGTACAAATTGAAGACTTAACAATGATTCTGTGTTATCTTGATTATCAGGCTTAAATAATCCCTCGTAAGAAGGAAATAATTGATATTCTCCAATTAACTGACTGGCCAGCATTGCTGCTTCCTCATATTCTTGATTGTATAAATGAATACGTGACTTAAAAGCAATGGCTGCATTTTGACTAATTCTCCCCTGCTGTTCTGGCGATATATTATTCTGCAGTACATTTATAGCTAAGTCCAATTCATCATATATAAAAGCCAAAATAGTGGATTGATCTGTCCTTGTCAAAACAAGCGACTCATCTATACTTATTTCCTCAGTAACAAGCGGAACATCTCCAAAGAATTCCCTTAAATAGAAATAGTGCCAAGCTCTAATAAATCTGGCCTGCCCAATATATGTTTCCTTAAGGCCATCATCCATAGATTCCACTTTATGAATATTATTGAGAAAAATATTTGCTCTTCTCAATCCCTCAAACCTGGAAGCCCAGGTTCCTGCAATTAATCCATTCGAAGAATCATAATTACCATTACCAATATTTCTGTAATCCTCTCTTGCTCTAGAATAAGCATCATCGCTGGCAGAATTTAAAAATAAATAAGAATCTGCACTCATAAGGTCAGCATACATAGAGTTCAGAAAGATTCTGGCATCCTCTTCTGTTTCCCAATATGTAAGTTCACTTGTCGCATCTAATGGAGCAAGATCCAGTTCAGTCATGCATCTGATGTTAAGGATTGACACTACTATAACTATAAATATTTTTTTCATGATCTCGTTTTTGAATTTAAAAATTTACGTCTAAACCCATAGAAAATACTCTGGAAACGGGGTAAACCCTACCATTATTTGCCGCTCCCCCAAAACTTTCAGGATCAACACCTATATCCATAGGACTAAAAGTGAGCAGATTTAATCCTGTCAAATATATCCTTGCTTGGCTCAATCCCACATGTGACATTAATGTAGTAGGTATTGTATACCCTAACTGAACATTCTTTACCCTAAGATATCGTGCGTCAAAAATGTAAAAATCTGATCTGGCTGCATTATTTACTGATTCAGTACCTACAGTTAATCTAGGGTATAAGGCATCATGGTTATTAGGTGTCCATCGGTCCAAATGACGTTCGAATACAGGTCCTTCATTATTATTGTGAAAAGCTTCAACAATTTCTCCCCTGATCCATTGGTGCCTTTCACCTACTCCTTGAATAAATATTGAAAAATCAAACCCTTTAAATGCGGCAGAATAAGTAAATCCAAAGGTGTATCTGGGAAAAGAGTTTCCTAACACAAATCTGTCATTTTCATAATCAATTTGACCATCATTGTTTCTGTCAACATATTTTAAATCGCCAGGTTGAACACTGGTAGCGAAAATTGGAGTTGCACTATTTGCAATTTCTTCATGTGAATTGAAATACCCATCACTTCGTAATGCAAAGTAAGAATTCATAGGAAAGCCTTCTCGAAGAATCGTTTGGACATCTGTTCCATTAATAAATTCCCTTCCTCTAAGATCCACCACTTCATTCCAACTGTCTGATAAATTCATATTGATTCCATGATTTACTGATCCAGTGCTGATCCTGTAGTCTACAGAAACCTCCCAACCCCGGTTACGTACTACACCTGCATTTTGAATAGGTTGCCCTAATCCATAAGCGGCAGGAACAGGCAGCTGTAATAGAATATTTTCGGTGAGATTATCAAATACGTCAAAACCTACGCTTAACTTTCTATCCAAAAATGCCAGATCCAAACCCAAATTGGCCATGGTGGAGGTTTCCCATGTTCTAAATGGATTGGAAACTGAATAATAAGATCCCGGAACAGGCACGCCTCCAAATGCATAAACATTACTTTGTATATTCACCAGGCTTTGATGACCATATAAATCCCCAATATCCTGATTGCCTAATTGGCCCCATGAAGCCCTTATTTTTGCGAAAGAAACAATCTCTTCAATTGGAGCAAAAAAGTCTTCCTTGCTAAGGATCCATCCCGCAGAAACAGAAGGAAAAATTCCCCATCTATTCTCTGATGAAAAACGTGAAGACCCATCTAGGCGAAGATTTCCTTCCAATAGGTATTTGTCCTGAAATCGATAATTAACCCTGCCGAAGAATGATTGGATTGCCCATTCGTGGCCTGAACCGTATGTTTCACTTTGCTGTAATTCAGAAACATTATCAATCACACCATATTCATTACCTGGTACATCTAAACCTGCCACACCAAAAAAATCAGTTCTAAATGATTCCGATGAGGCCCCTAGCATGAAATCAAAATCATGTTTATCAGATAAATTTTTACTATATGAGGCCGTTAGGTATGGATTGAGATAAATTGATCTATTATATTGGTTCGATACTGAATTTTGGTTATTGCCTCCTCCTGGATAGGCATATTCTATAGCGCGACGAAATTCTTGAGTCAAATTGCTGGTAATATTTCCTCCCATTACACCTTTTATCAAAAGGTTTTGTATCGGTTCATATTCAATGCTAACATTTCCAAGCGCTTCATCATTTTGGCTGTTCCTAGCACCTCCTTGTTCTAATTGGGCTAAAGGATTCCCATTACTACCGCTTGATAGCGTGTAATTTCCGTTTGCATCCACTATATTATAAATTGGAGGCATTCTTACACTAGGCTCAATCAACCATTCGGTCCACCAAGCATGACTTTTAATATTGTTCCGAGCATAAGAAACCCGACCTCCTATTTTGATTTTTTCATTAACCTGTTTATCGAGATTTATCCTGAAATTATATCGCTGATGTCCATAATCCGGTCCTCTGAAAAGGCTTTCCTGATCCATATACCCTACAGACATCATGTAATTCAGACCATCCTGAGAGCCACTTACGGAGAGATTATGATTACTTTGAATCGCCTGATCTTTAAAAAGAGCCTCATAGTGTGAGACATTAGGACCATTTTCTTTAAAATCTAGAATTTGTTCAGGAGAGAAAGCAGGTGCCATCCTAGAATTTACTAACGCCTCATTCCTCATAGTAGCATACTCCCAAGAGTCTGCAATCTTCGGAAAATTGGTAGGTTGCTGAATACCCACTTGCCCACTATAAGTAAATTTAGGCTTACCCTCCTTTCCGGCCTTTGTAGTTACTAAAATTACCCCATTAGCTGCCCTGGATCCATAAATAGCCGCTGAAGCAGCATCTTTAAGTACACTTACGCTTTCTATATCATTAGGATTGACATTGTTCAATGAACCGATCACCCCATCAATTACAATTAATGGCGTATTCCCGCTCATTGTACTTAGGCCTCTGATATTTATCTGCGGCATGGAGCCTGGTTCTGATGTCCCTTGCTGGATGACCAACCCGGGAGATTCACCTTGCAATGCCTGATATGCATTAGTAACTGGCTTACCTTCTATAGCTTTCTCTCCTATTTCATTAATGGCTCCTGTTAGGTTGTCCTTCTTGGTAGTACCATAACCTACCACAATCACCTCTTCCAAGGAGCTTAATTCGGCAGACAGAGTTATATCTATCCTATTCTTATTTTCAACAGGTACTTCAACACTTCGAAAACCTATCGAAGAGAAAACCAAAACAGATTGACTATTAGGTACATCTAATGTAAAATTCCCATCAATATCAGATGCTGTTCCAATATCCGTACCTTTTAAGAGTATGGTTGCACCAGGAATGCCTTCTCCTGATTCGTCTGTAATTACACCTTCAACTTGTCGACTTTGAGCAAACGAAAACAAAGGAATTGCTAGAATTATAAAGATTAATAAAATATTCTTTGATGAACACTTTAAATCTTCCTTAAACTTTTGGGGTAAATTGTTTTTCATAAGGATAAATCGGGTTTAAATACTTTGTCTAGACAAACGTACAAATAAGGGTAAATAAAATCAAGCTTTTTTGCTTTTATTGATTTCCTCAATGATACATTATATCGCTTTAAATTGGAATAACTACTCCTAAGCTGGTTTAAGGAGCATTATCAAGAAATTATGATCGTTATAAACCATTACTTCCAAATAGATTGTAGATCTTTTTCTACTATGGTTTTCCTATTATTTCACCTAAACCTAGGCCATATGGCCATTTAAATTTCTCCCCGCTGGTGGCCATGCCCACCCCGCAGCAAATCTACCCTCTACCATTTACCCATCTGTGCGCATCTCATGAAACCAACCCTAAGGCCACGCCTTTTACGCATTCTCTTTGCGCCTTTGCGTGAAACTCCCTCGTGAAACCAACGCCTCATCCTCCTCGTCACTTTGCGATTTCTAACCCAGCCCGCAGGACAAATAACCTTATAAACTACGGTGCTTAAAAGGCTAATGGTATTCCACCGCATTGATAGTTTTCCAACCATCACCCAGTAACCTATATGGTGCGTCCCTCTGGGACTTAGGTTGTGGTGGGTGTTTGTTGCCCGCCGGTTGCCACCGGCGGTTATTAAATCGGCCGCTCCTAATGGAGCTGTAGGGAACGCCGCGCTCCTTGCGTTTTCCCGTTGCGCCCTTTGCTTGAAACTTCCGCGAGAAAGGCAACGTGCACTACCCTCATCCTTAAGCCTCCCAGAAGGTGCCACTCCGCGGGGAATCTACCCCTACCATCTACCCATACGCTCCAATTCACTGAAACCACGCAGCCCTTGGCGATCTCCTTTGCGCCCTTTGCGTGAAACCAATGCCTCATTCTCCTCGCCGCTTCGCGATTTCTAACCCCCTAAACCAGGCCGCAGGCCGAATAACCTCTTAAACCAAGAAGTTTAGAAGCCTGCCAGCCGACAAAGGCAGGGTTAATTCCTGAATACCGCTTCGCGAATCTATGAAAAGGTTGAAGGGTTGAATGGATCAATGGATTAACGTAAGGTACTCCAGCACCTTAATCCTTTAATCAGTCCATAAGGGAATATAGCGCAGCTATTCCCTTATGGACCTTAAACCTTTAATCCTCCCAATCATCTCCATAAACCATAAACCATAACCCAGCCCCCAGGGCGAATAAACCTCAAACAAAAAAGCCCAAGGTCTCCCCCGGGCTTTAATTGATTCGTTGTGCGAATGTCTCCGACTTCACACCATTCCGACTATTCCTCTTTAGCCACCTGGCTCACCGCCGCAAGTACCGACCCAGCCACCACGGCGTATCCTGCTGCTGTAATGATCGCCGCAGGTAGGGCAACTGGCGCGGCCAATAGGGTTCCCCCCACTGCTGCCAGCATCATTCCGGCATATTGCAGCCTTTTGAAAAACGGCGGCGTCGGCGCCTGCCATCTGTTTTGGATTTCGTTCATTTTGTTTTAGTTTAATGTTTAAGATTACGTGGTTGTCATGGTTGTCCGCTTTTCCGACGCTTCGCATCGAAATTCGCCGTTGTCATGGTTGTCAGATGGAGCATCTTGGCGGGCCATTTTAGCCATTTTTGCCTTTCCGGATTTTTAAATGCTCAGTGCTCCGTGCCCAGTGCCCAGTGCTCAGTGCTCAGTGCTTTCCGTGCATAGAACAAAGACAACCCTGACAACAACCCGGGGAGGCGAAGCCGACCCACGGGTGGACAACCCTGACAACTACTAACTCACCTTCTCCAACACCTGCACCCGCTTCCTCAGCATCCCCAGCTGCGTCACCAGCATGGACTTCATCACCAGCTGCTCTCCCTGCAGGCTGTGTACACCCGTTTTAAGCTCGGCGAGTTCGGATTTGAGTTCGCGAAGATCCTGGACCAGGTAGCGGAGCAGGAAACCGGAGAGGGAAAGGAGGACTGTAACCAGTCCCCCCACTCCCACTAAATAAATTCCTCCGTCCATAGCAGCTCTGTTACAGCCAAATTAAGAGCGAGATCCGCATCGCTGAAGATTTCCAGCTTCACTTCCTCCCCGTTCTCCAAAGCTTCATACACCATATCCCGAAACAGGTAGGTCGCATTCCGGGAAAAATTGCCTTTCCCCTCGCCCGTATGGTTCGTTACCGGGGAGATGCAGCCCTTCAGCTCCTTCAAGGCATCATTGGCGGGATGGAAAAGTATCCCTGACCTGTCCTTTACCCCTTTCACCAGCAGGTGCCAACCATATCGCTCCGAGTACCGCTTCTCCAACCCATATACCCCCTCAGGAATACAGGACTCATTCCGCCTGTTGTTCTTCCAGGGCAACTCTATGGTCTTGGCCACCTCGACCCCATTGTGGGTGATAAACCCATTGGTACCGTTGGGCCAATACTCCCTGTTCAAGAGGAGCTTCATGGCGTAACGATTTTTTCGGTCAATATAATGGTACCGGCGTTGTACCCACTGTCATTCATCGGAAACTCCTCCCCATTGACCGTCTGGAAAAATTCAATGCCGAGCACAAACACCCGGTGATTGAATTCCAATGGCGCCTTGTTAAGCTCCAGGGTCAGTTCAGGGGAACTCGCCCGCACGCTCAACATTTCCGACTCCACTTTCTCCAGGTTGAAATCGGCCAATTCAAGATCAATGGCACCTCCCATGAGGTAGATCCTGTAATTGGTGGTACCGGAGGGTGCCATCAGGTAACTGGCTGGATGGAATGCCGGAAGGCTGATCGCCAGGGTTTCTCCCGTATTGGTGATGACCACATGCTTTTTCAACACGGAAGTGAGATTGGCTCCCGCATTGAGCTGCAAACCCTTTAACAGGTCCCAGTTGCCCTCAGTCACCTTTCTTTCTCCCCTGGTGTGTACAGGATCGCTCTTTACCACCTTCACCATCGCATGCTGAAGCCTCCTGTGTAGCCTGGAATCGGTAGAGGAAATGATTGCCGGTCTGATGCTGTTCTTAAGCAGTTTTACGGCCGAAGCCGCTTCGGCAAACTCCCGCATATTCTCCCTGGTACGGGCATACTTGGGATCATTCATGATCCGCTCCTTGGTGACCCCGCCTTTTTCGCGGACCATAAAACCGTCTTTGTTTTTGTAAAATGTAAGTTTGCCTATATTGCCGGTGAAACTCACAAAACTCGCTTGTTGTCCCATATTTTATTGTTTTTTAATGTTAAACATGTCCAAATATCAGTTGTAAAATACTGATTAACAAACGATTATGCGGTTACAGCGGATTCTGCGCATTTTGCGGTCATTGCGGAAATACAGACCTTAGGCACAAAAAAAAGGAAACCCAACCTGGGCTCCCCTTTTGATTTTTAACTTAAACATAAAATATCATTCCACCTTGACCACCTTGGCGCCTTTGTACTCCGTGGAGCAATAGGGGTAATAGGTTCCAGCCATCCACTGGTAATATTCAATACTGAATATGTATAACCTGCGTGTGCCGGGGATATCCTGTTTATCCACCACAAGCTCTCCCCCCTGGAGTGTGGCTCCCATCTCAAACTCCCTGGACAGTTCGATCTGAGAGTCGTTTCCCCTACCTTCCACGTCCACCGTTATCACATTCAGAAAAAGTCTGAGGTGGGTGGCGTTTGTCGGATACTCAAATTTCTCGAAATCCGTTTGGCTCCACGAAAACCTCAACGCTGAGCCGGTTTCCTCCACAAGGATCTCGGGCGACCATAGTTTCCAGAACTTACGTCCCTTGTTTAGCTCCAAACCTTCCAATAGGCTCCAGTCCCCATTCCCGGGTTTCCTGCTTCCGGGAGGATGGACAGGGTCGGTTTTCGTGATTTTCAGCATCAAAGTAAAAAATCTCGAGCTAAAGGTGCTGTCAGCACTTCTTTGAATCAGGGGCAGGATCAGGCTTCGGATCCTCTTCCCTTCCCCAGCTGCCAGCTTGAATTCCTCCATGTTTCTACGGGTATGCTCATAGTTGGGATCCTTCATAATCCTGGCCTTGCTTACCCCTCCTTTTTTCCGGGCATAATACCCCTTGGCGGTTTTATAGTAATTGATACCGCCCATATTGCCTTCAAAAAATAATAATCCACTCTGCTTTGCCATAGTTGTTTTTTGTTATAGTTATAAAAAATTGAATATTAAATATTTAATTGTTCAATGTTCAGGATTCAAATGTTCAAAGTTTAACTGTTCAAAGCTCATAACTATGAACCATGAACCCTGAACCGTTAAGCCTGAAACCATAATCCATAAACCATAAACCTTAAACCATAAACCTTAAGCCTTAAACCTTAAACCCTCCCCACGTACACACTGTCCGAAAGGTCTCGGGTTTTGTTTTTGGCCAGAGGTCTGGAAAAGGAAATATAGGCCTCAAGTTTCCCAACATGCAGATCGTGCCTGAAAATGGAGACAACCTGTTGCCTTTCCCATCTGAAATTGCCCTCCAGGACAAAAAACACGGCTTTGTCCTCCACGTTGTACAGGGTCACCATGACCTGGTCATCCCGTCGGGCACTGCCAAGGTTGGAATTGTCCTCCCATTCAAAGAGGACCTTCCCCACCCCGGCCCAGCGGACAGAGGGAGAAAGTGCGCCCGTGAGTGTTCCCCCGCTCACTTTGACCAGTGAGGGATCCAGCGTGCTGTCTTCAAGGCTGCCCTTAAACCCGTTTTTGATGGCCCAGCCACAGGCAAGGTGGGTGCCCGTGCGCATGCCATTGGCCTGTTGCTGAAAACCGAATTCCACGGGAATTTTGAGCGGTTTGAAAAATTCTCCTGCCAGCCGGAATTTCCGTTGCCCATATTCCTGCAATTTGGTGGGAGGCTTTGCAGCAATTTTTTCAACATGCTTTCTTACATAGGTCACCCCCTTCACCCGGTAATAGACCAATGATCCTGTTTTGCCCCGGTAGTGTTTTTCGGGGCCATCTGCTTTTGCCATTTTTTTGTCGTTATAAGTGAATAAAAAATTGAAATGAATGCCATTCCATAAAACCCAAAGCAGCCCTATATGTCCCCTTTCTCCAGTCCCGTTTTGAAATTCTTTCGGAACAGGCACGGAGCACACCCAAGCCGTCTGATTGGCGGACCTGATGGAGACCTGAAGCGGACCTGATCGGGAGGAGGTCGGGAGTATATAGCCCTTTGGGTCGGCGGATATACGGCCCCACTAAAACCCCTATGACCTCCTGGATTTTTTTATAAATACTCTTCAATTTCCTCCACGGGTATACCGGAAAATTTTGAAAATTCCTTCACCGTCACAAACTGGTGCTTCCCTTTCTTGTAGTATTTTTTGATCCTGCACAGCAGGTCCTGTCCATAGCGCTCACTCATGTTGGTAATCCTGAGGATGTCATTGGCGGAAATGACGCACTTCTTCTTGATCTTTTGATTTTTCTTGTACATAAAAAGATGGGTTAAAAAGTAATACATGGATTGGCAACTTTGGGATCAATTGCCGTTTTGGGCCGAACGGTAACGTTGCGTATCAGCTTTTGACCATTCCGTGCTTCCGGAGATCAAAAATCTTAAGGCCATCAGAAATTCATGGCTGAATCCATCGGATCCCTTCGCACAGTTGCGGATTTCTTCTTCCAGCTGGTGGAATTTTGCCACTTCCTCGTAATGCAAATCAAAGACTTTTTTTAGGGCCGTCTCCGGTTGCAAATCATGATGGTGCGTGATCAGCAGGACAAGGTTATGACAATCATTCTCCAGTTTTTCCTTTTCATAGGACATGAGATCGTTTGCGATGTATATGATCTTCCCGGCCACCTCCTGGATTTCCTTGAATTTAGATTTTTGGGTCAATTCAAAGGGAATGTCCCACACCGGGGGGATGAGTATAAAAGCAATCTTCGCCCCGGAGAATTCCACTCTTTGCCTCATATACTCGCCAATAGCGGGAATCCTGTTTTTCTGACGGTTTCGTGCCTCCCAAGATCCCGCTTGAAGAAATCTTTCAAAAAGTGTCTGTGCTTCCTTTTGCCAGAGGTGGCCGGTCCAGGAACTGATTTCCTCCCATACTTCCTGAAAAGCCCTGGAAAAGAAAAGTTCAAACTTCCCCTCCTCCCCCTTTATGGCCTTCATCAAATCCCGGGAGATGATTATCCAAAATTCATTTTTGTCCCCGATCATATCCGTATAATCGTCCAATATGAAAAGCAGGCAAAAAAGCTTCGCCACTGCAGTAAGTTTACGCTGGGATGCTTCCGGATAAAGCCGCGCCGCAAACCAGGTGATTTTCATCTTCCGATATTGGGTTACTTCAAAAGGCCCCTTCAATACCTTATTGCTTTGCGCCCATTGGATCACCTCGGCATCTACAGCTTCCACATGTGGATTGAGATAAGAGGGAAAGGCGTATTTTATGTTTATGATATTATTCATGATCAAACGACGGCCCATCCTTATCCAATTCTTTCAATACCCTGCTCAATACTTCCGGGCTCATGCTGAGCATATTGGCCACGTCCTTTTGGGGCAGAAGCTGCAGGGCATGTGGATCCTTATTTAAAAAAATCATAACCCGCTCTTTGGCATTTTTTCCCGCCATCCGTTCCTGCCATTTGATGTTCTGGTTATATACCTCTTCGGTAATCCGCAAAGCCAGCAAGGCAAATTCCGGATGCGCTTCACTCAGCGGAAAAAAATCCTTCTTGTAGAAGACCACAGCGACCGTATTTACATAAGTTTTAATCAACTTATTGGAAAGCATCTGGGTGGAATATGAATTAAAATCACAGGCTATCTGATTCTCTTTAAAATATTTTTGGCAGCGTACCCCTTTATCAGTGTGCGCATATAATCCCATCCCCCCTTCCAAAAGGTACCGGGCTTTCACCTCCACCATACTTCTTCTTTTGACCAAGTGCCGGGGAGGATATTCTTCTATATCCAAAAATGGGGTTACGGCTTTGTAGGTGGCAAAAGGGATCTCATAATAGGGATCAAACTGGGCCTTGATTCTTCTCAATATCTTTTCCATATGCATATAATTTAAAAATTCAAACGGTCAAAAAAAGGGTTTAAAAAAAAGTAAAACCATGCTTTTCGTTCCAAAATATAGATACAAACAAACTAAACCTCCAAATTACGTTACTAAATTGTTAACCAGTTAATTATAAATTAGCAAAAATCAATTTTATATTTTTACTGGCAAAAATTGATTTTTTTCCTCAAAATGGGACGGTCTTGTTGTACTCTTACTGAAAAACAAATAACTAAACCAGTTTTCAAAACTTGATTTATATCAAGAATTATTTTATCCTAGATATTACCCTTCCTTTTACTAGAAAATCGAAGAACAAGCACCTAAAAAATAGTACTTGACCAAGATAAAGTTTGCTTTTTTATATATCAAAAAGCTACTAACTATGCATAAACAAGATTACAGGTGACTAAATTAAAACCCCCTATGAAACAACACCTCAGCATAACAGCATCCCTCCTGCTTATCCTACTTTGGGGCTATACGGGATTTGCCAAAATCGTGGATTTCCAAGGTTTCCGATCAGCCATGCAAAATCAGGAAATACCGTTGGATTGGGCCAGGCAACTGGCCTGGGCAATCCCGATGGTAGAGTTGCTTCTTGTGGGTTTATTACTTTGGGAGAATACGAGAATATGGGGATTCATAGGATCCCTGGCTTTACTATCAGTATTCAGCACCTACGTAGGCCTCATCTGGATAGGCTCCTTTCCCCGAGTGCCCTGTGGCTGCGCAGGCATATTCGACTCCATGAGCTGGGGAGCACATTTGGTAGTAAACTTGGCATTTGTGGCCATAAGTGCTGTAGGAATCTACCTTTCCACCACAATGCCTGGTGAAGGTCATCAGGAAAGTGGGGACAGGTTTAAAGGTTTAATTTCTGCCTCCCGCAGGAGGTAAACTAAGCGGAGGATGAATGGATTAAGGTAAAGCAATGAGTGGGTTTAAGGTTTATGGTCCGCTTTGCGGACGGTTAAAGTTTAAAAAACCGAGACCCGTAAACCATAAGCGATAAACGTCCGCGTAGCGGACAATAAACTATAAACAAAATTTCTTCTTCTGAGAGTGAGGGTCAATTATAAAACTGGGCGAAAAAAAACTTTATATAGAAGTCTGAAGGACTTCAACTATGAGTAACCCCGGGTGGCAACCCGGGGCAAATAACTACAAGATAAACAACAACCCTGAAAGGGTTGAACTATTTACGTAATCTTCTGCACGGACAATTAAAGCTTCAAACCGAAAACCATAAACCATAAGCCATAAACGTCCTCGAAGAGGACAATAAACTATAAGTAAAAAGCCTATGAATCCATAAAATCACGTCAGTCTGGGATGCTGCCAGGCAGCTAGCAGGCACCAGCAGGGGGCATAAAAAAAATCCGGCCGCCCCTCTCAAAAGATAGCACCTCCCTACGCGCGGGAGAAGGATCGAAGCGACCGGAAAAAAAGTAATTAACCATAATTATAAAGTTATGAAAAATTCAGTAAAGAACCTCCTACGCGGAGGTGTGTTTGCCCTGGCAGCGGTATTTGCTTTTGCATTTACGCAGCCCAAAGTACAAGGTTATGCCACTATGGATGGCGGTAATACATGGATAGACACATCTGATCCAGAAGTCAATTATAGATGCATTTCCAATCCTTCCGATGTTTGCATCTACGAGGCACCGGATCTTGAATCAGATGTCGTTGAGCACGGTACTTTTCAATTGCTGTAATTGCAACTGAAAAGTCAGGAATGAAGGGCCCCAAATGGGGCCCTTTTTATATTTAGTCACTGGAAGCTCAATGAACGGTTACCAATTTGGTTACCCATCCTCTTCATAGTACTTTAATGATTTAAGGCGCTAATTGGAATCCTCCACTTATTAAGAGATGTACAATCTCTCGATTTGAAAGGTTTACTTTCGCTGATGTAGTCAAGGATTTTGCTTCATGCCTTGATCCACCTCTACTTGTGGGATTGGGAAAACATAACGATTATCGCCCGGGGCCAATATATAGGTATTCCCACCCATCTCACGAACCAAAGTAGTCGCATATTCCGAATCATTATTTAATCGTCGCAAATCATACCACCTACTTGGTCTAAAAAGCAATTCTTTTCTACGCTCCATTAAAACAAATGCTAATGCGGTAGCAACACTTGAAGCCTCTAAGGGTTGAAATGTGCCTGCTTCAAAACGTTTTTCCAACAATGTGTTCAACACCTCCATGCCACCCGCTACATCCCCAGTCCGAATCCTTGCTTCACTATTAATTAAATAAAGTTCATTCAAACTTATACCGGCAAAATAATCAAAGTTACCACAATAGGATCCTTTAAAGGTCACCACCTGTGGGTTTTGCCTGTTCAAAAATATCCTCCCACGCAAATCGTTAGCAGCATAAGAAGCTTGTAATATTGGGTTCACCTGAACTAAGGAACTAAAGGTAAAGGAATATACGGCCATTACAGATTGAAACAAAACCTCACTATTCAAAAACGGAACGGGAAATGGATCTTCAGGATTTAATTCGTTAAAGTCGAGTAAAGTACCTGCCTGTAGCAAACTTGAAGAAAGATCCCGAGCCATACTATAATTCCCCAGTTGAAGGTGCAGGTCAGCCAATAAGGATTCGGCGACAGGTTTATTTGGCCTGTTTAAGGAGGAAGCTGTAACGGGAAGAAATTCAATTGCCTGGTTCAGATCTCCAATGATTTGTTTATAGGTTTCCTCCAAAGTTGCTCTTCCCGGTCGCTCGGTCACCCTAGCTGTCAGTTTCAATGGTATTCCCATCTCACTGTCGTTCACCCCAGGCTGATAGGCTTGGGCAAAAATCCTGACCAAATCATAAAAGGCGCTTCCCCGAAAAAACAATGCAGCTCCCTTAAGGGCCATCCATCGGCCCCTTTCATTCGCCGACACCACTTCTTCCATTTCGTGTAGCCTCTCCAAAACTACATTTGAGTAAAACACTTTTTGATAGGCACCGTTCCACTCGCCAATCACCTCAAACCCACCATCCCTTCGCCACAGGTAAGTCTGTTGTTCCATCTCAGCAAATAAGCCTGCCCACCCAGCTTCTTCCATAAAGACATCATCTGAAGCCAGCAATCCAAGTCCCGGAACATTTGAATTCATAATGACTGCATTGTCCAATAAAGCCTGTAAATCATCCAGGGTTTCCGGAACTACCAACGATTTCCTTGGCTTTTGATCCAAATAACCCTCACACCCCATCAGCACTCCGGCAGACAGTATGGTCAATAATATATATATATGTTTTTGCATTTTAGTAGAATTAAATTGTTAAGAATTATAAGTTAACCGTTGAACTGTGAACTATGAACTGTAAAAATGCCCCGCCCGCCAAAACCGTTAACTAAACCTTATGAAGAAAGCGACGGGAGGGGACATTTTTAAATCTAGAAGTCAATTCTAATTCCGGCCGCTATACTACGCAAGGGCCGCATTGTTCTAAAATCCGGATCAAGTGGATCATCAGAAGCCTTCCATAATATTCCTAAATTATTTGCATAGGTATAGAGCTCCGCTCGCTGAAAAGGCATTCTCCCATACCGGCTTTTGTTAAATTCATAGGAAAGCCTTACATCTTGAAGCCTAATATGATCTCCTTGTTCTACTAATTGATCGGAATATAAATACATGTTATCCCTGTTTTGATTGTTAACCGACGGCAAGGAAGGTATTTGGGTAAAGGCCTCATCACCTGGGTGCTGCCACCTGTGGTTAAAATCAGAATGTCCACCCTCTCCCCTTAGGATAGGAAAGTAATTCACGGATTCCCTGCGGTAAAAATATCCAAATCGATAACTGATATTGAAGGAGGCTGAAAAATCCCTCCAACGGATATTATTTCGGAAAGCCCCGAAATGTGTCGGCCTCATGCTCCCATGAAACACCAAATCCTCGGTCGAAAACTGGTTTCGGATAAGGGTGAAGTTTGAATTGGGGCTACCTTCAAAATACACTTGCGGGTTGCCCGTATCGGGATCTAATCCAGCCCATGGGTAACTGTAAATGGAAAACAACGGGAAACCTTCGCGTGGCAATATCCCCCCAGAACCTCCCACGCTTACATAATTAAAGGCAACGGCTTCATTCGCATAGGAAGTCACCACCTCATGGACATGGCTATAAAGGAATTCCGGCTGCCACCTAAATCCTCCCACGCGAAGATCACTACCCAATATCACATCCACACCATCGGTGGTTGTATTGGCATAATTCCCTCTAAAATTGATCACCCCGGAGGAAGGTGGGTAAGGTGAATCTCCAATCAGATCCAATCCGCTCTTTTTGTAATATTCTATAGTTCCCCTGAGCTTACCTCCACGGCTTTCAAAGTCCATTCCTGTATTGAAGATCCCTATCCGCTCCCACCTGAGCTCCGGATTGGGAGGATTTTGGATTTGTGCATAAGGCAATGCAAAGCCGGTCAATGAATTATTGGTACTCGCAGGACGGTAAACCGCTGTTGTAAAAGAAGAAAGATTCCTATCAATGTTTCCATTATAACCATAGGTCATCCGCAACTTCATATAAGGTAGCCCTCCCCACCGATAAAATCGCTCCTCCGAAAGTGTCCATGCCCCGCCAACGGACCAAAGTGGCACCGCTCGCTGATTGGCTTCCACACCGAACAAATTGGAAGCATCTCTCCTGGCACTGAAGGTGAAGGAATATCGGTTGTCATACGTATAACCACCATTGACATAACCTGACAAAAATCTTTCATATAACCCGGAGTGTACACCGCGGTAGGGAATATTGCTCAACCCATTGTTATGAAAAAATCTAAACCTCGTTAAGTAATCCACAGGTTGGCTGGTGCCCAAAGCATCATCATACCCATAAAACCGACCTCCATCAGAATGCACATCCATCATCTTAATCTCATATCCTGATAAAAGATCCAACCGATGCTTTCCAAACTGGCGCCCATATCTCAGCTGACCTCTCAAGCTATGACTTAAACTGTTTGAATGGGTGAAATCATAAATACCCCCTTGCGGCATATGATGTCCCAGAGTACCGTCGGGCTGGAAATAGCTATAAAGGTTAAAAAGGTTTCTTACGAAGTAACTCCCCTCTGGATAATGCACCTGCCTATCACCTCTATTCTCCCAATACTGATACAATGCTTCTGCTTGGAGCCCTTCGAGCAATTTATACCCCACTCCAAGATTCAACCGTATATCATTGCTCTGGAGACGGTTGCGTATCATGTTAATTTCTTCCAATGGCCTGTAACGCCAATCCATCAAGCCAATCCCTTCTACAGAAGAAAGATATCGCTGGCTGTAGGTCCGTGTAATGGGCAGTGGCAGGCCATTATCATCCGCCAGTCTTTCATAGACAAACCCTTGGGGTAGTTCATTTCCGGAATCATCCAGGGACTTGGCCATATAAACTCCCAAATCCACCTTCAGCTTATCCGAGAGAAACTTCCAGGTATTTTGGGCATTAATTGTAAATCTGTCGGAACCATTTCCTATTACCCCTGCCCGGTTATTGTCATAGCCTACCGAGTACAAATAATGGTGCCGATCACTCCCACCGGATACATTGAGGGCATACTGTTGATTGATCCTGTTCTGTAGGTAATACCGGGAGATGTCATTACGAACATCATGTAGGGTATATCCAGATCGGCGGGCAGCCAATTCAGCATCTCCAATCAAGCCATTGCGGTGTGCAAATAAATCTTCCACAAAGGGAGATAAAGCTGTCTTATTGTTGTGGTTGAACAGGTTATTGTAAAATCCCCTGTCAAAAAGCAGTTCTTCAGTATACAAAAAGTCACTCCCACTGATAATAGGTTGATAAAATGGATCGTCAGCTTCAATTATATTGATGTTGCTGTTTAACGTGACCCTCATGGGTTGGTTTGTCCTGCCTCGTTTGGTGGTGATCACAATGACCCCATTCCCTGCCTTGGCACCCCATATAGAAGCTGCTGCAGCATCTTTCAACACTGTTACTGAGGCCACATCGTTTGGATTTATATTTTCTACCGGTCCATCATAGGGGAAATTATCCACAATTATCAGCGGCTGGGCACTTGCAAAAAGGGTACTTCTTCCACGGATACTTATAGGGTCACTGGAAGAACCTGCACGGTTAAAAATCAAACCACTGGTCACATCCTCAAGTCTATCCAATAGACTGGTACTTACACGGCGGTTTACCAACTCCTCATCCACTAGGGCAAAACTTCCCGTCGCCCGCTCCCGAGGCAGCTCTTGATAACCAGTAGACACCACCTCCACTTCAGTCAAGTCCAAACCTTCCTCTTTCAATTCAAACAAAAGCGGGGCAGAAATGGGTACGGAAACAGCCTTAGTCTGCAATGTATATCCCAACAAACTGGCTATTATCACATAATTTCCTTCTTCCAATTGGAAAATAAAGTTCCCCTCTACATCGGTAACGGTAGCCAATTCATTATTCTCTACCTTTATTAAAACTCCGGGCAAACCTTCGCCCGTTTTGCTGTCACTGACTTTTCCAGTCACTTGCTGGGGAAGCACCTCGCAGTAAATCCACCACAAGGCAAATGTTAGTATTAGTCTTTTCATCTGTTATTTTATCAAGGTTGTAAATTGATTAATAGATCCAGCTCGTGGATCAACTCATTTGCGGGTTTGCGCAAGTCTCCGGTCTTATATACCTTCCCTTCAGGGTCTATTAGTACCTGATAAGGAAATGCCTGAATATTATAATGGCCCAAAAGGGGATGATCATTGCCCCCGGTGCTCAGGTTGATGGCATGGTCGGATGTATAGTTATTGCTCTGAATGCTCTTTTTCCACCTGCGACTATCCGTATCGGTATTTATAGACAGGATCTCCAATCGTGCGTCGTCAACATACCGCTCCTCTAGCCTGCTGACTACCTGCTGATAAAATTGCACACAGCCACCGCAGCCGGTATACCAAAAATCCACAAATAGCCACTTCCCCCTCAAGCTTTCAAGCGTAACGGTATCCCCAGCAGCATCAGGAAGCCGGAAAGGATATGCCTCCTCACCTGATACCACCCTGCCCCCAAATTGCCTCAACAACTCCTGGGACACAGGTTCCTTCACCTGCTTCAAAAGGCTCATGTAATTGCTCCGGTCCAAATCCACCTCCTGGGTTTCATTAAGTATATACCGCACCAATGCCCTATCAGCCATAGGAGAGCTGTTTTTAACCAATTGCTCAATAACCGACTTCTCTTCAAGCACCCCTTCAATCCTTGCTTTTATGATCAGCCAATCTTGAAAATCTGCTGCATATACCAACATTTCATGGTCTATTGGGGAATGCTGGATTCCAGACAGTTGAGATTCATAAAAAGATCTCATTTCATCTACCAGCTCGATATTTCCGCCCCGGAGTGACTCTTTCAGAAGGAAATAATAGGATTGAAAAATCGGCAGATAATGCCTTCCCCACAGATCGGCTTCAAGCAATTTCAGCCTATCGGAAGATAATTTGTCCTCAAAAAATTGGAGCTTTTGGTATGCGGATGATTCAAAAAAATCCACCTCCAGTTGTGTTTTAAACCAATCCAGCTGCTCCCTGCCTTTGACCATTACATTTAATTTTCTGCCAAATTCAAAAGACGGGGGGCCATATTTGCTTCTGTTTCCGGCATCATGGGTCAGTAAAATTGGATTGGTTCCGAATTTCTGGGAAGCCTCAGCGGCAGCCAGCTCATATTGGACTTTGTAAAATAATGCCTGGGGACCATCAAACAGAACTCTATGCATATCGCGCTCTATCCGAACCCTTACGCTATCCCCGGGAAAAGCCAGCACCCGATCGAGAAGTGGCTGATTGCCCTCATTCAAATCCAAATATATCGGGGTTGCCACCTTCGCTGTTTCCACTTGAAAGACCAGGTCTTTGCCCGGAAAAACGCCATCTGTAATCCTACCCATTTCCACGTCCACTCCTTGGATCCGGGGCGGGGGAGTCTTGCTCGACTTTCCTATGAAGGGGTCGTATACCCTGAGCCAAAGACTATCCACCCCCTGCCGGTTGGCCAGTTCCCCATAGATCACCACCGGGGCCGGCTCCCCGGAGGACCCGGGGAAGGCGGCATCAGAGCCGGAGGGGCCTGACTGGTGGAAATCAGGGTGGGCAACTCTCTCGCCGTATAGGTATATTCCACTCCCGACTAGGCATAGCAGTGCCAGGAAAGAAAGAATCGTTCTTTTTTTCATCAAATTATTAGTTAAAGGTTAATTGGTAATTGTTAAAAGTTCAGGGTTCAGAGTTCAGGGTTAACTAACTGTGAACCCTGAACTGTGAACTATGAACCCTTTTATCCCTCTCCCCACCCAGGATGGCATATCGAGTTTAGCTAGGTTAGACATAATCCACCCAGGCAGAGAAAAGGAAGTTCATTTGTCATTTTTTTTCCTTAATCCTATAATCAGTCCCCGCTGGGCATTATGCCCACGGGACGATCAACCATTAATCCACAAGCGGCGCAGCCCATAAACCATAAGTCATAAACGGCGAAGCCAAGTAACCGGCGAAGCCAAGTAAGCGGCGAAGCCCATAAACTAGACTGCGCAGCAGTCGATAAACCATAAACTACGTTTTGTCCGGCGGCTCCTCCCCCATTGGGCTGATCCTTACTTCCACCTTGAGCCGGTTCTTCTCCCCCTCCTCCTTGAGGATAATTCCTATCGCCTTACAGAGCAATATCGCCTCCTGCTGCTCCCTGCTCATAGGCTTCGGCTTGGGGTCTGGCACGTAGGTATACCTGCTCTCAGAATCCACTTTCAGCCCCGTCAATGGCCTATCCCCCACCAGCAGCCACAACACACCGTCAAGAAATTGTTTTATACTTTTCATTGGTTTATGGTTTAAAGTTTATTGTCCGCTAGCGCGGACGGTTAAAGTTTATAAGTTCAATGTTCAAAGTTCAGTGTTCAGCCCTGGCTCCAACCGTGAACAGGGAACAGTGAACCATTAAACGGCGAAGCCCATAAGCGCGCAGCCCCTAAACGGCGAAGCCAATAAGCGGCGCAGCCCATAAACGGCGAAGCCAATAAACGGCGAAGCCAAGTAACCGGCGCAGCCAACAAGGCATACCTCTCCCCCGAAGAATTGATGCATTCTTTTTTTTTTAAGTCAATACCGGTTTGGTTTAAAGCTTATTTTTCCCCTGCGGGGCAAGTTTATGGTTTAAAAACCGTAATCCTTAAACCTTAAACCATAAGCGGCGAAGCCCCTCAGCGCGCAGCACGTAAACGGCGAAGCCAGAACCGGCGAAGCCAAGTAACCGGCGCAGCCCACAAGGCATACCTCTCCCCCGAAGAAGTGATGCATTCTTTTTTTTTTTACGGCAATACCGTTTTGGTTTAAAGCTTATTTTTCCCCTGCGGGGAAAGTTTATGGTTTAAAAACCGAAATCCTTAAACCTTAAACCATAAGCGGCGAAGCCCATAAGCGCGCAGCAAGTAAACGGCGAAGCCAGAACCGGCGAAGCCAAGTAAACCATAATCGGCGAAGCCAAATAAACAGCGAAGCTTCAGTCCGGGCTTTTAATCAGATTTCTCTGCAGTTGTTTGATTGTTATTCTTAGGTTTTGATAGATCATCCGAGCGTAGCCGAGGGCAGGTCTCTGAGCGTAGCCGAAGGGGGGAACGAGGAAGCAGCTTACGGCAGGTCCCCAATGACCGTAGCGCATGTATAGAATGTTAGAAGAGGAAAGAGTTCCAGCCCCAAATTGACATAACAGAACTTCCTCCGATTTAAGGATGCAAGTTATTTGTCCTATATTTTGGCTTGGTTCCATTCTTTCTTTTTAGAATTACCCATTGATTTTTTGGTATCAACAGGTGAATTATTGCGATTTCTTTGCTAACTTTAATTAAGAAATCCTTAGGACAAAGTTTGGAAAAAAAGCGTATAAGAGTAAGTAAGAATAGTACTAGCTTAGGATTTTAGATACTAACTCAGGACATTTTTAGAAATAATGATGAAAGCTCAGAAAATCATGCGAATCCTTCGGGAGTCCCGCGACTACAGCCAGGAATATGTCGCCAATATTTTGGACATGAACCAAAAGACCTATTCCAACCTGGAGTCAGGCAAAACCAAACTTACCCTAGAAAGGATAAATCAGCTAGCAGAATTCTATCAGGTTAAGCCCGAGTATTTTCTGGGAGATGAACTACCTACGATTAATTATAACACTGGCAGTTATAGTAGATCCATTATAGGTACTAAGACCTACAATGAAGCAAATGAATCAAAATCCTCGGAATTGTTTGAGCGAATTATTGCTGAAAAAGATGTCCAGATTGACTATTTAATAAATGAGCTGAAGGAAATAAAAAAAGAAAAAGAAAACCTCCTAGAACTTATCAAACACCTTGGGGGTAAGATTAAATCCGAATAAAATGAAAGAGAACCTACTGAAAAAATTGAGAGAAGAAAATAAGTATGCTCCAGACCTTGTTGCAGCAAAAATTGATGCCACTCCTGAAGAATACCTTAAAATTGAATCTGGGGAAAAGCAATTAAATCTACTACAGGCTGCTCAATTAGGAGACCTCTACGACATAAATCCAAGGCATTTATTAGACTTAGCAGAAACTATAAATTATAATATAGGCTCAAACAGTAGGACTATTTACGCAAACAATTATTATGAAAAAAAAGAGAATTAGTTCCATGACTTGTAACAAACCGATATCATAAAAAAAATAAATTTCAAATAACAACAATAACGAGAATCAATGGATGATTTTCAAACATATACATTATTTATCTTTGAAATCGATTCTTTGTCTCACGAAGATATATCATCACTTCATGACCAATTCAACTCCACAAACATCTCTCATTCTTTTGATTATGAATTCCAAAAATTAATGTTATCGAGAAGTAGCCTTTCCGGAACTTTAATTAAAAGAACCATAACATCCTTGAAATATTTTGACATTGAAGAAAAAATTTTTAGCAACAGGACTATAGAGATTTTTTCAGAAGTAGAGTTTGATATAGATACACTAAATAATTTATTAATCATATATGGAAGTTCAGTTGACATTCCAAAATTTAAAGGTGTATTCAAGAGGATATTGACTAAGGGAAAATCATTAACACCATTGAACATTAGCCCATATGTTATTTATAACAAAATAAAGTTAACAAGCATCTTTTTTAAAATCTATAAAATGTCAATTCAAGCTTACAAGCATACAGAAGGGGCTATTGGAATGTTCAAACCTGATATAAGTAAAAACCAAATAGCTAAAAATCTTTTTGAGGAATATAAGCACGACGTAACCAAATGTTTAATTTATTTTACTTACGATAATTTTGAGTTTTATACTAACTTTTCGAAAACAGGAAATTTACAGATAAGATGCCACGAAGACGATTTTCTTGAGATACAAAAAATTTTAATAAAAACATTAATAATATAATGGCAGAAGACCAAGGAGTAAACGGTGATATTTGGAACAAAGAAGCAGTCTCATTATTAAAGGAGTTTGGATGGATTAGTATCGGTGACAATAATATTGATATAAAAGGAATAGATAAAAAAAAACATGGGATTGATACCTTAATAAAATACGAAGGTAATTTATTTAACAGGCTACCTCAAGGATTTTTTTTGGAAGCAAAACGATATGAGACCAAAAATTTTAAAGCTGTCAACTTCAGGGATTGGGTTAACACTCTCGACAATAAAATTAGGTTGTTACGAGGAAGCATAGAAATGGAAGAACAGTTCCCTGACTTCTCAAACTCAGATGCAAGAAACGGAATAATCATGATTTGGTTCGCTGATGTAGCAAATTATAACGAAGATAAATTAAAGAAAGCATTAAAAAGTATTTCTCCTAAGAACCCCTCAGGCTTAACCAGACCTTCTAGAATTTTTGTACTAGACAATTACCACATTCTACGACTTTGCTCGCTAAAAAATTCCATTGAAAATATTGAATCAAAAAAAGAAGGATTTAAAAACTTTAAATTTTATTATCCATCAGTGGGGAATAATTCTAATCCTATATTTAGAAGCAACTCCTTATCAATTGAATACATGTTTTCTAAATTTATTTTAGGGGAAGCAATTTATGGAGCAAATAAAGAAGTTAAAATCGTTTTCTTTTTCGGAAACCCTATTATCCAAAACTTTAAACTATTAAAAGACTGCCTGTTAAATCTCAATTTTATTGATTCAGATAAAGATCTAATTTTATTCTTATACAAAAGAGATGATAATCAATTTAGAAAAATTAGACCAGATGTAGAAAATCTGTTTAGTAGCACATCTTTTTCAATTAGACAAATGGATATTTTAGCAGACCTTCCATCCTGGATTAAAAATTAACATAATATATGAAGGAAATTACTTACCCCTCTTTTTATGAGTTAAAGGAAGTATTGGAAAATTTAACTAATAAAAGTTTCAACGTAGCCTTTGGCTTAGAAAGGGGTATTATAATATCGAGATCAAACCATGCCAATACAGCGTCCGAATTAGCTTATCTTTTTTATGACAAAGAAGATATTGACGAAATCAGAAATGAAGCTTATAGAAGAAATACCAACCACACCTTGTCGGGTTTTCAAATTAAATCAGAAAGTAGTATAGAGCTACCATCAGTTTTTGAGTCAATAATAAGTACTGGTAATATTGAAATTGGACAAAGCCTAAGCAGCTTAACAGAAGAATATGAGGGTAAAACTAAAATATTCACAAGTATGATGGAATATCGAAAAAGGAAAATCGGACGGATTGAGTTCCTACAAGAGGAAACAATAAATTTTAAGTTTAACTTTTTCCAAATAGACCAAAAAACATGGCAGGTAGAAGTAGATTGTGTTAGGTCAAATGATTTAGGAGAAATAAAAAAGATTTTTGAAAAAAATTTATCACGGGAAACAGATTTTGAAGAAATTGAACTGAATAGTTTAACAACTGAAAAAACAATTAACTTCTTTGATTCGCTAGCAAATAAATTTGATGAAAACTGGACTTTTAAAGACATAAAACATTTAACTTTAAAAAGAGGTTCTGAAAATGATGAAGACATTATTGACGTATCTTCGAGGGAAGAAGACCAGGAGTCTGATAATTTATCAGGAATTACACAAGCAATTTTAGAAGGAAAAAATTTACGAGAAAATTCTTTTGTAAAAAATTCTGTAGAAAATGGCTATAAATTTACATCAATGACATATGAATTTGACCATTCCACTGAACCAAAAACAATTCAAATCAAAGCAGAGTTTAAAGGTAGGCCCAAAATATTTGAAACAAGTATCATAAATTTCATGGCAAAAACAGGGTTAGGTGCAGAAAGTTCAGAATTAAAAATTAATCAGTCCCAAAAAAGAAAATATTGTTCTATGCTTTGGAATGCTGCAAAGGAAACTTATTATGAGTTGCTAAAATAACTATGAATGAAATTATCACCATAAGGATTTAGGCTTCTTACTCATATTCGAGGAAGCTTTTTCAAAATATTAGGCATATCTAATTATAAGCTGCAATTCTGGCCAATTCACATTAATGCTCTATCGATGCATCGGGACCATCAGAGGTTTATCTATTGGTTGACCAAGAAACTTCCATCCATTTTATAAAAATTTAGTTCCAAGGTGCTGATTGAGTAACCACTTCACCCGCCATTGAGCCAAATGCCTGTTTAATGTTGGCCTTTTTCCTGTTTTTATGCTAGTATGGATAATCCGGCCTATCCTGACCCCTCCCAAAAGTTCCGGATCCATTGATCCCAATCTCCGTTTACAGGCTTTAAACGCCTGTCATTCCTGCGGATGCTGACTGCTGGGTGGATACCCCTAACGACAGAACTCATGCATCAACCGAACCAACACCAATTTAAAAATCAATTTGGAAATAATAACAAGTGGTATCATATTTCTCGTCCTTCCCTTTCTTAAAGTAGATCTTACCAGCATTATAATCAATGATTGACTCAGTACTTATAAAATCATTATCAGTAACAGGAGACTTTTTAAAAACCAAAGTATCTTCTTTAATTTCATATTTACCTTCAAACCTTTCTTCCCCAAAAAACCAGTTAGCAAAAATGATATAATTACCGTTCTCAAACAACATAAGATTTATTCGGCTTCTTTCATCTATAAATGCCGCTTCCAGAGTTTTATTCCAAAAAAGGCCATTACGAAAATCATAAACCCCAAGAAACATGCCCCCTGCAATAAACAATATGGAAAATAATTTGGCATCAGGTACTTTAGCCTCTTTAATCCCAATAACGATTAGCATAATGAATAAAGCCAATGAGCCAATAGAAAGGAAGGTCAAAGGAAGATAAATCAAAAAGCTATATGCTCCCAACCACTCTTAAATAACCACAAGGTATAATATCAGAGCCCCTAATGTCACAAAAACCAAAACTTTCAATACCTTTTCCATTCCGTTTATTTCTGTTTAAAATCCAGCGCCATCCCCGACATCTCATCTACGTCCTGCCATTGAGTTCCCTTCCTGCCTTCTTTTTGTTCTTGCCTCCCCATTGCTTGAAGAAGAATGCTACTCCGGACTGCTCGTATTGCCCCTGGATATCCAGTACCCTGTTCATAGCCTGATATTCCTCCAATACCTGTTTCTGTTCCGGAAACAGTTCGTTCATCACTTCCACTGCAATATGAAACTCAATTTCTAAGCGGAAAAATTAGGCAATAAGATCCAGTTCAATCAGATCAATAAAAATACAGGCATCGGTGACAGCAATTCTCATCAGATGACAATATTTTCCTTCCTGAACTCTGTCAGCTTTTGATTTTTCAACGCTGCAGCTTTGCTCATGCTGATAAACTCCTCCACAAGAGCCCTAAAAAGGAGTTGGGAAAATCGATTGGAATGCTCCACCCCTTCATATTCTACAGGTTCATTCACTCTATAGCCCAATTGGTTAAAGACCATATAGAATTGCTTGAAGTAATTTTCTGAAATCAGCCCCAAATTCTTTGCCCTATATACCAATGCCTGCATAGAAATTCCATATTGCTGCTTCATGGCAGATAGTTCATGAATGGAAAGTTTGGTCCTCTTTCCGCCCAATTCTTTTTTCATGGTTTCTGCCGGAAGCAACATGGCCGCGGCAAATGCATGACATTTTTTTTCTTTCTGTTTTTCCGGAAGCCCATTGACATCGAGCAGTAGGTGAGCCAACTCATGCAGTGCTGTAAACCGCTTTCTGTCAAGATTAGCATCAAGTCTGGATTTGTTCAAAACGATCAAAGGAATGTCGCGATTTACCCAGGTGGCAAACCCATCGAATGATTCGGTAGAATCTATCTCCAATACCTTCACATGATGATCCTCCAGGACCTCGATTACATTGGATATAGCATCCCTTCCCAGCCCCCATGCATCTCTCAACATCTCAGCTGCCACTTCAATATCATCCTGGGAGTTGATCGGCATATTATGGAGAGGGTTGTGAAACTTGGTTTCAATTCCCAGAATCTCCTCCAGTTCTATGTATCGGCTAAGTTCATTCTTGGCAATCTCCACAATCCTGTTTTTTTCCTTGACAGGATAGTTTGCCAGCTTACGAAATTCAATTTCCCCAAATTCCACTATGGTATCGGCATGAAAATAATTCGGCCTGACACCAAGTGCCTCTGCCAGGAGGCCGATCATTTCCGAATCTGGGATCACCTGCCCCATTTCATATTTGCTGAGGGCTTGCTTGGTGACACGGTTTTCAATCCTATCCGCCAGCCCCTGCAGGGATAGGCCATTCATCAATCTGGCTGATTTGAGGCGGGAGCCGAAGTATTTCATGGGTTATAAATAAATTGATTTGCAGTAAAAATACTCATTTCAGTTGACAAATTATGTTTATAAACCCAATATGTCAATCAGTATTAAACCTTAAAAAAAGAAAGCAAGATATTTCATGGCATGTTGAGGCATATTGTATTATTTTACGTTTATATTTTGGAGATTAAATTTTTGGTAATTCTATATGGCAGCGGCTGAACAAATAAAAACATTGATCAAATCATTTGGGGAGGGGGATGAATCCCGCTTCTATGCTACTGCTATGCAAATTGCCGCCTCTGAGGCTAGAAAAGGGCATGTTGCTCTGGCTGAGGAATTGAAAAAGTTGATTGACAAAGGGAAATCTTCCAAAGCAGTAGTCAAAAGACTACCTGTCAATGCTGCACAAAAAGAACTGAATGATCTCTTGGAACTGGTCAGTCCGGACACAAGAATGAAAGACATGGTACTTTCCAAGGATATTCAGGAGAGTTTGGCTAAAGTCATCCACGAACAAAGGCATTTGGATAAGTTATTAAGCCATAACCTGCAACCTCGAAGGAAATTACTTCTAGTGGGACCTCCCGGATCAGGGAAGACCATGACTGCCCATGCATTAGCTGGAGAATTAGGACTTCCTTTATTTGTCATTCGATTGGATGGCCTTATCAGCAGATACCTTGGTGAATCCATAGCGAAGCTTCGTTTGATTTTTGATGCCATGATGGACTTTAGGGCTGTATATCTGTTTGATGAATTTGACAGCATTGGCAGCACCAGAACTCAGACTCAAGATGTAGGCGAAATCAAAAGGGTTTTAAACAGTTTTCTGCTACAGATAGAAAAAGATAAATCCAATAGTTTGATCATTGCTGCTACCAATTTGCCGGAAAGCTTAGATACTGCCCTTTTCCGAAGGTTTGATGATATCATCAATTATTCTAATCCTTCAGCGGAACAAATCAAACAAATTTTCGCTGCTAGGATAGGTGAGATAGGAGTCCTAAAAGCTATAGATCTTGATCAGCTATCCAAAATGTCTCTTGGTTTGAGCTATGCGGAAATTTATAAAATATGTGAGGAAATCTGGAAAGATTATCTTCTCTATGGAGAAAATCATTTAACCGAAGAAAAAATTATTCAGTATATAATGGCTAGAAAGAGAACCTACTAATTAAAACACATGAATGGATTTTTTAAGCATATTTTTTTAGAGAACAAAGTCAGATCAATAAGCTTTACTCCCCTAGGAACTGGTAGGTTTAAAACAAACAAAAACATCGATCAAACCAAACACGGGAATAAGCTAAAAAATGATTTTGAAGAAGCTTTTTTAGATTTTTGGCAAGGTGAGCCCGGTGATTTCGTATATGTGGAGCTTGAAACTTACCCTGGTTTTGAACTTGATATCAAGAAATTTGAAGCAAAAGCAGGTGATATCAGAATTGCTTCTTTAAAACAGGTAATAAAGGAAGATGGTAAGGAAAAAACCTTCAGTACGATTTATCTTTCCAAGAAAGGGGTCAAAGATTTTCTAGAAAAAATATCTGCCTATTCTAAACCAGAAAGAAATACAGAAAAAGGAAATCCTAAAAACGCAAGCCTATTATCCAACCTGGAGTCCATACATCAGGCTACTTTAAAGTCCTTTTGGCAGGAGCCTGAAATCTCTTTCCCTGATCATGAACAGGCAGTGTGGTGGGAGATTTGGTTGGATATAACTGCCTCAGCAGCAGAAGCTGTCCGTGCGGAAATTACTGAACGATTACAAGCATTTGGTGTACAGATATCCTCTCGTTTTATGGTTTTTCCAGAACACTTGGTGATGCTAGCAAAAGGAAGTGCCAAACAACTGGCTGAACCACTGCTATATTCTCAATATCTTGATGAATTGAGAAAGCCAGTAGAGGTGTCTGATGTTTTTACTTCCATGGATATTCCTGAACAAAGAGACTGGATCGCCAACTTGGCTCAGCAATTAGAAATTCAGGAAAATTCAAACTTGTCAGTATGCCTTTTGGATTCTGGCATCAATGAAAACCATCCCTTACTGGCATATTTGAATTCCCATATCCAAGTGGATACGGTAGACCCTTCATGGGGGACTAATGATTCTTGGCGTTTTCCAGGCCACGGAACAGCTATGTCCGGAATCATCTTATTTGGGGATTTATCTGAAGCTTTAGTATCTAGGGAAAGCATTAGGATTTTCCACCGATTGGAAAGTATAAAGTTGATTCAGCAATCAAAGCCTACAGATCCAGATCAATATGGTGCGGTTACAGAAGAGGCCATAGCCAGGGCGGAGACAAACCCCATCCAACAAAGAGTATTCTGCATGGCCATTACTGCTGATGGAGATACCCATTTTGGCAGACCTAGTGCATGGTCTGCGGCAATAGACAAATCAGCCTTCGGAGAAGAAGATTGGAAACGGTTAATATTGGTTTCCGCAGGAAATATTCCAAATCATAGGTGGCTGGAATATCCCTTATCCAATCAGGATAACAGTATACATGATCCTGCCCAAGCTTTCAATGCCCTGACCATAGGAGCATATACTTTGAAAGATAGAATTGATTTATCCAAATATCCAGGATCAACTCTTCTGGCGCAAAGGGGGCAGTTAGCTCCTTCAAGCAGTACAAGCATGAATTGGGGAAAAGTATGGGCAATAAAGCCCGAAGTTGTTTTTGAAGGAGGAAATGCGGCAGAATGGAATAGCGGTCTTTGTGATCCTGATTCCTTGATGCCTTTAAGTATTTCAAAAGGAGGAATGGCAAGTTCTCTTTTCTCAACTTTTGGAGAAACCTCCTCTGCCACGGCATTTGCTAGCAAATTTGCTGTAGGTATTTTGGAAAATTATCCAAATATTTGGCCGGAAACAGTAAGGGCACTCATGGTCCATGCTGCCCAATGGACAGATCAAATGTTAGGCGACAGGAAAATTGAAGACCTTTCCACAGTTGAAAAAATTCAATTATTGAGGACAGTAGGTTACGGAGTGCCATTTTTGCCTGCTGCTTTATACACCTTACAGAATTCCGTTTCCTTAGTTGTTCAAGAAACCATTACACCTTACAAATTTGAAAGTAGTAGGGTTCAGGCCAATGAATGCCACGTGTTCACCCTTCCATGGCCGCAAGACCAATTGTTGGAAATGGGAAATACACAGGTCAGGTTGAATGTAACGCTCTCCTATTTTATAGAACCCAATCCAGGCAATAAGAGGTATGCCAAGGCAAACAATTATGCTTCATTCGGTCTTCGGTTTAAATTGAAGGATACCAATGAAACTTCTACTACTTTTTTGGCAAGGATCAATAAAGAAGCAAGGGAAGCTTTAGAGGAGGATTATCAACAAGAAGGAAGGGAAAACTGGGTAATCGGTCAAAGTATTAGGGACAAAGGATCCATCCATAGAGATATCTGGATAGGCAATGCAGCTGATTTGGCTACCAAAAATGAACTGGCCATCATTCCAACCGGTGGCTGGTGGAAAACAAGAACAATTCATAAACGCTATAACCAATCTGTCCGATACAGTCTGATCATCAACATAGAAACAGATTCGGAAGATTTGCTGACCCCGATTTTGAATAAATTAAGGGTGGGTGTTGAAGCTATTTGAAGAAGAAGGTTTTAAAACATTTCTTTATGAAGATTTTCAAGATTTTCGGAAATCAATGTTGAACTTAACATTTCACAAAACTCACTGACTTTTTCGCCAGGATAGGGATTAACCATAAACGACCCCTTGTTTTTGTAGTCAAAATTCTCAAGGATGATCCTGTTTATCTCCTCATCTTTGCAACCATACCCAATGATGATTAGTTGATCTGAGGAGTTTAAATTCTCCTTGAATTTTTTAAAAAGAGGCTCGAATATAAGAGGCTCCCTATATCGGATAATTTTGGAAGAAGTCCCTGAAAGAAAATCAGAATGATAATTGATCCAACAATTTTCATATCCTAATTCTCCATTTTGATCTTGAAATTCCTTGTATAGATTGTTTGAACCAATACCGATTTTGGTTTTAACATAAATTTCAGGAATTGCCATACCTCCTTCATTTCGATAAAAGGGATAATAATTAACGCTTCCGTGAAGTTTGTACAATCTCAAATTACTGGTGTAATTCCCTGTATACCTAGCAAGCCTGACCATGTAAGAATCTAAATTTGTTTTAAGCTTTCCAAAATATGGGGAGCCCATTTCCTCAAAACCATCACAAAGATTTCCTTGAAGCCAATCAGTTTTATTTAATCTTTCTAAAAAAAGGTCATGATTTAAGGTATGAATATCTACAATTCCTAATTCAGTTAAATGCTCTAAACAATTAAGAAAACCTGTGTATCCTGAAAAAGTTGGTTTACAATAATGGGATGAATTTCCATACCAATTGTCACCATTTTTATCTTTTAAAAAATATGCGACAATTTGGTTATAAATTGGTTTAATGTTTCGAATCAAGTCCTGCGGAGCATTGTAAATTTCATTATAATATTTTTCTGCAGTCTTATGAAAGCTTTCTGACAACAATTGCCATTTATCTTCCTCAGAAATAAAGTCATAGAACTCTTCGTAATCGAAAGCCTTTATTGTTTTATGATAAAACTTAATCAGTTCAAGAAGGAAGTCAAATTGATTATCATAGGTAAATCTAACTTGAGAAGTTGGACGTTTACCGGTTTCATGATCAATAACGAGTTTGCAATCAGTAGAAAAACCAAATTCAGTTCCTTCTAATCCTAAGATCGCTTCATTTAATTGATTTCCTATCGGATATCCCATTGGCGCGGAAAATCCGGCTCCTAATAAAATCGCTGTTTTCATTAATGAATTCTAATAATAGCCTCCAAATCCACAAAAATCCCGACAGATTGGAGCTCCTTACATATTTTTATTTCCCATGAGCCTGATTCATCATAATTTTGATACAAAATTCCGCTTAAATCGGTGGGTATTTCAACCTCTCCCTTTTTCAACAGTCTAACACGACTCTTTCCGAGTTTTCCCAAAAAATAACCGATTTCCAAAATCACATTTTGCCTCGCCCTCTTGGTACCATTATTGAGCACATCATCCGGTGACAAAAGCGCTATTGCATAATTTGCAGAATCCGTTTCTTCGATCAATTTCTCTATTATATTCCGTCCTTTGTCTGCTAGTTCATGAAGAACTATATTGTTAACCCCGGCTCTATGTAATAGCAACTGAACTTCAGTTTTTAAAAGTTCATCATGCCCATGAATAATGAATACGGTATTTCCGCTAACTTTTTTTGGTTTGGCCTCTATTTCTGGATTTGCATTTACAATGTCTGTTAAGGCTTCTGCGAGATAAGGAAGTAATTGTTCATTAAAAGAGGCTACCTTGTCATTTATATTAGAATTTCGAGTTGGGAAGTATTCAATAACCAAGCTATATCCTTCTTTCCCCTGTTCTGAGATTCTTTTATAGATGTCATAGATATAATATTTAGCATCCTCAAACTGAACAGGTAGCTCCAATTCACCATCTCTTTCATCTTCCCACTCTCTCCATCGAATCCTTGAGGATTCATAAATCTTATAAATCGGATTGTCTTTAACTTCTTTCTCAAGATGCTCAAAAAGATGCGCTACTTCACTTCCAAATGTTTGAGAATTAGAATTTGAGATTCGCTTTATAAAGAACTGAATCAATTCGATGTTTATAGCCAAAGTTCAATCTTTTCCTTCAAATTATTTTAATTTGTATAATTCTGCTTTCTCCGCCGCCATCAACTCCACAGCCTCTTCAATTTGGTACAGTTGGTCCTCTTGCTGGCTTACCAAGTCCCCTCGAAATGCCTTTGCCAATATCGCCTGGGGCAATTGGTCAATCTTGGCTTTTAAGGAAGTATATTTTGATTCAATTTTGTCGGCAAGGGAGAAGAGTGTATCTATTTTTTTAATAATTTCTAGTTGTTCTTCCTTTACAGGTAATGGAATATTGTATTTCCTTAAGCCACTTAATGGGATGGTTAATTGCGCAGTACCAGTGGCTACACTTCTTCCTTGTGTTAAACAATATTCTGACATTAGGGTGTAGTATAAAAACTTTTCATTTATTTGCTCGACACTTGGCCTTATGATGCCAATATGCCGTTGAAAGGTAAATTCATAATCTTTTTTTAATAATACAGGTATTCCAATTGAACCAGTAACTGTGTAAAGAATGTCATTTTTTTGAGGTTTTCTAGATTCTTTTAAATTTTCAAAATATTGGATGGGTACAAATCTAGAAGCTTTTTCCAAATCTAGATTACCATTGCTGATATCTGAAATGACCAAAAATGGAATTCCACTTTCTGCCTTAGGAGGTGCTTGATGATCTCCATCAGTTATAGAAATACAAATTTCCTCCAAGTTTTTCTCCTCCCACTCTCCCAATCCCTTCCCCTCTCTCCACTCCTTCGTCAACTCCCCCGTCACGGCTTGGGTCAGGACCTGCTGTCGGAAGTTTTTCAGCAAGACCGGTATCCCGTCCATCTTCTCCCGCAAGCTATCCAAATGTCCAAACATGGCATCCAATTTGGCTACAATTCGCTGCTGCTCGGGAAGGGGAGGGATTGGTACTTGAGTGTTCTGCGCAAATTTTTGATTTATCCCACCTTGAGCCGATCCAGTAAAGTTTTCTAAAATCCTCTTTTGCCCTTCCTTACTTCTTAAAAAGAATGAAATAAACTTACCAGAATGATTCTTATTGGGTCTGCAAATAAAAACGTGTTCATTAACGTATGCTTCATCAAAAGGAAAATTATCATCCACAAAAGATGTTTTGCCAGTTGTAGCACCATCTTTTACAATTAAAACATCTCCATCATAAATTCTGCCCCTTTTCATCTTTTCAGCAAATTCCAATGGGATGAATTTCAGTTTATCAAACTTAAATCCTCCATTGTAATCAAGGTGCTCACCTCCTAAACTTGGTATTCCATCAATAATTCCTTGAACTCCACCTTTTGGTCTAGAACCAGTTTCCAACAATTCCAGTAGTTTAATTAAGGGGTAAACATCCCACCCCTTTGGCAATTTTTCCTCTATCATCCCAACAAAGCAATTATCCTATCCAACTCTTTTTTAATGGCATCCAACTCATCCGCCGCCTGCTTTGCAATATCCAATGGCTGGCCCAAGTCGGCATTTTTGCTGATCTTCTCATCCTCGATCAGGCCGATATCCAGGGAATCGTTTTTGGCAGCTATCTGCTCCCTTGTGAAAACCTGCCATCTTGGATCCTCTATGGAAGAACGCTTATCCTCATCCACGGCGCCATCATATTGGTCCTTCACGGCATCCAAGGCAACCCCTCCTGTATAGGCCTTCACAAATCCGGCAAAGGCCTCACGGGTAAACTGGGTTCGCTTGCCGTAGCTGGGGGCATTGGTACGCATGTCGTAAAACCATACCCGCTTGGTATTGCCTGTCTCGGATTTGCCTCGGGTAAAGAACAGCACATTGGTCTTGACACCGGCTGCATAAAATATCCCGGTAGGCAATCGGAGCACCGTATGCAGGTCGCATTTGTCCATCAAATCTCTGCGGATTTTCTGTCCATCATTGTCTTCGAAAAGCACGTTGTCCGGAAGCACCACAGCGGCTCTTGCCTTGCCGGTATCCCTGCGAAGAGAGCGATAGATATGCTGCAGAAAGTTGAGCTGCTTGTTGCTGGTCTTTATGGTAAAGTCATCCCGGGTCGGGCGCTCTCCACCCTGCTTGGTGCCAAAGGGAGGATTGGCCAGAACGCCGTCGTAATTCTTGAAGGTCTTGCCCAGCTCTGTCATGCTATCTCCCATCTCTATCCTGCTTTCCAGCCCATGAAGCTTGGCATTCATCAGGGCAAGCCTATGTGCGTCTTGCACCAGCTCGCAGCCGGAAAAGGCTTCATTGACCTGAAAGCTTCTTTCCTTCTCATTCAGCTCATAGTAATCATCATGTTTGCGCCTGAGGTATTCATTGGCGGCAATCATAAATCCGAAGGTCCCGGCTGCCGGATCATTCCATCGCTCCCCTACCTTTGGAGCCATGAGGTCCACCATTACATTGATTAGCGGGCGTGGGGTAAAGTACTGTCCTGCCCCACTCTTCTTCTCGCCGGCATTCTTCTCCAGCAGTTCTTCGTAGATGCTGGCAATCTTGTCCTGCTCCTCGTCCTCAAACCAGTCGATCTGATCGATGTTGGTGATCAGGGTTCTTAGGTTTACCGGTTTTCTCAGTGTGGTGGCCGCATTGGTATAAATTTCGGTAATGGTTTCGTTGGTCGAAAGGCTTCCCAGGTTGGCCAACAAATCCCTATAGGTATCGAAAAGCTCTTTGTTGTCGGTAATCTCCTTGAGATTTGTCCACCTATATTTTTCAGGTATGTCTTGGTCAAATTTCTTGACCTCGGACAATCTCAGGAAAAGGATGTAGGTAAGTTCGTTGAGGTACTGGTGGTAGGTCACTCCGTCATCGCGGAGGACATTACACAGTTCCCACAGTTTTTTGGCAATTTGCTCTGCACTCATGAAAATAAATTACGCGTATAGGTTCCGGTTCAAGTGGGAAAGGACATCCCCCAATTGATCCTCAAATATTTTGTTCAGTCTTTTGTAGCCTCCGGCACCATCAAAGGGATCCCTGTCCAGGTCTTCCTGGCTCAGGACGGTTTCTTTCAGCAGCTGCTTTTCAAAACGGTCTATCCATTTCAACTGCGTAGTGTTCCATTTCCGCTGTTTTCGAATAGCATCTACGGCTTTTTTAATCCTGTCCTCGTGGCTGATTAGGGAGCTACCGATGGACATGGTCCGGATGTATGAAATGATATCGGCCGCAATATCCTCATTTTTCGCCTCTCTCCAAGCGGTATTCAGGGTGTTGGCATTGAAGCCCGCCTGATCCAGTTCCAGCATCAGTTCCCTTAAGGACTTGCGGTCCAATTCAGTAGGCCTGCTGAGGACAATTTTAAGGGCCTCTATTTTGTTTTGATTTTCCTTTATAAACTTGGCGAAATTCTCCAGATAGTCTTCGGGCTTTTTGGCCGTGCCGTAACCCCGCTCAGTACCGAGGTAACGGTCCTCATGCTCCGATACGAGTTGTACCCCGGGAGCAGGTTTCAATTCATCCAAAAACTTCCATAGCCCACTTAGCTGGATTATCTTTTGGACGGAAAGTCCAGGCTCCCCGGCTTTGAGGCTTTCTATCAGTTCATCAGGGCTTTCCCCTTTGCTGTTGTACTCAAAAAGGGCTTTTTTCTCCTCAGAGAGGTATTTCTTTTTTCGCTGGATTTTGGCAATAAGTTGATCGATTTGTTTCTTTACCCGATCCTCTTTTTCCAGGTGCTCAAACTCGTCCACCAACTGTCGGAAGCTGGTTTTGGGATTGGTCACCACCGGCTTCATTTGGGTAAAGCCCTCGAGGGTTTCATAGATTTTTACGGCATCGTAAATATGGAAAACCTCTTTGTTGATTTCATCACATCTGCGGGTCGCCCGGCCTAGCATCTGCTCATAGAGGATCCTGGATTTGATCCTTCTCAGAAAAACCAGATTACAGATAGAGGGCACATCGATACCGGTGGTCAGCAGATCCACGGTTACAGCAATGTTGGGATATTTTTCGTTTTTGAAACGGGTCAGTTGTTCTTGGGGATCGTAGGATTTGCCGGTGATCTTTTGGACAGCATCATCGGGAACATCTATCCCCAATTCGGCAAATTCTTCCTTGAGGTACTGGACCACCCTATCCGCATGCTCATCGGTGGCGGCAAAAATGAGTGTTTTCTCCTCACCGTCCGGATCAAGGTCTTTGACCAGCTGTTGGATGACGGTACGGTTGAAGCTTTCCGTAATCACCATTTTGTTGAACCCGGAGATTTCGATCTTTAGCTCATCTTCAAGTTGTTCCAGCTCTACCAGTGCATTGGATTCCCGGTCTAGGACTTTGGGTTTTGCTCCTTTTTCCCAGACAATCCCCTCCTCTCCCAGTTTGGTTTTGATGATCTTGGGTGGCTCATGGTCTATGAGGTAGCCATCGATGACCGCCTCCCTGTAGGAATAGGTATACACTGCTTTTCCGAAAATCTCAGTGGTATGGAGTGCAGGAGTAGCCGTCAACCCGATGGCATAAGCATCAAAATAATCCAGTACCATCCGGTACTTGCTCACGTAATCCCTCTGGTCTTTGAATTCCAGATCTTCTTCGTCGAGCTCCCTGTCCAGTAGGTATCCTCTATGTGCCTCATCGATGACAATACAGTCATATTGATCCACGCCAGGGACATCTTCACTATTGTTGTAAAAGAGGCGTTTGACCATGCCTTGTACAGTGGCAAAGTGTAAGCGGGTATCAAGTTCGGGTAAGGTATCCGTCAATTCCTTGACATCATAAATTTCCGAGAAGGTATTCAAGCCTATTATCTTATTGTCTTTAAAAGCATTGATTGCCTGGGTCGCCAGTAGGGTGCGGTCGACCAGGAATAAAATCCTTTTGAACCGGTTTGATTGGATGAGCCTATAGCATAATCCGATCATGGTTCTGGTTTTGCCGGTACCGGTGGCCATGGTGATGAGGCTACGCCTGTCATCAGGCTGATCCAGGAGTTTATGCTCCACAGCTTTGATGGCCTTAATCTGGTATTTCCTCAACCTTAAACCGGATTCACTTTCGAGAAAATCCATGGGTTCGGTTTGAAGCTTCTTTTCGGCTTCTTTGAGGTTCTTTTCGAAAAGCTTGACCAATCCATTGGGGCTGTACCAACCCTGGAGCGCTTTTGATCGGGAATATCCATTTCTGATGTCCAAAAACCATACACCGCTTTTGGTTTTTATCTGTTCCAGGTACGGCCTGCCATTGGTAGAAAACAGAAAGGGGACTTTGTACTCTTCCCATTGCCCCAGGAGCGTGGCTTCCTGAACAGGTTCCACCAATGAAGCATACACTTTGGATTGGTTGAGGTCAGTGGAGATATCCGAGGCATATTTTTTGGCTTCTACGATGCCATACAGTTCCGTACCTACAAAAAGGGCATAATCTGCCCATTTCGAGTTGCAGGGCCATTCGGCAATGGCAAGGTTTCGGCCCCGCTCCGGCAAGGTTTTATGGGTTTTGAAATTCAAGCTTTTGGTGTCCACTTCCCATCCGGCTTTCCGCAGCTGCTCGTCTATGAGTATGCGTGTTTCCGCTTCTGACATTTCTATCTTTTTGGCGGCTTTTTGGGAGCGGTTTTTTATTTCTTCCTGCTTGGCTTCAGGCAATCCGGATTTGTCCCTTTCGGCAAGGAGTTTTTCAAATTCCTTTTGGAGGCTGGTATATTGGGTCTCCAGTTCTTGAAGGGCATGTCGGGCGTCAAGTTTAGCAGGTACCTGAAACTTCACATGAGAAAGGTCCTCGTTTTCCTCTGAGTAAGCCTGATAAAACCACTTCCCTATTTTGAAGGTGGAGAACAACAGCTCCTTAGCCTCTTCCACAGATCCTTTGTTCTGATGCACCGCCACATTTCCTTTGTGTTTGATGCCGTGAAGGAGGTCTTTGACTTGGTTGGGTATGACACTTTCAAATTCTAGAGTTTTAAGTCTATTATGGAAGGAATTGTCATACGGAAACTCGAGGTGATGTTCCTCGAACAAATACTCCGTCACTATCTCCCCAAACTGTCGGAGTTTGAATAAGCAGGTTACGGGGTCTTGATGAAGGTTGAATTCTGCTGCCTGTCCTATATTAAAAAGGATTGGGAATTCATTTTCCAGATACGAAAAATTGGATTTACTCATTTTTTAAACGAAAAGTTGCTCCCCAAACTTGGGTTCAAACTAAACCTGTCCCTAAAATAGGAAAGGGAGGTGGAATAAAAAAGAAATGGGGGTGGGCAGTGAGATTATTAAATAAAATTTCGCCTTAATTGATTATTTTCCACCCTTTTCCTCTTACTTTATGCTTCATATTGTAAAGAATCTTAAAAGGTCTTTTCAGTTACTGGTGGCAGGAAGATATCTAGTTTCGAATGTTGAAATATTAATAAATTCAATCTGGGTAAAATGTTTATCGAGTTCTGCATTCCCCTAAGCGATCGGGAGCTTTTTCTCATTAGATTACCTCTCTCTTAGCCACAAACTGTCACAGTATATTTTAAATCCCTACTCTTACCCTCTTCTGAAGGAGGTGAAAATAAACATAGGAGAACAAACAGCTCTTCTTAAACATTAGAGCTCAATCATTTATGGAATTAAAATTTATATTTGAAGAATCATTCTCTTCTGCATTAATTGCCATTACGACTGTCATACAGGCTGGTTTCATAATCGCAACCTACTTCTTTGCCAAGAAACAGTTCAAGAATTTTAGAGGAAATTCACTTTGGGAGAGGCATAAGGATATGATGTCACAATCCATGTTTGAATTTAACAACCTTGTGAAGATTTATTTGGATTTTTTTGAACTGGGAAGGGATAAAAGCCCTCAAAACATGCTGAATTTGTATAATGAATTCAAAAGTAAATTACCTACGATTATCACTCATCAAGCACAAATATTCACTTATTGCAAATTAGCTGATGTTCCTCACGTAGAAAGGCTCTTTCAAAAATTCGTTGATGAGACCACTATATTGCACCAAACTATTCAAGCGATTAAACATGAATGTTTATATTGCGATGGTTCCGGAAACTGGAAAATAAAAGAGGAATGCAATGAGCTACTGTGTTTAATACCAAATGATTATCATGACTTTGTAAACAGAGATAATTATAAAATGAATACCCTTATATTGGCAATTGAAGACGCATTTACTTTTGAATTTAATAAGCTTTAACCACACCCACTTGTGCCCTAGCCACAGTTCCTTTATATCTCTTGCATTGAAATTCCTCATACTATAAAAAAACTTAGCGCCTTTGGGCCTTGGTGGCCAAAAACTTAGCGAGTATCTTTAAGGATTAGCCACAAAGTCGCCAGGTCGCAAAGAAAAACTTGAACACAAAGAAAAAGGCTGTGGAGTACCACTTGAAAGCCCTTTTAATACAAAAAAAAACTTAGCGCCTTTGGGCCTTGGTGGCCAAAAAGGCGTATTATTAAAAATAAATTATAGAGATTGTAGGCATAACGGATTTTGCGAGTCAGATCAGAACTCAAAGTTCCATTACTTGCATCAGTCGTGATCCCTTACTTGTCGATAGTCAAATTGGCAATGTAACTTTCAAGCTCTATGGTTCTGTTTCTTGACAGGTTGAGTTTGGTCCGGGCTGCAATCTGCCGCCACATTGTGCCTTGCATATCATAGTAGAGTTGGTTTGAGAATTCGATCTCTTTGTCTCGATATTCCATCCATTCACTTTGAGCGATCCTTAGCTTTTCTTTTTGCTCAGTGGTCAGCAAGTCCAAAAGCTCCCTGTACGCTTTGTTTAATTCGGCGTCCCATTTTTCTGTCGCAGCTCGCACACAGTCGGTCATTCCTATGGTTGTGAAGTTTTCACTTGAATCAAGACAATCTTGAAGCTCCTTGTCAATTTGGTTTGTTCTATCGACCTGTCCGTAAGTGATTACAGAGAAAGTGGCTAATATCAGTGTCAGGAGGATTTTCATTGATTGGGATTTTATTTGGCTGTTTTATGACGGTTCGCGGCTAAGAAACGTTGGGCTTTTCGAAGAATCTTCCACTCCCCTTGCAGCAAACTTTCTTGAATACATAAAGCTTAAATTTATTACTTTACCCTTCTTAAATTATTTAAGCTAATAAATGTTCGGGCTTATTCATTCCCAAATATCATTCATTTCTGTCAATACGATTGGTTTTTTATCTGTAACCACAATTGTATGTTCGTGTTGTGCCATAAATCCCCCTTTGTTTCCTACCATTGTCCAACCATCATTAAGTTCTGTAGCATAAGTGGAGGTAGTTGAGATAAAAGTTTCAATTGCTACAACTGAATTTTTCTTAAATCGTCTTTGGTCAAATCGGCTTCTATAATTCAATAATTCATCAGGTTGTTCGTGTAAACTTTTACCTATGCCGTGTCCACCAAGATTTTTAATAACCTTAAAACCCCTTTTTTTTGCTTCGGTTTCCATTATATGTCCGATGTCTGAAATGCGAACACCACCTTTAATGTTATAGATTGCTTTTTGCAAAATTTCTTGTGATGCTTCAATGAGTTTTTGATGTTGATTAATATCTTTTCCAAGTACAAATGAGCCACCATTGTCTGACCAAAAGCCGTCAAGCTCTGCTGAAACATCTATGTTCACCAAATCACCTTCTTTTAATATTCTTTTGTTGGACGGAATACCATGGCAAAATTCATTGTTCACGCTGATACAAGTCCAACCTGGAAAACCATAAGTCAAAAAAGGTGCTGACTTGGCTCCAAAGTCCAACAGGATATTTGCTCCAAAATTGTCTAATTGTTTTGTTGTCATACCAGGTTTAGCGTAGCTTCGCATTTCTTTTAAAGTCAAAGCAACTGCTTCACTCGCTTTTTTCATTCCGATAAGTTCTTCCTCTCTTGTTATTGACATATTCGTCTTCTTTTTATTTTATTTGTTTGTTCGTTGAACGGTCCCTTTGCTAGACTGACACATAACTCGAAATCTCCGTAAGCCTCATAAAGGTCCGGATTTATCTGGCTTAATATCACAAGATGGCCTAGGGCATTCCGTCAAAGAAAGATTAATAGGCCACTTCTATTCATTGCTAATCATTTTACCACCATATACCCCAAAATCTCATGCTCTGCATCCATCTCAGAGGTAACGGTTCTCATCATCTTGAATCTCTTGACTCCAGCCTTTCCATCCAGTCAGTCCAGAAATCGGACCATCCCCATTGAGATGGTTATTGGATGTGTCTTTTCAATCTTTTTTGTTGTGAAGTAGACTACCTGGATTAATGATGGGCAATACAAAGGTTTGCAGTGCGGTACCTTGTAATCTAGTCAAAAGGACCCCTCTTGATGTGGAATAAGTTACGGATGAAAGCGCATTGGCCAATCCCGGATGTAGTTCAATTAAATTATTATCGTCAGGTTTTGCCAAGTCGTGAATGTTTTCTACCTGGTAAATGAATACCAAATGGAAATTCCCGGTAGCTATATCTTTTTCACACCTAATAAGCTTATGGAATCTGAATTAATATGTTTACCCCGTTGCCCCCTTGCAGGGGCGAAAAATTTTTCGCCCCTGCAAGGGGGCATTCCGCATATACACTTCTTCCTCATCTCCAATTTTGAAAATGCGCCCTCCCGCAGAAAAAGCGGGACAGGCTGTGGGCTTATGGCTCACGGCCATCTACTCGATTGTGTGTGGCTATTCTTCCCCATCAAAATAGTTTTGGATTTCAAAATTAAATTCTTTATTTAATTCAGGCTTTATAATGGCATTTCCGTAGGTTCCTTTTATTACTGCTTCTGTATCCCAATCTCCTCTTGTAAATTTAAATTGTGCTGGGCTTCTTAACGTTAGTGTTATTTCCCTGTGATATTCAGAAACTTTTTGCATTTGTATTTTCCCAGGATTCCACTCGCCTAAGTTAGATTGATTACCAGTTATATAAACCGTGTCATTTTCTGTGGGTACTTTTACCCGAATAGTCACATCGTAATCTTCTTTAGACAATTCATTTATTTGCTTTTCAAGAATGTTTGTAAAATAATACTCTAAAGCATTATTTAAACTTGGAGGAAAAGTATTCCAATGATTATTATTTGAATAATCAGCAATTTCTACTGCTATCTTTTCCTCTTTCAAAACATCTTTCAAAAATGAGTGAACTTTTTTTCTTGCAGGTTTCCATTCTTCCCAATAGTCAATTCCTTCATTAGCATTACTTAAATATAAATAGGTGAAGCTTTCTATTTTTTTGTAGTCAAAGTCCATAAGTGCTTTACTAAGTTTTTCATCTTCATAAGCTAAATTAGGAGAGATTGCTATATAATTATTGAATGTATTTGGTTTTTTAACTAAGGAATATAAAACAAACGAAGCTCCCAAAGAGTGGCCGACTGCTATAGGATGGTTCAATGTTCTGTAATTTGAATTTATAAAGGGGATCACTTCTGTAGTAACATATTCCAAAAAGTTATCAGCATTCCCGGAATACCTTCCATATCTTTCAATTGATTTTCCAGTTTGTAAGACAGGTAATAAGTCATTGTTTCTTGAGTAGTCAAGTTCCTTATTGTATGGCGAGGTAATTCCAACCACAATGTAATTTTTTGTGGCATTTGTTAAAAAAGAAATAGTCGAACTTGTAAAATCGAAAAATTCTCTATTTTGGCTGTCAAAAACGTAAATCACTTCAAAGAATTCATTGATGCGATAATCATAATCAGTAGGTGTGTAAACTAAAATTTCCCTTTCTTGATTCAATTTTTTTGACTGAATTTTTATGTTATCAACTCTTGCAATATGTTGAGCAATTGCTTGATTAAAAGCAAATAATAATAGAAGGAAACAATATCCAGTTTTAAATTTCATATCCTACGATTTTTAAATTGTCACACACAACATTTTGCAGCTACACGCAGGCAGGGATTTTTACCACTGAACTTCCTACGAAGAACTGAACTACAAATATAGCACTTTCCTGTTCTACGAAGCACAAAACCCCTACTTGCGTGTAGGTGCTGTTATGGGCTGGGCTTCTTTTCTGTCGTCAACAACTATACTTGTCATTCAGTCCTATACCGTTAAAAATCTGTTCTTTGTATTTTTCTATTCGTCCAATTCTTGTTTGTGATTGCTTGGGTTGTGAAAAATGAATGATATAGCCCCTTTGTCGTCCTGCTGTTAATGCAGAAAATGCTTGCTTAAATGCAGGGTCTTGTTCAAATGCTTCAAGAAGTTCGTCAGGAATTGGTTCAGGATTTTTCTTGAATTCTACTTTTTTCCCACTTTCTTCAATCTCTATCGCTTCCAAAACGTAAGCTTTTAAGACATCTTTAATTTTTTCAATTTCTTTAACATTGGTGAATTTTACAATTCTGTCTGACTGCAAATTTCCTTGTTGTTGAAGTATTTTGTGTTTGTCATTTAGTAAAACTCCTTTGAAAAAACCAATGTTTGCCGATTCCTTCAATGCACCGACCGAAACAATGTTTTTCCCTTTGTGCGTATAAACAGGTGCTCCCCATTTTACTTCTTCTGTCAATCCTGTTTCCAAAACAATTTGTCTAAGCATTTCCAATTCTTCACGCCAATTATGGACTTTGCATTGTGGGGTTCCGCCATACTTGCAACGCATACAGCCGTCAAGCAGATATTTGTCAACTTGTGGATTAAGTTCAAATTTCATAATTAGCTGTTTATTAGTTTTCTGTCTGCTGGTCTGAAATACCACGACACAACTGTTAATACAAGTAATAAAGCAGGACCGAAATATTCAACGGCTTCATCAGCTACGGCAAGGTGTGTAAAAATTGCTCCCGACATCAAAAAGAAAAATCCTGCATAAGCCCATTCTTTTACTAATGGAAATTTTGGAATAAGTACTGCAATTACTCCTAAGATTTTCCAAACACCTATTATTGTCAGGAAGTAGGAAGGGTAGCCAAGGGTATTCATTTTTTGAACTTCTTCTTCCATTTGAATGAGTTGGACTATTCCTGTGGATACCATTCCTAAACTAAGCCAAATGGTTGCCACCCAATAAATGATTTTATCTCTTTTTTTCATTGTCTGTTATTTTAATTTACTGATTACTTTTTCGAGTTGGTTATGAGCCATATTAATTCCTTGAACAAAAGGAAGTTTGAGCATATTATCTCTGTCAGCCACTGACTTGAAAACAATTTTCATTGTCAGCTTGCTTGTGTCTTCTGTGATTGGTTCAAAATCTAAAAATTCAAGTTGAACAGGAAAACCTGAATTCTCCATTTCAAAAGTCCGTGTGATATTTTTGTTTTCAATCACTTTATGAATAGAGCCGTTCGCCCGAAACAAAACATTGCCTTGTCCGTCCGTTGTCTCAAATTGGTAACTTCCGTGAGCTTGATTTTCCAATTTCAAGACTTTGTTACCCATCCATTGTTCCACCAATTCGGGTTCTGTGTATGCCTTGAAAAGAAGGTTTACAGGCAGGTCAAATGTTCTGGTGATTAAAATTTCCTGTTTGCCGTCTTTGGCTATTAGATTTGTTTTCTGTTCCACGATATTATTTTTTTGATTGATAGTTTTGCATTACTTGTTCCAACTTATTAAATCTGTCGTCCCAATGTTTTCTGAATGGTTCTAAAAAGTCGGCTATCTCTTTCATTTTGTCAGCATTGAGGTGATAGTATATTTCTCGTCCTTGCTGCTCTTGTTTTAGCAATTCGCACTCTGTCAAAATTTGAAGGTGCTTTGAAACTGTTGGTCTTGCCGTGTCGAAATTGGAAGCAATAACCCCTGCTGTCATTGATTGCGTGGCGAGAAGAAGTAGGATAGCCCTTCTTGTCGGGTCTGCAATGGCTTGGAATACGTCTCTTCTTAAATTCATTATGAAGTTATTTGGCTACAAATTTAAGCGTAGTTATTTAGCTACGCAAATTTTTCTTTCATTTTTTCTGTCGGTGTGATTTAAAGTCTAAATAGGACTATGGATTATGTTGCTGTGTCGCTCTGTTAGCCTTGCCCATAACGGTTCGCAGCTACCCGAAGGCGGCGATTTTATGTACCAATTTTCATTTGGAGAACTGTCGTTTAAATATACAAAAAACTGCCCTATGAAACACTTTACCGCCACTTTTGGGTAGGTGCTGTTATGTGCATACCCTTTTTTGTTTTGTTCGTGTAGAGATTTTTTTTAATTTTGTTGCTATGAGAATGACCGTAATGCTATAATATTCCTTTCAAGCTTAGTTCTTTAAGCAATGCGCTTTATTTATACAAAGCGTACTTTTCTATTATTCATTCATTTTATTAATAATCTTAAAGCCAAGTCTACTTGTCGACAGGATTTGTCGCTGTATGTGGTTGGTTTTAAACAAAAAAATTATGTCAGATATACTAAGTAAAAAGGAAATAGAGCATTTTATCCATAACGGTTTTGTACGTCTTGATAATTCATTTTCCAAAGAAATAGCAGACGCTGCTTTAGATATTCTTTGGAATGACCTCCCTTATGACAGGTCAAATCCTTCAACCAGGATTGAGCCTGTAATTCGTTTGGGAATGTACACCAATGAACCTTTCGTTAATTCTGTAAACACGCCAAAGTTACATAACGCTTTTAATCAGTTAATAGGTAAGGACAAATGGATTCCTTGTCGGAGTGTAGGAACGTTTCCTGTCAGATTCCCATCTGATCAGCAACCTAATGACACTGGTAAACACGTTGATGTAAGCTTTCCTGGAAATGATCCTAACAATTATTTTGAATGGCGTGTCAACGTCAAATCGAAAGGACGAGCATTATTAATGTTGATTTTATATTCTGATGTCAGCGAAAATGATGCTCCAACGGTCATTTATGAGGGTTCTCATATTGATGTTGCAAGATTATTGTCGAAAGAAGGAGATTTAGGGCTTTCTTTTATGGAACTTGCAGGGAAGTTAGAGGAGCTGCCAAAAAGAAAAGAAGTGTTTGCCACTGGTAAGGCAGGTACAGTTTACCTATGTCATCCGTTCTTGGTTCATTCAGCTCAACCTCATAGGGGCAGTACGCCTAAATTTATGGCACAACCACCTTTGTTGTTAAGGGGAGAATTCTCTATTTCAGATTCTGATGTCAGCTATTCTCCCGTTGAAATGGCTATTCGTTTAGGATTAGATTAATCATCATGAAGTCACATTGAAGGAGGTTGTTTTTAACAGCCTCTTTCTTTTTTGGAGTTGCCCATAACGTTTCGCAGCTACACGCAGGCAGGGATTTTCACCACGGAACTTCCTACGAAGAACTGAACTACAAATATAGCACTTTCCTGTTCTACGAAGCACAAAACCCCTGCTTGCGTGTAGGTGCTGTGTGTGCCTTGAATGGTGAATATAGGTCAAAAAGTTGACCGTTCCAACGGGTGAAAGTCCCTAAGCGCGGGGGTTACGTCCCGAAGCCAAGCAAGTGGCAAGGTGGTTTGGGGTGACCCATACACTGAAGTAAGCCAGACTGCGGTGTCTGTACT
>NZ_JAHCMY010000017.1:0-57046 GCF_018449405.1 Litoribacter ruber
GAAAAAAAAATTTGCTTTGGGTCCCTTGGCGTCTTTGCGGTTAGATTTTCTTAGAAAGAAACACAGATTACTCGGATTACACAGAGCCTGGACGCGGAAGAAATGGGGTCACTCACGAAGCTAATTCCCCCTTTAATAAAATTGGAAACAAAGGTACAGAGAGAATAAAAGGTTCACCGCAAAGTTTTTGAAGAATCGCAAAGAAAAAAAATTTGCTTTGCACCCCTTGGTGTCTTTGCGGTTAGATTTTCTTAGAAAGAAACACAAATTACTCGGATTACACAGAGCCTGGACGCGGAAGAAATGGGGTCACTCACGAAGCTAATTCCCCCTTTAATAAAATTGGAAACAAAGGTACAGAGAGAATAAAAGGTTCACCGCAAAGTTTTTGAAGAATCGCAAAGAAAAAAAATTTGCTTTGCACCCCTTGGTGTCTTTGCGGTTAGATTTTCTCAGAAAAAAACACAGATTACTCGGATTACACAGAGCCTGGACGCGGAAGAAATGGGTGGAGATTGGCAAGCTTCATCCTTAATCCCTTAAACGGTACCGCAGGTACATTCAACCTTTAAATCAACTTCTTTACGCCAGAAATGACCATTTCGATCTCCTCTTTGGTCAACTCCGGATGCAAAGGTAAACTAAGGGCCTGCTGGTGAATTTTCTCCGTGATGGGTAAACTGATATGCTTGTACTCACTCAATGCAGGCTGCCAATGCGGAGGGGTGGGGTAGTGGATGGCGGTTTCGATGCCTTTGTCCAGCAATAATCTTCTCAACCTGTCTCTTTCCGGATGGAGCACCACAAACAAATGCCAAACATGCGTCTGGGGTTGGGAAGGTAGACTTTGGACAGTTAAGGGGGTAGGAGACAAATGCTTGATATAAGTGGTGGCAATTTCCCTCCTCTTTTGGTTGGCCTTGTCCAGATCTGCTAGTTTGAGCGACAAAAAAGCGGCCTGCAGTTCATCCATTCGGCTGTTGTAGCCTTTATAAACGTGTACATTTTTCTCAGGACTCCCATAATTGGCCAATGCTCTTATAGTGGAGGCCAGCTTTTTATCATTTGTGGCAACAGCTCCTGCATCACCTAGGGCACCGAGGTTTTTGGTAGGGTAAAAACTGAAGGCCGCAGCATCCCCCAAGGCCCCCGTTTTTGTGCCTTCCCATTCAGCGCCTATGGCCTGGGCATTGTCCTCGATGATCTTCAAACCATACTTGGTTTTGAGCTGCTCTATCTCAGGACCCCAACAAGCCTGCCCATAAAGGTGCACAACCATGATGGCCTTGGTTCGTGCCGTGATATGTCCTTCCAGCTTCTCCAAATCCAGGTTGAAAGTCAGGGGATGGGGTTCAGCCAACACGGGTTTAAGGCCATTGGATGTGATGGCTAGTATGGTGGCAATGTAGGTGTTGGCCGGCACGATGATCTCATCGCCTTCCTGCAACTGTCCCAATTCTATATAACCTTTCAAAATCAGCCTTAATGCATCCAGCCCATTTCCAACGCCAATGGCGTATGAAGAACCGATATAGGCTGAGAGTTCTTTTTCGAATTTATGCGTAGACTCTCCCTGCAGATAATTCTCTGATCCAATTATCCGTGCGGCCACCTCTGCCATTTGATTGGCATAGGGCTGGTTGACTTTTTGGAGATCGAGGAATTTGATCATGGTTTAATGGTTGATGGGATTAACGGATTAAGGAGCTTCGCCACGGGTTGGTTGCCAGCAGGGGCTTTTTGGGCTTCTGAGCTCACTTTTCTGCCATTCCCTGTTTTTAATTCCTCATCCCTTTGCGCCAATCTTTTACTTAGTGCACATTGTGGCCCCATTTCACTCCGAGTCGAGGCCGGTGCGCCCGTGGCGCCTTTTTCTGCTGTGCCGCAGCGTGAATCCTTTCTTGCCGCGAAGAGGTCTTTGTGCCCTTCTTTTAAACTTGGTGGCCTTAGCGACCATTTAATTACGTATCCAGACCTCTCGATTCCGCTTCGCTTCACTACAAATGACGAATAAAAGTTCTCGCAGCGATCGCAGCGATTTTCGCAGCGCCGCCGCGAGAAATCATATCGTCGTAGTATTGGGTGTGTTTGCAAAACAAAGTGCCTTGAGGTGACGGGTGGGGTTATTTAAATATATAAGCCACTCCCACGTTCGCTACGAAGTTCTTTCTGTCCAATCCGGGGGTCATGTAGAAGTCGGGGTCGTTTTCGAGGTACCATTTGTAGTTCAGGGTATTCACGTATTGGAACCTGGAGGAAAGCAATACATTCCCAAACCTCCAGTCGGCCACCAGGGAAGGTACGATGTCCACATATTTTCTCCTGAAGTCCTTGATGATCTCAAAGCGCTTGTAGTAAAAGTCATTGTTATAAGTGATATGCTCTAACTGGAAGCCTATGCGGTTGAAGTTTTTGATCCAGCTCAACTCACCAAAGAAGGTGTTGGATCCGGTGCCGTTGCCTGCGCCGAGCACCTGCCCATGATGCGTATAGCCGTGGCGCACATGGGGGTGGATATACCAGCTGTTCATTTCGCGGATGCCCCGGCGAACCGTCTGCCCGGTGAGGGTCATTTCCATGTGGACCTGCAGAAACTGGTCTTTTTTGCTCAGGGGGTGCAGGTTGACAAACCCCAAGGTAAATGCCCTTCCCTCATCCGGATTGACGATAAATTCTCTTAACCTTTTGCTGTTCCCATTGCTGCCGTATTCCCCATAGAATTCAAAATGGCCTTCAGGCATCATCCAGCGGAAGAAACCCGTGCTCATCTGCTGGCGGCGGTCTACCGCAGGGCTGCTTACTGATCTTGCTCTTTTGTCGCCATTGAATATAGGGAGGAAGTCGCCAAACCTGTCCATATCATTCCAGTACATCTGTGACACGCTGCTGTACCCCAAGGAGAGGCCTTTCACCCATTTGGGCTGGTAGGACAGGATAATGCCTGCCAGATATCTCCATTCATCATCCCGCTTGGGGTGATAGAGCATCTGGTATCGTTCTGAAAGCAAATGATTAGGTGGCAGAAAGCCTGATGACTCCAATCGCCCTGCTATAACTTGCCCTTCAAAAGAACCAATGTTGGTTTCGATGGGCTTGCGGGTGTTGAGGGTCAGGTGGAGAAAACCCGGTGCATTGTTGCTCATCATCAGGGAGTGCCTTTTGGAAGGCCCCCACCAGAGGCTTTCGGAAGAAATCCCGATGGATAGATGTTCCATATTGAACCTCAAGCTCGATTGGCCAAGGAAGAACATTGTGTAAGGCCCGTTGCCGTAGCGCTCGGGCTGGTCGATCATGTTGAGGAAATCATAGTATTCCTGCCAAGTGCTGCCCCAGTGTTCTTCCGGAAAGCCCTGGTACTCCCTGTTTTGGGCATGGATCAGATCAGGCTGTACCTGCAGGCTGAACCTTCCATATTCCGCATATATTCCTACGGTGGCATGCGTTTGCAGGCCTCGATTGGGAATCATTGGGCCATCATTGTTGCCAAAAGCATAATTGGAATTGAACTGGCTGCGAACCACCGCCGGCATCATGATCATCCGGCCTTTTGTGCCAAGGGGTTTGTGGTATTCGGACTCGGTGGAGGTAAAGGTGGAGTCCAGGTCCACGGCATTTTCAAATCCAAAGGCCTGCCTTGGGTACAGGGGCCTGATATTGAAAGACACGCTTGGATCAAGGTTGCCCAACAGCTGCTGCCTCCTCATATATTCCTCCATGAGCGGGGTGCCCATGGGGGTGGTTTGGCTCCAGCTTACTATTGGGAGTAGTCCGAATAAAAATAGGTATAGTAATTTTTTCATAATCTATCTAGTTGTACTAAGTACTAGGTACAAAGTACTATGTGTTTCTTGCATCCAGCCTTATTCTGGTTTCAGCCTGTTTACGCATCCGTTTATTATGCCTTCGGCATGTTTATGGGTTAAGGTTTAAAACTGAAGGTTGCCAAATTTGAATTAAGAATTGATAATTAGGAATTAAGAATGAACTGGAGCCACCCCATTCCTCATTCCCCATTCCCCATTCCTCATTTTCAATTCTCAATTTCCCATTCTTCATTGTGCTACTTCGTGACCAATTTGAATTAAGAATTGATAATTAGGAATTAAGAATGAACTGGAGCAATCCCATTCCTCAATCCCCATTCCCCATTCCTCATTTTCAATTCTCAATTTCCCATTTTTCATTGTGCTACTTCGTGACTAATTTGAATTAAGAATTAATAATTAAGAATTAAGAATGAACTGGAGCAACCTCATTCCTCATTCCTCATTTTTAATTCTCCATTTCCCATTCTTCATTGTGCTACTTCGTGACCAATTTGAATGAAGAATTGATAATTAGGAATTAAGAATGAACTGGAGCCATCCCATTCCTCAGTCCCCAGTCTCCATTCCTCATTTTCATTTCACAATTCCCCATTCCTCAGTGCCCCTTTCTCATTGTGCTACTTCGTGACTAAATTGAATTAAGAATTAATAATTAAGTATTAAGAATGAACTGGAGCCATCCCATTCCTCAGTCCCCAGTCTCCATTCCTCATTTTCATTTCACAATTCCCCATTCCTCATTTCCCATTTCTCATTGTGCTACTTCGTGACCATTTTAATTAAGAATTGATAATTAGGAATTAAGAATGAAATGGAGCAACCCCATTCCCCATTCCCCATTCTCCATTCCTCATTTTCATTTCACAATTCCCCATTCCTCAGTGCCCCTTTCTCATTGTGCTACTTCGTGACCATTTTAATTAAGAATTGATAATTAGGAATTAAGAATGAACTGGAGCCATCCCATTCCTCAGTCCCCAGTCTCCATTCCTCATTTTCAATTCACAAGTCCCCATTCCTCATTTCCCATTCTTCATTGTGCTACTTCGTGACTAATTTGAATTAAGAATTAATAATTAAGAATTAAGAATGAAATGAAGGAACCCCATTCCCCATTCCTAATTCCTCATTTTCAATTCCCACCTAAAACACATACGCCGCTCGTATCGTGCTTTGGAAGTTGATCACGTCCATGCCTTTCGGGAACTCGGCGGTGCTGCTGGGGTCGAGCCTCCATTGGTAATTCAGCGAATTGATGAAAAACCACTGCGAGCTCACGAACAGGCGGCCAAACTGCCAATCAGCCAACAAGCCCAGATTCAGATCCACCCAGCGACCATTCTGGGTGGCGTCATTGAAGTTCTTTACATATATATCCTGATGCCTGTTTAACCTATCCAGGCGAACTCCTAATTTTCTATTTCCGCTGATCCACGCAGTTTCAAGGGTTTGAATATTGCTGCTGGGGCCAATACCTGGGCCTACCATCTGTCCAAAATGAGTGAATCCATGTCGTACAGGGGAATGTCCTGCCCAGTTACTCCCTCCCCCAGTGGTATTTGGGTATCTAGCCAAAATATTGATAGACTCTTGTTGCTGAAGCATTTCGCCCCGAACTTGGATTAAGTTTCCTGATTCAAGATTAAATAACTTGGTAAAACCCATTAAATAGGCTCTAGCATGCTCAGGGTTTGAGACAAATTCCCTCCAGTCATAAGCATGATCCCTGCGGCCATATTCAAAATAAACTTCTGTTTTAGCTTTAGGGATGGCATATCGCAAGAAAACTGAAGCTTTCTGGTCTCTTCCATCAGCATCCATATCAAATCCTGCTTCCACTTTTTGAAATGGGTTTATTACTGGAAAATAGTCCGCAAAAGAATCACCTCTAAATGAATCATATTGTTGGAAAACTCTGGTACCACCTAATGTTAAGCCTGATATCCATTTTGGTTGGTAGGTAAGTAAAATTGCATTAACATACCGCCAATCGTTAACAAGACTATGCATAAATCTTTGGGAAAGTCCAGACCCTTCAAGTCTTCCTATAACTATTTGACCTTCAAAGGATCCAATGAATGTTTTTGCCGGTTTTCGGGTATTTAAAGTTAAATGTTGAAAACCGAAAGCGTTGTTGGTAAACATTAGGCTGTTAAACTGTCCTGGTCCCCACCAGATGTTTTCATTGGAAGCTCCAATTGAAAAAGCTCCGGCATTTAAACGGATGCTACTTTGTCCTAATAGAAAAGTAGAGTAAGAATTTTCTCCCCGCCTTTCAAGGTATTCAGTATAAACACTTTTTGATCCTCGTAGATCATAAGGCCTATTCTGCGCCCAAATATGCTCCGGCTGAAATTGTATGCTTAGTGGGCCCACTTCGGCATAAGCCCCAACACTGCTGTAAGACTGAAAACCACGGTTGACTACCATGGGGCCATTGACCTGGGGGTAGGGATGGTGGGTGTTGAACTCTATGGCTTGGTGGAAGGGAAGTAACTGCACCCGGCCTCTTTCTTTCCAGAAGCGGTATTGCATTTTGCTCTTTGGCAGGGTGTCATCACTGACCAAATTCCCGACCTGATAGGTGTCGGAGTAGGAGGTGAGCTGCCTGGGGTTTAAGGGGCGGAGGGTAAACGAGACGGTGGAGTCCAGTTCACCTAATAATTGGGCCCTTCGTAAACTCTCTTCCAAGACAGGGAAGCCTACGGGGAGGGTTTGGGCTTGGAGAGAAAGCGGAAAAATGATGAAAATAAAAAGGTTCACCCACCACGGCGGGCAGGCAGAGTTTCGCAGAGTTCTCTTCACAGAGTTTCTCAGAGTCCCTCTTCGCGGAGAAATTTCTGCTTTATATGTTTTGTTTTTTTTCATTTATTAATGATAAAATACCTTTACGTTAGCACTGAAAGAGGTTGCCACAGGTAATTATTTCTTGAAATGTAAGACATCTTTAGAATGTTGTCTCAGGAATTACGTTGCGGCCTTTGCGTTTTTTTACTTTGCGCCGCCGCGAGAAATTTTTTACTACCTTATATTCAGTACACTTACTTCGATTTTATTCACCGACCAGCTCTCATCACACCTTTGGTCCTCGGCGTTCCACTGGACCAGTTCGTCCAGGCAGGAGATGGTGAGGGTGCTGTTGTTGTGGGAGATGAGTTTGCTGATGCGGTAATGGCTGGTCCAATTGGGAATGCCCGCATATTGGCACCTGCCCGGCAGATTGCCTCTTACCGCCCCGGTTTTGGGGACAAACTGTCTCACGTAATTCTCAGGATAGGATTGATAAAGGCAATAAGCGCTTTCGCAAGGGGAATTGGAAAAGGTGGTGTTCAACACCTCCTGTTCATCCAAAAACATCCTCCAGATATCAGGTCCGCCCGGATCCTGGGAATTCCCATCCCAGGAATCGTGCAAATATAAATCAATCGTGACTCTAACCATATTATGGGAGGGCAGATTTCTCAATTTAACGCTGAAGCCCTCATTGTTGAAAAACCCCAATACCGAATCCCCATTATAAAAGTCTATGCCCCGTTGGGTGATAAATTCTTCAAGATTGCCTGTGGTAAAGTCGTTTGAATAAATGGTCTGTTCTTCCAATAACTCTTGCTGGCAGGAGAAAAATGCCGTTATAAGCAGGCCGAAGGCCAAAAACTTGAGTGATTTCATTTTGATTCAGGTACTTAGATAAATAATACCGACAAATATAGGAATAATTAGGTATTACGTGTGGGTAAAAAGGGATTTAACCACGGGGGGGCCACTAAGGCGCGAAGACACAAAGTTTTTTGGGAAGAGGGGTTTTGGCCACAAATGGATTGGCCACTAAGGCGCGGAGACGCAAAGTTTTTAGGGAAGAGGGATTTTGCCACTAAGGCGCGAGGGCGCTAAGTTTAGCCAGAAGTGGATTTGCCACTAAGTCGCGAAGACGCAAAGATTGATAAACTGGTTCTTAGCGCCTTTGGGTCTTCGTGGCTAACAAACTTTCAGCAAATTTTTCTTAGCGCCTCTGGGTCTTTGTGGCTAACTCACTTTCAATTAATTTTTCTTAGCGCCTTTGGGTCTTTGTGGCTAAAGGGTTGGGTTTCCTTCAAACGGCTTTTTTCAGTATATGAAGATGCTAAATGCTAAGCTGATAAGCAATTAGCTGTGAGCCAGTTTCTCAGGTATGCAAATAAACCGCTTCAAACCTGCATTTTAGGATATCTATGCTTAAATTTGCAGGAATTTTACTGCGCAACCACTCCCCGATACTACTTTTTAGCTTGAACCGTTAACCTTGCTAGGGCAGCCCCCCGCTGTGACCGACGGGGCGAAGCTGTGTGATGACGTGAACAATTGGCCACAAAGGGCACCAAGTTTAAAAAGAAGTCGCACAAAGCTTCTTCGCGGAAAGAAATTGGCCACCAAGGGCACAAAGTTTAAAAAGAAGGGCACTAAGTCCTCTTCGCGGATTTAAATAGGTCACCAACCTGCCTGCCGGCAAAGGCAGGGTCGCACAAAGTTTAAAAAGAAGTTTCACAAAGTTGATTCCTTTCATTAATTCTAGCCTTTTTCTCAGAGACCTCTGCGCCTCCCGATACGCTCCGCTACTCGGGACAAGTTCTGCGGTTAATTTGGACGTAAGTGATAAGGCAATTTAGAAATAGTTAATAAAACTAAAGTATTAACATCCTTTGCGATTTCTTTCTTTTCTTTGCGGTTGGTTTTATAATAGGTCCGTACAGGTAGCTTAATCGTCAAACTTGGCGGGATAGGCTTTAAGTAACAGGTAAATAACTACAGAAATCCATTTCTGTTTTCTCTATAAATAGTAAATGAAACAATTATCATTATTCCTCTTATTCTTTTTAGTAAGTGTAATTGCCTATGCCCAGTCCTTACAGGATATTCAAAACGTCAAAGTAGATAACCTTTCCGATGCGCAGATAGAGCAGCTCATCAAGAGGGCAGAGCAGCAGGGCATCAGCGAGCAGCAGATCCCTCAAATGGCCCAAGAACGCGGCATGCCTCCGCAGGAAGTTAGTAAACTCCGCCAAAGAATTCAGGAATTGAGATCCGGTAGAAGAGGGGATCAAGCCCAGCAACAACGGGGTGATAGGAGAATGCAAGGCCGAGACAGTAGAACAGTGGAAGGGGAAGTAGATGAGTTGGAGGCCATATTTGACTCGCTCCGCCGCTCAGACCCTTATTATGACCTCACCCCCAAGCAGAAAAAGATTTTCGGCTACACCTTGTTTCATAACAGGGAATTGACATTCAACCCCAGCATGAACATCCCCACACCGCAAAATTACACCATAGGAGCGGGGGATCAGCTTTTAATTGATGTGTATGGGGCATCCCAACAGGAATATGATTTAACTGTCAATCCAGAAGGAAGGGTTTTTATTCCCAATGTAGGACCGGTTCAGGTGGGTGGGCTTTCCGTGGAGGCAGCCACTTCCAGGTTGACAAATTCCTTATCCAATATATATAGTGGACTGAGGGGATCAAACCCCAATACTTTCCTACAAATCAGGTTGGGTAACATCCGCACCATTAAAGTCTCCATGGTAGGTGAACTCAGAAAGCCGGGTACTTATACCTTGCCCTCATTTGCCTCTGTATTTAATGGCCTTTTTGCAGCTGGTGGGCCTAATGAGAATGGTTCATTCAGGCATGTGCAGGTTTATAGAGACAGTAAGATGATCGGTGAAGTGGATATCTATGACTTCTTGGTAAGAGGCGGACAGGATTCCAACATAATGTTGCGGGACAATGATGTAGTTATTGTGCAACCAGTGCGCAGACGAGTAGAAATTGACGGTCCGGTCCGTAGACCTGGACTTTTTGAAATAAAGCCTGATGAATCACTGGAAGACCTAATTGAGTTTGCAGGAGGCTTTTCGGATAGGGCGTTTCAAAATAGGGTGACTGTAAGAAGATCGACTGGATCCGAAATGCAAGTGGATGATATAGGATCGGATTTTTATGCCACCTTCACTCCCCGTGACGGTGATGTTTATAAAGTGGGTGAGATTCTGGAAAGGTACGAAAATAGGGTTCAGGTTTCTGGAGCCGTGTTCCGCCCGGGAGAGTTTGCATTGACTGAAGGCCTTACCCTTAAAGACCTGATCGAGAAGGCTGGGGGCTTGAGAGGCGATGCTTTCACTAACAGAGCCACACTATATAGAACTAAGGAAAACTTTAGACAGGAGATCCTGTCAATTGACCTGGAGCATGTAATGGATGGATCGATCGGTGATGTTACCTTAAGAAGAGAGGATATTTTAAATGTGGCCTCAATCTACGACATCAAGGAAGAATATTATGTGCAGGTATCTGGAGAGGTAAACCGAACAGGTGTTTATCAATACGCAGATAATATGACGGTGGGTGACTTGGTGGTTAAATCCAGAGGGTTCAAAGAGTCAGCCACCAATTCTTTTATTGAGATCGCCAGAAGAGTAAAAAATGATCCTACTGGAAAGATTGCTGAAATCATTACCATTGAAATTGATAAAGATTTAAATGTAAGACCAGAGGACGCCGGAATTACCTTGGAGCCTTTTGATCATGTCTTCATTAGAAAAAGCCCGGGCTTCCAAAGGGAGAAAGTAGTAAAAGTAGAAGGAGAAGTTTTATATCCTGGGGATTTTGCATTGGGTAAAACGGATGAGCGTATATCGGATGTGTTGAAAAGAGCAGGGGGAATGAATCAGTTTGCCTATCCTAAAGGGGCCACATTGATTCGTAGGACAGAGTTTTATAAAACATTGGAAGAAGAGGAACGCAAACTGAAAAATCTTCAATCCTTATTGGACCACATTGATAGAGGAGACAATGTGGACAATTCTGAAACCGAGATGGAATTGCTTAAGAGACTTGAAAAGCGCGTCGAGGTTCTTAGAGAAGAGAGGGATAAAAGAAGAGAAGAAGAAAAAGATGCCAATCTTGGATTTATTGAGGACAGGTATGCTGCTTTGGACGGAGCGGACACGAGCTCTGTGAAACTTACTATAAGAGAAACCGAATTGGTAGGAATTGAGCTTGAGAAAATCATTCAGAACCCGAGATCAAAGTATGATCTAATTCTTCAGGAGGGAGACGTGTTGAGCATCCCTAAAGAACTTCAAACGGTTAGAATGAGGGGAGAGGTGCTATACCCGACTACTGCTAGGTATGATAATAACAGAAGCTTTAGAAACTACATTTCGAGGGCGGGGGGGTACACTGAAAGCTCAAGGAGATCTCGGGCCTATGTTGTATATGCCAATGGGGATGTTCAGCGGACTAGGTCATTTTTGGGATTAAAGTTCTATCCTAATATTGAACCTGGGGCAGAGATAATTGTACCGGAGAAACCTGAGAGGCCACCCATGCCTCCTCAGGCATGGGTGGCAATCGGAACGGGACTAGCCACAATGGCTTTGGTAGTAACCCAAGTCTTAAATAACTTAAATTAATTAAGATGGAACTTTCTCTAAAAGAAATAATATCTCGCTTAATTAGTAATAAATGGGTAGTTATTAATACTGTTGCGATATTTTTTATTATATCAATAATAATCAATGCATTTACGGGTAAGGAATATACTGCCAGTTCGAAAATACTGATTGAAAGTGCAACAGATTCAAGAGGTTTAATGAATCAATTGGGAAATATTCCGGGGTTAAATCTAGGAGGGTTAAATTCGCACGATAATATGCTGTCATCACAGGTATATCCCGAAATACTAAGCTCCAATGATTTTTCATTATATATACTAGACTCCAAAATACTTGTTGGAGCTGATAGTATTTTTGTAAGAGAATATATTCATGAGGTTTATAAACCAAGTACGATCCAAACTATAAAAAAATATACAATTGGTATACCTTCTTTACTTAGAAAGTCATCTACGAACCATGAAAGGGGAAGCAGGGTTGAAAACAATATAACCTATCTTAATTCTTTGGATAGTCGTTATACAAGCTGGTTAAGGTCGAGGGTTTCTATAGATATGGACAGAGGCACTCAAATAACAACTGTATCGGTAGAATCACCAGATGCATCTATTTCTGCTCAGATAGTTCAAAAATCAATACAGTATTTGAAAGAATATTTAGATGCTTATCAAACCCAGAAAGAGGTAAGAAATTTAGAATTTGTAGAAGAGCGGAAAGAGGAAGCCAGAAAAAATTACTTGCAAGCTCAGCATGACTTGGCTAGTTTTAGAGATCGAAATAGAAATGTTCTTTCAGAGGTTTCAAAAATAAGAGAGGAAGTTTTAGTACAAGAATTTAATTTAACCAATAGGATCTACTCCTTACTTGCAGAACAAACTGAGCAGGCCAAAATTAAATCGAAAGAGCGGGGAGTTTTATTTAAGGTGCTTGAAAGAGTTCAACTGCCTGCACCTCAAACAAAACCAAAATCTGTTATATTAACAATGATTTTTGTGCTTACAGGGTTTATAATTGCTGTTATCTATATTTTATTTCCGTTAATATTTAATGAGTTTTATGAAAAAGATCCAAATGGTAGATCTAAAGTCACAGTATGAGAAAATCAGGGACGAGGTAAATGATGCAATCCAGGAAGTTATAGATCAAACGGCCTTTATTAATGGCCCTCAAGTGAAGGACTTTGCAAAAGAACTAGCGGAGTTTAATCAAGTCAAGCATGTGATTCCCTGCGCAAATGGGACTGATGCGCTTCAGATAGCTATGATGGCGTTAGGTTTTCAACCTGGTGAAGAAGTTATTGTCCCAACATTTACTTATGTGGCAACCGTGGAGGTGATAGCTCTGCTTGGGCTAAAGCCTGTTTTTATTGATGTCACTCCTGATACTTTTGAACTGCGGGTAGATCAATTAGAAAGCAGTCTTACCTCTAAAACCGTCGGAATCGTGCCAGTTCATTTATATGGTCAATGTTCTAATATGGAAGCAATTTTAGAATTTGCCAGTAAACACGGTTTGAAGGTTATAGAAGATACTGCTCAAGCCATTGGAGCAGATTATACTTTTTCAGATGGAAGAGTGGCAAAAGCGGGTACGATGGGTGATGTGGGGACCACCTCTTTTTTCCCTTCCAAAAACCTTGGTTGTTTTGGGGATGGAGGAGCTATGTTTACCAACGACGATGAATTAGCTGGTAGACTTCAAATGATTGCCAATCATGGACAGAAGAAAAAATATTACCATGATAGTATTGGGGTAAATTCTAGGTTGGATACGCTTCAGGCAGGAATTCTCCGAGTTAAGTTGAAACACCTCAACCGTTATTCGAAGTCTAGAAATGAGGTGGCTGACAAGTATGATAAAGCTTTTTCAAACCTTCCTCATATTCAGACACCAGTAAGGGCTAAAAATTCAACCCATGTATTTCATCAGTACACGATTCAGGTAAATAATGGAAAACGTGATGAGCTTAAAGCTTATCTGCAGGAGAAAGGCGTGCCGTCAATGGTTTATTACCCTGTTCCCTTGCACCAACAGACTGCCTATTTGGAATTTGGCTACAAGTTAGGAGATTTTCCAATCGCTGAGGAATTATGTAGCAAAGTTCTCTCTTTGCCCATTCATACAGAAATGAAAGGGGAAGAGCAAGATTATATTATTAACGCCTTAAAATCTTTTTTTGATGAATAATTATTTTGCCCATGAGACGGCAGTGATTGATGAAGGTTGTCGTATAGGAGAAGGTACAAAGATTTGGCACTTTACGCATATTATGTCCAATTGTAAGATTGGCAAGAATTGTAATTTTGGTCAAAATGTGGTTGTTTCGCCTGAAGTTGAGCTAGGGAATAATGTTAAAGTTCAGAATAACGTATCTATATACACTGGCGTAACTTGTGAAGATGATGTATTTTTAGGTCCGTCTATGGTTTTTACCAACGTTACCAATCCAAGAAGTGCTGTCAATCGCAGGTCTGAATATTCCAGAACACATGTAGGAAAAGGAGCAACAATCGGAGCCAATGCAACTATTGTATGTGGGCATGATATCGGACCGTATGCTTTTATTGGTGCTGGAGCTGTAATAACTAAGACCGTACCTGCTTATGCATTAATGGTAGGTAATCCAGCTAAGCAAATTGGTTGGATGAGTGAGTATGGACACAGGCTTGAATTTGATCAGCAAGGAGTAGCTTTCTGTAAGGAAAGCCAAGAAAAATATATATTAGAAAATAATCAGGTAAGAAAAGCATAACATGAAAAACTTTGCCCTAATAGGAGCTGCAGGATATATAGCTCCAAGACATATGAAAGCTATTAAGGATACAGGAAATAACCTTTTAGCAGCTTATGATAAATTCGATAGCGTTGGAGTAATAGATGGACATTTCCCTGAAGCTGATTTTTTCACTGAATTTGAAAGGTTTGACCGTCATGTTGAAAAACTTAAAAGGAGTGATAAAAAAATAGATTATGTAAGTATTTGTTCTCCAAATTATTTACATGATTCCCATATACGTTTTGGCCTTAGAGTTGGAGCCGATGTCATTTGTGAAAAGCCCTTGGTCTTGAACCCTTGGAATATCGATGCTTTACAAGAAGTAGAAAAGGAGCATGGTAAGCGGGTTTTTAATATTTTACAATTGAGGCTACACCCATCTATTATTGCTTTGAAAAAGAAGATTGATGAAGGACCCTCTGATAAAATTTACGATATAGATTTAGCATATATAACCTCAAGAGGTCATTGGTATTATACATCATGGAAGGGTGATGTTACTAAATCTGGTGGAATAGCAACTAATATTGGAGTGCATTTTTATGATATGCTCACTTGGATTTTTGGAGGAATCAAGGAAAATGTGGTCCATGTTCACACTCATGACCGGGCTGCGGGTTATTTCCAACTTGAGAAGGCTAGAGTAAGATGGTTTTTGAGTATTAATTCCGATACTTTACCAGATGCTGTCAAAGCTAGAGGTGGTAGAACTTTTAGATCACTTACCATGGAAGGAGAGGAAATTGAATTTAGTGATGGATTCACAGAGCTTCATACGCATAGCTACGAACATATTTTGGATGGTCAAGGATTTGGATTGGAGGAAGCTAGGAACTCTATCGAAATTGTTCATGATATTAGGCACAAAGAACCCGTTGGCCTGATAGGCGAATATCATCCTTTAGCTAAAGGAGAATTAACCAACCACCCCTTTGATTTTAAGTAAAAAGTGAAGCCTACTATTCAAAGATTAGATTGGGATTCTGATTTTTTAGGATTAACTGTTGGAAAACTTATTCTTAGGAGAATGGAAAGTCTTTCTGACTCAGATTTCTTGAAAAAGTCATCTAATTTTGATTTAATTTATATATTTTCAGAGGATAGACTAGATGATTCATTAATTACATTAGTTGATCGAAAAGTTGTACTTGTAAGAGAGAATAATAAAAAAGATTCGAACTGTGATATTCCTTTAGTTAAAATCAGATTATTTGATCCAATTACTGATAATTTTGAAAAGTTATTAAAACTAGGGTTACAGAGTGGCTTGTATTCAAGATTTAATAAGGATCCAAATTTCCAAGATGGAGTATATAATAAATTATATACTCTTTGGATTGAAAAGCTCGTAAGCGATAGTAATTCTCAAGTTTGGGTTATTAATTATAATTCCGATATGGTAGGCTTCATTGGGTTTTCTGTTATTGACCAGCAGTATGCAGATATAATTTTGGTTGGAATTGATGAAAATTTCCGGGGCCAAGGGTATGGGAATAAGCTCTTGAATTATGTGCTCTCAAAAATTTCTTATTTAGGGATTAATAAAGTTCAAGTAACCACCCAGTTGGATAATTTTCCAGCAATGGGTCTTTATCAACGCAATGATTTTAAAATTAAAAACATTACAAACATTTATCATTTTTGGAAAAAATAATTCCCTTCAATAAACCGTATCTGACAGGTAAAGAGATACATTATATTTACGATGCAGTTAATACTGGTAAACTGTCAGGTAATGGAAAATATACTCAAAAATGTCAACAATTTTTCGAGAAAGCATATGGTTTCAAAAAATGCTTACTAACAACATCCTGCACTGATGCATTAGAAATGGCTGCTATTTTAATAAATATCCAGCCGGGCGATGAGATAATAATGCCATCTTATACATTTGTTTCTACAGCGAATGCTTTTGTATTGCGAGGGGCAAAGATAGTTTTTGCTGATAGTAGATCAGATCATCCTGGGATGGATGAGTCGAGTATTGAGAGTTTAATTACTAACAAGACCAAAGCAATTGTGCCAGTCCATTACGCTGGAGTTGCTTGCGATATGGGCAAGATTATGGAAGTTGCTGATAAGTATGGATTGTTTGTTATAGAAGATGCTGCCCAGGCGATTGACAGTTATTATATTGGAAAAAATGGTAAGCGAAGGGCTTTAGGCACAATAGGTCATTTTGGAACTTTTTCTTTTCATGAAACCAAAAATATTATTTCAGGTGAAGGGGGAATGTTGGCCATAAATGATGAGAAATTTATTAAGAGGGCAGAAATTATCTGGGAAAAAGGGACTGATAGAGCCGCATTTTTTCGTGGTGAAGTAGATAAATATGGTTGGGTTGATGTTGGGTCTTCTTTTTTACCATCAGAACTTATATCGGCATTCCTTTATGCCCAACTAGAAAATTTACAAAATATTCAAGAAAAAAGGTTAAGCTTATGGAATAGGTATTATGAGGCTTTATCTGAGTTTTCTAAGGCTAATGGGATTCACTTACAATCACTTCCCTCCTTTGGTAGTAATAATGCACATATGTTTTATATGGTTTGTAAAGATGAAGGTCAAAGAGAAAAAATAATTAGAAGTTTAAAGGATAATCAAATTTTAGCAGTATTTCATTATTTGAGTTTACATGCAAGTAAATTTTATATTGAAAAGCATGATGGTCGTAATCTTCCTTTAGCTGATATGTTTTCGGAGAGACTAATAAGGCTTCCTCTTTATTATGAGTTGGAGTTTTTTCAAATAGATCAAATTGTTAAGATTATCGAAGAAAGTTTAATTGTCGACTAAATCGTATAAAAATTTAATTTTTCTACCTGATTCTCCATATTCAAACTGGATAATAGATAGAAGTGAAAAATTACCCTTTGATGGTAATTTGTATGTATGCTGTGAACCAAAACAGGAAAAAATTAACCATCCAATATGCAATCATTTTCCATTTAATTCCGAAAGTTTTAAAAGTAATATCGGTAAGATTTCGGATTATGAAAGAGTAATCATTCATTACCATAAAAGTTATTTAGGATACTTTATAAATAAACATAGAAACACTAATACTAAAATTATTTGGGTATTATGGAGTGGAGATTTATACGTTTCCGGTTTTTTTGGAGGTAATATTTATCAAGAAATCACAAAAACAATAATAAATAAACCAGCTACATCTTTATATTGGAAGTTTAGAGAATACATTAAGTCAGTCCTAGGTAAACCTAACTATTGGGATTATAAAGAATCTTTTAAAAAAATTGAATATATAGCAACACCCTTTGATTTAGATTTTGATCTAGCATGTATTACCTTTAAGCAGAGGTATAAGCGTGTGGATTTTAAATTTCTTTCTGTGGATGAGCTTTTTGATAAATCAGAGCATGTTAGCATAAAATCTTTAGGGAATAAAATACTGGTTGGGCATACTGGATCTCCAGAAAATAACCACATTGATCTTTTTCAAAAGCTTATTTCCCTTAACCTCACCAATACACTTTTATGCCCATTATCATATGGTAATGAACAGTATATAAGTAAAGTTATTTCCGAAGGTAAAATGCTTTTCAATAATCAATTTGAAATTATTAAAGACTTTATGCCGAGGAAGGATTATTATAAAAAGTTAGATGAAGTAGGTTTTGCTATATTTAATACAAATATTCATCAAGGATTTGGTAACATACTAGGATTGATTTATAAGGGTGTAAAGGTGTTTTTGAATAGAGAGAATTCAATCTATATACAATTGAAGAGGTGGGATATAATTGTGTTCGATATTGATGAATTTAATAGTGAAAGTTTTTTAGTGCCCCTAAAATTAGAGGAAATAAAGCAAAATAGAGCCTTAATCTTATCTTTATTTAACGATAGGGTTGTGAATGATTGTTATTACAACCTTTATTCTTTATAATTTTAATGCTTAAGTCTCTTTTAAAGGATAGTTTAATTTATACTATTCCATCAATTTTATCACGGGGTTTAGCTTTTTTTTTATTTCCATTATATACTCAAGTATTAACTCCTACTGAATATGGAGGGTTTGATCTGTTGACTTATTTTGGAAATTTAGTAAATTTGACTGTTGCTTTAGAAGTTGGCCAGGCAGTTGGTAGGTTTTATACTGAGGAAAAAGATATAAGGAAAAAGAAATTGATTGCTTCGACAGCATTTTGGTTTTCTTTATTAAGTTATTCTTTATTTTTTGTATTAGCACTGATCTTTGCTGATTTTATTACTGTGCTTTTACTGGATGATGTTCAATGGTCTAACCTATTTCAAACTTATACTATTTACATATGTCTATATGGATTATTCGGACTGCTCCAAAATCAATTTCGGTGGGAATTTCGAAGTAAGGATTATGCTGTAATTAGTATGGTGGTTACAATTGTCTCAGCATTTATATCTATCTATTTAGCATATTTCAAAGGCTGGGGTATTAGGGGGATCTATTTGGGGCTGATTATAGGGAGTCTTTTAGGTTGTATAATTGGAATATATAAATTAAGGGAAACTATTGTTTTTGACTTTGCCTTTAATGTTTTGAAGCCGATGCTAAGGTTCTCTATTCCCTTAATTCCTTCAAGTATTGCGGTATTTTTAAGTGTTTATATTGATAGGTTTATGATTAATCATTATCTTACATTAACTGATGTTGGGCTATATGGAATTGGATACCGTTTGGCTAGTATTGTTGGGCTAGTTATGGTGGGCTTTAAAGGTGCTATAACTCCATTAATTTATTCTAATTATAATAAAACAGAAACTCCTGGTGAAATTTCTAGAATTTTCCGTTATTTTATTTCTGTAGGAATAATAATGTTTTTGTTTTTAAGTGTTTTTTCGAAAGAGCTTCTTTTAATTTTGACCACGCCAGAATTTGCATTTGGTGCTCAAGTCGTTGTCTTTTTAGTTCCTGCCATATTTTTCGCTAATATGTATATGTTTACTCCTGGTATGGCAATAAGAAAGAAAACCGCATATTTTATTTACCTAAATATTTTTGGAGCCTTATTAAATGTTGGTCTTAACTATTTCCTTATTCCCATTTTTGGTATTTCTGGGGCCGCTATCTCAACCTTCTTAGGATATGCTGTAACTTTTGGTTTGTATATGGCAGTTAGTCAGAAGCTATATTTTGTACCCCATAACTTTGCTAAGCTTATATTAAGTTTTGTTGCTGTATTTATCATTGGCTATCTCGGCTATTATTTAAATTTAAATTTAATTCAAAAATTAGGAGTATTTATATCTGGCATGTCTATTATCATAATTGGGGGATTAGTAGAGTTTAAAGAAATAAAGCTTATAAGTTCAAAAGTAGTAGAGAAGTATAAAGCCATTATATGAAAAAGAAAATCTTAATAGTGTCCAATAGTCCACTACATAATGGTCCAAGATATATCAGAGAAATTGATTGTTTGAAAGATACTTTTGAGTTGGTAGCAATTGGATCAACTAAACCCCATGATTCCACCGTTAAATTTATTCATAGTGATCTTATTGATTATAAATTATTTGAAAAGGTTATTAATAAAATTTCGGCCTTAATTTTTGGTAGACATTTAATTAGGAAGTTTTGGACTACGAAATTGAAAATTGATAAAATAATAAAAGAAAATTCTCCTGATATTGTATTAATTCATACTCCTAAATTTATACCATATTTTATTGATTCGAGTAAAAAGTTTAAACTTATTTTTAATGCTCATGAATATCACCCTAAGCAGTTTGATGATGACGAGAAGTGGAGGGGTATTTATGGTGAATTTTATAACAAGATTTATCAGGATTATTTAAATAATTTCTCTTTAGTGATTAATGTTAATCAGGTTATAGCTGATAAGTGTAAGGAAGTATATGGTATAGACTCTCTTGTGATTCCTAATGCGACAAAGTATTATTCTGCAGATCATAATAATAAGAGGATCACCGACGTCAAGAAGTTTATACATCATGGAGTGCCTAATCCAAATAGGAAAATTGAACTTATGGTTGAGACGTTTAGGGGCCTAGATGATAGATATGAGCTTTATTTGATGCTTCTTCCAAATTCTTCTCCCTATTTTGTAAAATTAGAGGAATTAATTAAAAAGATTAAAAATGTCCATCTAATTAAACCAGTAGCTTATTCAGAAATAGTAGAATATATTAGTTCTTTCGATTATGCTATTTATTCTCTGCCACCCACCAACTTTAATACTATGAATGCCCTACCGAATAAGTTTTTTGAATTTATTCAGGCAAGGCTTCCAATGGTAATTGGGCCTTCGCCGGTAATGTCTAAATTAGTTAATCAATATGGGATAGGTGTGGTTTCAGAAACTTTTGAGCCCAAAGATCTCTCCAAAGCTATTCTAAAGTTAGAAAGTGAAAATTATAATTTGTTTAAGCAAAATTTAGAAATAGCCGCCAAAGATTTATCTAAAGAAAAGTTTGATCATGTCTTGTTGGAATCTATTCAAAATATAGCATATACTGAGACTATAAAAGATTAAGTATGCGGATTGCTATAATTCTTCTTTGTCTGATAATTCCAATCAGGTTCTTTGAAGTGTATCATTTATTAATTATTTCAATACTTTCTCTGTATATCCTATTTAACAAACAATTTATTGTATCAGATTTTTTAAAAATTATCCTAAGCTTAATAGTATATCTTTGGTTATGTAATTTTTTAAGGTCTTTGTATCTTTTTAGCTTTAGTTTACGTGATTATATTGAAGTAATTAGATTCTTTCCTTTAACTTTAATTTTGATAGCTGGGGTACGGTTCAAAATTAACGAATTAGCGACTATATTTTTTATATATCTAATTATTGATGTACTTGTAAGTTTTTCTCAATTTCTGCATCTAGGCCCAGGTAGTTTTTTTGCTAATATTTATGGCTCTGCCGCTCACATTGAGCGATCACTTGGGTTAAGTTCCCGCGCAATGGGCCTTAGTAGTGGTCCTGGTCAACACGGTTCAATTTTGGCTTTATTTTATGTTTTTTTTCTTTACCTGTTGATTTATACTGATGTAAATAAATTCCGTAATATTTTCAGTGTGTTTCTTGCTTTAATAGGAATTTTACTTGCGCAATCCCAAACTTCATTTATTGCGATAACTCTTGGTACTATTTTCATTATTTTTTACTCTATAGTCAATGGAACTGTGAAGGAACGTCGAACAAGTTTAGTAGTTTTTATTTTGTTATTATTTGGTGCATCTTCGATATTTATAATTTTTTTAGATGAATTACGGTATTTGTATTCATTGATTGAGTTAGGTCTGGAAAGAAATTCTTATCAAGTTAGGGTTGGAAGAACGACCTATGTTTGGTCATTGGCAACCTCTACCCCCTTATTATTACTAATTGGTTATGGTAAAGATTTCTTTGGGACTTTATCTGGTGCTATGGATAATGAGTATTTGTATATTTTTTTTATTTATGGATTTTTCGTTGGGATATTATTTGTATTGGCGATAATTATATTTGTTATAAAAGTGCTCTGGCAAAGATCCCAGTACCCGAAGCATTATCTTATGATAGTTTTTACCTTTCTTATTGGCTTAGTAATTGCTTTTCCCACAGCATTTTTTACTGATCCGAGATTAATAATTCTTATGACTTCCTATTTTCTCATTGATGAGGCTAAATCCATTCAACAAAATGTCTAGGTTAATTTTCCATGTTCCTTTTTCCATAGATACTAAAAGATTCTCAGCCAGTCAGATTAGACCTCTAAAAATGATTGAGGCGTTTAAAGACATTGGTTACGAAGTATTTTTAATTTCGGGGTCTCAAAAGGAAAGAAATCTATTATTAAGAGAATTGGAAGGTGAAATTAATAAGGGAGTTAAATTTGATTTTTTTTATTCTGAGTCTTCTACTATGCCTCAAATGCTAACGGATAAAAGTCACATCCCTACCTTCCCTTTATTAGAGTATAAAATATTTAGATTAGTTAAAAAAAATAGTATTCCAATAGGTTTGTTTTATAGGGATATGCACTGGAAATTTGATCAATATAGGAACGAAACTGGTTTTTTTAAAAGGAGTATGGCTATATTTTTTTATAAGCTTGATTTAGTTTTCTATAATTATTTCGTAGATGTTATTTTTCTCCCTAGTTTATTAATGAAAAGCTATCTACCAGGATATTTGCATAATAAAAAGATTGAGGCCCTTCCTCCAGGACACTCAATTATATATTCTGAGGAGAGAACGCTTTCAGAACCAATTAAGTGCATGTATGTTGGAGGAATAAAACCTCCATTATATGATCTTCAAATGTTTTCGTCTTTCAAGTACCCCCTTAATATAGTTTGTAGAATTGATGAGTGGGAGATTATGAAAGATATATATAAATGGGATGAGAATGAAAATATCAATTTATATCATTCTTCGGGGCTTGAATTAAATAATATCTATAAAAATAATGATATCTTCTTATTAATTTGGAAACCCAATTTATATTTGAGTTTTGCAATGCCAATGAAAATTTTTGAGGCTATAGGGAATCATATTCCCATTATTACAAATGAAGGAACCCTTGTTTCCCAATTCGTAAAAGATAATGGTATAGGTTGGGTAATTAAAAGTGCTGATGAGTTACCTGTTTTATTAAAAGAGATTAAGCTTACATATAGTGATAAAATCAAAAATCTTAAATCTATCTCAAAATTGCATCATTGGTCTAATAGAGCAGAAAAAGTAAAAAATTGTCTTAAAAATTGAATATATTATGATTAAAATTCTTACTGTTATAGGCGCTAGGCCCCAGTTTATTAAAGCATCCGCTGTATCTCGAGCCATACAAAATGTGGAAGGCATTGAGGAAGTAATTATTCATACAGGGCAGCACTTTGATGATAAAATGAGTCAGATTTTCTTTGATGAGTTATCCATACCGGTGCCTAAATATAATCTTGATATACATGGTCTTAAACACGGATCAATGACTGGAAGAATGCTCGAGGGAATAGAGGAGATTATTTTACAGGAGAAACCTAACTACCTTTTGGTTTATGGTGACACGAATTCCACATTGGCAGGAGCCTTAGCAGCTTCCAAACTTCATATTAAAGTTATTCATATAGAAGCTGGATTAAGGTCATTCAATATGAACATGCCTGAGGAGATTAATAGGATTCTCACTGATCGTGTAAGCAGCTTGCTTTTTTGCCCTACTGAAACAGCGATGAAAAATCTTCAAAATGAAGGGTATGATCATCTTGACCTAAAGACTTTCAATGTGGGTGACGTTATGTATGATACTACTCTATATTTTAGTCAATTGGTTAATTGGGGTTCTCCAATCTTAGAAAGATACAAGAATCAACCTTTTGTTCTTTGTACCCTTCATCGAGCCGAAAATACAGACAATCTTGATAGGTTACGTAATATTATTAAAGGGTTAAATGAAATATCGAAGTCAGTTAATATTCTTGTTCCACTTCACCCTAGAACACGGAATATAATTAAAGAACTCAATATTGAAATTAATTTTGAGATTATCGAACCTGTTGGCTATTTGGACATGCTAGGTCTAATTCAAAATAGTAGATTAGTGATGACTGATAGTGGAGGACTTCAAAAAGAAGCCTTTTTCTTGGAGAAATACTGCCTTACCATGAGAGATGAAACTGAATGGGTTGAACTTGTCAATAATGGATATAATTTTCTGATAGGCGCCAATGAAGAATTGATGTTGAAAATGTTCAATGAGGTATTTGACAAAAAATTGACTGATGGGAAACCTCTTTATGGGGATGGTCAAGCGGCTGAAAAAATAGTAACCCTGATTCAGGAGTATGCTTCATGAAAATTTTGATTTTAAGTGATCCTTTTTCTGTACACACTGTTAAGTGGGTAAACTCTCTTTCGAAACTTGGTCATGATATATATCTTTTTGGTTTAGGATCGGGGAACCCCGTAATTAATCACAAAGTTACTCAATTAAATTTTGGTGAAGAAGCCAGTAGGAATGGGCTGTTTAAGAAAATTGGGTATTTTAAAGCTTTACCTTTTTTAAAAGAGAAAGTAAAGGAAATTCAACCGGATATAGTCCATTCACATTTCGCTACTAGTTATGGAGCCTTGGGAATGTTACTTAATCATAATAGGTTTCTTATATCTATTTGGGGGAGTGACGTTTTTGATTTTCCGAAAAAGTCTTTCTTGCATAAATTTTATCTTAAAAAGGTATTAGCTTCAGCTTGTAGAATTTTTTCTACGAGTGAAACTATGAAGCTCGAGGGGAAAAAATATACGGAAAAAGACATTTTTGTTACCCCTTTTGGAGTAGATCAAAGCCAATTTAGGCCTGCGTTTGTTTCTTCCAAAGATTATAGCAAAAAACAAGTAAGTTTGGGAGTTATAAAAGCACTTGAAGACAAATATGGCATTGATATCTTAATTGAATCTTTTGCTCAAGTAATCAAGCAGATTTCAGTTGACCTATCTTTACATATTGTAGGAAAAGGGAGTAGAATGGATGATTTGATAGAATTGACCCAAAAACTTGGTTTAACGAAGAGAGTAAAATTCTATGGTCAAGTCTCTCAAGAGGAGGTTATTTCATTACACAATGATTTCGATTTGGAAATTTTCCCTTCCATTTTGGATAGTGAAAGCTTTGGCGTATCTGTAGTAGAAGCAATGGCCTGTGGGACGCCCGTGATCGTATCAGATGTTAGCGGGTTTAAAGAAGTAATCAATTATGGAGAATGTGGGCTGATTGTAAAGAGGGGTGATGTGAATGCATTAGCAATAGGCATATTAAAGTTGATCGAAAATAAGCCATTGAGGGAGGAATATATTTCCAAAGGCCTTAATAGAGTTCAACAGTATTATAATTGGGAATCCAATGTTGATTTGATGGTTAAGCATTACGAAGAAGTGTTAGCAAGCTAAATTCATGAAGATATTATTTTTGACTGACAATTTCCCTCCGGAACTAAATGCTCCAGCCACAAGGACCTATGAACATTGTAAAGCTTGGGTCAATGCGGGGGTGGATGTAACTGTAATAACTTGCTTTCCCAACTTTCCTAAAGGCGAAATATTTCCAGGATACAAGAATAAACTGTACCAGAAGGAAGAAATTGATGGTATTAAAGTTATTAGAGTCTGGTCTTTAATTTTTGAAAATAAAGGAATTTTTAAAAGATTCCTTGACTTCATATCATTTTCTGTCACTGGATTTATAGCAGGACTATTTGTGAGGAAAATAGATAAGATTATTATAACCTCTCCTCAATTTTTTGTTACCTTTTCTGGCTTTTTTCTTTCCATATTTAAGCGAAAACCCTGGGTTTTTGAAGTCAGGGATCTTTGGCCGGAAAGCATAATAGTTCTGAACAATTACAATAAAAATTTCATGTTCAGAGTATTTGAAAAGTGTGAAATGTTTTTTTATAAAAATTCTTCACAAATAATTGCTGTTACAAAGGGTATCAGGGATAATATTATAGAAAGAGGAATTGATGCAGATAAGATAATTCTAATTAGGAATGGTTTTTCTTTTGAAAATCTGCCAGAGGATATCCAGGATAAATCGGCCTTAAAAAAGAGTATTGGATTAAAAGATAATGAAAAGCTAATTTCCTATATAGGCACTCATGGCCAAGCTCATGCCTTAGACTTCATAATTAAGACAATTGCCAAGGTTAATGATTTAAATATTAGGTTTCTTTTTATAGGCAATGGTGCTGAGAAGGATAATCTAATTCAATTAGCCAGTGATTTGGGTATTTCAAGAATTACCTTTATAGACTCAGTTCCTAAGGAGAGTGTATTTGAATATATTAAATTATCCGATTGGGCTTTGGTCAATCTAAAGAATGACCCCTTATTTGAAGGAGCTATACCATCGAAAATTTTTGAAAATGCGGCTCTTAAAACTCCCATTCTGCTGGGTGTAAAAGGGGAGGCAAAAGAATTAATTAATAAATATCAAGCTGGTATAACATTCGAGCCGGAAAGTGAATCTGATTTTATTAGGGTTTTGCAGCTTATCCATAATGATGAATTAAATTATTCTGAACTTCAGAACGGGGCCTTTGAGCTTGCGAAAGAATTTGATAGGGGCAAATTGGCTTTCAAGCTGCTACATTCTTTAAATGGCGACTTAAAAAAAACCTCCTTGGCTTAATTACATTTGAGTTGTAGGAGTTTCTCTCGGTTGTAGTAACTGAATTTAGGATGCCATGAAATATTGCGAATCGCCTTCAGAACTTTTTTCTGAAGGCGATTTGTATTTTACAGGGTTAAAGTGTTTAATTCTTTTGATTTATTAGGGCTTGGATTTAACGGTTCGTTTTGTGCCGCCTGTTTTGGGTTAAATAGTGCTATTTTTAAAAAAGGTTTGCCTTTACTCGCATGTATATTCTATCGGTCGCTCCGTTTGAAAGGTTAAATTTCAAAATGCGAATAAAGAGCATCTACCAATAGATTAATCCTTGAGAGATACTAAAAGGTTCATGATAAACTACCTTAAACGAGGTATTGCAGATAGGTTTTTATTGTTAGATCTTTACGGATTCTCATTAACTTGAATTCTTAATACAGGTTGAAATTATCAAATTTATCTATGCTTAGTGCTTTACCTTTTTTCATTCAGGTTGGTTTGTTCCTGGTTGTGCCGATGCTGATCACTTACTACATGATCCCCAAAATTGTTTGGGTGGCAAGGGAGAAGGAGTTGGTGGTGAAGCCGGATCATAGGTCATCGCACCATATCATAACGCCGTCTTTTGGGGGAGTAGCTTTTTTTATCTGCTTTATTATCTGCTACTCTTTTTTGAAAAACTTTTTTCCTACGGCCCCAAGTACCTTTGTTATCCCGGCTGTTACGTTATTGTTTGTAGTTGGACTTAAGGATGATCTGATGGCCTCTTCTGCAAGGGCCAAATTTATCGGGCAACTGATAGCTGTCAGCATGGTTATGATGAGTCCTGATTTTTATCAACTGAATTTGCATGGCTTTATTGGGATATATGCAATCCCTCCTTACATATCCATTCCTTTAATTTTCTTTTTTATGGTTGGGTTTATAAATGCATTCAACCTGATTGATGGGGTTGATGGTCTTGCAGCTTTTTTGGGGATTGTAATGCTTGGAGCTCTTGCCTTTCTATTCAATCAGGCTGGTAATTACTTCTATATATTAACCTGCATGATTCTCATAGGAATGCTGTTGGCTTACATCCGCTTTAATTTTTCTAAATCTCTTTCAAAAAAGATCTTTATGGGGGATACCGGCTCCTTGGTAATTGGATTTCTGTTGGCATTTCTTTCCCTAAAGGCTCTAACTTTGGAATGTGGGGGAATGAATTTGCCATGTTATAACTTGCCTCCTTTTTTACTATTGATTTTGGCGGTTCCTATTTTTGATACCTTGAGGGTGATGGTTGTAAGATACTTCCAAGGGAAAAACATCCTTTTGGCGGACAGAAACCACATACACCATATATTGATAGACCTTGGTTATACACATTTAAAAACTAGTCTGGTTCTTTCCTGCGCCAGTGCGGTACTGATCTTCATTGGTTATCAGCTCTCTTTTTATCTCAATTGGCCGGCTATGATGATCTTTCTGCTGGGCATATCCTTAATAATGGCGGTCCTATTTAATAATCTCAAGCGAAAAGTCAAGCCTATGAAGCTGAATAGGAAAAAGCTGGATATTTTAATGAGAATGTTTTTTTAGGAAGCTTCGTATAAATTTTTTGCTTTTCATTACTGCCCCATTCAACCGTCCCAAAACGACGCTCGTGACTTATGCTTGGCGCTTATCGGACATATGGAATCCGTTTATGTGCTGCGCACTGTGCCCTGAGCGCTGAGAGGGGATTCGCGGGTGATGTAGTGTCAGCCTCAAGAGTGGATTCCTGCCTTCTTCCTTCATGTTATTCAAAGCAGGATGGAGTGTTCACGTTCCAAGCGCTGAGCTCTGTGCACTGAGCGCTGAGAGAGGATTCCGCAAAGTGTTCACTTCAATGGTATAATCCTGCTATCTTCCCGTTGACCACTTTCATCCCGCGCAGTGCCCAGTGCTCGGTGCGCAGTGCACGCCCGTGAGCTCTGAGCGCTGAGCGCTGAGAGGGGATTCGGCAATTCATGTGGTGTTCACTTCAATGCTGCAATCCTGTCATCTTCCCGTTACCCACTTTCATCCCGCGCAGTGCCCAGTGCTCCGCGCGAAGTGCATGCCCGGAAGCCCTGTGCGCTGAGCTCTGAGAGGGGGGGGCGGGTGATGTAGTGTCAGTCAGCCTCAAAGTGGATTCCTGCCTNCGCGCGAAGTGCATGCCCGGAAGCCCTGTGCGCTGAGCTCTGAGAGGGGGGGGCGGGTGATGTAGTGTCAGTCAGCCTCAAAGTGGATTCCTGCCTTCTTTCTTCATGTCATTCAGAGCAGCATGGATTGTTCACGTTCTCAGCGCTGTGCCCAGTGCTCCGTGCACAGTGCACGTCCGAGATCTCGCCCCAATCTACTCGACCAACAAAGAACTGCCCCGTGAAATTTGCCTGGTGCTTCTCGGGTTATCCTTTATTTACTGAGCTACGTAGTAGATAATAGATTTTGGATTAGGGATGAGGGCTAGAATCATGAAAGTCCATATGTTGTCAACCAACGGATAAATCATGTCAGGTAAGGGGAGAATGGTGTGGGGGTATTGATGGGAGGGTGAGAAATATATAGAATTGGGTATGTTTCATTTTAACCCCAATTGTTATGGATTTTGTGTACCGATTGCCTAGCCTGGCTTTTGACCCGAGTGAGAAAACAGAAGTGCAGGCGAATTACCCAAAGTTGTTGAAGTTAATCCACTTATCCTCTCCTGATTTCTATGCCAGGATTAAAGATGTTCCCTATGAGAAACTTAGCAACAAGGAATTATTGACTCTTCATAAATATCTTCTTCGAGGGCGGTATAGGCCTGTCCCATTTGGTCTTTGGGCCGGGGTGGGGCTGGGGAGCTTTGGAGAAGTATCTGCATTTAGTGAAGTGAAGACTAACTTTGTTATATCCCATAATGAGGAAATTCTTCTAAACAATAAAATAAATGCTCTTTCCAAAGAGAGGTTGTATAAAGGAAAGTACTCAATTAATTCCAGCGCCTCCCTAGTGGGAAATCATGTCTACTTTTGGTCAAAGGATAGAAAAACCTATAAGTGGAAGGAAAACAGGTTGGATAGTAATCCCGTATTCCAAAAGGTCGTTCAGTACCTTCACCAACATGCTTATTTAGATTTTCAGGAGTTTAAGAAGTGGTTTGCCAATGTGCCCCTCAGAATAATTCGCCAATTATGGAAAAGTGTAATTGCATCCAAACTTATTATCCTTAAGCAGAGGTCTACCTCCAAATGTAAATCATTTGTTAATGATGATTTCATAAACGTGGATGTCAAGCAACATTTGGATGAGGGAAATATGGTAGATCTTCATCTTTCCCACCGACTCAGCCAATCTTATACGGTTCAGCAAAGTTTATCAATGCTTAATGATGAAATAGGGAATTTGGTATATAAGCCGAAATCACTTTATACAGAAAGTTTTAAGCAATCATTTTACCAGGAACATGATGATCGCTTTGTAGCACTTTCGGAAGTGATGAAACCATACACTGAACTGAGCGCTCACTTTAAATCCAAAAAGTGGAATTATCAACAAGAAATAAAGCCTAAGGGTTTTGCACATCTTTCTTCTTTTATCAAAACGGCGAAGCCTGGAGCTACGGTGGACCTAAGCAAGAAATTAAAAAAGAAGAGCCTGGCCATTGCTCCGGAAACAACTGTTTTATATCGACTTGGTCCCCATGATTCTCTAGTATTAGACAATGTCACTTGTGGAAGAACTTTGGCATTGGGTGGAAGATTTACCCTTGATGATGACAAGTTACAATTTTACAAAGGCATTGCAAGCAGCTCTCTGTCTAATAGCTCAATTATCTATGCTGATGTTAAATTTGACGAGTCTCCCCTCGTAAATAGTTTGGCTTCCCACATCAATTGTGTTCAGTACTCCATTCATGTGACTGATAATGTGTTTGGCCAAAATTCCATACCGCTTCATTCCATTTTTATTGGTATAAGTGATGGAAGGGTGGTCCTGTATTGGAAGGACATGAAAAAAGAGATCATTCCTATCATTCAACATGCTGTCGATCCTAGGCATATTACCCACCCATTAGGTCGATTAATGTGGGAGATTGCCCATCAGGATAGAGCTCGGCTGGTGACGGATACTTACAAACCTAGTGTAGATACCCCATATTTGCCCCAGCTCAATTGGAGAAATTTAATTCTCAGCCCAGCCTCCTGGCTCATACAGGAAAGGGACACCTTAACACATAAAACATTTTTGGAGGTAATGAAGAAGTATAATATGCCCGATAGGGTACTAATAGGAGATGGTGATCAGGAGCTATTGATTGACACGAGGTGTAGAAAATCGATGGAAATCTTTTATCATGAGGTCAGGAAAAAGGGGAGCATGATTGTAAGAGATTGTCAGTGGATCCACAATGAGTCATTTCAGAATAGTAATGGGCAGTCTTTATATCCACAATTTAGTACCAGTCTTTCCCAAAAGGATTTCAATTATAGTAGCGTAAAGTTGTTTTTTAACCCCAAAGGAAAGCCGGACCCAGACTGGCTTTCCTTTAAAATCCGAATGCTTCCGGATGATGTAATATTTTTTCTGCAGGACACCTGGCTTGATCTAATTGAGAGGGAGGAAGGTTCTGATAGAATTAGCAAATGGTATTACTTGGCCTTTGAGGATGATTGTTATCATATCAAGTTAAGGATAAAAGTAGGTAAAGAGGCGAAAAATGATTGCTCCCAACAGTTTTTACATTTATTAAGTAAATTGCCGATGGTAAAGTCAGTCGAATTGCAGGATTATTTTCCCGAGCCAATAAAATATGGTCATGGCACTAGGCATATCTCCGAAAGCATTTTCTATTTAGAATCCCAATATGCAGCTGGGATAGGTGACAAACCCAGCATGTTTAATTGCAATTATGAGGAGTTGTTTACATTACTTGTGGGGCTGGGAAGTGAATTGATCACAAAGAGTGGACGTGCACTGGAGTGGAAAAGGCGCTACCAAAGTGAGGTAATTGGAAAGCATGGAAAGCTCGATAGGGTGCGGCAGTCTGAGTTCTACAGAGATTTTGTAGCTGATAAAATAATACCTGAGAGATTTGAATCCTTAATCGCCCATTATATGAGGCTGATTGAGCAGCATGAATATTGGGATCAAGAAGAGAAAGTGTTTACGCTGATTGAAAACCATATCCATATGTTTATAAATAGGATATTTCCGGAGAATCCCCAGGCTGTTGAGCATTTGATATGGAGTGGGATTTTTAAGAAAGTTAATGAGTTTATTAATATACCAGTGATAGCTGGGTATTTAGAGGATTAGTGAATTAGTTGATTTGCAAGTAGGGGCTCTCTGTAATGGGGAGCCTTTTTTTGCTTCTAAGCGGAAAATAATGGGCCACCAACACAAAGCTTTATAGCGGAGATAAATTGGCCACCAAGGACACTAAGTTTAAAAAGAAGTTGCACACTTGTCCCGAGGAGCTTTTCGCGGATCGGGAAAGGCCTCTTCGCGGAGTAAAATTGGTCACTAAGTCGCACAAAGTTTAAAAAATGAAGTCGCACGAAGTTCCAGGACGCGGAAAAAATGGGGTCACAAAGTTTAAATAATGAAGTCGTACGAAGGTTTTCCGACGCGGATCAAAATGGTAGTTGTGCGAAGTCGGAGACATTCGCACAACTGTGACGACTGTGAATTGTAGAAAGGATTAGAGGATCTTGGGTTTGAGGGTTTTGAGGAAGAGGGTTTTGTATTTTCGGCTGATGGGGATCTCTTGGCCGTTTTTTAGAGTGAGCAGGTTGGGTTTAATAGTTATAACGTTGGAGGTGTTTACTAAGTAGGAGTTGTGAACTCTAATGATGTCATAGTTTTTCAGGCGATCTTCCAGATTTGCCAATGAGCCTGTAATGCTGTACTTTGATTTTTCGGTGTATAAATCATTAAAGTCCTGGCCGGCATGTATGCTTTGGATATCCTGGATTCTAATTTTCACTAATTTTCCACTGTGGGATAAATAGATTACTTCATCGGAAGGAAGCGGAGATATATTATGGCGACTGCCCGTGATACCGGTAATACGCTTAACAGCTTTTCTCAATGCGATTTCCAATCGATCTGGCATTATAGGTTTTTCCAAAAAATCCACAGGCTCGGTTGGAATAATTTCCTTTGCCTTCACTTCGGTGCCACTGATGAAAATGATTGGGCATTTCGTGGCCATAACTATTGCCGCCAATTCAGATCCGGAATATTTGGGCATCCGAACATCCAAAATTCCAATATCGATGACACCTGAATTCATTCCTAAAATAAATTTCTCTGGATCAGTGGTTGCCAATTTTAGTTTGAATCCTTCCATATCGGAAATAAGCATTTTAACTAAATCCAATACATGCTGTTCGTCATCAATTATTGCCACATTGTATTTGAATTCAGTCATAAAATAGTTCTAATTTTAAGTTGAAAACATTGTCACTTACGCTTTTTTCAAAAGTAAAATTTTCTCCAAAATCATGTTTGAGTATTTCCATTAAAAAATGGTCACCTATCCCGTGGGATATGACATCAGGTTTGTCCACGATTTCATTTCGGATTAAAATTGCAAGGGTTTTTTTGCCAGAAGAAGAATAACTTGAGATTTGTATTGATGCTGGAAACTCTGGATTATTGACTATTCCGTATTTAAATACATTCTCTACCAGCCCAGTAATCATCAGCTTCGGGATATAACAGTCAGCCATAAGGATATAATCAACTGCATTGTTGAACTCCAGGTTGAGGGTGTCTTTGAATCTTCTTTGCTGGAATTTCAAGAAGGTTTCCAAATGGCTTATTTCTGTTTGGATAAGCTGTGGCCCCTCATGGTAGAATATGTATTTCAGCATTTGTGATAATCTTCCCATAGCATAAAATACTTCTTTAGAGTGGGGGTAAATGTCTGTGCAGAGTGAGTTAAAGACATTACCTACAAAATGAGGATTTAAGGCGAGCTCCTGTGATCTTCTTTCTACCCCATTCACTACTTTTTTCCAGTAACTTTCCTGAGCACGAAGATTAGCCATTGCTTCTATCATATTGCTGTAGAATGCCATCCCAAGCCCCAAGCAAGAGAATAAGAAGAAACGCCAGGTCTCATGAACCCAAAGTTCTATTAACGAATAGTTGGTGACCCCGCTCCAGTGTGTAAAGAGGTACTTTGAAATATACATTCCCATCAGGAGAAGTGTAAAAGAAATTAAGTGATCCAAATTATCCTTATCCTTCTGCATATAGATAAAAGCACCGCCTATCCCACTTACATAAAATAAGACTATAACAAAAATGAGATTAATCAAGATGTAATCCATTTCGAAAGGATTTGCAACAAACTGCATTGAAAACTCTCCAAAGAAAATTTTCAAGCTCCAACCAATCAAGTGAAAATACCATTTTTTGACAATCAACTGATTAATAATGTCAGATAAGGGGATTATCTCGTTATCTAAGTTTTCTGCATTGCTTTCCATTTTCATAGCTGGTAATTTGAAATAAAAAAAGACATTATGATACAGCTAAAAGATTTAGAAACCTTTTCTGCCATAAGAGTAGAAAGAACTTGCAGGACATTTCCTTTCACTATGCCTTCTTCAAAATTCCATGAGAGTTTGTTCTGGAGTATTTTTCAAGAATGCACGACAACTACAGTTACTGGATAAACAGGAATTAGTTCCAAAAAGAAATCAATAACCATGTGAATCCACAGGATGGGTCATTGACTATGCTGAGAACCGGATAAAGATCCGGGTTGGGCTGGCGCCCAAACAAACAAAAGTGCAGGGCTGGGATCCTGCACTTTTTTGTTTAATCAGCAATAACCTCGTAAAGATATTCCAATACTTTTTGCGCAGGGATGCCGTGAAAGCCTACATATTCCTCAATGGTCACTAGATGACTTTTGGGTTTATTGTAGTATACTTTAATCTCTCTAAGCACCTTATATGCATAACTTCGGCTTCTGCCAGTCATGGTCATAATATCCTGAGCATAAACTACAGCTCTTCTCCTGTTGGCCACGATGGAATATCTTGTCAGTACATAGTTGTGCAATAAGAAAATGTGAAGTAGGTTTCTTTCATAAGGTTAAATTTTATGTTTAGTTACAAGTACAATATAATACTTAATGATTAAATTCAAAATATTTTTTATTTAATTATCTGCAATTATTCCAGATGTCTTTTTTTCTTTTGATTGACAGGACGAAAGACCGATGACGTGATAGGCCCAATTGAATTGGTCATTTATCTTCTTTGGCGACTTGGCTTACAGCGGTGATTATGGTCCCGGCTGTGAGGATATACCCTCCGAGATTGACAATTGCCAATGGTATGGCTACCGGAGCACTCATGATGGCTGTGCCTACCGCAATCAATATGAGGCCTCCTTTTTGCAATTTTTTGAAAAATGGAGGAGTTGGGGATTCGATTCTATTTTTGATTTCTTTGTACATGGGTTGATTTGGTTAGATGTCGGATGTTGGATGACCGATGACCGATGACCGATGTCGGATGACGGATGTCGGATGATGACTGAAAGTAGTATATGTTTCGTGCGAAGTCGGAGACGTTCGCACAACCGGCAACTTGTTACGATGGGGGATGACGGATTCTTTCGGTCATCTTGAGGCGGTCGTCGGCTAGCCATTCTTTGATGATCTGCTGTTCTGTTTTTAGTACAATACATAGGTCGCGCAGTTCCCTTTGTTCTACCCGCATGAGCCTAATGTCCAAAATCATCAGGTGCAGGAAATAGGAAAGGGTAGAAAGGAGGAGTGTTACCACCCCTCCAATCATCATAGACATATTTAATCCATCCATGATCGTTCGTATTGCACGAGGTTAAGAGCAGCATCTGGATAGCTCCTTATCTCCAGAATTACCTCCTCACCACCATCGATCACAGAATAGATCATTTCCTTTAACTTTTCAAAGGCATGTCTAGATTGCAGCCCAATTCCCTCACCTTTCAGTTTGGTAACCGGAGCTATACAGCCTTTGAGCTCTTTTCCGGCATTATTGGCACAATGGATTAGGATCAGGCTACGGCCAGGGACGTCTTTCAAGGCTATATGCCACCCATGCCGATCTGAAAACCTTTTTTCCAATACGTACACTCCTTCTGGAATACATGAAAATTCTTTTTCATTCCGCTTCCAAGGCAGCTCAATGGTATGACAGAGTTTAAAGTCTTCAATCGTCATAGTGCCGTTGGTGCCGCCGGGCCAATACTCTCTTTCAAGATGGATCTTCATTAGGTAGTTTGGGTTAAGATCATTTTAGCCGCATTGTGCGCACCGTTGTTCAGGGTGTAAAGCTTATCGTTGACCTCTTGAAGGAATTCGATACCCAATGCATAAAACTGATGGTTGCCCATATCGACAACTTTTGATACTTCGACATTGAAGGCCGGCAGCTCATCGTTATCCAGTGGAAATGCGTCTGTAATCTGCATTTCAGTTCTTGATTCACCCTGCTCGAAATCTACACCTACTCCCACCACGAAGAATTTAAAATGGGTAGAGCCTGATGGGAAGGCCAGATACTTTCTTGGTACAAAGGATCCAAATTGAATGTCTACCGAGGTATCTCCGTTGTCAATGCTGTAAGGGCAATAGACTGTGGCTTCCATCATTGAATTATTGCTGAATTGAAAGCCTTCGAACAGACTGATATCACCATTCTCAACTTTTCGCTCTCCTCTATTGGAGAAGCTATCTGTCTTCAGGACTTTAAGGGCCTGTGAATAGATTCTGTTGTGGGTCCGGATGTCTCGGGCTCTTAGGGTAATTTCCCTAAAGGCATCTTTAAGGATTTTGCCTGCTCTGGCTGCCTGCGTGAATTCGGCGATGTTTTCCCGGGTCCGTTCAAACTGGGCATCGTTCATTATGCGGTCTCTTGATACTCCGCCTTTTTGCCTGGCTTTATAGCCTGTTTTTGATTTGTAAAAAGTAACATCTCCGATGGTACCTTCCAATTTAATGAAACTCGATTGTCTTGCCATTTAGCTATGGTTTTATTTGTTTAACATGCCCAAATATTAGCCTAAATGTCTGATAATCAAATTGAAAGTGGAATATGTGGAATCTATGTATTCTGTGGAAAATATGGAAAATGTGTAAAATGGGAGGGGCTGGGGTCGCACTATCTCTGGGGATACCCCAGGGATGATGGGGGGATGATAAGGGACTGGTAGGGGGATGCCCGATGTCGGGTGTCGGATGTTGGATGTCGGATGACCGGTGTCGGATGTTTATTACGCTCCCAGCAGGAAGTAACTTACGTAAGTATTAACGTGCCCGCCTGCCTACGTCCGGCCGGCAGGGTTCTGCTTAAGGTCAGTCACGTTTTGGGCTGAGGGTTCTTTAACGGGAACATGTACGTTGATCTTCGTAAGCTTCGCTTGAAAAGGATTTTCGTTAGGCGTGGGGTACGATGAGAATTTAGAAAATCTTTCCAGGTCGGGAAAAATGTCACGAGAGCTGAAAGGTTTTTTGGCGAATGTGTTTGCGGAGATTGGGTATTGATTTAGGAGGTAATGGGATAATCGTAATGAGATAGTGAAATAGTTAACATTTTGAAAACATTGGGCATGGATTGTTAACATTTTGATATATTTTAAATAATGAGAATAACATTTTTAAAAATCTTATAAAAGTTTTGTTTTGATTTATAAAACGTTTGCATAACTTGGTGATATGATTTGAGAATTGTATCTCGGATCAAGCAGGGAATTAGGTCGATTGCTGTCAAAAGAAAGCCAATTTTAATATGCATTTATATCATCAAAACAATCCATTTTATTATGAACCTACTTGTATCCAGCAGGCGTACATTGAGGTTGCAGAGGTTGCTGCCCTTAGGGTGTGCAGTTTTGCTTTGCACCAGTGTACCCAACGTCCAGGCTAAAGATGCCAGGCTCCCATTTTATGAAATCAATGGCCTTATTCAACAGGCTCCTTACACCGGAAGGGTGTTTGATGGAGATTCAAATGAAACAATTCCAGGCGTTACCGTTAATATAAAGGGTACCCAAAACGGAACCGTAACCGAAATTGATGGCAGTTTCGAAATTGATGCTCAGCCTGGTGAGACTCTTATCATAAGGGCAATGGGCTACACTACTCAAGAAGTAGTTCTTACAGAGGAAACCAATCTTGATATTTTTCTAGCTACTGATTCCAGGCAATTAGACGAAGTAGTGGTAGTGGGATATGGCGAGCAAAAGAGGATCAACCTTACCGGGGCGGTAAGTACTATTGGAGCCAATGAGATGCGAAGCAGGCCCATTACTACAATTGGCGAGGCGCTGCAGGGGCAGATGCCTGGAGTAACTGTAAGAAACACCAGTGCCCAACCAGGCCAAAGGGGAAATGAAATCCGCATCCGTGGAATCGGTACTCTTGGAGATGCCAATCCTTTGGTAGTAATTGATGGGGTACCAGGTGGGAATCTTAATATACTGAACCCTGATGATGTAGAAAGCATATCGGTGCTGAAAGATGCCGCCTCTTCGGCCATATATGGTGTAAGGGGTGCCAATGGAGTAATCTTAGTGACTACGAAAAGGGGAAAAAAGGGTGACTCTCCTACGGTGTCCTACTCGGGATATATGGGAATGCAGACACCAACCGCAGTACCCGAACTTTTAGGTTCTCCAGAATACATGGAGCTTTTAAATGAGAGCCAATTGAATGTGGGAAGAAATCCTACCTATACACAAGGTGATATCAATATTGCGCGTAGCGGTGAAGACCCTAATTACTTTGCCAATACGAACTGGATGAATGAAATTCTTCGCAGCAGTGCTCCCCAGCAAAACCATAACGTATCAATTAATGGAGGAGGGGAAAATATGAGCTATTACCTTTCTTATGGCAATCTCCAAGAGGGCGGACTGGTGACAGGTGATAATTATAAAGCAGAAAGAAACAATGTAAGGCTAAGGGTCAACACCCAAGTAATTGATAAATTGGATATCGATGTAAATCTAGGTTATGTAGACAGAAGTTACTCAGGTTCTTCTTTTGGAATTGGGGCGGCTTCGGGTCCGATATACGCGGCCAATCAAATACTTCCCCTAGTTCCGGTACGGTTTACCACGGGAGGCTGGGGATATATAGGAGGACAATCCAACCCTGTGGCAGTGGTAACAGATGGTGGGACCAATGATTTTTCCTCACAAGAATTTACCGGAAATGTCAGTGCCCGCTTAGAGTTGTTTGATGGATTCAGCGTGCGTGGGCAATATGGTCTAATAAGCTCCAATTCAAAGCGGAATATCTTTACGAAAACAGTTGACTATTTCAGTCCGGATGACGGGTCACTTATCTACCAAACCAATCCGATCAATAGGATCGACTCTAGGGATTATGTAAGTACTTATCAGACATTTATTGCAACGGCTGAATATGATAAGACTTTCAATGATATTCATGATATTAAAATCTTGGCTGGAGCTTCCCAAGAGGAATTTATAGGAGATAACTTTACGGCAAGCAGGACGCATTTGGTGAGCCAGGAGGTAGGTCACATTAACCTTGGTACTGAAAACCAGTTAAATACGGGCAATGCTTCCCAAAATGCCCTTCAATCCTTATTTGGAAGGGTTAATTATGGGTTGAATAACAAGTATTTGGCTGAGGTGAACTTCAGATATGACGGTTCTTCCAGGTTTTCTCCCGATGTAAGATGGAACATGTTTACCTCTGCCTCTGTGGGGTGGATATTTTCAGAGGAAAGCTTTTTTGATAATCTCCGCAATGTAATTGAATCCGGTAAAATTAGGGCAAGTTATGGTACTCAGGGCAATGACCGTGTGGGCAGTGACTTTGCATATCTATCCACTTATGGACCGGTCAACAATACTTTCCCAATAGGAGGTAATTATACAATAGGTTATCGAGAAACCGGGGTACCCAACTCACTTTTGACTTGGGAGACCATGGAAAAGATGAATATAGGCCTGGATTTTCAAACCCTCAATGGGCGGTTAGGAATAATTGCAGACTATTATATTAACAATACCCGTGATATCTTATTGGTGGTGCCATTACCAGATGTATTGGGCACAGGCTATCCACCCCAGAATGCCGGGATGGTGAGAAATGAAGGTTGGGAATTGGGTGTATCCTGGAGGGACCAGATTAGGGAATTTCGCTATGGGGTGAGTTTTAACTTGTCCGATGTGAGAAATGAGGTTGTAAGTTTAGGTGGAGTACCACCCACATTCGGCGACCAAGTAAGACTATTGGGTCATCCTATAGATGCTTTCTATGGTTTGGTAGCTGACAGGATTGCCCAACCTTCTGATTTTGATTTTAATGAAGAAACGGGGGTTTATACTCCAAATTTCCCTACCATACCTGGGGATCCCGTTCAGCCTGGGGATATTATATACAGAGATTTGGATGGGGATGGAGAAATCTCTTTAGATACCGATAGAACGGTAATCGGCAGTCCAATTCCGAGATACACCTACGGCTTGCAGTTAGAGGCCGGATGGAGAGGGTTTGACATCAGCCTCTTTATTCAGGGTGTAGGAAAGGCAAATGGACTTATCAACGGTCCGGGTAGGCATGCGCTGATCAATGAGGGGTCAATGCCCCAACATATCCATTTGGATAGATGGACACCAGAAAATCCAAACGCTTCTTACCCGAGATTGACTTATCAACAGTCTTATAATCAGCGATTATCCACTTTTTGGCTAGAGGATGCTTCTTATTTGAGGCTAAAGAATTTACAGATAGGATATACCCTACCTTCAAATCTTCTTTCCCGTCTTAGAATCAATTCGATGCGGGTGTATGCTTCCGGTGATAATCTGTTGACCAGAACTAATTTCTTTTATGCCTATGATCCTGAGACCCCTGTGAGTAGTGGAGGTTTTTATCCTCAGGTCAAGACCTTCATTTTAGGAGTAAACTTCAATTTGAAATAAGTGATGAAAAAATTTATATATACTTCGGTGATAGTGGCTTTGAGCCTTACTTCTTGTTCGGAAGATTATTTGGACAGAGTGCCTTTGGATGCCATAGTGGATGAAACATTTTGGGAGAATGAAGACCAATTGATTCTAGCGGTAAATGCGATTTATGGCAATATTAAAGCAAAAAACACGGTCGATTTTGAAAATATAGGTGACAATACTCTCTGGCCATCCACTACTGCTTATTTGCAGATAGGGAGTGGGAATTTCAACCACGATCTAGCTACGCTTAACAATGAGTGGAGAAACATGTATGCTGGAATTAGACAATGCAACAATTTCCTTGAAAATTATGAACAAGCCTTTGTGGCTGTTCCTGAAAGAAGGGAAATATTAGCCGCTGAGGTAAGGGTAATCAGAGCCTATCTCTATAGCTATCTAAGCGAACTGTTTGGTGATGTTCCCTTGGTCACTACGGTGCTGGATATTGATGAGTTGTACGGTGGAAGGGATCCAAAAGAGCAGGTTGTGGAATTTGTGCTTACGGAACTTCAGGAAGCTGCGGACATTCTTCCAGCGGAAATTCCAAGTGGAAACGATCTGGGAAGAATAAGAAAAGGAGCCGCATTGGGACTCAAGGCTAGAGTCGCTCTATATAATGGCTTTTATGATGTGGCAGAGGTGGCTTCTCAAGAGGTTATGAATTTGGGACTCTATGAACTGTATAGTAATGGAGATCCCTCTACGAGCTACAATGATTTATTTACCTATAGTGGCAGGCAGGCTAGAGGCAATAATCGGGAAACGATGATTGCCAGACTTCACCTTGAGGAGATCAACAGACATAATTTAAGTAGGGAAATTCAAGTGCCTGATCAAAATGCCAGATTCAACCCTACCAAATCTTTGGTGGATTCCTATCTCTGTATTGACGGCTTACCTATAGACCGTTCACCTTTATATAGTGAGGAAAGCTATGAGGCGATCTTTGAAAACAGGGATCCAAGGATGAGTCAGACCATATTGGCACCTGGATCACCCTGGGGAGGAAGATTTGACGGAAACCCAGACAATGACGATCCGTCGGTTTATACGGCTCCCAAGTTCCGTTCAGACCGAAGGGGGTCAGTAACCGTAACCGGTTATTATTTCACCAAGTATGTAGAGCCATCCACGGTACATCAAGTAACGCAGGATGTAAATGATATTCATGTGTTGAGGTATGCAGAAGTACTATTGACCTACGCAGAGGCCAAGTTGGAGCTGGGAAGCCTTACTCAATCGGACTTGGATATCAGCATCAATTTACTTCGGGAGAGAGTGGGAATGAGACCGATGGTAATTTCCGAGCTTCAGGCCAACCAATTGGATTTGAGAGAAGAAATCAGGAGGGAAAGAAGAGTGGAGCTTGCATTGGAAGGTCAGCGGTACTTTGATATAAAGCGGTGGAGACAGGGAGATTTGCTAGCTGAGGATACCAAGGGGGTGAGAAGAGATTTGGTATTGGCACAAGACGAAGTGGCTAATGTACAGGTAGATTCAGATGGCTATGTGGTAGCCTTGACAAACCGGAGATTTGAGGATCCTAAAAACTACCTATGGCCGGTGCCTTTGGTTCAGCTGGAGCGGAATCCGGTGTTGGGGCAGAACCCGGGGTGGTAGATGGATCTAAATATGGTCACTAAGGGCTCGGGGATTAAAATTGGTCACTAAGTCGCACTAAGTTTAGAAATAAGTCGCGCTAAGTTCCTCGACGCGGAAAAAATTGGTCACAGAGTTTAAAAAGAGCTAGGCACTGAGTCACACAGAGTTTTCTTCGCGGAGAATGTCGGATGTCAGGTGTCGGATGTCGGATGTCAGATGTCGGGGGCGTTTGCGCAGCTGGAAATGGGAATAATAATTTTAATGAAAAAACAGATTACGACATGAAAAATTTGATGATGCTTTCTTTGTTTGGCTTGTTAATGTTTGGCTGCAGCGAGACGCAGGATGCCGAGCAGGGTCAGGAAATACAAGAGGAAACTGAGAATAAAGAAGCCAAATTAAAGGTATTGACCTATAACATCCACCATGCAAATCCTCCTTCCCAGCCGGGACTGATTGATTTGGAAGCTATAGCAAGAGTGATCAAGGAATCGGATGCTGATCTGGTGGCTTTGCAGGAGGTGGATGTGAAAACAGAAAGATCGGGTGTAGATTTGGACCAAGCTGCTGCTTTGGGTGAACTCACCGGCATGTATCATTATTTTGAAAAGTCTATAGATCATCAGGGGGGTGAGTATGGCAATGCTATATTATCCAGGTTTCCAATTGAGGAATCTTCCAAACATGCTATTTCTAATATGGAAGGCGTAAACTCTGAGCGAAGAGCTGTTTTGCAAATTAAGGTAGATGTGGAGGGTCAACCATTTTGGTTTGCGAGTACTCATTTAGATTATTCCAACAAAGAGAATAATCTTCATCAATCGAAGGAGGTGGCAGGCTTGTATCGGGATTCAGAAATTCCTGTGATTCTCGCCGGAGACTTTAATGCTTTGCCAGATAGTGAGGGAATCAATTATCTTGAGGGTTATTTTGAGAGAACATGTAGACATAATTGCGGCTACACCATTCCGGAGAAGAACCCGAACCGTACAATTGATTTCATCATGTTTACCAAAGATGCCGGCATCGAGGTGGTAGAGCATCGGGTAATACCTGAAGAGTATGCCTCCGATCACCGTCCTGTTTTTGCTTCCCTTACCTATTAACTACTTAATTATGAAAAGAAGAGATTTAATCAAAGCCTTGGGATTAACCTTGGGCGCCACAACCTTAAGTTTTAATAATTACGCCAAGATAGCAGAGAATAAATATGAATATATTTATCCATCGGGTAAAATGGCAGATCCGGATAAACCTGTAACTGCAATTACGATTGGAGCGGGAGGAAGAGGAAATGTTTATGGAAATTTTGCCCATAATTTTCCTCAACAAATGAATATAGTCGGTGTGGCCGAGCCGCATGAGCAGCGGAGAGAAAGCTATGTGAAAAAGCATAACATTGATTCTGATAAAACTTTCACTACATGGGAACATGTTTTTGACCAGCCAAAGTTTGCTGATGCCGTGATTATCAGTACTCCTGATGATCTCCATTATGCACCTTGTATGAAGGCCCTGGAAATGGGGTATGATATCCTGTTAGAGAAGCCTATTGCACCTACTGTTCAGGAGTGCTTGGATATTTTGGAGTTGGCAGAAAAGAACGGTAATATCGTTGCGGTTTGCCACGTACTTAGATATGCTCCTTATTTCGTAAAAATGAAGGAATTGATTGCCGATAGGGCAATTGGAGAAGTGATTAGCATACAGCATTTTGAACCGATAGAGCATGTTCATATGGCTCACAGCTATGTTCGTGGCAATTGGCACAACAGCAAGGAAACGACTCCAATAATTTTGGCCAAATCCTGTCATGATTTGGATATTATGAAATGGATCATCGATAAGCCGAGTAAGAAAATTGCTGCTATGGGAGACCTTAAGTGGTTCAAAAAGGAAAATGCCCCTGAGGGAAGCACGGCAAGGTGTACGGATGGTTGTGCGGTAGAACAAGACTGCCCATATTCCGCATTAAAAATATATCATAAGGGCAGGAGGTCTACATTTGTATTTAATTTATCCGAAAACAAAGAAAATCATGGAGATGAAATTCTGGAGAAATTGAAGACTACAAATTATGGACGGTGTGTATATAGAATGGAAAATGACCAGCCCGATCATTATGTTACCAGTATACAATTTGATGAGGGGATCACGGCCAATTTTTCCATGCAGGCCTTCACTTCCTATGCAGGACGCCGCACCAGAGTAATGGGTTCAATGGGCGATATGGTAGGGGACATGAAGGAGCTGGTCGTTTCGGATTTCCGAACTGGAGAAAAAACCACCTTGGTACCAAAAGCCGAGGATGTGGAAAATTATAGAAACAGCGGTCACGGTGGAGGTGATTGGTTGCTGATGAGGGATTTTGTGCAGGCAGTTTCCAAACAGGACTCCACTTTGTTGACTTCTACAATTTCAGACAGTATAGAGTCCCATATGATGGGATTTATGGCTGAGGAGAGCCGCAAAACAGGAAAGATTATGGATATTCGGGTTTAGTTATAGTTGTTTGTAGTAAAACCCTTTGCTGATGTTATCGGCAAGGGGCTTTCTTTATTTAACTTGCAGTCGTTTTAAAAACTTTTATATGATTAATTTATTGCCATCCTCAGGAAGGGCTTCAGGGTTAAAGGGAACAGATAGGAAAAGGGTTCAGCAGAAAATCAAGGTCATAAAAACCATTTATACCCATGGTTACAAAACGGCTATGGATATTTGTCAGGAGCTTCAAGCGAGCTTGCCTACCATCACCAACCTGATCAACGAGATGCTGACCGAGGAGTTGATTGAAAGAAAAGGAAAAGACGAATCCAGTGGAGGTAGGAAGCCGGATTTATATGGACTGAAAGATAATTCTATTTTTATTTTGGCTATAAATGTAGGCCAGAATAAAACCCAAATGGCAATTTTTAATAACAATCATCAAAGAATCTCTGAAGTAGAGACCTTCAAAATAAAGTTTAACGGGCAGGAGGAAAATATCCAGGCAATATATGAGCTGGGACAAAAGTTTTTAGATGATAGTCAAATCAACCAGGACAAGTTATTGGGAATAGGGGTTACTATGCCTGGATTGGTGGATTCCAAAAAGGGGATAAATTATTCATATTTCGGCAAGCTTTCCCACACCTCCCTCAAATCCACCTTAGAGGCAAAATTCAACAAACAGGTAGTTTTTGAGAATGATGCCAAAGCGATGACATTGGCTGAGTATAAATTTGGTTCCCGAGCTGGAAGCAGCTCTATTTTAGGAATCTACAATGACTGGGGTATAGGTTTGGGGATGGTACTAGAAGGCAAGATTTACAAAGGGTTTTCAGGTTTTTCGGGGGAGTTTGGTCATATCACCATGGAAAATGAAGGTGGGCGGTTATGTGTGTGTGGTAAGCAAGGCTGTTTGGAGACGGTAGCCTCCGGAATGGCGATGGTTGATTTTGCGCGAGAAGGTTTTGAGCAGGGCAAGAAGTCCATTATGAATGCTGAAATAGCAAATAACCTAGACGGTATCGATCCCGACCTGATCATCCAATCTGCACTTCGAGGTGACCAACATGCTATAAGTATTTTAAACATCGTGGGTACCTACATGGGTAGGGGGATAGCTGTATTGATTCAGCTTTTGAACCCTGAGCATATTATAATAGGAGGTAAAATTGCGGAGGCCGGAGGCTTAATTTTACCATCAATTCATCAGGCTCTGAATATTTACAGTATGCCACAGATCCGGATGGAGACGAAGATTGAGGTCTCGACATTGGGCCGGGAGGCAAGGATGTTGGGAGCGATATCTGTGTTTATGGAGGAGGCCTTTGATAGTTATTTGGGGTGAGGGATGTTGGATGCCCGATGTCGGATGCCCGATGTCGGATGTTTGATGCCCGATGTCGGAAGTCGGGTGCAGAGCCCGCGCCCAGCAGGAGGTAACTCACGTAAGTAATGACGTGCCCGCCTCCCTACGTCCGGCCGGCAGGGTTGTCCGTCCCGAGTTCCCTAAGGTCACCGGGACTGGTTGTCCCTTCCGCTTCGCGGAATCAGTTGTCATTGTTCTACCTCAAGTCAGTCAGGTTTTACGCTGAGGGTTCTTTAACGGGAACTGGTACGTTGGGCTTTGCAGAGCTTCGCTTGCAAAGGGGTTTCGTTATGGGTGAGGGGTAGTGCGAAGTCTGAAGACATTCGCACAACGGAGGGGGTGAGTTAGAAGCAGAGGGTGGAGTAGAGTTTGGGGGTGTGGGGTGGTAGGGATGGGGTGGCGGAAAGTTGTTGGCGGTATCTTTTGAGTGAGCCATATTTGATGTGGAGCAAGTCAGCTATTTCTTGAACAGATAGTAGCTGGATTAAATTGGGGTATTGGTATAGGAAGAATTTATATCGGTTTTTTTCCTCTACTGATAAAACCTCAATCCAAGAACGGTCAATCCTACGCATGTACTGATGCAATTCGGAAAAGAAGCCCAAGTATATAGATTCAGTGGAAGTCAAAGCCTGGTATTGGTCGTAAGTCATCTGCCCATAGGTCATTTTTGTACGACTTTCGATTGTAAGTGAAGATCTCTCCTGTTTTTTGAATGAAGCCAAATCCTGAATGACTTCCCCGGGATGGTAAATTCTTTTCAGCTTGTTATTCGCGTACACCGCTCCATATCCCTTATAAATTATCCTGATATAATTTTCAATGTCGTTGCTATGTTTGATTACGCTTTTTGAGGATATCTGGATAGTCTCAAATGAATTTATAAGTGTTCCTCTATATTGGCCTGTCAGGCAGGTTACCTTATGACCGGCTTCGGTTCTTAAGAATTCCAAAAAGTGATAGATTGATGTCATAATGTTGATGTCAGATGTCAGATGCCCGATGTGGTGTTGAATGTGGATGAAAAATTTAACTGCGGAGACCTAAAGGCCACAGAGTGGAATGTGTTGCGATGTTAGTTGATTAATGGGACTAGTGCGAAGTCGGAGACATTCGCAAAACTAACAACTTTAAAAAAACTGTGAATTTGGTGCCAGAGTTGGGTGGGGGACTTATTTTGTCTCATTTGGTCCATAGTTGATTGGATTTTTTGATAATTGTGGTTCAACCTTCTCATTGACAGTGTGTAATGCTAATTTAGTCATAAATAAATGCAGAATGCTATGAGGAGGTATCAAATAATTTCCGAGGTTTTGGTCATGCTTTTATCAGGTATGTTTCTTTACACGGCTATTAGTAAGTTGCTGGATTTTGAAAAGACGCGGCTTGCATTAGAAAACCAGGTTTTTCCTCTCTGGATGGCTGAGGGGTTGTTATATGGTTTGCCAATATTTGAGTTTGGAGCTGTGGTTTTATTGCTGATTCCCAAGTTTAGGTATATAGGGTTTTGGTTCAGTTTAGTTTTGATGACGTCTTTTACGGGGTATATTCTTGCAGTGATGATGGGGGTATTTGACAGGGTACCGTGTAGTTGTGGGGGAGTGATTGATTCATTGAGCTGGGGCGAACACTTGGTGTTTAATGTGGTGTTTTGGGGTTTTGCCGGAGTTGGTGTAATGCTGTCGGGTGACAGGTGTCGGATGTCGGGTGTAGCGTCCGCGCCCAGCAGGTGATTATTTGCATAATGGGGGCGTGGTTGTCATTGTTGTCCGCCCGTGGGTCGGCTTCGCCTCCCCGTGGCTGTTGTCATTGTTGTCATTCCCGCCTGTCGGCCGACAGGGTTCTACCTAAGGTCAGTCACGGGAGAGTGGTGGATGGGGTAGTACGAAGTCGGAGACGTTCGCACAACGGACAATGGAGATAGAGAAAGAAAATTCAATACCTCTTCTGAAAGTGAGGGTCAGAAGCTCACTGTGCCGGGTATTGGGTAGTAGTAGAGTAGGTTGGTGCATGATGATAATGCATTGGCAATTATTTAACCCAACAGCAGGTAAGCTGCTGTTACAACTTTAATAAAAATTATGAAAAATCTAATTAAATCGCTTCCAGCTCTTGGATTGGCGCTGGCGGCATCGATGGCATTTGCGTTTAATATGCCACAGGAAAGACAGGGTGTCCTTAAGGGGCAATTGAGCAATGGTACCTGGGAAGAAATTCCCGAGGGAGTAAGTTACAACTGTACTACCATGTCAAATGTGTGTACGGCTGAGTTTGATGAGAATGATGATATAATTCTTGGCACTGAGCGGCCAGGGGTTTATTCGAGGCCGTGATTTGTCGGATGTCCGATGCCAGATGTCGGGTGAGAGTCTAACCGCAGAGGCACAAAGGACACAGAGAGAGATGTGTTGAGATTGTAGGATGTGGTTGGTTCGATAGCTTTTGGCTTGGGATTAGTGCGAAGTCGGAGACGGATGACGGATGTCCGTTGTCCGAAGTCGGATGTCGGATGTCGGAATGTGACAATTGGAAAAAAAAGAAAAGGGCTCCTGATCAGGGCCCTTTTTGAGTTTTTAGCGGGGGTTTTGGGGGATGCCGGATTGGCTGATTTCTATATCGGGGATGGGGAATGCATATCGGTTGCTGCCGGGGGCCAGTTCGTGCGTAATACCTTCTCTTTCCCGAGTGATGACTATTCCCTGGTTTTCAAGGGTATTAAGCCTTTTGATGTCACCCCATCTCAGCCCCCTCAATAACAACTGCTTTTCGCGCTCTTCCAATACCCTTGAAATCACATCTTCTTCAGCTTCTATCGGGGTGAATAAATCATCAAATCGTTTTTCCAACAGGCTGTTTAAATCCGCAAGGGCGGCTGCTTCATCTCCCAGCCAAGCGTAAGCTTCTGCCCGGTTCAGAATTACTTCGTCTACAGCTATTCCGCTGAATAGGGGCATTGTCCCGCTATAGCTTCCTACAAATTCTATTCGGTCCTCTCTCAGGTTGAAAAATAAATCTCTGCGCAGGTCTCCTTCTGAGTATTTTGCGTAAAAGCTTTCTGAAATTGTGGATCCCCAAAAGAGTTGGTATAAGTAGGTAACCATTTCGCTATAGAAGATCGTTTCTTCATTGAATAATGAAAATGGCATTCCCGTAGCTCCTTCATAATCCTTGTAATCCATCAGGGTGTTACCTATAGTAAGGCATTGATTACTGCTTTCAATCACCTGAGCATAATTCCCCATATACAAATGTACCCTGGAGAGCATGCCATAAGCAGCCCATTTGGATGGGCGGGTAGGGTAGGCGGCTCGATCAAACAAGAGTGTGGCGGCTTCATTAAGGTCATTTGTAATCAGATTGAAAGTGGAGGCAAGATCAGACCTCGAGATGTCATTTGATACTTCAGGGGCCGTTCGAAGCGGAAGACCAGCAATCCCTTCAGCGCCAGTAGTTGGGTAAGGGAGAGCATAGGTTCTTGCCAATGTGAAATAGGCATAAGCTCTATAAAAGAGCGCACTGCCTTTTACATTTCGCCAGTCAGCGCTTGCCTTTTCACTGTCATTAAAATTCTCGAGTTCTTTCAAAACTATGTTCGCATAAAAGATCTGGGAGTAGGCCAAGCCCCATTCACCAGCCTCCATACTTTCCAAAATGTCTTCTCTCCAAAAATGGCTGTTGACTTCTTCTACCAATATTTGTGGAAACAGGCTTTCTGGCAAGTAGACATGGTCGGCTGATAATTCTGGCAAACCGGCTTCTCTGTTCATCACCTGGTTGGTATTGTCCAGCATGGCTTGGAGTTCGGATAGTTTGGTGGGGACGACGAGGGATCGGTCTGGTTTTTCGTCGAGGAGGTTCTGACAGCTAAGCGTGATTGCTGCAAAGATTGTTATATAGAGTATTTTAAAAGTTATTTTCATGATTTTAACGTTTTTAATGGTTTGAATCTGTTGAGCACGGAGCACTGGGCGCTGGGCACGGAGCGCTGCGAGGGTTAGGGTAGCCCCTCCCGCCAGAACCGTGTAACTAAACCTTATGAAGAAAGTCGGCAGGAAGGGCATGTCTTAAATGTCTATTCTTAGTCCTAATGTCATGCTTCTCAGAGGGCGCATGGTTCTGAAGTCTGGATCCAAGGGATCATCACTGGCCTTCCAGATCATTCCCAGATTATTGAGGTAGCCGTAGATTTCAGCTCCTCTAAAAGGGAGTCGTGGAATTGTATTTCTATCCATGCGATAAGTTATATTCACATCCTGAAATCTGATATGATCCCCACGCTCTACCAAATCCGAGCTGCTTCCATAGAAATTGTCCCGTTGTATGTTTCTAGCGGCAGGTAGGGAAGGCACTGTGGTCACAAGTTCATCTCCTGGCTGCTGCCACCTGTCTGCAAAATCGCCATGGCCAACCCTTCCCAGCAAGGGATCATCGTATCTGATGGAGCTTCTTCTATAGAAATAACCCATTCGATAGCTGATATTCATGGAGAGGCTGAGACCTCCGTAAGAGAAAGTATTTCTAAATGCCCCAAAGTGAGTGGGCCTGCCTGGGCCATGATAGATCAGGTCGTCCAGGGTTGCGGTATTGATAATTGAGGTATAGTTGGTGCTGATTTCTCCATCCAAAAATCCCCTGGGATCGCCGGTTTGTGGATCAAGTCCTGCAGATGGAAGGCTATATACGGCGTATAATGGCTTTCCTTCCCGTGGTGCGGGGATCTGGCCAGAGAGGTTTCCAATTCCTTGATTGAGGTAAACCTGTGGGGTGACTTCCGCTTCATAACCTATTACTTTTTCATTTACATGGGAGTGGAAGTAATCAATAGCCCAAGTGAAGTTGCCTCTCACAGGTAGGTAGCGTACATTAAAATCAAACCCCTTGGTGGATGTGGAGGCAAAGTTTCCCCGGAACTGGGTAATTCCATTTGATGGTGCCACCGGTACTGCCCCTATGAGATCTACCCCATCTTTGCCATAAGCTTCAAGACTGCCGCTTAATCCTCCGTCAAAGGCGTCAAAGTCAAGTCCCATGTTCAATATTTTGATTCGCTCCCAGCGAAGGTCTGGGTTTGGGGGGTTCATCAATGTCCCAACTCTTAGACCTGTGAGTTGACTGGTGAGCTGGATAATGGAGGTGGTCAATGCTGAAATGCTTTTATCGACATTTCCGTTTTCACCATATGTCATCCGCAGTTTCAGGTAGGGTAGCCAGCTAGCGCCATAGAAGTCCTCTTCACTTATCAGCCAGGCACCTCCTATCGACCAAAGAGGGACAGCCCGCTGGTTAGCGTTGACACCAAATAGGTTGGAAGCATCCCGCCTTGCGCTACCCGAAAGGGTATATCTCCGGTCGTAGGTGTAGGACGCATTTGCGTATTGGCTTATAAAGTGGTCGGCAGTACCCGATATGGTCCCGATGTAAGGGATTCTCAAGCGGCTGTTTTGGTTAATGAATTGGGGAAACAGGGTCATATAGTCTACAGGACTGTTCATGCCGGTTTCTTCACTCACCCCATAATACCGGGTAGCAAATCCTGAAGTTCTGAGTGTTTTTACTTCAAATCCCCCTAGGGCTACCAAATCATGTTTATCTCCCCAAGCTTTGGTATAGTGAATCTGGGTTCTCACATTATGACTTTCGCCTAAGGTATTGCCGGCGTTTAGGATGCCACCTACGGGAATAGGATAGCTGAGATTACCCAAATCATCCCGTTGCGTGTAGCGGTTGATCAGGTTACGTGCGAGATAGCTGTTTTCTGAAAAATATTCCTCCCTGTTGGTACTGTTTTGCCAATATTGGTACAAGGTTTCTACCTTAAGATCTGAGTTGATGTTATAGGAGAGATTGGTATTCAGTCTGATGTCTTTTGCTTTTCTTCTATTGCTTATCTCATTGATTTCCTGAAGCGGTACCAAGGACCAGTCCAGCAGCCCCAATTCCTGGGCATTGCGCTTAAATGATTCCCTATAATCTGATACTATGGGTAGGGGGTTGCCCGCTGGATCAACCAGCCTGCTGTAGGTATTGGGGACAGAGCCTGAATATCTTAAGCTTCCAAATCCCTCATTTCCTGATTCTCTATCTGTTTCTGCGTAATACACCCCTGTGGAAAGGTTTAACTTTCCTTTGAGCATGGATAAATCCTGGGTAGCACTTACGGTAAGCCTGTTCAGGTAATTGCCCACCAATGATTCCGAATTGCGATCATTGCCGATTGAAAGGGCATATCGCTGATTTTCCCCTCCTCCTCTTACATTTGCCGAGTATTGCTGTCGGATTTCAGTTTGGTAAAGATGGTCCATATAGTCTCTTCTGTTGTCGAAGGCCCTAAATTCATCCAACTTTCTTGCAGCATCTGCCTCGCTGATCAGGCCATCCCTTCTACCAATGAGCGTTTCCACCACTGGACTCAGGGGAGTCCGGTTGACCGAATTTTCTGCCGTGTTGTAAAAGCCCCTTCCGAATAATAATTCCTCCATATCCACAAAATCAGGCGAAGACATCCGCTGTTGGTAAAAGAGGTCTGGTCGTTCTGCAGTAGTAACATTGGCATTCAGGGATACCTGGGGACCTTTTTTAAAATTCCCTCTTTTGGTGGTGATCACTATGACACCATTCCCCGCTCTTGCACCCCAAATTGAAGCCGCTGCGGCATCTCGTAAGACGGTGATTGATTCCACATCATTGGGGTTAATGTTTTCCAGTGGTCCGTCATAAGGGAAGTTATCAATTACGATTAAGGGTTGGGTGTTGGCAAAGATGGTGCTTCGTCCCCGGATGCTGAGTGCGTCTGAACTTTGGCCGGAACGGTTAAATATCAGTCCGGGTGTGACATCTTCCAGTCTATCGATGAGATTGGTGCTTATCCGGCGATTGACCAGCTCGTTGTCTACCTGGACAAAAGAACCTGTTGCCCGCTCTTTTGGAAGCTGCTGGTATCCGGTGGATACGACATCGACTGCATCCATGCTCAAGTCACTCTCTTGGAGCACGATGTCCAACCTTTCCGCATAAGGCAGGCTGATCTCTAGGGAGTATTCTTCGTATCCCAAGAAGTTGACTATAAGAATATAGTCGCCTGCTGTAGCTCTAAGGTTAAACTCCCCTTCTGCATCCGTAACAGCTCTTCGTTCGGATCCTTCAAGTGTGATATAGGCCCCTGGGAGGCCATGTCCCTGAGAGCCTGCCAGCACTCGTCCTCGCAGGAGGTGCTGATCTCCTGGGTTTTGTCCTTGGGCAGCTAGGGCCCATGTCACTAGGAATAGTGACAGTAGTAGATGCTTTTTCATATTGATTTGTTTATATTGGGTTGCATTAATTTCACCACAGATTTCACGGATTTACACAGATTGTGTAGTTAGGTTAACTTTAATGAAAGCCTCATTCCATGCTATTGATAAGGGCTTGGTCAATGGTTTGGATAATCTGTTTGGGATCCCAGCCTATGCCTCGGGCTTTGATGATGCGGCCGTCGGGGCCGATGATCATTTGCCGGGGGAAGTCCTGAATACCATAGTGTAGGAAGAAGGGGTGCTTGTCACGGTCGTTGCCCGAATAGAGTTCGTCCCAAGCTTCGGAACTGTATTTCCCACTTTCCACCCCTTTGTCCCATGCTTCCTTGCTGGGGTCTATGGATATGGATAAAAGAGCGACATCGGGATTGTCGGCATATTTATCTTCCACTTGCTTGAGGATGTTTTGATAGAAGCTTGAACTGGCCGAGCAACCCGTAAACCAGCTGTTGATCAGTACCAGTTTACCTTGGTAATCATCTATTTCAACCTGGTTTCCGGACCTGTCCTCAAATTTGAATTCTGCCAACTCGGACCCCGGTTTGAATTTCAAGATGTAATCATTGACTTGGCTCTTGAGGAGGGGATCCTGGATGGTCGCTGTTATATTCGTTGCTTCTGCCTCGGTAATGGTAGCCCCTGTATAATTCCGGAAGAGGTATTTGGCCAATAATTTATCTCTAGTATCCCCTTCATACAGTAATGAGATTGCTTCGGCAACTGAGCGGTCATATAGGTGGGCGTGAAACCTTGCCTTTTCGAAAAAATAATCCAATTGAAAGCTGCTTATAAAGATTGGAGAAATGGGAACTTGCTGTCTTAGAATCTCTTCTTCGTATTCCCTCATGGAGGAGAGAAGGCTGTCTTGGTTTTCAGCATATCTCAACAGGGACTGCCAAAGCTGGTAGTGGCTCCACCACTCGCGGCTTAAGAAGTCATCCATTAGCATCTGCTTTCTAAAAGAGTCAACTGAAGAGGTCTCAATTGCTTCAGTGGCATACTGGGGTAAACCTTTAAGAAGTTTATGGTTTTCTTCTTTTTGGTTTAGGAAGTACTCCTCGGTATCAATGAGCCACAGCTTTACCTTTCGGCCGAATCCCATCTCTTGGGCTTTTAGAAATTCCTGGTATTCTCCTTCTTGAGGAAACATATTGGTATAGTCCCGTGTGTGGACTACTGTTTCCCTATCAAATAGCTCCCTGTCCTTTGCTATTTGTAGAGAGGCGTGGAGTTGGGCATAATCTCCTTGTGGGCCGGAGAATACCGTCCTTCCGAAGAGTTCATTGACTTGGAGCTGCAGGCTATCTCCAGACAGGACGGGGAGATGATCTAGGAAGGTGACATGTTCATTTCCTATAGTAAGGTAGCCAAAGCTTTCAGCTGGGATATGCACTTCGAAGTAGTAGCTGTAGGGATTGCCTTTCTTCAGGCTTCCGGATTTGGCTTTTATTTTCTGGAAGTGCAGTTGGGGGGAGTTGCTCACCAGGTCAAGGGGTGCCTCCCAGTATTTGATTGTAAAATGGTCGAAGGGCATTCTTGGCCTGATTTCGCCATATACCACCACCGGGGCCCCCTCCATTCGGTCGGAGGGGGCTTGGGGATGATTGGCAACTTCTTGCCCTGCTACTATTTCGACTCTCCCCAAAAGACATAGTAATCCCAGGAAGAAAAAGATTGTTCTTTTTTTCATTGTATTGATTGTTTAAAGACGGAAGACAGAAGACGGAAAGATCCGTGGGGCTAGGGGTTTGGGGGTTTGTCGGGTAGTGGGCGGATGTGGAGCTCTACTTTAAGTTTGTTCTTTTCACCTTCTTCTTTGAGGATGACGCCGATGGCTTTGCAGAGGAGGACCGCTTCCTGTTGTTCTCTGGTGAGGGGCTTGGGTTTGGGGTCGGGGACGTAGGTATATTTACTTTCCTCCTTCACTAGGGGCCTATCCCCTACCAGCAGCCACAATATGCCATCAAGAAATTTTTTGATACTTTTCATCGGTTTATAGTTTATGGTTTATTGTCCGCTAGCGCGGACGGTTAAAGTTTAAGGCTTATGGTTTAGGCATGGGTGTTCCATTAAGAATTGACGCATTCTTTTTTTGATCAAATGGCGTTTTGGTTTATGGCTTATTTTTTCCCCTGCGGGGAAAGGTTATGGTTTAAAGATTCAGGGTTCAAAGTTCAGTGTTCAGGCCTGTGAGTACAACTGTGAAACGTTAACCCTTAACCGGCGGAGCCAGTAAACGGCGAAGCCATTTAAACGGCGAAGCCAAGTAAACCATAATCGGCGAAGCCATGTAACCGGCGCAGTGAAGCGGAGCCTCAATCCGGGGATTTGATCAGGTTTCTTTGTAGTTGCTTAATGGATTGATGAAAGGAGACAGCGCAGCAGTTGGACGGGTTCATCATTGACCCGTAACGCAGAGGAGGATATGTGATATGTTGCTGTCCCATGGTACTCTATATATAATAGTGTCTTGAGAGATTGAGTACCAGGCATAAAAAGAGGCGTGGGACTCAGCTCAATCGAAACAAGGTACCTAGGAAGAACCCGTACACGAATAAGTGAGCCCACGCCAATGGCGTGAGCAACTTCACTCATTTTCTCGTGTACATTAGAAATTTCCTAGGTTTCTGTTTCGAGACAATAAGTGCGATGCTTCTATTTAAAGGATCGCAATACTAAGAAATATTTTCCTTATGCAATTAAAGGAAGAAATTTTGCTTAGTAATAACTAAGCGTAAATCTAATAAAGAATTTAGTAATTGCAAATAGTAATGGCAAAAAAATCTAAATTCGAATTAGCTGTAATCGAGCAGGTTAAGAGAGTTAGGGAATCTAAAGGGTTCTCTCAAGCAGATGTTGCCTCATTTTTAGAATGTGATAAGAGCTTTATTGGTCAAATAGAGAGCCCCAACTCTAACAGCAAGTATAACTTGAATCATGTCAATCGATTAGCTTTTGAAATGAATTGCTCGCCGCGTGATTTAATTCCTGACACAGGGTTTTGGGAAGAGCTCTCAAAAAAGAAAAAATCTCCGAAAAAGCCTTAATTGATAAGTACTAATGGCATATATGTCAGGTAAAATTGGGATATGGATTACAATCGCATAAAGGAGGTTATTGTACAGCAAAAAAGTTCAAATAAGAAACTAGCTGAATATATGGGGGTTAAAGAGCCTACTGTTTCCAATTGGTGCACAAATACTAAGCAGCCTTCAATTCCGGATCTTTTTAAAATTGCGAGATTTCTAAATGTTGATGTAAGAGAACTTTTGGTTTCGACAAAGGAATGAGCTATTGACTACTACCATGAGCAACGAATGGCATGTAGGGACCAGAAATTTATCGATCAAGTGGGAAATAGGATTGCAGAATTGAGAAAATCCAAGAAAATTTCTCAGGAGGATCTTGTTGAATTCACTGGTTTTACCCTCAGCCAAATAGGCAGAATTGAAAGAGGAGAAGTCAACACTAGCATAAGTCATCTTTCAAAAATTGCCTATGCATTAAAAGTTCATCCGAAAGAGTTGTTGGATTTTGATTTAAAATAATCCTGAATAAATTCCCTCCCATTTTTTCAAAAATGCGGTTATGGGTAGATGGAAATAATCCCATGTATTTTGGTAAGAAGAGAAAACATTATATAAACTGAATGGACAAAAGACAGAAAGCCGAAAAGGAAATTAATCACCTTCATGATTTAATGGATGAGGTGGACAATCTTAAAAGGGAGAATCATATAAATTGGAAAGAAAAGGCTGGCGAATTATCGAGTCAGACAAGGCTTTTTCAGATTGAATACTCACGCGACTCCGACATAAATATTAAGGACTTCGTTCAGCAAGCTTTAAACCTGGAAGTTAGAGTTCAAAAATTTAGGCAGGAATTAATATAATTTAATTAACTATCTGCATACGGGATTGCTATCCCATCGGTGTACTTTTTTCTCACAAGTGGGTTTATATGGCAAACTTTTCTTTGGAGGAACGAGATCAATAAAATAGTTTACTTCGCTTTAAACTTTGATTAGCTTAAAATACCCTAATCAGGGTATTGTAGAGGTGGAAGAAATTAGCTAATCTTGAGTAAGATTTGGAATGTGTTTTTACTTTTTTAAAAACTACGGCTAACAACTAAGTTTTCGTGCGGCTTGTAAAGCCAAGCAT
>NZ_JAHCMY010000018.1:0-50151 GCF_018449405.1 Litoribacter ruber
CCTACATTGGAACCTACCTTGGCATCCGTAGTAATTACCGGAACCTCTTCAGTTTGGGTGTCATCATTCACCAATCCAATATATTCAAAAGTCAGTTCAGGGTTTTCCTGTCCGTATACCTTTGACTTTTTATCGGCTTTGATGGTAAGGAGAGCTTTGGTGACTTCCAGCTTGGCATCCTCCAAAGTGATATCATAGTTCTTGTCTTTAGCATCTGCAAGCATGATGTCGTAAAAACCTACACTTGAACCTTTTTGGGCATCTGTGGAGATTACTGGCAGATCTTCAGTTTGGGTGTCATCATTCACCAATCCAATATATTGAAAAGTCAGTTCAGGGTTTTCCTGTCCGTATACCTTTGACTTTTTATCGGCTTTGATGGTAAGGGGAGCAGGGTTTATTTGGAGATATTCAGTTTCGTAATCAATTAGGTAATTGAAGTTGGAAAAGCCTGATGGAGTAATTATATACTTGTCCACATTTTCTCCAGGTTGCCTGTCGAACTTCAGGTTGCCTCCCATTGAATTTTCGCCGTCCTCAAATTGGAATCCTTCAAATGCTACTTGAAAGGTTGGGTCCGCTTCACCATAGATTTTGTTTGCCTTTAAGGCCCTTACTGTCAATTTTGATGGGGCTATACCCAACATGCCATTCTGGAATTGAATGGTATAATTGGTAGAGCTTACCCCTGATGGGGTTATGAGATACTTATTTACGTCCTCACCTTCATTCCTCTGGACAACAATACTTCCATCCAGATTATCCTCGGTTTCATCGTTCACAAAACCGGAATACGATGGGCTAAATTTAGGGTCGTTCTGTCCGTAGGTTTTTTCATACATCCCTACACTTATTGTTAGGGGGATAGGGAGCACTTTTATTTCTCCGTCCTCATAGGTGATGTCATAGTTTTCTAACCCAGTTCCTTCGGCGTTTTCCGCAATCAAGGGATAGGGAGAATTCTCCACCCCTGCTTTGGGATCCTGTCCAGAACTTCTTAACTTGATGGTTTGAATGTTGTCACCTTTCACTAAACCTTCCGCTTCATACTCTGTTCCTTCCAGTTCGAGAAGGCTCCCATAATTTTTTTCAAGTTGGAATGCCCTTATTGTTAAAGGTTTTGGTAATACCGATAATGTATTCTCCTTGCTTGCTGCAGGTAAATTTTTATCATCCCCGTTTTGGCTTGCAATGATTTTGGTGTTTCCGACTTTTAAAATTGTGGCTTTGTTACCACTAATTTCTAGGATACCACTCGTTTCAGCCGAGTAAGTTATAGGTAGTCCTCGATCTGTTTTTTCAGGTCCCAGATTTATTGTTCCAACACCGTAAGTGACAGGATCCAAAGTTGGAAACTCAATATGTTGTTCAAATTTGCTCATGGTGCTGAACCCCCAGGCTCCTGAATTGGCAGTAAAACCTTCGAATTCATTGCCATGCTCATCTTTGATCAGTCCCTTGCTTATATCAACAGAAATTTGGGTTGCCATAGGGAGATTTTCTGTCAACTGGATATCTAAGCGATTCCCGTAAATTTCGAACTTCTGAAAATCGTTACCTATTTCAAAGCTTTGAAGGATACTTTCCCCTTGGTAAAGGTTTAGGGTACCAGATTCCCCCAAAAATATATCCTCATCAAATTCCAAACTCAGGGTTGGCTGCAGTTCTACCTCGTTCATATTTTGGGTAGGGAATCTTTTTGTGATTTTTGGGGGATTCCTATCCAATACTTTAATGGTAAATTGTTGGTCTGTGCTTCCAGCTGAATTTGTTGCTGTCAAAACCACCGGATGTTCTCCGACATGCGATTTGTCTGGGGTACCGGTTAATACAGCACCTGTTTGCAGTCGGAATATTTTATTTGTACTATAGTTTGCATAGACTAAAGCTCCTGTGGAAGTAAGCGAGGCACTAATTGGAAAATCTGATGCTGATACGGATACTGTTTCAAATGATGAAAAATCTTTATTATATTTTCTTACCCCACCACCATATAAAGCTATATAGTATTCTCCCCTTTGACTAATTCTGATTGAGGCTGGGTTAGCAGGAAGTCCTGAGATTACAGTAATTGTTGTATTTCCATCATATTTCACAATATTTCTTCTACCCCATTCTGCGATCAAAAGATTTTGCTCATGGTCAAACTCAACCCCCCAAGGAGATTGGAAGCCATTATCGAGATATATTTCTTTCGATTTATCATTAATATTTATTTTATGAATAACATGACTTTGGTAAGATGCTGCATAGATATAGCCATCCAAATCCGTTAGTCCCATAGCGCCACCATTAATTGATGCAAATAATTCCTCTGGTGCATTAGGGTTATTTAAAGGAACTCTTGTAATCGATTGCGAGCTGTTATTATATCTTGGTATATATAAATATCCACCAGTAATGTGTAGTGCAAATACACTACCCGTCAATAAACCATCCTTCCAAATACTCGTAGTCCCATCTGGTTTAATTTGGTGAATTTTCCCCCCATTTGAATCGTAAGCATAAATATTACCGTTATCGTCTCCTGCCACGCTCATAATACTAGCATTAATAGGTAAATCACCTATTTGAACTGCTTTATTCTGACCCTCTGCATTAAACTCGAGCCATTCGGGTAAAGAACTAGGCGTTAATATCGTCTCTAAATCGCCCTCTTGGGTGGCAACTACACCATAGGTGTAGGGCTGGCCATACCCGATTTCGGTGATTGGTTCTGATGAAATTACAGGAGCTGCTGGCAGGGTAAAGGTAACCTGGTTCCCATAGCTTATGCCTGCCTCATTGATGGCATAACTTCTTAAATAGTAGGTTGATCCTGCATTCAAACCAGTGATGACCTGTGAAAAAGTGCCTGTAGCTGAACCAACCTGAACCTTGTTATGGGAAGTAGTCGGTTCTGCGGAAGTATGCCATACAAATCCTCTTTCTATAATGGGAGCTCCTCCATCATTGCTCACATTTCCTCCGAATCTGGCAGACGTTCCGGTAATTTCGGTAGGGCCTGAGGTACTGACTGTGGGTAAGCTGACAGAACTCATCGCTTGACCTACAATAAAATCATCTAACCAGTAATATAAAACCCCGGTGAATTGGATCGTGATCCTTTTTACCGTTAGGTCTTTGCTGATAATTTGAGTGTGATTTTCTATGTCAGACTGAACAGTTTCACCCTGAATTTCATGGTTATTTTTATCATAGAACCTCATGGTGACAAATGGGGGAGGATAGAATACCGGATCATAAATAGATTGGTTTTTCAACCAAAGCCCGTAAAATTTGAATGGCTGACCATCTTCTCTCTCAATAATAAGCGATTCAGTACCTCCTCCCTCTTTTCTTAAACTTGGACTGTTATAGTTTCCTCCTGAATTTTGGTTTGTGAGGTCACCATTAATTCCGCCATGAAACTTATATCTCACGCCACCGATATCAATCAATGCCTTAGTTTTCCATGGCCATCCATTCTCACTGGATAGCGTCGCAGGCTGATTAAAATCCCATGTATATCGCTCCTCAAGCTGTGGGGAATCAAAGGGTGAAGGATCCCTGTCGGAATACCCCCGATAGGGAACCAAGGTTATTAATAACACAAAAGTAAATAAGTAGAGTTTTTTCATATGTTATTCAAATAGATTAGAATTGGATTTTAAGGTTTTGTGTAGTTATATACTAGAATAGTTATATGTATAAATACCTGATTAGAGGTGTTTTACAGCTTAGTTGAATCAAATATAGATAAAGTGTAAAAGGCTTTTAATAAAAATGCATGTCTATACATACAAAGCATTTTTTTGTATTGAAACAATGATCTTTGAGTGATGAAAATTTATTTTGGGAGGACTGAAATTATTTGGTGTCTTAATTTATAATGAATTTAATAGCCTGAGATCAACAATTTATTGTGTTTATAAATTGTATAAAAAAAAGAGTGAAAAATAAAAATGTTGATGTTTGTAATTATTGGGTATTTCTAATATGATATTTATTGTGGGTTTGGTTATAAACTGCTATTAGATTGGAGGTTCTCGGGAAGTTTCAAGCAAAATAGTAAGAGAGAGTAGATAGTAGTAGGCGGGGTGGGTTAGGGATGAGGGTGTTTCAGGTTGCCCTTCATCGCGGCAGTTTCACGCCACGAGCGCAAAGAGAAAGCGCAAAGGGCGCAACGTTTACCACAGCTCCGTTAGGAGCGACCGGTCTTATAACCGCCGGTGGCAACCGGCGGGCAACAAACACCTATCACAGTCTAAGTCCCAGAGGGACGCACCATATAAGTTACTGGGTGATGGTTGGAAGACCATCAATGCGGTGGAATTCCATTAGGCCTTTAAACACCGTAGTTTATAAGGTTATTCGGCCTGCGGCCTGGTTTAAAGGTTTAGAAACGCGAAGCGGCGAGGAAGATGAGGCTTTTTTTTAGCTATAGCGAGCGTGTGGTAAAATGGTAGAGAATAGATTTCCCCATATTAGTTGGAGTTTCTTTTTTATATTAGTTACCCATTAGAGCATTTTTATTTATGAAAATGAAAAACATATACGATCAGATGTACTTGGAGACCTTACATAAAATTCAAGGAAACCAATATAAATTGGATAAGCAAATTAACGATCCGAGAGACTCGCGATATGGGTTATCATTGATTATAGAGCCAGATGCAGCTATCTGTTCCAACATCCTTCAATTTTTATCTGAATTAAAAACCATAGAGCCAAATCAATATATTTACCCTAGCTCAGATATCCATATCACCGTGTTGTCCATTATATCTTGCTATAGTGGGTTTAATACACGAGATGTACCCTTGGAAAAGTATATAGTTGCTGTGAAAAAGTCCCTCTCTGGTGTCCAATCCTTTTCAATTTCTTTTAAAGGGATTACGGCCTCCCCTTCAGGAGTGATGGTGCAGGGGTTTGTAGATAATGACTCGCTAACAAGATTAAGAGGGAATTTGAGAGAGGAATTTAGAAATAACGGGTTAGAAAACTCCATTGACAAGCGATATGAAATCCAGACGGCTCACACTACTGTGCTGAGATTCCAATACCCGCTCCAACAGAAGATAAAATTCTTAGCTGTTCTCAACCAATCAAGAGGAAAAGATTTTGGAGAAATGAAGGTAAATGAACTTCGTCTGGTAGGAAATGATTGGTACCACCGACGGGACAAGGTGGAGCTGCTTAGTATCTTTCCGCTTACTTCATTACTTTGAGTCTATCCGGCCCTTTGGTAATCCTTTGGTAATTCTCCAAATTGCTTGGCAAAGCACTTGCTGAAATAGGAGGGGGAATTGAACCCAACCATACTGCATACTTCTGAAATAGAATGTGATCCTTCCTGAAGGATAGCGGCCGCTTTTTTGAGCCTAACAAGCCTGATATATTCGTTGGGGGTTAGTTGGGAAATTCCCTTGATTTTACGGAGTAAACTGGATTGACTCATACTCATAGCTTCTGCAAGTTCGTTGACCCCAAAAAATTCTTGGGAAAGATTATCCAAAATTACCTGATTGATTCTTGTCAGAAATTGTTCATCGGCCTGGGTATGAGCTATGGTATCTGCCAGCACCAAGGGTGAACTGGCAAAGGATTGTCTGATCTGATCTCTGTAGTGCAGGAGGTTTTTTACCTGCAGAGCTAGATAGTCCATAGAAAACGGTTTTTCAATATAGACATCTGCACCCATCTCCAACCCTTCGATTTTGGATTGCAAGTTTTGCTTGGCAGTAAGTAGTATGACGGGGATATGACTGTATTCGACCTGACCTTTCACCGCTTTGCAAAGCTCAAAACCATTCATCAGGGGCATCATAATATCACTGATAAGCAGATCAATTGGCTTGGAATCAAGAACTTTTAATGCCTCCTGTCCATTGTCTGCCTTATAAACCACAAAATCCCCTTTAAGGTGGTTGTAAAGGAATGATTGTAATTCCTTATTGTCCTCTGCAATGAGAATGGCAGGCTTGCTTTGGTCTGTTTTTTCCGCTGGTTTGACCATTGATTCTTCAAGAACCGGTTGCAGTAAATTTTCCAAGAGAACCTCCTCCTCCAAGGCCATGGAAAACTGTTGTTTTACGGGTAAGGTGAGTACAAAACTGTTGCATTTATTCCCTTCGTCTATAATCAACTCGAGTTTGCCGTCGTGAAGTTCGGCCAAGGAACGGGCTAGCGGTAAGCCTAGGCCTGTCCCTTGGTTGCTATTTTTATCATTTTTATCTCTGATTTGATAGAACGGCTCAAAGATTTTCTCGGTTAACTGTTCTTCTATCAACTTTCCATCATTGAGGACAGTGACTTCCATCTCGTTACTTTTATTAGACCTCAAATGGATTTCAACGCGGCTTTCCGCATTTTTGAAGGCGTTGGAGAGTAAATTACTTATGATTTTGATAAATGCCTCTCTATCTACATCGGCAAAGGATTTTTCTTGATCGATCTTTAAATCAAAATTCAACTTTCTTTGAAGGGCATTTGATTTAAACCTAAAATGAATCTCAGAAAGCATGTAAGTAATGTCAGATTTAACGAAATTAAGGCTAAACACTTTTTGCTCGGTTTTTCTAAAATCTAAAAGTTGGTTGCTTAAAGTAATTAGACGGTTGGAATTCCTATCCATAATCATTAGGTTTTCCTGGATCTCAGCGGAAAAAGCCTGTTTTTCTTTAATAATTTCTTCCAATGGGCCTTTTATCAGCGTCAGCGGAGTCCTGATTTCATGAGTAATGTTGGTGAAAAACTCGATTTTGGCGTGGTAAATTTCTCTTTCTTTTTCATTTTCCAGTTCCTTAAGGCTTTCCTGATGTTTGAGGTGGATCTTTCGCCTGTAATTGCTGAAGAACCAGTAAGCCAAGCCTGCCAATAGCATTACATATAAAATATAAGCCCACCCCGTTTTATAAAATGGAGGGAGTATCTCGATTTGTAAAGAAGCTTCCGCAGTAGGGTTTGCTTCGGCAGTATGACTGGTTTTAACGCGAAATCTATATTTTCCCGGAGGAAGGTGGGAATAGTTGATTTCCTGATTTTGGTCTAAAGTCTGCCAAGATTTGTCAAAACCTTCGAGTTTGTAAGCATAAGACCAGGAGTCCATGCCCGTATAACCTAATGCTGCAAAAGAAAACCCTAAGGAGTTTTGGTCATGATTTAATTTGAGGATATTAGTTTTAGTGACAGATTTATTGAGTGGTGAATCTGCTTCTCCGATTGGAATGTTTTTGTTAAAAAGCTTTATGCCTGTCAATACTACTGGGGGATTAAATTTTTTTTCTGTAAAGGTTTTAGGATTGAAAGCAATAAATCCGTTGAGTGAACCAAAGTATAGGGTGCCATCTTTTGCTTTAAGCCCTGATTTATAATTGAATTGATCTGATAATAAACCGGTAGATTTATGAAAGACTTTGAAGGATTTGGATGTTGGTTCAAATTGTACTAATCCATTGCTGGTACTCAGCCAAAGTTGCTGCAGGTCGTCTTCTAAAATTTTGTAAATTACTTGGCTTGGCAATCCTTCCTCCAACCCATAAGTTTCAAAATCGTCAGATTTTGACCTAAATTTGGCTAGTCCGCCCCCTTCTGTACCAACCCAAAGTTGCCCTTGATGATCCAGTTTAAGGCTTAAAACTGAATTGTGAGGTAAAGAATTTGCGTTATTTTTTTCATGCCAGTAAGTTTGGATGGATTTCGTAGTCGGGTCAAGTTTGATGAGACCATGATTTGTGGTGGCAAACCATAACTGACCCATAGAATCTTCTAAAATATCCAGGGTAAAGGGGATGCCGATTTCTTCTACAAAGTCAAATGTCAATGTGGCTTCATCTACTCTATAGACTCCACTGATTGTCCCAATCCAAATCTGGCTTTTACTGTCCTTATAAATGGAAAAAATATCACTATCATATAGTGGGTTTTGGATTTTCGATTGGTTAACTTTTTGAACCTCAAGTGTGTTGAGGTCCAGCAAGTCTAATCTGAGGTCCATACTATGGCTACTTATCCATAACTTGTTGTTATGGTTCATTAATCCATGGATATTGTGATAGCTTAATTGGCGGTTGCCATTACCATAGCTGAAATGTGTGACTTTCTTAGTTTTTGGATTGAATTTGTTTAGCCCGGCATCTTCTGTACCGATCCAAATGTTGCCTTCTTCATCTTCTACCATTTCCCGCACACGTCTTCCGCTGATGGAATTTTTATTACTTATAGGATAGTATTTTTCAAATTGCTTGGTGTTATCGGGGAGGTAGTTGATCCCTCCAAAGTAGGTACCAATCCAAATACCTCCTTCTTTATCTTCATATATAGAATAGGTAGCATTGTCCGAAATAGAATAGGAGTCATTGGCATCCTGTTGAATATGTTGATAATCTCCCTGCAAGGGATCGTATTTAAATATACCAAGTTCAGTGCATATCCAAAGTTGGTTTCTGCTGTCTCGAAGGATATCTCTAATCAGTAGAGGATTCTGGTCGTGGTCCCTTACCAATACATCCTCCATTTTTCTAGTTGCCTTATTTAACCGCTTTAAACCTCCGTTTTTTGTTCCGATGAGAAGTTCTTTTCCATAATCGTAAAGGTCAAAAATCAAATCTTGTTTAAGCGCTTGGTTTTGGTCCCAATACACCTCAAAAGTTTCATTGGCGGGTATATATTTTTGAACTCCACTGCCTAAAATCCCTACCCATACTGTTCCTTGCTGGTCAATTGTCAGAGAGGAGATGGATCCAGATGCTAAGCTTCCGGGATTATCTGGATGGTGGTAAAGGTAAGTTAATTTACCGGATGGCTGATGGAAGCGAAAAAGCCCTTGGGTACTGGAGCCCATCCAAATATTCCCATAATGGTCTTCTTCAATAGCCAGAATTGGGCCAGTTACCGTGTGTCCATTTTCATCTTTAATATCAAAAGGAGTAAAGCTTTCTTTTTCCGGGTCGTAAATATAAAGCCCCTCAGCAGTGCCCACCCATAGTCTTTGGGCATTATCTTCAAAGAGAGAAAGAATGGTGCTATTACCTAGGGAATTAGTGGTCTTTGGGTCATGTTTGAACACCTTGAATCTACTCCCATCGAATCGGTTGAGACCATCTTTGGTACCAAACCACATAAATCCCTGGTTGTCCTGCAATATTGAATAAACAGTTTGATGGCTGAGTCCCTCTGTTACCCCAATACTTTTAAAGTAATAGGTCTCCTTTGAAGCCTCCAAGTAGTAGGAGATGCTTAAAAAAAAGAGCAAATGGAGAAAGAATAAATTGAGTTGCCTCATGCAGGATTATGTATTAAGCTCTACCAAAGATCAAAAGAAATTGATACTATTTCCAATAGGAACCGGAAATAAATGATAATTCCTCTTCAAAACTAGTATAAAAGCTTCATGAAGGGTGTTTAGAAGGAAATGTTTCATAGAATGAAGGATTTGTTCTAAGCAATCGATTGCAATAAGTCCTAGCTTACGACATGTATTCTAGGGTTATGCGAAAGTTTTATACGCTAAAGGTATTGAACATTCCAATTAAGCTAAAGAACCTCACGATTACTTTATTAACAAAACCCAATTTACTTACTATGAAAACAAATTTACTAAGGGCAGTAGGTCTGATCCTACTGTTCAGCTGTAGCATGATGGGGGCAGCCTTTGCCCAATCAGGTCATGTGGTGACAGGGCAGGTAGTGGATAAATCCGGGCAAGAGCCCATTCCCGGAGTTACTATCCTAGAAAAGGGCACTTCCAATGGAGCAGTAACAGACATGGATGGTAATTATTCCATCAATGTAAATTCTGAAAACGCCACGCTCATATTTACATTCCTTCAAATGACCACCATGGAAATCGTTGTGGGTGGGAGAACTACCTTAAATGTGGAAATGGAGGAGAACGTGGATGAGTTAGACGAGTTTGTGGTCATAGGTTATCAAACTGTAAGGAAAAAAGATCTCACTGGTGCAACGGCTGTGGTAGGAACAGAAAATACCCGAGCTGTAACCGCCAATTCTATTGGTGAATCACTACAAGGTCTTGCTCCAGGTGTCACGGTACGTAATCCAGGCGGCCCGGGCCAAGATGCCCAAGTAGAGATCAGAGGGGTTGCCAGCTTTATTAATGCCAATCCTTTATACGTGATTGATGGTATGATTGCCGATGCTAATGTTACTATCAACCCAAATGATGTAGAATCAATTCAGATTTTAAAAGATGCCTCGGCAGCAGCTATTTATGGTTCGAGAGCAGCGAATGGGGTAATTATTGTCACTACAAAGCAAGGGAGAGAAGGGCCAGCCAGAGTTTCGGCAACTGCTAAATTCGGTATTCAACAATTGCCGCGAGGGTATGATATGATGAATAGTACCCAGTTTGCCGAAACCCAGAGGAGACAATTCTTAAATTCCGGGCTTACCCCACCTACAAGTGTAACTGATAATTTTGACCCTAATATTAATACTAATTGGTATGATGAAAGTACCAGACTAGGTAATGTTCAAGATTATAATGTGTCAATTTCTGGAGGATCTCAATCCAGTACTTATTTGATTTCAGGAAGCTACTTTAAAAACAGTGGTGAGCTCATAGGAAATGATTTTGAAAGAGCTGCTTTAAGAATTAACTCTAGAACAACTAAAGGTAGGGTTACATTTGGTGAGAACATCGTTTTAACAAACTCTGTTCGTAATTCTCCTGGGATGGGAAATCCGTTCTATGATGCTTATGTCAACCTTCCCATAATACCGGTGCAAAATTCCAGATACATCACTAGTTCAAATCCCGATGGTTGGGGTATAGGTACACCAGATGCTGTGACCTATGCAAATAACCCTGTGGCTTTAAATGCTATAAATTCCTACAGACAGGAGTTTGCCAAAATTGTAGGTAATGCTTTTTTGGATGTGGAAATTGCAAATTGGTTAACCTATAGATTTAATGCAGGTCTTGAAACAAGCTTTGATCATAATCAAAGATTGAGAAGGGCTGGAGAGTGGCATTTCAATCAACCTGCTGCTCCGACAAATGTTATTGAAGACCGGTCCCGATATTCAAGTATCCTACTAGAACACACCTTAAACTTCCAGAAAGAAATTGGACGCCATAATATTAATGGAGTGGTAGGGTATTCTGAACAACACACAAATAGAAATGTGCTTTTGGGAAGCAGAACAGACCTTCAATCTTTTGGAGGGAGATATATGGAAACCATCGGGTCTGCTACGGGTGAGCCGTTTGCTGATGGTTATATTCCCGTAGATTTTTCTATAGCTGGCTATTTGGGTAGGGTCAATTACACCTTTGATGACAAATACCTGTTGACTTTTACTGGTCGATATGATTCAGATTCTCGCTTTGGTGCTGACCAAAGATCCAGATTTTTCCCTTCAATTGCTGCTGGCTGGAGAATCAGTGATGAGGCCTTTTTTGCTTCCAATTTTGTAACCGACTTAAAGCTAAGAGGCTCCTATGGTGAACTAGGAATTGTAACGGTGGGGTCTTGGGACCACATAGGTTTTCTAAACATGAACCCCAGGGCAATCTTCGGTCCTGATCAGAGCCCATACGTGGGAGCCACCCAGGCTAGATTGGCAAATCCTGATTTGGGTTGGGAGAGGAGAATAAGCCAAAATTATGGATTTGATGCCAGTTTCTTGGATGGAAGAATTTCATTGTCTGCCGAATATTATAATTCCTTGTCGCAGGACGTATTGGTGAATTTGCCGGTGGCTTTTTACCTAGGCAACTTAGGAGGAGAACCAGCCGTAAATGCTGCCTCTATTAGAAATAGAGGTTTGGAAATTGAAGCGGCCTACCGAAAACTTGGTGGAGCTTTTAATTGGGATATTTCTGCAAACCTAACCACGATAAATAATCGCGTAGAAGATGTTGGAAACCTTGGAGAAGGGATCAATTACATCCAAACCGGTATCACCAGAACTCAAATTGGTAGATCTATTGGGGAGTGGTATGTTTTGAAAACCGATGGAATATTCCAAAGTCAAGAGGAAGTCAACAATCACCGTGGCCCCGATGGACAGCTCATCCAGCCACATGCCAGACCGGGTGATGTTCGATTTTTGGATATTAACGGCGATGGTCAAATTAACCAAGAGGATAGAACATTTGTAGGCTCTCCATGGCCAACTCTTCAGGCAGGCTCGCAGTTCAATGCTTCCTATGGCAGGTTCACTTTAAATCTGCAGCTAATGGGTGTGTTTGGCTACTCAGTCATGAACGGTGTGCGAAGAGAAATTGATAGCTATCAAAATACCAACTTCCGCTCAGATATTAGTCCTTGGACACCAGAAAACACCAACACTTCGGATCCAAGATTGGGGATTTCAGTAGGAGATCCTGGTTTGATTGATAACGCTCGTCTAGAGTCGGACAGATGGTTGGAAGATGCTTCATATGTTAGGCTTCGTAATGTGGAACTAGGCTACCGTCTTGCCCCGCAAGTAAGTGAAAGATGGGGGATACAAAATGCGAGAGTATTTGTGAGTGGTCAAAATTTATTAACCTTCACCCGGTATAGTGGACCAGACCCAGATGTAGTTGGGAATGGAATTTTGGAAAGAGGGTTTGATATGGGGAATTGGCCAGCCAATAAAATCTTCTCTGTAGGTTTTCAGTGTGAATTTTAATTGACTTAAAAATGAAAAATACTATAAAATATATAGCCATTTCCCTTACTGCAGCAACAATACTAAGCTGTAACCCGGATTTGGACAAAACAAACCCTAATCAACCTACTGTTGAGGTATATTGGAATAATGCTACTGATGCTGAGCAAGGTGTAAACGCTATCTACAGTACATTTGCAAGAGGTGGTTTTTCCAGATGGATGCCCCTACTATTTATCACCCGGTCTGATGAAGGCTACAGCGGTAGTCCGTGGTCAGACTTAGCAAATGCGATGGGTGAATTTATTCAACCTGATTATAACTTCGGTCCAGTGGTGGATGTTTGGCAGGATAACTACATAGGCATATTCAGGGCAAACCAAGTGTTGGATAATGTTCCTCAGATTGAGATGGACGAAACCCTGAAAGCCAGACTTTTGGGGGAGGCTCAATTTTTAAGAGGATATTTCTATTATAATTTAGCTCTTTTGTGGGGTAATGTTCCATTAATGTTGGAAACTTCCACTCCAACAGACTTACCACCGACTACACAGTTGCCACAAGTGTGGGAGCAGGTAGAAAGAGACCTTATTGCTGCCGTACAGGGATTGCCAGCTCAATATGCTGCCAGCAGTGATTTGGGAAGAGTCACTCAAGGTGCTGCTAGAGCACTCTTGGCCAAAGCATATATGCAGCAAGGTAGATTTGACCTTGCAGAGGCACAATTGCAATGGCTCGTTACTGGTGAAGGAGCAGGAATTTATGATCTGGCTCCAGGTTATAGAGACAATTTTTTAATTCACACGGAAAATAACATGGAGTCTGTTTTTGAATGGCAGTTTGCTGTGAATCCTACAGAAGTGACAGATAACGATGTTGATACGCCTAACCATAATTATGGGTCCTCCATACCTCAGTTTCTAGCGCCTCCAGGTATTGGCTGGTCTGATGCAGAAGCACGCACTTGGGTTATAAATGAGTTCCTTTCAGAGCAGACTGAAAATGGGGAGAGGGATCCACGATTGTCTGTCAGTCTTCTTTACCCCTTTACGGATGAAAGAGGTCCGGATTATACCATGATTTATGGCCAGACATTCACTCAACGGTATGGAAACTCCAACCAAAACAGGGCCTGGTTTAGAAAATTCCTCAATGACCATTGGAAAGATGATGAAGGTTACCGATCTCCAAACAATTATCGATTCATTCGGTACGCCGATGTATTATTGATGTATGCAGAAACACTTAATGAACTGGGAAGGACTTCTGAGGCCTATGTCCATGTGGATAGAGTAAGACAAAGAGTGGGGATGGCACCATTAAGCGAGGTTAGGCCTGGTCTTGGGCAACCTCAGTTCTTGGAGCAAATAAAACATGAACGCTTGGTGGAATTATTTGGTGAGGGTCATAGATGGGCTGATTTGTTACGATGGGGCGATCTGAACAGAGGCTTAGAGTCTAGAGATCCCGGATTTAGAAATTTTGTGGAAGGACAACATGAATTGTTACCAATTCCACAACGAGATCTGGATATTAACCCTAACCTACAGCAGAATCCTCGCTGGTAGAAGAAAATATTTTTTCAACTGCGTAATTATTTTGGGTTAGAGCGGGGATGGGGGCACCCATTCCTGCTTCTTTAAAACACATTATGAAATTCAGCCAACTATTATATAGCTTATCCTTAGGATTCCTACTAGTGTCCTGTCAGGAAAATTCTCCAGAAAATATCCCTCAGGCACCTGACTCCACCGTGCCCACATATTCAAATCCTGTTTTTACACCTGTGCTTGCAGATCCTACTGTAGTGAAAAGTGGCGGGTTTTTCTATGCTTATGGCACAGAGGACAATTGGGGAAATGAAGGTGGACATCGGCTAGTACCTATTGTGAGGTCAGCGGACCTGGTTAATTGGGAGTTTGTAAACAATGCTTTTCAAGTCAAACCTTCGTGGAAAGCAGAAGGGGGAATATGGGCCCCTGATGTGACCAAGGTTGGAAACCAATTTCACATGTATTATTCTGTGTCTACTTGGGGAGACCCTAACCCAGGAATTGGGTTGGCCACATCCCCCACACCAGAAGGCCCATTTACAGATGAAGGAAAGGTATTCTTGTCACAAGAAATCGGAGTTGAAAATTCCATTGATCCTTTTTTTATTCAAGAAGATGGGAAAAACTACCTTTTCTGGGGAAGCTTTCATGGTATTTATGTAGTAGAGCTTGCGGAAGATGGCAAAATGGTAATTGGTGATAAAAAGAGAGTTGGGCATACCCACCTTGAAGCCCCTTATGTGTATAAGAAAAACGGTGAATATTTCTTTTTTGGTTCTGAAGGGTCTTGCTGTGAGGGAGCCAACAGTACCTACCAAGTAAGGGTGGGTAGGTCGGAATCCCTGTTGGGGCCGTTTCTTGATAAGCAGGGAAATGACTTAGCGACTGGGATTTATGGGGAGATCATTTTAAGTACAAATGATGTGGCATATGGATTTGCAGGGCCAGGTCATAATGCTGATGTTGTTTTAGATGATGAAGGTACGGAGTGGTTGCTCTATCATGCAATACCGAAAAATAACCCACGTCTCAACAATGGCACAAACAGAAGGCCTTTAATGCTAGACAGGCTGGTGTGGGAAGAAGGCTGGCCAACCATCAGAAACCAACAGCCAAGTGTATCGTCTCAACCAGCACCTGTCTTTAATCCTTAATTCCTTAATCATGAAAAATATTTGGATGACTTTGGCTATGGTGTTTTGGGCAGCAGTGTCTGTAGCCCAGGAACTAGAGCAACTTGTGAAAGAAAATCATTCCTTTACCTTATATCTGAAAAAACCTGGGAACCCAGCAGTTGCACATCCCTTATCCCTTCATGAGAACGGAACTACTTTTCAGGCCCAAGAAAAACTTCCTCTTTCAGTATCAATGGAGCTGCAGGAGAGAAATGGTGAATTTGTTATAAAATTCAATTTAAAAGCAGAGGAAGAAGTTTATTTTAATTTCCATGGTGAGCTTGGGCTAGAGGGTTTGAGTTTTGAATCTGCTCAAATGTTGTTACCTGGATTTTGGTACCGTAAAAACCAGCGCTCACCTGAACGTGCTCCATCGGTAAAAACCAGCAACGACTGGTTGGTGAGAGAGGACAGGTTAAGTACGCCGATGACGGCATTGTATGATCAGGAGGCCAAAAAAGGTTTTAGTCTCATTCGGATGGATGTGCCCACTGACATCGCCTTAGCCACTCATCAGTCCGGCGAAGTTATTTTAAGCGGCTTGACAAATTTGGGATCGCTGGGTTTCGGTGAAAAAAACGATATACCTTTCCTGTCTTTCGCATTTCCTTATGCCGAAGCCCCACACAGCTATTATCGAAAACTCACTCTAGGTGACCCTGTCCAAAGTTTCCTCCGTTTAGATGGAGGCGAAAGCATTTCCTTTAGGTACTTGCTTTTCACATCCCAAAATGAAGATTTCTCAGATTTTGTTGCGCACAATTGGACCATGGGCTACGATAAAATGCAGCCAACTCCCCTTGATGAGCAACAGTTTACAGATCATGAAATTAAGTCCACTCTAACTGAGTTTTTCAAATCCTCTTATATGGAGACCCAGGGGTTGAAAGGTTTTTCGGGAGTCCATCTGGAAACGGCTACCTGCGAAGTGGTGGAAATTTATGAGGTGGGCTTTATCGGTAGAATTCTGCTCAATGCCTTTAACGCCCTGGAGTTTGGAGAGGCCCATGGGGATGAGGAGTTGGTGCGAATGGCGAGAAATATCATGGACAGTTATGCAGCAAATGGCTTTACCCAAAATGGATTGATTCGAGAGATGGTGGATTTTAGAGGAGAGGGGAATGAACCCGCTGTATATTCCATCCGACGGCAATCCGAGGGTATTTATGCTTTGTTGCATTATTTTAATTATGAAAAGGCAATGGGCAGAAACCATCCCGAATATGAAAAGAAAATCCAAAACCTATTAGACACCCTCCTTTCGGTGCAACAAGCCGATGGAAGCTTCCCCCGCAAGTTTGACGAGGACCTTCAGGTCATAGATGAAACTGGCGGGAGCTCTCCTTCAGCTGTTGCACCATTGGTAATGGCCTACCATTATTTTGGAGATAAGAAATATTTGGCTGCTGCCAAAAAGGTAGGGGAATATCAGGAAAGGGAAATCATTTCGAAGTCAGATTATTTTTCCTCTACACTGGATGCGGATTGCGAGGACAAGGAAGCTGCATTGTATGCTTCGACAGCCATGTACTATTTAGCATTGGTCAGCAAAGGGAAAGAAAGAAAGCATTACGTGAGCTTGGCTGAAAAAGCAGCTTACTTTACTCTTTCTTGGTATTACACTTGGGATGTTCCATTTGCCCAAGGCCAGATGCTTGGAGATATCGGTTTCAAGAGTAGGGGATGGGGTAACGTATCAGTTGAGAACAACCACATCGACGTGTTTATTTTTGAGTTTGCCGAAGTTTTGCGTTGGCTTTCAAGTGAGACAGGAGAGGAGAGGTTTAGGACTTTTGGTGAAGTTATTCGCTCCTCGATGAGAGAGCAACTGCTGCCTACACCGGGCAACATGATGGGAATTGCAAAGGTGGGTTATTATCCTGAAGTGGTGCAGCATACCGCTTGGGATTATGGTAAAAACGGGAAGGGTTACTACAATGATCTTTTTGCACCTGGATGGACTGTGGCTTCCCTTTGGGAGCTACTGAGCGATGACCGCACAGCCAAATTCTTCCAGACTAAAAAATAAAATATACCATTATGAAAAAGATATTAGCGTTTTTGATTTGCCTAATTACCATACAAAGTAACCTGGTTGGCCAGGAGAAATTTAATGGGCTTGAGGTAAATATGGGAAACCTATATAGATTATCCAATGCCAAAACAAGGTCAATTAGTCCCGAAAATCCAACTGGAGAACCGGGAAAAGGGGCAATGGCAAAACTAGAAGAGGGTGTGCATGGTCACCAGGCTCGGGAGTTGGGTGTGGGATGGAAAGTTAATCCCTTTGAATGGATTGAAGCAGGGGAAACCCACACTTTAGCAGAAATAGAGGGTTCGGGAGCCATTCAGCATATCTGGATGACGCCTACTGGGGATTGTAGGTTTACTATCCTTAGGATTTACTGGGACGATGAAAAGGAACCCTCTGTAGAGGTTCCTGTAGGAGATTTCTTCGGAATGGGCTGGGGAGAGTATGCCCACCTTAACTCTCTTCCTATTCAAGTCAATCCCGGAAGTTCATTCAATTCTTTTTGGGTAATGCCTTTCAGAAGAAAATGTAGGATAACCATGGAGAACTTGGGGGCCGAAAGAATGAATGTCTTTTACCAAATCACCTATACAGAAACAGAGGTGCCGGATGATGCGGCATACTTCCACGCACAGTTCAGGAGAAGCAATCCAACAGAGGGCTCACTTCATACACTTGTAGACGGTATTAAGGGTAAGGGACACTTTGTAGGGACCTATATGGCTTGGCAGGTAAACAACAGAGGCTGGTGGGGAGAAGGGGAAGTCAAGTTCTACATGGACGGTGACAAAGAATTCCCAACCATTGCTGGCACTGGTACAGAGGATTACTTCTTGGGCTCTTATAATTTCGAGAATAAAAAAACAAAACAGTATGAGGAATATACTACCCCTTACGCTGGAATGCACCAAGTAATTCGACCAGATGGCTTATATGATTCACAGCAAAGGTTTGGGATGTATAGATGGCATATCCAAGACCCCATTCGTTTTGAAAAAGATTTAAAGGTCACTGTACAGGACTTGGGATGGAGAAGCGACCATCGCTACCTGCCGCAGAAATCCGATATTAGTTCTGTAGTATATTGGTATCAGACAGAACCTCATGCTCCTTTTCCTAAACTTCCCTCTAAAAACGATTTAGAGGTAAATTAGAATTGAATAATAAAACAACCCAAGATGATGAAGAAAATTATACTTTCTGCAGCTTTGGCTATAGGTGGCTTTGGCCTATTTGCGCAAGGAAATTCCGAAGCAGAGATTAGGTCTATGGATACACCTTGGACCAATCAGGTGGATGAACAGCCCCACGGGGAGTATCCCCGCCCCCAAATGTCCCGTGAAAATTGGGTCAACCTCAATGGGCAGTGGGATTACGCAATCAAGCCAAAAGGGGAAAGTGTTCCCTCAAGCTTTGATGGTAAAATCCTGGTACCTTTTGCTGTGGAGTCAAAGCTTTCAGGAGTTGGGAAAAATGTAGGTGAAGATAATGAACTCTGGTATAGGCGTTCATTTAATGTCGAACCGGAACAGCGGAAGGAAAGGCTCTTGATGCATTTCGGAGCTGTGGACTGGGAAGCAGAGGTGTTTGTCAATGGCCAATCAGCCGGCACTCACAGGGGAGGATATGATCCATTCTATTTCGATATCACTGATTTGCTAAACGAGACCTCAAACCAGGAAGTGGTGGTTCGGGTTTGGGATCCTTCGGACGATGGGCCTCAGCCAAGAGGAAAGCAGGTCAAAAAGCCCAATAGCATTTGGTACACTCCTGTGACGGGTATCTGGCAAACAGTATGGTTGGAGCAGGTACCTAACAGCTATATAGCTGAAATTAAAAACACCCCAGAATTTGACCAAAATTCCATTAAAGTTTCTACCCGAGTCGAAGGGGCAAAGGAAGGTTTTCAAGTAGCGGTCCGACTGCTTGATGAAGGTCAGGAAGTGGCTTCCCGTACCATTTCTGCTAATGAGGCAGAGGTTACCTTGGAGGTGTCCAACCCTAAGCATTGGTCTCCCGAAAATCCATTTCTCTATGATATTGAAGTAAGGCTTCGAAGAGGAAATGAGGAGGTAGACAGGGTGGACAGTTACTCTGCCCTCCGGAAAATCAGTATGGAAGCAGATACAGACGGCATTCAAAGGATGATGCTCAATAACGAGTTTGTTTTCCAATACGGCCCGCTTGACCAGGGCTGGTGGCCGGATGGGCTTTATACTGCCCCCAATGAAAAAGCCATGCTTTTCGATATCATCAAAACTCAAGAGATGGGTTTCAATATGATCCGCAAGCATGTAAAGGTGGAGCCTGCCAGGTGGTATTACCATTGCGACAAAATGGGGATGTTGGTGTGGCAAGATATGCCTAATGGCGACCATGGAAACAAGTGGGAGCCGCGGCCAGGGATAACTGGTGTGGGAACTGAAAAAGAAAGAACTTCGGAATCGGAAGAAATCTTCCGCACAGAATGGAAAGCAATAATGGACGCCAATTATAACTTCCCTTCCATAGTGGTATGGGTGCCATTCAATGAGGCTTGGGGCCAGTTCAAGACCATGGAAATCACCGAGTGGACACAAGCCTATGACCCAACCAGACTGGTCAACAGTGCCAGTGGAGGCAACTTTATCATGGAAGGCACCAAGATTACAGGAGACATGATAGACTTGCACAATTATCCGGATGCAGCTATGCCAGAGGCGTCCATTTTCGGGAAAGACCAAATTCTGGTTTTAGGTGAATTTGGGGGATTGGGATTGCCGGTTGAAGGTCATACCTGGCAGGATAAGGATAACTGGGGTTATCAAAGTTTTGAAAACAAGGAGGAGCTGATGGAAAGATACCGCAAGTTGATAGATGCCTTACTTCCGTTGATTAGGGACGGTCTATCTGCAGCTGTTTATACACAGACTACCGATGTGGAAATTGAGGTGAATGGGTTGATGACATATGATCGGGAAATCATCAAGCTTGATGAGCACTTGCTTAAGGAACTTCACCAAAAACTTTACGAAATATCTATTGAGCCATGAGAAGCAGCAAGAGAATGATTGCCTTAGTCTGTGCAGGAGCCATGAGTACCTGGCTTTCCTGCACAGCGGATAAGCAACAAGACGAAGATACATTCAACACTCAAATCAACGGAAAAGAAGTGAACCTTTACCATTTGCGCAACAACCATGGTATGGAAATGAGTGTCACCAACTATGGTGGCAGAGTGGTCAAGTTGGTGGTGCCCAACAAAGATGGGCAGCTGGAAGATGTGGTGTTGGGTTTTGATTCAGTGCAGGAGTACAGGGAAAGCTCGGAGGCCTATTTTGGTGCAGCCATCGGCCGCTATGGCAACAGGATTGCCAATGGGCGCTTTACTTTGGATGGTGAAGAATATGAGCTGGCCCGCAACAATGGCCCAAATGCATTGCATGGAGGGCCGGGAGGTTTCCACAATGTGGTTTGGGAAGTAGTTGAATTTGACGATCAGCGCATTGTCTTACAGTATATTTCAGCAGATTGGGAGGAAGGTTACCCTGGCAGGCTGGAGGTGCAAATGAGTTACCATTTGACCGATGATAATGAATTTCGAATAGATTATAAAGCAAACACTGACCGAAAAACCGTGGTCAACCTGACACACCATTCTTTCTTTAATCTAAATGGGGCAGGCAAGGCTGATGTGCGGGACCACGTGTTGCAGCTAAATGCCAGTGCTTTTACACCTGTCGACAGCGTTTTGATTCCCTATGGGGAAATCCGCGCGGTAGCAGGGACGCCATTTGATTTTACCAAAGCTACAGCCATCGGCGGAAGGATTGACCAAGACCATGAGCAGCTGCAATTTGGAGGTGGCTATGACCATAACTTTGTTCTCGACAAAGAAGAGGTAGGAGCCATGACCTTAGCAGCAACCGTATTCGCTCCTCAAACTGGGATTAAAATGGAAGTTTTCACCACCGAACCCGGGATTCAGTTTTACAGTGGCAATTTCCTAGACGGTAGCGTAAGTGGAAAGGACGGAAGAACCTATGGGTATAGAGGGGCTTTTTGCCTGGAAACCCAGCACTTTCCTGATTCCCCCAACCAGCCAAATTTTCCCAGTACGGAGTTGGAGTCTGGAGATACTTATACTCAAACTAGTATTTATAAATTTTCTGTCCAGAAATGAATAACAAAACTCCAACCAGCATTTTGATCACCGGTGGAGCCGGATATATAGGGTCGCATACCTGCCGGATTTTGTCAAAGAAGGGGCTCAATTTAGTAGTTTTGGATAATTTGGAATATGGGCACCGGGATGCTTTGGAGGTAAGTGAGAACCTGCATTTCTATCAAGGCAGCGTAGGCAATGAGAGTTTGCTTAAGAAAATCTTCATCAATCATAAAATTGAAGCAGTAGTACATTTTGCAGCCTATACCTATGTAGGGGAATCTGTTGCCCAGCCGGAAAAATATTATGAAAACAATATTTTACAGCCCATGACCTTGTTGAGGGTAATGAAATCTTTTGGGTGCGTGAACATCATCTTCTCCAGTACTTGTGCTACGTATGGTAATCCCCACTATTTACCCCTTGATGAAAATCACCCCCAACATCCGGTGAGTCCATATGGAAAAAGCAAATACTTCCTTGAACAGATTATTAGGGATTATAGTAAGGCCTATGGTTTCCGATATGTCTTTTTAAGATATTTTAATGCTTCCGGTGCCGCCATGGATGGAAGTATAGGGGAGGATCACGACCCTGAGACTCATTTAATACCATTGCTACTCAAAACAGCCAAGGGGGAAAGTGGGCCTTTAAAAATTTTTGGGAATGATTATGAGACTCCAGATGGAACCTGTCTCCGAGACTATATTCATGTGGAAGATTTGGCTGAAGCACATTTTCTTGCACTTAGCTACCTGCAGCAAAGGAAAGCTTCCAATGCCTTCAATCTGGGAACAGGTAAAGGATATTCTGTAATGGAGGTGATTCATGAAGTGGAGAATGTCACCAATCGGAAAGTGCCCTTTGAGATAGTTCCCCGTCGTGAAGGCGACGCAACTTCTTTGGTAGCCCAGGCAAGTTTGGCAAAATCACAATTGGGTTGGGAGGCCAAGCACAAAAGTCTTTATTCAATAGTGGAAAGTGCTTGGAAATGGGAAAATGGTCCTTCAAATGGAAAGTATAACAACTAAAATAATTTAAAGTAAAATAATGGCAAAATCTGGTAATACATCTCCTTCATTGAGTACTTATGGGAAAAATGATCGCCAAATTCTATCAACCTATCAAACCTATTTTGGCTCGGAACCTATTTTGGTCAAAGCACCAGGTAGGATCAATTTGATCGGAGACCATACGGATTACAATGAGGGGTTTGTGTTGCCAGCAGCCATTGATATGGAAATTGAGCTAGCGGTGGGTGAAAATCATGGTGACCTTTGCAGGCTTTATTCCTTGGATTATGAGCAGGAGGTGATCTTTAATCTTAAGGATTTTAAGCCTTTGCCCTCTGGATGGGCCAATTATATCATGGGAGTAGTAGCCCAATTCCAAGCCAATGAACTAGAGGTTAGAGGCTTCAATTGTGTATTTGGAGGCAACATTCCCATTGGGGCGGGCTTGTCTTCCTCTGCAGCATTGGAATGTGCTACAGCATTGGCTTTAAGCCAGCTTTTTGGATGCCAAATTGAAAAAGTAGACTTGATCAAAATAGCCCAAAAAGCTGAACATACCTTTGCCGGAGTGCAATGTGGTATCATGGATCAATTTGCCTCAATAATGGGAAAAGCCGGGAATGCTATCCGATTGGATTGTCGGAGTTTGGAATTTAAACATTTTCCACTTGACCTACAGGATTATGAAATCCTTCTCTGCGATACCCAAGTGAAACATTCCTTGGCGGATTCTGCCTATAACACCCGCAGGGAGGAATGCGATAGCGGAATTAAGACCATTTCCCAACATTATCCAGAGGTGCATTCACTCAGGGATGTGAGTTTGGCCATGTTGGAGAAGCACAAGACTACTTTGGACCCGTTAATATATCAGCGATGCAAGTTTGTAATAGAGGAAAACCAGAGAGTACTGGAGGCAGGCAGGGCATTGGAAGCCAAGGATCTGGCAGCATTTGGCGCGTTGATGTACAAATCGCACACAGGCCTATCTAAAAGTTATGAAGTCAGCTGTGCCGAGTTGGACATGTTGGTAGATGCCACCAGAGACTTGGAAGAGGTGCTGGGAAGCAGGATGATGGGTGGTGGCTTTGGCGGCTGTACCATCAATTTGGTGGAGAAAAGCCAGGCGCAGGTATTTGAAGAAAAGATGAAACTAGAATTTAAACAAGCTTTCGGCCGAGATCTGACAATCTATAGGGTCGGTATTCAAGATGGAGCTAGGATTCTTTAATAAAACTTAAATGGAAAGATTCGATTTCGAGGAACATAGCCATAGAAGGTTCAATCCCTTTACTGGGGAATATGTACAAGTATCACCACACAGGGGTAAAAGACCGTGGCAGGGCCAGCAGGAAAAAGCACCTGAGGAGGAAGGGCTGCACTATGACTCTACTTGCTACCTTTGTCCTGGCAACCCACGGGTTGGAGGGGACCTTAACCCTTCCTATGAAACTACATTTGCATTTACGAATGATTTTGGGGCTATCAACGAAGAAGTACCGGATGGAGAAATGAGCGAGGGGGAGTTTTTTCAGGCCCGCAGTGAAAAAGGTATCTGCAAAGTGGTGTGTTTTTCCCCCAGGCATGACCTGACTATTCCAGAGTTGGCCTTGGAAGATGTGGAAAAAGTGGTTCACCTTTGGAAGAAGGAATATCAAGAACTGGGTTCCCTTTCTTATATAAATAATGTTCAGGTCTTTGAAAACAAAGGACAAATCATGGGATGCTCCAACCCACATCCTCATGGCCAAATCTGGGCGCAGCAGAGTATTCCTACCGAACAGGTCAAAAAATCTCTCCGGTTTACTGAATATTATCATAGAAAGGGGCGGTCCATGGTGGTAAATTATGTACAGGAAGAATTAAAGAAAAAAGATAGGGTGCTCTTTGAAAACAACACTTTTGTGGGGTTAGTGCCTTTTTGGGCAGTTTGGCCGTTCGAAGCCATGATTGCTCCAAAAGTTCATTTGCCTTCACTATCTGAAATGGATAACGCCCAACTTAAAGACCTGGCTGATGCCTATCGTAAGCTGACCATATTGTACGATAATCTGTTTGAGGTCTCATTTCCCTATTCAGGAGGGATACATCAGGCACCAACCGATGGTCATAAACATCCAGAATGGGATTTGCACATCGTTTTTTATCCACCCTTGCTTCGATCTTCCACAGTCAAGAAATTCATGGTAGGCTATGAAATGTTAGCCAATCCACAGCGGGATTTGACTCCTGAAAAAGCCGCAGGTTTGCTTAAGACCTTGCCACAACAGCATTATAAAGTAAAGACAAATTGACACACTCATGAAAATAAGCTTTACCTCCTTCATTATAATGGTATTCTCCATTGCCATTTTACCCCTTGGTTGCAAACAACGTCAAGCAGAAGAATCAAACAGCTTCCCGACGGATTTTATTTCCAATCCCCTAAATGTGGAATTTGGGGATCCTTATATTTTAGATGATGGGAATGGAAAATTTTACATGTATGGTACCGGAGGTGGAGCAAAGAATGGGTTTGTTGTCTATGAATCTGAAGACCTCCAAGCTTGGGAGAACAAAGGACAAGTATTCAGTGGAAATACAAAGGATTCCTGGAGTGTAGCAAACTTTTGGGCCCCGGAAGTTTATAAATTTGATAATCAATATTACATGTTCTACAGTGCAGATTGGAGGAATAATCCGACAAATGAGGAGGAGAATTTTAAGATTGGAGTAGCTGTCGCTGATTCCCCGACGGGTCCATTTAAAGATATGAAAAACGAACCGCTTTTCGATCCGGGTTATCCTATCATTGATGCAAATGTGTATGAGGATAAAGATGGCAAGTTTTACTTATATTATTCGAGAGCGTGCTACAAACACCCTGTTGAGTCAGAAATTTCGACCTGGGCTAAAGAAAAGGGCTTATTTGGTGAAGTTGAAGAAAGCTGGATATATGGTGTGGAGTTAGCTCCTGATTTTTTGGGAGTAATCGGAGAACCTGTTTTACTTTTGCGACCTCCTGTTACTATGGATGATAGTCAAGCCGAATGGGAAAGCAGGTCTGTAACTGCGGGAGAAGTCAATAGGAGGTGGACAGAAGGTTCGTTTACATTTAAGCATGGGGATTTGTACTATATTATGTATTCCGCTAACCACTTTGCGGGTGAGCATTATGCGGTTGGATATGCAACTGGACCGTCACCTCTAGGTCCCTTTGAAAAGGCATCCAACAACCCGGTGATTGAAAAAAACACAGCCACAGGAGGCGAGGTGACAGGTACGGGGCATAATAGTGTTTTATTTTCCCCAGATAGAAAGGAAATGTATGCCGTGTATCATGGCCGCACCCAAAGGAGCGGAGATGAACGGGTAGTGTTCATCGATCGTATGTCTATCAATGATAATGGCCAACTAGAGGTTCACGGGCCAACAACTTCAGAATAATATATTAAAAAGAGGGTTTAGGAGGTTATTCGGACTGCGGCCTGGTTAAGGGGTTTAGAAATCGTTAGCAGCACGAAAGATGAGGCTTTGACCTCACTACCACCTCCCCATGGGCGCAGGGATGAGGAAAGAAGTATAATTCATTATACGGGTAACCAAAAATGAGCTATCTTAGCTATATCAATTGTCAAATAGCAATTTATATGCTCCCTATGAGATATTTACTTACCCTCTTGATTTTTGGATGCCTTACTGCCAATTTATTTGCCCAATCAGAAAATCATTCCGAAAGTGCTGAAAGATTCAAAAGCAATTTCAATGATGAAGATTACGATCAAATTTTTGAGGTGTTTTCCGCCCAGATGAAAAGTGCCCTGCCTGTTGAGAATACCCGTAAATTTTTAAACGACCTTCGAAATCAATTTGGCGACATCCAGGATATGGAATTCATCAAATTTGAACAGAGCATTTCAGCAGTATATAAAACCACCTTTGAAAAAGAGGTTTTATTAGTCAATATTGCCCTAAACGATCAAAACGAAATCAGTGGATTACTGGTCAGGCCATATGAAGAAGAGGCTGAATTGGCCGAGCGGGAAAACGGACTTACCGGCTACCCCGAGAAATTTGCATCGTCAATCTTTTCCAAGGTCAACCAATTTCCAGAGAACACCGAGCTCGCTATTGCAGTAATCAGTGAAGGGGTGTCAAGCTATTATGGGACATTTGTCGGCGAGGAAGCTGTTCGCCCTATTGAAAACCATCATAAAATTTTTGAAATCGGCTCCATCACCAAAGTGTTTACAGCGGCAGTGTTGGCAACTCTGGTGAATGAAGGGCAACTTGACTTGGAAGGAGAAGTAAATACATGGTTTCCTTTTGATTTTCACAAAAATTCTCGAATTACAAACCTACAACTTGCAAACCACACCTCAGGATTGCCCCGAATGCCGGGTAACTTTGAAGGAATGGACCCGGAAAACCCTTTTAAATATTATGGGGAGGAAAAGCTGGAGGAATATTTAAAACAACAACTGGAGATATCCAAACCTGGTGACTATGAATACTCCAATTTGGGTGTAGGCCTTTTGGGGTATAGTATGGCAATGTCACAGGGGAAGCCCTACAAGCAACTTGTCGATGAATTGGTATTTGTTAAATATGACATGGGGAATACCTATATGCGGGTAGAAGATATTCGGCGTGAACTGGTACAGGGTATGAACCCTAAAGGTGAGGTTGTTTCCAATTGGGACTTCGATGTGCTGAGTGGTGCCGGTGGGGCCTTATCCACGCTCGAAGATCTGGTAAAATTCGCAAAAGCCAATTTTAATGAGGATGATAAAGTACTTGCTTTGTTAAGGGAGTCAACGCACTCGATCAATAATACGATGGATATGGGGCTAGGATGGCACATACTCAAATCACAAAATGGCAATAATGCTTACTGGCACAATGGCGGTACCGGGGGCTATTCCTCCTCCATGGTAATTGACCCGGTAAAGAAAACGGCTGTAATTATCCTTTCGAATGTATCGGGGTTAAGCTCTAAAAAGGAAAATATTGACAAGCTTTGTTTTGAGTTGTTTTCTCTCAATTAATCCCTGGCGCTGTACTGCGTAGTTTAGGAGGTTATTCAACCTGCCACCGGTAATGTTTTCCTATCCCACGAAAGGGCTCTTAATTTAACTTATCTACCTATGAAGCATTCATTTACATTGCTATTAATCTTTATAATCTTTTCAAGCTTCGGGCAAAAGGAGGCTGAAATTGCTGAGAATTTGGAAGATTCGCCTGTGAAATGCTCCTGTGGGGAGTCATTTGATGCCTTGGCTGTAGGAGTAGAACAAAACTATTCCCTATTTCAATTTAAGGTTACGGATAATAACCGGGAAATTTATACGGCCTTTACAGCAGTGATGAGGCAACAGGCTGAAACTACCTCCGATTTTGAGGAATGCAAAAAGGTACTCAACACTTGGTTGGGATTTTTCAGGGACGGACATATGTGGCTTAATTTCCAAGAGAATGGGGAGGTTTTTAATGAGCGAGTTGTGTTAGGGGAAGACAACTTTAAAAAAAGGTTTGTCGCCGAGGCTGAATCGGAGGATTTGCTTGGCATTTGGGAAAGCGGAAGCTATCGGGTGGCCATCATACCTGAAGAAGATCCTGTTGGCAAAAGGAGAGACTTTGTCGGGGTGATACTAGAAAGTAAAAATCCGGACTGGCACCCGGATGAGGTAAAATTTACTCTGCAGAAAGTTTACGGTAATGATTATAAAGCTACTTTTTATTTGGGTGACCGCCGGCCTAAATCGGTGGAATCCAAACTAAAAAATGCAGGACTACTACAATTTGAAGGTTTGAATGAATGGTACAAAGTATGGCCTGAAGATCAGGGTAGTTTAAAAGTTCAACCCGAGACACTGGCCTATGAGGGCTTTCATTTCGAAATGCTTAATGGAGAGGTTCCTTATTTCAGGTTTCCCAGCTTTTCGCCTTCTTCTATTGAAAGCCTGGAAAAAGTCTTAGAGGAGTACCATGAGCAGTTAGTTAAGGCTTCTTTCATGGTTGTGGATGTACGGCAGAATAGCGGTGGCTATGATTATGTCTACTATCCTTTGATGCCCTATATCCTTTCCGGCCCCATAGAAATGCCGAATGTTTACCACTACCTGAGTGCTTATAATAAAACTCAAATGGGAGCAGAGGTGGCTGAGGAAGATGTTGATGAACTAGAGGATGAAGAGGAAAAGGCCATGTATAAGTTATTTTATAGTAGCATGGATACTTTATTGGCTTTTGGCGGCGAAACCTATACTTACAACCCGGATACGCTATATACCCAACCAAGAAGAATAGCTGTGCTTACTAGCGACAAAACCATCAGTTCGGGAGAAACCTTTGTTTTGAGAGCCAAAAAAAGTTCTCGGGTAACTGTTTATGGCCAGAACACAGCAGGTATAATAGACGGGTTTAACGGTGCTGAACTGGAGCTGGGCTGCGTGACTTTGAGATATCCTTTGAGCGTGAGGTCGCTGGATGTAGATACCAATCCTATAGACCCATATGGTATTGCTCCCGATGTCTTTTTGGACAAATCAGAAGATGTCCTCGAATTTGCATTGTTGCATATGCGGCAATTGATTGAAAATGAGTAAGGTAATAAATTGAAGTTGGCTACATCCCAAGCTGACTGATTTTTTATAAAGTGCGTTATGAAATCACTATTTAGTCTCTCAATGAGCGGCAGGAAAGTCCGCTGTACCGGGAATTTGTGGAAATCCTCGCGAAGGAATATTTTCCACACAGATAGGAGCAAAACTTTAAGAAGTTTATTCCTCAGCTGTTAAAAATGATTATAAAAAAATATGGAAATGAATAAGCTTGCCACTTTACTTTTAATTGCTTTAGTTTTTTACACCACTAATTTTGGAGCGGAGTCCAAAAAGGAGAAAAAACCAACCCTTGTAGAAGGAGAACTGAAGATATCAATAGAAGATGAAGCTATCGAGGCAACACTTAATATTACTTATGTAGTAAAAGACAGTGCCCGTGCAAGCACAAGCTTTTGGATGGATTCAGCAATGGAGATCCAATCAGTAGATGGTGACCTAGTGAAAAGCTATAGTTTTGATCAGGAAGCAAAACCCTTTGCTACTCTCACAATAGACTTTAAAGAAGCCCTGTCGGAAGGGGAGGAAATTGCCTTTTCATTTGCTTATTCAGGTAAACCCTCCCAAGGATTTTGGATTGAGGAATATCAGTGGGTGGATATTGACCCGGACTTTATGATCCTTCCCGTATTTAGTACACTGGAAAGTTTTGATTATAGAATCAAGGCAGTTGTGGATGATGTAAATTATAAACTTATAGATGTACAGAAAGGTAAACTTACACAGGAAGTCGAGGTGACATCGGTTACCACATCCTATTATATCAATCCCATTTTGGCCAGCAATAATCAAAAGAATGGTGTAGGTTTATATGATTATTCAGCTGATGGTAAAGAAGTCAGGGTGTTTTCCGAATATGCAGACAGTGCCCGATATGTAGGAGATGCGGCCTTGAGGATATTTGATTTCTTCAACAGTACTTTTGCCAGAGAGGAACCCGTTACTTTCTGTTCTGTGCTTTACAGACCGATTCCGTATGATGAACATAAGGTCACCAGGTCCTTTAAGCCTTCGGTAGTATTTGCAAAGCCACATGAAAATATCGCAACTTTGGCGCATGAGATATCCCATTTCTGGTGGAACAGGGGAGATGCCCTTACCACCGAAAAATGGCTGACTGAATCATTTGCCCAATATTCAGAGATGATGTTTATTCGCCATGAGCAGGGGGAAGATAAGTTTAACATGATCATTGAGAAGCTTGCAGACCGTGCTGAAAAACTGCCTCCTCTATTGGGAGGAGATAGGTTTGGGAGATATGGTGATGACCTGATCTATGAAAAAGGACCATATATCTTATATCAGTTGGAAAACCGCCTTGGTTATGAAAAATTTGTGGACTTTATGGTGGCGGTAAATCGAGAGCAGGTGGCCACCACGCCACATCTCCTGGAAGTACTGGAAAACCAGACCTCTGCTAAAATCCGAAAGGAATTTGAGGAGTTGATTAAAAGGTAGAATAGTGTCAAGGAGCAACTCATGAGCCTGATGAACCCAGTAAGGGCGCTGAGGAGTGAGTGATGATTTTAAACCTGCCAGGTTTGATGAATAACCCGATGCTGTCCATTGCATTGAAAGTGCCCCATCCTGCAAGAAGGCCTCCAATCATTTAGTTGTCGGAAAATACATCTATAAATCCCCCATCCCGATACCTAAAGTCAAGGTTGATATGATTTCTGAGGTTCTATGTCTTATGTTTTTATTTCTTAGTTTTACCGTATTCAAGTATATTAGTAGAAGCGGCACCAAAATAATCAGTGGCAGGATTACTTTTAATAAAGTTAGGATGAAATCCTCTGTTAATATCCCCTCCTGAACTTCTTGATTGCAGGCAATGCAAAGAAAAACGGAATTGACCATAGTTATATCATTAAAATGGCTTAAAACCACCTATCTAAGCCCTTGTCTTTTCTGGTAACATATTCATCCACACGTTGATGGACATGGGGAGGGGTTTCGCTTCCCACTTTGAACCCTTCACGCTCAGCTTTGAGACAACGGTAAAGTTCTTCTAGGTAGGGAATTGCTAATCCACCGGTAAGGAGGGCGAAAATTTTTAATACTGCTTTTGGCTTTAAAGGCACTTTCTTTTTCCTTAGAGTGAAGTCTGCTTTTTTGTTTTTGTCAAAGATGGCCTCTACATGTTCCCAATGTGAAACCAACATAAATGATAAAGCGCAAAAAGGAAGCACTCCAAGGTATGTGTGCGTGTGTATTTCTGGGATAGTGACATCTCTATGATTACCCGCATAGGTGACATCATAATAGGCTGTAGCTTCATGTGCCGCCCAGGCACCTGTCATGGTAGCAAGCAGCCCAGAATTCACCTCAAAAAATAAGGCGGCTAAGATGGGTACGCCAGCTTCGGTTAGCATGGTCAGATGGGTAATTGACTCACGAGTGCCTGCCGTGGTTTCAATACTCGATTTCTTATGCCAATACCAATCCAGAAAACCAGCCCCAATCCAGATGGGAAGAAGGATGTTCATCATATACCGACGGGTTGCCCTCTCTGTGGGATCCAATTGGACAGTTTCTTTCTCTTCACTGTAATGCCCTACAGTTTTGTTTAGGATTTTCTTTGTGATTTTTCTTACACGCCTACTGGTAAGTGCTACAAGAAAAATGGAAGCAGCTGCTCCTAATACGATTTTTCCCATGCCAGAGGTCACTTTCTTTACGGGTATGTCTGCTTGTACGCCGATAGATGGGCTTATTAAAGTTTTTGTATATTCGGTCATAACAATAAAGTAGGTTGGTGGTGTTAATTATCAAGCAAAGACTAGACCTTGGAGAGGTCTTTAAAAGGAGAATTGGGGAAAATCATAGCAAAAGAAAATATGCTGGGTCATTCCTCGAGAATGACCATCCAAATTCAACCCTTAAACCACATTTATTACACTTCAATTTGTATCTTAATATTATAATCCCTATACTTATAGGGCATATTGAATATGGTACTTCGAGTTTGTAATTGTTTGGTTATTGTTTTTTAGGGCTCCTGATGGAGTCCTTTTTTTATTACCAAGTTTATAGAAGGGCATTGTGTTCATTGAGGTAAACAAAATGGTTACTTTTTAACACATTACAAGAATTACAGTGGTCTGTTATCCGGGATATTGGAGCTTAGCAGTCATTCAGGCGGAAATGCATTGGATTAGAATAGTATTTGTAAGGTAAACTCTCCTGGCAGGTGCCACAAATGTTTATTCTAACTCTTAACCCCAACCTTTATGTCAGTAGTAAAAATAATCGAAGTGATAGCCTCTTCAGACAAGAGTTTTGATGACGCCGTCAACAATGCCTTGAAGGAAGCATCCAAAAGTGTAAAAAACATTAAATCCATTTATGTAAAGGACATGAATGCCAATGTAGAGAACAACCAGATTGTTTCCTATGCGGTTAATGCCAAAATCTCATTCACTTTGCAGGAAAAGGCGGAACATTAAAAGGCTAGGCTGAGTAGGTCATGAGAATAATGGCCTGCTCGCTTACTTGTTACTAATATTTTTGATTCTAATAAACAAATAACCTTAACCTAAAGAACCATGGTAGAAGAATTGAAAATTATCCGAGAGGAAATTGAAGTTACACTTGAAAAAAGTGAACGGTACGAAAACTTACTTTTGTTGTTTGCCCAAATGAAAAATTTGTCTCTTTTTTCGATAAACAAAAAACTTTATGTTGTTCACGATGAGAGCATTTACAGAATGGATAGCCTTTTCAGTGAAGAATGCACACTGCAGTGTAAAGATGTTAAGCATTACCTTAAAAGATATTTGGATGAAGACTTTGAAGTGTTCACTACCTCCCAATTTTTAGGGTTTTGCTATAGAGAACTTGGATTATAAAATGAGTACCCAATTACATTGTTAAGAAGTCAAGTCCTCGAGTAGTGGGATTTATTGAAAATGGGCTGCAGAATTATTAGCAGGATACTGCTACTCGAGGCCCTAACGGGATGTTAACTTTTCAATTGAACTATTATTTTTGTTCATTCTTATAAGATAATATTCCAATTCTCCAATAAATTTTTGCCTACCAATGATTTCAATTTTATTATCTATGTGGTATACCTTAACAAGGTCAGAGTGAAAAAACCTGTCTGAAAAGGATCTCCATTGGGGCAAAAATGAACAAGCATTTTCTTTCTGTTCCAAAATCTCCAGTTCTTGCTTTCGCAATAGAATTATAATCTTTTTATAAAGCTTTTCTCCTTCTGAAAAATCTGAAATAGAGATCTGGTATAATCTTACTCTGAAGGCTGTGGGTAGGGCAATGATCAGTGGGTAAATAAAATATTTGGGCCACCAACCTACGTTTGTTAAATAGTCAATATCGGGGTTGCCGAAAATATAAAATCCATTATTGAAATAATCCCGAATCCCGTGGGTGTATTGATGGAACATCACTGCCCCCAAAAAAGTCATTCCCAAAATAAGCTTTGGGCTAGGCCAATGATGTCTACTTTGAATAATCATAGCCCCTAAAATATCTATTAAATTAGTTTAACGCAATACCCTAATTGGGTATTTTCAATTAATTTTTCGATCTCGTTAAAATTTTGGCCCGGCTTACTAGCCGGGAGGGATGTGGGGGAGTAGTTAATAGGTGTCTGTTTTTCTCACAAAACCATTTTTCAAGGGCAATTAAAGTCTTTCTTTTTCCCATAATTATGATGCGTCCGTTGAAATGGTGTATGAATAAATGGCCGCAAACTGGGAAAAATTTACTTTTTCTAATAAATCTTACATAGGTCTCCCTAATTTCTGTAGATCTTTCAAATCCTTGGCTTTGTAGGTAATCACCAATCTGATAATAAAAATTCTGGTTTGGGGGAATGTTTTGAATAATCAATTGGAAATGTCTAAAAAAAATCGAGCAGACCATAAAGGTTGTAGCTAGGGCAAAAAATGTTGTGAGTAGAAAAAAGGTTTTAGCAGAATTTGACCAAAAAAAATCTATGGAAATTAAATAGACAAGAGGTAGGCTTATCCATAAGAGCGTACCCATAATTAACCTATAACTCAGCCTTTGATAGTTAGATTGTATAATCATTGTTGGATGGCGAAAGGATAAATTTCTCCAAATGTATACTATTCAGTGGTTTATGAAAACCTCTTGAGGTTGGATGGTTATCAGCGTTGTTAAGCGGCGGTTTTTATGCTATGAAAAACGGTCTATGCAGATTGATTAATGTCTTATAAGTTTTGACAATTCTTATCACTTTTCAATTATTGTCTAATCCAGTTTTTGTTACTTACATTAAAATGAAACTTTTATTTAATAAATAATGATGAAGCAAAGCCATCAAAAACCCCGACTTATCTTCTGGGCGACAATATCTCCAAAGTTTCTGGCATAGAAGGCATATTTTTCTTATCGTTGAATCCGTAAAAATCCGTTTATGAGTTTATTCGGCCTGCGACCTGGTTTAAGGGTTTAGAAACCCGAAAGCAACGGATGAGTCGTTGGCTCCATGCGTATCGGTAGATGGTTGATTAATTTAGAATGTGCCATCCGAATTCAACCTTTAAACTACTTTACTGGTGTTCCCTTAACAATTACCGCATGAATATCTCTTGTGTATTGGATGTCTTCCAGTGGGTTGGAGTTTAGCAAAACAACATTGGCAACCTTACCTTCTTCGATTGAGCCCAGCTGGGAGGCTATCCCCAGGTATTCGGCGGCATTCAAAGTGGCGATTTTAAGGACTTGGGCATTGGTGAATCCAACTTGACTCAAATGATACAGCTCAAAGTGAAGGCCCAGGCCGGGTGGGTTGTAGGGGTTTGGACTATCTGTGCCCGCTAGAATCCGGTCAGGGTAATCGAGGAAATATTTTTTAAGTATTTCTTGATGCAGGCTGTCTTTCACGGCAAAGGTTGGCGCATTTCCCTCAGCAGCCTTCCACCAATTCATCAGTCCGGCTAATTCCTTTCCATACCTTGACTCCTTGATTTCCGACTTGATCTGCTCGCTGCCCATATTGGCATAAAGGGCCAGGGTAGGGCAGAGCCATACCTGATTGTCTTTAATTTTTTGAACATAATTCTCAATTTCTTTCAATTGAAAAGTATGGTACAAGGCTGTTCTGTTCTTTTCCTCTTCCCCAATGAGCGTCCAATCCTTACTTCTGCTGCTTGGGTCAAGCTGGACAAACCCATCCATATGCTCAATTGATCGGTGTCTGGGATCGGCGAAATTTTCCTCCGTCAGGGTATAGGGAAGGTGGCCGGAAACCCTCAGTCCATTTTGCTGGGCGAACTCCAATATTTCCAGGTATTTATTTTCAGGCAGCCTGTTGTAAACCTTTAATTCTTTATACCCTTTGTCTACATAGGATTGGAGAATAGGGTTTACAGGGGTGTTGGTGTCGATGGCGGGTTCGGTATGCTGCTCTCCCCATAGCGGAGGGTTGCCGTCGATCAATGGGGAGGCAATGTAAAGATCAGGTTGGGGCAGATTTGTTGCCTCCAGTGAGTCCCTCATGGCAAGCAGCTGGTCATTCCCACTCATGATTCTGATTCCTGTGACCCCATAGCTAAGATACATGGGGATCCACCCAGGTTGGCCAAAATGGGCGTGCATTTCAAATAGTCCAGGAATAGCATATTTCCCCGAGCCATCGATGATTTGGTAATCGCTTCCCTTCTCCAAAGGCTTGGCGGAAATGGAAGTGATTTCCCCATCTGTCATTAATAGATGCATGTTTGGCTGCATGGTTCCATCATGGACATCTAAAATGTTCACATTTTTGACATAAAGGGATTGGGCTACTCCTGAAGGTAATATAATCAAGAGGAGCATTATTAGATTTAGTAAAAACTTCATTCTATGTTATTGGTGGGATTAATAGTTGAACCAAACACATCGCCCACTTCAGTTACCTTATAATCCGGGTTGGATTCGAAGAGGTGTTTGAGAATGGGGATATGTCCAACGCCATAAATCACTATGACGTATTTGTCTGTGGGTCGGATGCTGGAGATGATGTTTGTGTATATGTGGATATTGGTCTTGTACCATTCCGCCACTAAACCTGCCCCCTCATAGTCCGCTTGGCTTCCAATTAGTGTGAAGTATTTAGTATAAAGCCTTTGGTTTTTATTCAACATTTCGGAAGAGTTAATGTGAACTAGATTCTCTCTCAGCTCAAGGTTGGGGTTACCATTCATTTCCTGCACATATGCTTGTGCAAATACATCCATACTATCCAAAATATGTTGCTCTCCGTTATTTATTGCGGCTTCAAATACCGGCTTGGTGTCAAATTTACCCTTGTAGTTGACACAAGTTAGTTTTTCCAATCCCGCCCTTTTGGCTGTTTGGAATCCGATAAGGTCAATTTCATTAAGCTGTAACTGGTAGGTGCCGGCCATATATTGCTGAAATTGCTTGTCAATATTTTCTTGGTTTTCCCTGGGCACCTCAATAAAAATTTGATCGGGGTTAAGAGACGCCAATTTCAGGATCACATCTTCGATTTCCCTTATCATTTTATCATCCAAAATTAGTTCCTCATTGGAGTAGCTGTCGGAAGTGGATGGGGTAAAATGGGTGGTGCCCATCAATAGAATCCTTGTTTTTTCTTGTTCTTGACCATGTAAAGACAAGGAAAATGCGTATAACGCAATTGTAAAAAGAATATTTTTCATAGTTGATTTAGGGAAAAGTTCCAATTCTCTGGCCAATTAAGTCTAATCAAGCCACAATTTTACCTAATTAATTCTCATGATACAATACCCTATATCCAAATTGAGACTTGTACATGGGTGAGTTTATTTTCTGTAGGGGTGCTCATTTCGAGTTGCCTGACCAATGGGCAAATTAATTTTGGGAAAGACGTCAAATCTCATTCCCTTACTTAAAGACGCCCCAAGCGCATTTCGAATTTTTCTCTTCAACCATTCTCAGCATTTCAATTTGGTTCTTTATAAATTAATCCCTATACTTATAGGGCATATCGAATATGGTAATTCGTGTTTGTTATTGTTTGGTTATTGTTTTTTTGGGACTCCTGCAGGAGTCCTTTTTTTTTTTACCAAACTTGGGTAGGACTATGTGTGTCTACTAGATGTTGATTTTTTAAAAATGGCCTGCAGCATTATTTAGCAGGATTCAACTACACGGGGCCCATTTTGGAGAATTATAAATTTATAGAGGGTTAAAAGGTTGGCAACTGGCTTGTTTATTCTTTACCAAAATTCCTATATTGATCTTCTTAATCTTTCATTTCCTTTAAATATATGACAAAGCAACACAACAAGAACACGGACTCATTATCCGAAAAGAACAATACCCCTAAAGTCACTGGAATAGGCGGGATATTTTTCTTTTCCCCGAATCCGGAAAAAACCCGGGAATGGTATGCGGACAATTTGGGGCTGGAGGTAAACCAGTGGGGGTCAAGTTTTGAGTTTAGAAATGCCCACCGCCCCGAGGAAATCAACTACCTTCAATGGAGTCCCTTTGAGCAGGGAAGTGAGTATTTTGCCCCATCCAAGAAGGAATTCATGATCAATTATCGCGTTCAAAATATCGAAGGTCTTGTGGAAAAACTCAAGGCTAACGGTGTGACTGTTCTCGACGATATAGAGACCTATGATTACGGAAAGTTTGTGCACATCATGGATGCCGAAGGTAATAAGATTGAACTTTGGGAGCCGGTAGATAGGGTGTTTACAGAAATGGGAGGGAAGACGACGAAGTAGGGACTCAATTTTGCGGTAGCAAAAAGTCCGCTTTCGCACAAAAATGTTCGTTTTTTAGAAGTCAAATAAGTTGGTTTCTTTGATTTTTAAGTGGTTAAGAGGATTTTGTTCGGTATGTAGTTCGCAGGCTAAAAGGTTATCAGTGATTTGGTTTTAAAACTTCTTAAAGGTTTTCTCATGACACATATAGCCATACCCATACCCACGGCCCCTGGCAAGCAGGATATCCAAGTAGAGGTGACCATCAACAATGAAAAGCAGACTCTGCATTATAGGGTGGAGCTATTTTATTGGGACGACTGCAGCAATCCCCAAGGGCACCGCGCAGACTGCCTGAGTGAGATGCTCGCCAAACACGACCCCAACTGGACTGTTTATTATATAGGTTCCCCTACGGATAAGTTTGTGCCTATTACTTTTGTGGAAAAAAGAGGATAGTAAGAAGTAAATAATGGGTGTATCAGGAAACCGACCGTCCCCGAACAAAAATGTCCGAATTTATGGCCTTCTTCTGTTCCAAAGGTCCAATCTAGGTGATTTGAGAGGGTTTATTTCGGCATTAATCTGGAAATGGTTTTTGGGTATTTCAAAGAAATGAAGATCCCATGTTAAAACATTACTTCTACATTGCCCTCAGAAACATCAGGAAGAATCTTGGTTTTTCTTTTATCAATTTTTTGGGCCTGTCCATTGGCCTTTCCATATCCATCATCGTCCTGCTATTCGTCCAGTTCGAATGGAGTTTTGATAAGTTTCATACAGAAGGTGACCGCATCTTCAGGCTCAAAAGGTTCGAGATGTTTGATGATGGTATGGTTCAATCTTTTTCAACCCCCTTCTTGCTTAAAGATGTGGTGCAGGATGAATTTCCCCAGATACAAAAGGCCACTCGGGTATTGCAGTCAAATCGGGCCTTTAAGCTTCCTGACAATACAGAATACCGGCAGCCCATTACTTTTGTGAGTCCTGAGTTTCTGGAGATTTTCAATTTTGGCCTCAAAGAGGGTGCAAGGGCACCGCTTTTTTCAGGTAAATATGACATCATCCTCACCGAAACTGCCGCTGAGCGCTACTTTGGCAAGGAGCCCGCCGTGGGCAAAACCGTTGAGGTGCAGTTGATGGAGGATTTCATCCTCTTCACGGTGAAGGGAATCATGGTGGATGTGCCTGCCAATTCAAGCATTGTGGTAGATGCTTTGGTGTCCGACGAGTTGGTGCGGGACATGCAGGCTGAGACTGCCCTGAACAACTGGTTTAATGTGAACACCGATACGTATGTTATGACTACTTCCCCAAGCGACAAGGCCGCTTTGCAATCAGGTATGGAACCGATGATGCAGCGGGCCTTGGGGGATAATTACAGGGAAGGCTTCTACTATTTTGAACCTTATGCTTTGGAGGATATCCACTTCCATACCGGAGAAAATCCCGGAAACGTCCGTGTGACCAACCCCCAAATGCTGTATGTACTGTTGGCCTTGGGTCTGATCGTGCTGGTTTTGGGATCCATAAACTTTACCACCATGGCCATTGGCAAAGCAGTGGTTAGGGCCAAAGAGGTTGGGGTACGAAAATCACTGGGGGCAGAAAGGAAACAGCTGGCAACACAATTTCTTTTTGAGTCCATGGTGATTACCATTTTATCATTTTTGTTGGCAATTCTTCTTGCTTTCCTAATCCTACCGCATTTCAATACGCTTTTCAATACCAGCCTTGCCATAGGCCATTCTTGGGAGCAGCTAGTGCTGATGGTCATTTTATTGGCTTTGCTTACCGCCATGGCGGGAGGTTTTCCGGCCTTTTATATGTCTGGCATGAAGACAATCAAAGTGCTGAAGGGAAGTTATTCCATCAGCTTTGGGAAGCAGGCCTTGAGAAAAGGATTGGTGGGTTTTCAGTTTTTCCTCTCCTTTCTGATGATTTCCTGTACCCTGGTGATGTATAATCAAATGGAGGTTCTGAAAAGTCATGATCTGGGTTTTCAGGCCGAACAGGTATTTGTAGTGCCTGTTGAGGCCGAGTCATCCACTAATTTGTCTGCCAAGATGAAAACGACTTTCGAGAAAGCCAATCTTTTCAGGGAAAGGTTGCTGGAAAGGACAGATGTGGAAAATGCTGCCCTTTCTGTTTCCCTTTTTGGGGACGGTGACTGGTGGCGGGCAGGATTTACCAATTCGGATGGCAAGCAGTTTTTCTTCCAGCTCAATTTCGTGACAGGGGATTATCTTAATACCATGGGAATGAAATTGGCGGAAGGGCGGAATTTCTATGACAACATCACTCTGGACTCGAGTGCGATTATGGTCAACCAGAAGTTTGCCGAGCAAATGGGCTGGAATGGTCTTGAGCAGGCCCAGTTGCCTGCGAGTGCCAATTTTGGCTCCCATGAGGTGGTAGGCATTATCCAGGACTTTAACCATGCCTCTTTGTATGAAGAAATCAACCCGGTGTTGATATCCAAAAACCCCCGTTTAATTTTTGAGGGCATCAACGATATTGAAATCAGCCGGACCAGTGCCATGGTCCTGGTCAGAAGCAATCGGGCAGATACGGATCAGTTTATTTCGATGTTGGAGGAGGAGTACCAAAAAATCTACCCGGGAGAAAGCTTTGACTACTATCCTTTCAATGAGTTTGTTTTTGAAGCTTACGAAAACGAGGAGAGACTGAGTCGAATGGTGACTTACACTGCGCTGTTAGCGGTATTGATTGCCGTGATGGGCTTGTTGGCCTTTACGGCCATGACCATTGCGGGAAGGCTCAAGGAAATCGGCATCCGCAAGGTACTGGGAGCTTCTTCCGGCTCCATTACCTGGATGTTCAATAGGGAATTTTTGACTATTACAATTGTGGGTATTTTATTGGCCATACCGGCAGGAATGTGGCTGATGCAGAATTGGCTGCAGCAGTTTGCCGTGAGGGAATGGCCAGGTGCTTTGACCATTGGAATTACAATCCTGGGCGGACTGGCCTTGACGGCTCTGGTGGTGAGCCTGCAGTCCCTGTCGGCATCGTGGATCAATCCGGTGAAGACGATTAAGAGTGAATGAGCCGAAGTAATAAACGGGTGACTAAGTTGCTTAGACAAAAATGGTCACAAAGTCGACGAAGTTCAAAAAATAAGTCGCACGAAGGAGAAATGGGCACAACGGACACGAAGTTTAAGAATTAGTCACATCACGAGAAAATGGTCACAAAGTCGACGAAGTTCAAAAAATAAGTCGCACGAAGGGGAAATGGGCACAACGGACACGAAGTTTAAGAATTAGTCACGCCATGAGAAATTGGTCACAAAGTCGACGAAGTTCAAAAAATAAGTCGCACGAAGGAGAAATGGGCATAAAGGGCACGGGGAGAAGAAAAAGAGCAGGGAGCGAATCCCTGCTCTTGACCTTTATGTAAGCTTCCCTATTGAAAACCGAAAAGGAATGGAAATAGAAAAGTTACAATAAGGGCCCATATGGCGTAGAGTGGCAGGTATCGGGCCGTGGTATGCCCTACGCCTTGAATGGTTGCTCTGCCCGACAAAGCCATTAGAAACTGCCTAGTCACCAACCCGAGATTGATTAGGATCAGGAGGTTTGCCCCTAAAACCGCCGCCCTGTTTGGGGTGATTCCCCATTCCGCAATTCGGAAAACTATTGCAGATAATGCGATGCAATTGACCGTAATGGTCACAATCGACAGTAATAGAAGAATCCAGAGCTCTGTCCTGTTTTGTGTGTTTTTTGATGTTTCGGCCACAGAAAAGAATATGATGGCCAAAACACCAATTAATAGGAGATTGAAAATAAGCAAAAATTCACGGTCATTGTATGGGTTTTTTCCTGAGTAAACCATGGCAATCAGATAAATGAATAACATGACCAGGACCAAGGGACTAAAGATTTTAGCTATCACGGGTGAGACTTTTCCAACCAGCAGTGGGTTGCTTTGGATGAGAAAGGTACCGAAGATAGGAACAGCCGGTAAAAAGAATATCACAAAGTTCTTAAAATAGAATTCGCCAATCTCTAAGCCAATCAAGGAAAAAAGGCCAATTGTGATGCCAGTCATCATTGCCCCGGCAATGCAAATGAGTGCCGATATTACAACCAGGTCTCCATTATATTGTAAATATTCTAGGCGTCTTCCTATGCTATTTGTTCTGTTGCCCACAAACACAAAGCCCAACAATGCCCATAGTACAATAATCAAATGGATGCAGGAGAGGGTCAAGGTGTCACTTTGTGGCTCGTTGGGGAGAAGGTTGATATAAAGCACCCCTATCAGGATGGCAATTGCCAATAAGGCTATTTTTACTGAAGATAGTTTTTGTCTCCAGGAAAAATAAGCGGCCAGTGCGGGGAAAATAATGAAACCGATGTTTCTGGAATAAAAAAACTCTACCGGAAGGGAAAAAATTGCAGGGAGCTTTGCCAAAAGGCCTGCACACAAGGAGGCCATTAATACTAAGCCCAATTCCCTGCCGTTGCCCCAATTCAATTCGTCGGTTTCAAAATTTAGCCTTTCATGCCAAAAGTCAGCCAAAGGTTTACCTTTAAGACCGGGATAAAGAGTGGTGAATTCTTTTTTGAAGGCCAGCTTGTTGTTTCTGTACAATTTTTCCAGATAGCTTGGGTCGTCAAGATGGGGGAGGATTTCAAGTTTCATAGCGAGTTAAGTTGTTTTATAAATTGATCAGTGATAGTTGAATAATGATTATGAAAGTACTTTGTGTTTCAAAGTAATTGTTCAAAAAAAATATGCTTTACTTTTGACTTTTTATCAAAGCTTCAAGGGCATTCAGATGTTCCTCAAATGCCCTTTTTCCGGCTTTGGTCATGTAATACATCGTGTTAGGTTTGCGGCCTATGAATGTTTTTTTTACTCCTACAAATTCTTCTTTTTCAAGAGCTTTCATATGGCTGGCAAGGTTTCCGTCCGTGACTTCTAAATATTCTTTTAGGGCTGTGAAATCCAGAGATTCATTTACGGCAAGTGCAGACATTATCCCTAACCTCACCCTGCTTTCAAACGCTTTATGTAAATCATTGATGATTGTCTTCACTTCTCGTACTTCAGGTGCATGTAAATCCCATAAACAATGTGCATGACCCCGAATCCTATGGCCCAGAAAAGGAGGCCATACCCTATAAAATAGGTGGCCATCAAGCCCAGCACAATTTCTGAAATCCCCAGGTATTTTACCTCTTCATAAGTGTATTTGCTTCCCTGAAGCAGTGAAAGGCCATAAAAGACCAGGGTTAAGGGAGCCATTAGGGCGTATAATCCTTTCGAATAAATTATAAGCACCAAAATACCCCCTGTCAATAGGGGGATGGTCATATTTATTACAAGCCTTTTTGAGCTTGCGTTCCAAAGTGTTTCCCTATTCTTGAGCGCCTTTTTATAAGGAAAATAAATAGCAGTGCCAATGGCCAATGCCAGCACCACTAAGGCCAAAAGGAAGATGTCGTTAACAATTCCGGGTACTTCCTGTCTTTCTAGGGTATTATATACCAACTGATCATTTTTATAATATGACCTGTAGGCGATAAAAGCTCCGATTAAAGCATATATACCAGCCATAATCCCTGGCCAGCCGGTCAGGGTCAAAAACTTGGAGGATCTCTCCATCATGGATCTGATCTCTGATAAGTCATTGATATATTCCTGTTCTGTTTTCATAGAAAGTACTTTGTATTTCAAAGTTAGCACTTTTTTCAATTTTGCAAATAGGTCAAGAGAAATTTTTAAAATTAGTTGCCCTTAAGTATTTCCGCTGGATTTCCCAGTGCCGCCTTAATAGATTGATAGCTAACTGTGATCAGGGTGATGAGTCCAACGAGCAAAGCTGCTTTGAGGAATAGAAAAGGAGTAATCTCTATCCTATAGGCAAAATTAGCCAGCCAGCCACCTGAGGTGTACCAGACCAGGGGTACGGCTATGGCGAATGCTATCATTATCATCACAAAGTACTGCTTGGTCAATACCAAAAGGATGCTGTCGGTCCGGGCACCGAAAACCTTTCTGATACTGATTTCCTTTGCTCTTTGGTGCACATGGTATTCCACTAACCCAAACAAGCCCATGCAAGCGACCAGTATTGTTAATCCTGCAAATATGTTGAGCAGGATGGAAAGGTTTTGCTCGGAGCGGTACATCTTGTTGAAATTGTCGTCCACGAAACTGTAGCTGAACAATTGGCCGGGCACTTGGTCATTAAAGATTTTCTCTACTTCTGAAATTTGGGCAGTTGCCATGTTCTTGTCCAGTCGCATAGTCAAGGTGTAATAAATCTCTGACTGTATGTGCATCACCAAAGGTGTAATGGCCTCTTTTAAACTGTTGGCATGAAAATCTTTGACCACTCCGATGACCTCTCCCTGTTTGACGGAATCGGCCGTCCACATATCCCAGTATAGGTTTTTGCCAAGGGCGTCCTCAGGGGTGCCGAATCCGAAGTTTTTGGTAGCAGTCTCATTAAGGATAAATGCCTTCTGGGGATCAGTTCCATAATCTCTGGAAAAATCTCTTCCCGCAAGTAGTTCCATACCAAAGGTTTGGATGTAATCATAATCGACCACAAACATAATGGTGCTCATTCTTTCCCCGGTCGTGGGATTTATCACCCCGTCCTGGGCAAAAATATCACCTGGGATTCCATAGCTCCAGGTGGCATGTTTGATTCCGGTACGATTCAAAATCTCAGTTTTTATACTTTCTAATTGAGAAGCTTTGACTCCACGCCCATAAACAGACATCAAGGTGTCTTTGTCAAAACCCATGTCTTTATTTTTCAAAAGGTTGTTTTGCTCAACCACGATCCAAGCACCTATGATAAGAAAAAAGGAGAGTACAAATTGTAAAATGACCATGGCTTTTCTGAAGGTTCCATGGCCACCCTGCATTTCCTTGGCTCCTGATATCACAGTAATAGGTTTGAAACTCGAAAGTAAAAATGCAGGATAAGCACCAGCTAATATGCCGAGTACCAGTAGAGTTGCTATAAGTAAGATAACTGAAGCCATCGACAACGGCAAAGAGAGTTCCTTGCCCGTAAGATCAGCAAGGAGGGGAATACTGAGCGAAGCCAATAGGATGGCTAACATTAAACCAAAAAAAGTAAAAGCATAGGATTCTAGGAGAAACTGGATTTGCAGATTTGACTTTTGCGCACCAATGACTTTTCGGACCCCAACTTCCTTCATGCGTTTCACAGCTCTTGCGGTGGAAAGGTTTATAAAGTTGAAGCAGGAAATAAGCAGTATCATGCCTGCGGCCACCATCAGGATATGTACGGTGTCCTTGTTGCCGATGATGGCCAGATCATATTGGAAGTTTGAAGATTTTAGATGAATATCATGTAGGTTTTGGAAATAGGGGACAGATTTAAAGCCGGAATCAGAGTTAAACGGTGCGGATTCCTTTTCGGCATAGGCTTGAACTTTTTTTTCCAAATCTCTAGAATCTGTTCCTTCCCTTAATTTGAAATAGGTGTACATCTGGTGCCAGGTCCAGGAGTCTATCCTTTCAGGAAGCCAGGTGAGGCTTTCCATAGAGATCAAAAAATCCAGTTGCAAATGGGAGTGGGATGGGAAATTCGCATAAACATGAGTAACCTCATGATCGGTGCCATCAATTTTTAAGGTCTGGCCAATAGGGTTATCAGATCCAAAGTATTTGCCAGCAAGGCTTTCCGAGATAGCCACGGCATTAGGCTTTGTCAATATCTGATTTGGGTCACCATCCAAAATGGAAATGGCCATGATGTCGAAAAGTTGACCTTCACCATGGGCACCACGGGTTTCGCTAAATAGTTTCTCCTCCAGCTGTACCTGCTTTTCTGAAATTGTGCCGAGGATCCTGGCAGTCTGCTCCACCTCCGGGAACTCCTCCTGTAATTTGGTTGCCAAGGCAGGCTGTACCATGGCTGCATAACGCTCACCTGATTCGGGAGAACTCATAATGCTGTAGATCCGAAAAACCCTTTCGCCCTCAGGGTGGTACCGGTCAAACTGCCATTCATCCCATATATATAGTGAGATCAAAATAACGGAAGCCAGACTGATCCCCATTCCGAGAATATTTATAGCGGAAAATGATTTGTATTTAACCAAATTTCTAAAGGCGATAAGCAGGTAGTTTTTAAACATGATTGCTAAGGATTGGATCAAAATGAGTTTATTACCATTCATATACCAATAAGAAAAGTGCCTCTGGGTATTGGCAGGGGCCTTTCCCTTCAACCACTCAGATTCAAATTTGGACAGTTTTGTCCGTAGACGGTCGAATTGGTTTATCAAAAAAGGATATACCCACTATACTTTTAATATTTATCAACCTACTTTTTGTTTAACAAACTTAATTCCCTTAATTTGACCTAATGTTTTAGCTTACATCTCTTTTTTATGAAATACAACCTTGTTTTAATTTGCGCCATTTTATTGGCAATTGGCTGCACTAGCCCTCAGGATGAAAAAAAATCGCAAGACTCATTGGCAGGAGAATGGGCCGTAGTGGATTCGGTTACAGTGGAATATTTGGGGAATATGACCCTTTCAGATATTTCTCCCGATGGAAAGCACCTGCTGGCCGCCGATTATCGGAAAAACACCTATTTTATCCTGAATGAATCCGGTGAGATATTGCAGGAACTCCAAAAGGGGGGCGATACTCCGGATACGTATGGGCAGTATTTATCCGAAATGGGCTTTTGGGATGACCAAACGGTATTCATCATGGGTACCAAAGCCATCAAATGGTATGACTTGCAGGGCAATGAAGTGAAAAGCACTCCCATGAAAGGGGATTATCAAAAGTCGGTAACCATGAGGTACACGGGAGGACAGGCCCAGAAGATTTCCCTAGGAGATGAGCAGCACCTTTTGCATCAGGGGCATATGCCTAAAATCAAAAGAACTGAAAAAAGATATATGGATGAAGTGAGAGGCGGTACCTTGATCAATACCAATAATTTTGAGATGATAGAGCTTTTTCCATTGGAAGAGGATAGCCGTTTCCGAGATGGTAATCTTTATGACAATGGTGATCTTTATTCAAGATTAGCTGTGGGTGAGGATAAAATCTATGTTAGTTTTGATGGAGACCCCACCTTATATGCCTATGAAAAAGATGAACCATTTAATTTGGCTTTCAAAAAACCGTTAACCCTGCAGAATGTGCAGCCCAACGAGGGAATGCCGGTGGAGTATGCTGATGTGGATGTCTATTTCGACCCGGCCAAGAGTGGGTTGAGGTTTTTGCAAGCGGATAACAGGTCGGTGTATCTTCAATATTTCGAGGGGATTTCCAAGGAAAGAATGGCTGAGTTGGAGCAGATTGATGATATGAATAAGTGGATGGCCGAATATGAAGAGGAATTAAACACGAGGGAGAACCGGCTGAAGCTGTTTGATGCGGAAGGAAATGAGCAAGTGGACTTACGCCTGCATGATAAATTTGACGGCCAGGCTGGTTTCCTAGCCCGACATGATCACCTTTATTTCAACAAAGTGAAAAATGAGGAGGAGGAAGAGGATTATGTGGTGTTTTATAAGGTGAGGGTGGAGTAGGCTGGCCCAAGTGCCCAAGCGACAACCTCCTGATCAGAATCTGCCATATAGATAGATGCCCACCCAGTCATCTTCACTTTCCCCGATTTTGTGGTAACCGTTGCGGGTGAGCCAGGTTTGGAATTCTTCCAGAAGCTGATCTTCATGCGGGTACTGGTGGATCTGCCGGTGGTACACCATCAGGCGCAGCTGGGCGGGGATTTCTTCCATCAGGTCAAAATGGCCAATGCTGTGCAGGTAATGGGTCCCCACTGGGTTTACGGCCAGTACCTCCCGGCTCCGGTAGACAAAGTCATTGGTGAACAGGGGGATTTTGGACTTGGAGGCCTTTTTGTTTTCCTCTACAAAATGACGGTAAAAGTGGCTGTAGTTTTTTGAGGTGATTTCCTGAAAAGGAAACAGGATGCCCGCCAGTAGCAGGATCCCTGCCAGGGCAGGCCATAGTTTTTTTCCGTAAAGCTTAAAGATCAAGGCGGAAATAAGGGCCAGCATCCCCGCCATGACCCACCAAGCCTGGCTTAGGGCAATAAGGCTCCCGCCAAACATCAGAATGGCCAAATTTCTTCTCCAGATTTCATTCTGCAACCAGCTCGGTACCCCATAGGCTATGGCCACACTGAGGGGAGCCACCATGATGATCATGTGACGGGGCTGCAGATACATGGGGTTGTAATGATGAAGGGAAGTAGTCATAAACCAGAACCCGGCCAATAGAAGGGTGTTGGCGATGGCAAATTCCAAATGGATGGGCTTATGGAATTTCATGCCCAAATACCAGCTAGGCAAGGCCAGCATTACCAAGACCCAGAGGTAATTTTCTGTCAGATGAATGAAGGGCTGATAGGTCAGACGGGAGAGTATGGCTTTCCATCCTGACTCAGCGTATGAATGGGAAAGTAAATGGTAGCTTTCCTGTAAGGTCATGATATGATAAAAGGGACTGTCAAAATTCCACCAGTAGTAAAGAAAATAGCCTGCCATTAAGATCCCCGCAAACGGGAAAAAATAGAAATAGAACTTAAGCGGCTTTTTGAAATGCATGTCAAAAGCCATCAGGATCAAGGGATAGATAAACAGAAATGAAACGGATTCTTTGGTAAAGAACCCCAAGAACATAACCAGTCCCATTGCTATGGCTGTCTTTGGGGCTTCGCTGTGGCGATACAGGGATAGGACTGGGATCAATAAAACCCAGAAGATAAGCAGACTATCCGGGAACAGTTTATTCAGATATTGAAGAGTGAATAGGTGAGTGACAAAGAAAATGACGCCCCACTTTTTAAGGTTCCGGTAGGGAATCACGAGCCATATTATGGTCAGCGTACCCAGATAAGCCACTAGGTTGATCAGTGTGGCCAACCTGTAAGATGGGCCAAGCAAGCTGGTAATCCAACCTGAGAACAGGTAACTTCCCCAGCGGTGACTGAGATAGTCCTCGGACTGGACCTGCTGGCCCTGGTAATAGGACTGCCCAAACTGAAAATAAAGCACGTCATCCTCAAAGGCAATCCCTTCATAGCCCAGTAGCCAATACAAGATTAGGAAGATGCATCCTGCTCCCAAATAATAGTAATGGCTATAAGGGTTTTTCATAGTTTACCTATTTTATGCAATATAAAGTTTATTTGCCAAATTTTATAGGTAGAGGGCGAAAGACGGAAGACCGAAGACGGGAGACAGATGTGCGGGTTGTGGGACAATTATTGTCAATTGTTAAATTTTTAATGATGTTTTTAGTAGTTTTGGGTTTAGATTTTTGATTAGGTTATGGCCAAAGTAGAGCAGCAGAAAATTCTTCGCGTATTTAAATTAATCAACCTTTTGAGGTCCAGAATAGGGAAAAATGTCCACCGGCTAGCCGAAACGCTGGAGACGGATACCCGGACTGTTTACCGGTATTTCAAGCTTTTGGAGGAGGTGGGGTTCAAGATTGAAAAGGAACACGGGAAATTTAAAATCGTGGATATGGTGGAGACCTCCTCGCAGAACCTTGTGGGAACCTTCACCGAGGAGGAGTCGGCCTTTTTGGCGCAGGCAATTGCCAAGTCGGGCAAGAAAAACAGACTTAAGGACTCCTTACTTGAGAAAATCCACGCCCGTGCGGAATTTAAGCAGAGCATAGAAAGTCTTTTCAATGCCAAACTGGGACTTTTTGTGGATGAGTTGGCCGAGGCTTTGAGGAAGGAATTGCAGGTGGAGTTGAGGGATTATTATTCCCTGCATACCGATTCGGTAAAGGATAGGCTGATTGAGCCGGTTGCCTTTACCAGGGACTACGATTACATCCATGCCTTCGATGTGGAAAGCAAGTCCATGAAGAAGTTCAAATTGGAAAGGATAAGTGACCTGAGGGTGAGCAACAAAAAGCAGTTGTATAAAAGTCTTCATTCCGAGATCAACGAGTCCATGTTTGGCTATTCGGGCAAAGCCAAATACAAGGTCAAGCTGAAATTATCCCACAAAGCTTATCAGCTTTTGATTGAGGGTTATCCAGAGGCCAAGCAGTTTACCAGCATCAAAAACAGGAAGCATTACTATTTTGACACCGAGGTGGCTGAGCTGCCGGGGGTGGGCAGGTTTGTTTTGGGCCTTCCCGGGGAAATCGAAGTGGTAGAAGGGCAGGAGCTCTTGGAGTACCTGAAAGAGCAGAAGGAAAAATTCACTTTTTAGTATGTGAAAATCGGTAAGAAGGCAATTTTTACTAGCCGATATTCAACTCCTCCGGAGTTGTGGGGCTTGGTGGTGGATGCTGTCCACG
>NZ_JAHCMY010000019.1:0-45489 GCF_018449405.1 Litoribacter ruber
TATTCCGCAAGCCTTAGAATTGATTTTCTAAGGCTTTTTTTTGTTCTTATACCATATTTTTTTTGAAAATGGAATACTACGTTTACATCACACAATCTCAGAAAGCCAATTCTTTTTATATGGGTTCATCTGCTGAATCCTTAAAGAGATTAGAAAAACATATTCTACCTCATAAAGGATATACAAGCAGAAAGCAACCGTGGACATTGGTTAAATGGTATTAATTCCATGCTATTCTAAAAAACGTTATTCACTGCGGTCTTTGCGTAAACCTTTGCGGCCTTTGCGTGAAACTCCCTCATCTAAGGAATCTTTTTCACCTTAATTTTCTTATCTTTGCAAATTCTAAAAAAAGCGACGACCTAAATGATTTCAGTAGATAATTTATCCCTCAAATTTGGGAAAAGAACACTCTTTGAAGATGTAAACCTAAAATTCACCCCGGGCAACTGTTACGGTGTGATCGGTGCCAATGGAGCCGGTAAATCTACTTTTTTGAAAATCCTCTCCGGCGACCAGGACAGCACCTCTGGCCAAATCAACATCACCCCGGGACAGAGAATGGCCGTCCTTAAACAAAACCACTTCGAGTTTGACGAAATGGATGTCCTCAAAACCGTGATCATGGGCCACAAAACCCTCTACAAGATCATGGCTGAAAAGGATGCCATCTATATGAAGGAGGACTTTACGGAAGCCGATGGAATCAGGGCTTCCGAACTTGAGGCAGAATTTGCCGAAATGGACGGCTGGAACGCCGAATCCGATGCCGCAGCCATGCTTTCAGGCCTTGGCATCAGTGAGGACCTTCACTACATGAAAATGAAGGATCTTGCCGGTAACCAAAAAGTAAGGGTACTATTGGCCCAAGCACTATTTGGCAACCCCGACATCCTTATCCTCGATGAGCCTACCAACGACCTGGACTCCGAAACCATCAACTGGCTGGAGGACTTCTTGGTCAATTTCAAAAACTTGGTGATCGTGGTTTCTCACGACAGACACTTTTTGGACGCAGTATCCACCCATATCGTGGATATTGACTTTGGGAAAATCAAAATATACTCTGGTAACTATACCTTCTGGTATGAGTCTTCCCAATTGGCTGCCAAGCAGAAAACCGATCAGAACAAAAAAGCAGAGGAGAAAAGAAAAGAGCTTCAGTCCTTTATTGAGAGATTCTCCGCCAACGTTGCCAAATCCAAGCAGGCCACTGCTAGGAAGAAAATGCTTGAAAAACTCAATGTGGATGACATTGAACCTTCTACAAGAAGATATCCCGGCATCATTTTCAAACCTGAAAGAGAAGCCGGTGACCAGATCTTCATGTCTGAGGAACTTTCACTAAAAGATGATACCACGGTTTATTTCACGGATGTAAACCTCATGGTGGACAAAGGCGACAAGATTGCCTTCATCTCCAAAACCAAACAGGCGGTTACCAAATTCTTCCAAACCATCATGGATGACCTTCCTGTTCAGAAAGGCAGCTTCAAATGGGGCGTGACGATCAATAAGGCCTATTTGCCAAACGACAACAGCAAATACTTCAATTCTGATCAGAACCTAATCGACTGGTTAAGACAATATTCCACCAATCAGGAAGAGGCTTATGTAAGAACATTCTTGGGAAGAATGCTCTTTACAGGCGAGGAAACCCTGAAAAAATCATCTGTTCTTTCAGGGGGTGAAAAGGTTCGTTGCATGATTTCCAAAATGATGCTTCAAAACCCTAACCTGCTTGTAATGGATGAGCCGACCAACCACTTGGACTTGGAATCTATCCACGCATTCAACAACGCCATCATTGATTTTAATGGCACGGTATTTATCTCATCTTTTGATCATGCTTTCGTGCAGTCAACTGCCAACAGAATCATCGAATTTACGCCTAACGGGACGATTGATCGCCGTATGTCTTACGATGACTATTTGGAAAGTGAGGAAGTGAAAGCCCTAAGAGAAAAAATGTATCAAAAGGCTTAATATAAATTGTTACTAACAGCTGTAATCATTTACATCCTGATTACGGTCAGCATAGGTGCCTGGTCGTCAAAACTTGTAAAAAGTTCTAAGGACTTTGTTTTGGCGGGCAGGCAACTTCCGTTATTCCTAAGTGCCTCTGCCCTGTTTGCCACATGGTTTGGGTCGGAAACCATTTTTGGGGCATCGTCCGAATACCTGGACCATGGCCTGCAGGGAGTGATGGAAGACCCATTTGGAGGGGCCCTATGCCTGATACTTTTCGGGATGTTCTATCTCCGCCCCATGTATAGGATGAATGTCCTTACTCTTGGAGATGTGTTCAAAAAACTTTTCGGAGAGAGGATCGCTTTCCTGTCCTCCCTATTTATGGTTCCCGCCTATTTTGGCTATGTGGCCGCCCAATTGGTGGCGCTCAGCCTGATTTTGGGAGCCATTGTATCCATCCCACTCACCACCGGAATAATCATAAGTGCCGCCATCGTGGTATTTTATACTTTCCTTGGCGGCATGTGGGCGATTTCCATCACTGATTTTATCCAAACAACCATGATTGTGGTCGGTTTGCTTTGGGTAGCTACCATGGTGGCCACAGAGGCCGGTGGGGTGATGCCCATCCTGGAGTCAGCCCCTGAGGGGAGCTTTCAGTTTTTCCCCGCACCCCGCTGGGACGCTTGGGTAAACTACCTTGGCGCATGGATGATTTTGGGTCTAGGCAGTATTCCAAGTCAGGACATCTACCAACGGGTGATGTCGGCAAAGTCTGAAAAAGTCGCCGTGAGATCGACTTATATGGCTGGAGGCTTCTATTTAAGCTTTGGTTTGCTTCCCTTGTTTATTGCTTTAGGAGCCAAAGTATTATACCCTGAAATTTATTTGGAAAACAAACAGATGTTGCTGCCGGAAATGGTCCTACAGCATGGTGGCTTGACCGTTCAGGTGCTGTTTTTCGGTGCCCTGCTTTCAGCTATCATGAGCACCACCAGTTCGGGTTTATTGGCGCCAGCCGCCATCATTTCCGAAAACCTGATACGCCCTACATTTGGCAAGGGTTGGAAGGACGAACACTTCCTTTGGGTGCTAAGAATTACGGTGATAGCGGTTGCCATTATTGCAATTTTCATGGCCTCCTGGAAGGCCAACATCTATGAACTGGTAGCAGATGCCAGTATCCTTCTCCTTGTTTCTTTATTCATACCTTTGACGGCTGGATTATACTGGAAAAAGGCATCACGCTTCGGAGCTGTGTTGGCCATTTTCATGGGCACGGGTTCCTATTTGATTTTACTTACCGTCACTTTGCCCATTTATCCGCACGTCATCGCTTTATTTATCAGCGCTGCAGGGATGTTGATCGGGACATTCCTGAGGCCTACAAAAATCAAAACCAAGAAATATGTACCCGAAAGTATATCTTAAGAAAGGAAAAGAAATCTCCCTAAAAAGACGGCACCACTGGGTTTTCTCAGGTGCCATTGCCAAAAGAGATGAAGACCTCCAAAACGGCCAACTGGTAAAGGTCTATAGCTCCAAGGATGAATTTTTGGGCACCGGACATTTCCAAAACGGATCCATCATGATCCGCGTGATCAGCTTTGAGGATAAGGATATCAACATTGATTTCTGGGTAGAAAAGCTTGGAAAAGCATTTCAAATGCGACAAAATATCGGCTTAGCCGACAACAGCCAGACCAATGTTTTTAGGTTGGTGCATGGTGAAGGTGACATGCTTCCCGGGCTGATTATCGATTTCTATAACGGCACCGCGGTCATTCAAGCGCATAGCATTGGAATGTACCACCACATTGAAGATATCTCATCTGCTCTGCAGCAAGTCATGAGGGAAAAATTGAAAGCCGTATATGACAAAAGCGCCGAGACTTTATCCAAAAATGTAGTCCAGACTGAAAATCGCTTTCTATTTGGAACTCCGGAAACTAACCTTGTTTTGGAACATGGCGACAAGTATGAAATAGACTGGGAAAAGGGACAGAAAACCGGTTTCTTTATTGACCAAAGAGAAAATCGAAAGCTTTTCGGCCAGTACAGCAAGGATAAAAAAGTGCTAAACACCTTCTGCTATTCCGGCGGCTTTTCCATTGCAGCCTTAAATGAGGGCGCCAAAGAAGTCCATTCGGTGGATATTTCCGAGAAAGCCATCGAACTTACCGATAAAAATGTGGCCCTGAATCCCAACCATAAGGGCAAACACGAATCCATCGTCGCCGATGTGGTCAAGTACATCAGGGATATTGATGCGGATTACGATGTGATCGTATTGGATCCCCCAGCATTCGCCAAAAATATCAAAAGCCGTCACAATGCTGTGCAGGGCTACAAACGTCTAAACGCTGAGGCTTTCAAGCATATCAAACCAGGCGGTATCCTGTTTACCTTTTCCTGTTCGCAGGTGGTGGACAAGCAATTATTTGCCAATACGGTGACTGCCGCAGCCATTGAGGTGGGAAGAAACGTGAAAATCCTTCACTACCTCTCCCAGCCTGCAGATCACCCCATCAACATTTACCATACGGAGACGGAATACCTAAAAGGGCTGGTGCTCTACGTTGAATAACCTTGTGACATCTCCCCTTTTGAAATCAACTGGGGAGATGCATATTTTTGCTTTGGTCAGCTCCTCCCTCAAATCAGAATCATCCTTATATTCCCGTTTCGGAATATCCCTGTACTCATATTCAAAGCAAACTTTTTCCTTCTCAAAAACCCAGGGGTAAACAACCAACTCGGATTTTCTACCCAAGTAAGACGATTTCCCCCTTGGTAATTTCTCCAAAAAATCACCAGGAAAACTGTCGGGAAACTGTTCCTTGCAAACCCGAAGAGACAATTCATCACACCACTTGACCAACCTATAATAGGCCTCTGCATCCTCCTTTGGCAAATGAAGGAATTCCCTAAGCTTTTTTTGCCTGGCCAATTCGTCCTCAACCAGTTTTTTGGCTTCCTCCAGAGCACTATACAATTCCACCAAATGCATAGAAACCATCAGGCAGACCCATGATGACTTGCACTCAGCTGTATTGACAACTCTGACGGCCTGTTCGTAGTCAAATCCAAATTCTGTAAAATCCTTTGGAAACCCCTTGTCATTGAGGTGAAAATCACCGTTCCACCCCCTCCTGCCATCATCATGATCGGCTATGGCTACCAAGGTTTCCAGCCAGTATTTTGCGGGTGGCCTCAGCGCCGGCTCCAACTTTTCGGCGATTTTGGCCGCCAGCATCCCATGTGCCCTCTGGAAAATAATGCTAAAATGGGTTTCTCTATCCAAAACAATCATATAGGAGTTTGTATTTTATGGTTAATTTCGGTTTTAAAGCCTCAAAACATCTACCAATCCATGAATCCCTTACTGCATCCTTTCAACACCTTGCACGCCATACCACCATTCGAACTCATAGAAGACAACCATTTTGAAGAAGCCTTGAAGCACGGCATGAAACTCCAAGCCGAAAAAATTGATAAAATAATTGCCAACCAGGCACCTCCAACCTTCCAAAACACCGTAATAGCCTTTGAGGAGTCAGGGAAGGAAATCCGCAGCACACTCAACATTTTTTCCAATCTCAACCTTGCCCACACCAGTCCAATCCTGCAGGCAACGGCCAAAAAAATGAACCCCATCCTATCCAGACATGGTGATGCAATCAGAATGAATGTCCAGCTATTTTCCCGCTTTGAGACCTTGTGGAGAGAAAAGGATACACTGAACTTGCATGAAGAGGAACATATGCTGCTCAAAAAATTCCATAATCTTTTTGTGCGAAATGGAGCTGCCCTACCCGATAAAGAGAAGGACAGGCTGAAAGACATCAACAGCCAACTTGCTGAAGCTACTCTAGAGATTGGCCAGAATCTGCTTCAAGAGACCAACAGCAAGCAGATAGTAATCAAGGATCCACAGGAATTAAAAGGGTTGCCCAACAATATCATCAAGGCGGCACAAGAACATGCAAAAAGTAAAGGGATTCCCGATGCCTATATTTTTACCCCAAACCAGAATACCTATCTCAGTATCTTGACCTATGCGGAAAATAGGAGTTTGAGGGAAAAAATCTGGACTGCCTACACCAGCCGAGGGCAGCATTCCAACGAGAAGCTTATCAAAATAATTACTGATCTAAGACTGGAAAAAGCCCAAATATTGGACTTTCCGCATTATGCTGATTACGTTCTTGAAGAAGCTATGGCCAAGCAGGCTGCAAACGTCAAGGAATTATTGGATAGCCTTTGGCCCGCAGCATACAGTCAAGCAGAAGTGGAATTTGAGGATTTAAAAGAAATCGCTGGCGATTTGGGTATAGAAAAACTCGAACCTTATGATTGGTACTACCTTGCCGAGCAGGTAAGAAGGCAGAAATTTGAAGTGGACGAAAATGAAGTAAGCCAATACTTCACCTTAGAAAATGTTCAGCAGGGTGTTTTTTCAACCTGCAAGAGGCTTTTTGGATTGGATTTTAAGAAACTGGATTCCGCTCCCCTCTATCATCAAGATGTAGTAAGCTATGAGGTGTTGGAGGAAACTGGGGAGACTGTAGGGATACTTTATATGGACTTCTTTGCCCGGGATTCCAAGCAGGGCGGGGCCTGGATGACCAAATACAGGTCACAGCAGTATGAACACGGCAAGCGAACCATTCCCATCATTTCCCTGGTCTGTAATTTCACCCCTCCTGCTGATGGAGAGGCCTGCATACTTACCTTAGACGAGGTCAATACCTTTTTCCATGAATTTGGGCACGCCCTTCACGGCCTGCTTTCCGATGTGAAATTTGAATCCCTGGCTGGCACAGCTGTGCCAAGGGATTTTGTGGAATTGCCTTCCCAACTTTTGGAAAACTGGGCAATGGAGCCACAGGTTTTGAAAGATTACGCCATCCACCCCATGAACAAAAAGGTCATCCCTGAAGAATTGCTGAAAAAGTTAAAGGCCAGCCAAAAATTCAACCAGGGATTTGCCCTGACTGAATACCTGTTGGCAGCATACCTGGATTTGGAATACCATTCTCTCACCACACCGCTCACAGTGAATGCCTCACAATTTGAAGCCGAATTGAATGAAAAGCTAAAGAATTCCTTGCCCATACTGCCTAGATACAAAAGCATTTACTTTTCTCACATATTTTCGGGAGGCTATGCGGCATCCTATTACAGTTATATCTATGCTGAAATATTGGACGCCGACGCCTATGAATCCTTCCAAAATGAGGGAATATTCAACCCTGAATTGTCTTCAAAATTGAGAACGGAAATCCTGGAAAAAGGGGGCAGCAGAGAGGCAGAAGCGATGTACAGAGCCTTTAAAGGACGGATTCCACGCAAAGATGCCCTGTTGAGGCGAAAATTTACGACGTAATATGGCAAACCAAACCCCAATAAATAGAAACAAACGTAAAACCCTTTAGCAGGCTTGAAATCAACGGTTTACGGATTCATTTGTTTAATTTTATGAAAATTCCTTTATTTTTTATCACCAAACATATTGTATTTCCAGATTTTTGGAATACTTTTGGAATACAATACGAAGCAATAGAGCAAAAGCTTTTAAAATAACTATTGAGGATTTTAAGAAATGATTTATGGGAATGTTGAATTATGATTTTGACCTAGGCTTCTATTCTAAAGGGTTTTCTAAAGCCCAAATTTTAGGTTTCACAAGCAAGGACATTGAAAGGCTAGAAGCTATGGAAGGTCCAGAAATTCCGGATAAGGAGAAGGAAAAGAAAGAGGAAAAAAAGAAGAAGGATCCCAACAGCGGAGGTCCTCGACCACCAAAGGAGGAGGAATACCGGGATGACGATGATTTTCCCGAGGTTTCCAACCCCAACAAAAAAGATTGACCACACTTAAGATTAACCACTACACAACCCTTTTTTAATTTTTACTTCTTTTAGCCGTGTCACGATTACGGGATTGTAAAGAGGGATTTTTGAAACAAGCCTCCCCTAACCAGGGAGGCTTTTTCCGTTCTAAGTACAAGGTACTCATCACCGAAGCAATGGGCCACAAAGTTTCACAAAGTAAAAATAAGGGCACGAAGCCCCCTTCGCACAGGTAGTAGGGTATAATACCCCATTTGGCAAAAACATTAAAACCCTCTGTCCTGTAAGCCCTGACTGCCGTCCAGTCAGCTTGGTGCCCTTAGTGACCTCATTTGTCCAATTCATTAGTTCTCCGCGAAGAAGAAACTCCGTGAAACTCTCCCGATTCGCTTTGCTGCTCGGGACAGGTTGTGCAAAACTCTGCGAAACCCTGCCTGCCTCAGCTAGTCACATTGGCAGTCAGGCAGGTCCGTGACCCTTGCTTTCCGCGAAGAAGCCCTTTATAAAAGTTCGTGTAATCTTTGTGACCCACTGTCTCCGCGATGAGGCTTTGTGAAACTTTGTGTAAACTTTGTGCCCTTTGTGGCCCATTGACTATTGTCTCCGCGATGAGGCTTTGTGAAACTTTGTGTAAACTTTGTGCCCTTTGTGGCCCATTGACTATTGTCTCCGCGATGAGGCTTTGTGAAACTTAGTGTAAACTTTGTGCCCTTTGTGGCCCATTGACTATTGTCTCCGCGATGAGGCTTTGTGAAACTTAGTGTAAACTTTGTGCCCTTTGTGGCCCATTGACTATTGTCTCCGCGATGAGGCTTTGTGAAACTTTGTGTAAACTTTGTGCCCTTTGTGGCCCATTGACTCCGCGAAGAAGTTTTTGACTCCCCGCATTTCCTTATATTTGCACAACCAAAAACCACAATACTTTGCAGCACATCATCATCATTGGAGGAGGAATCGTAGGACTGGCCACTGGCTTGAAGATTTTGGAAAGAAATCCGGCCTTAAAAGTCACAGTCCTTGAAAAGGAACAGGAACTGGCCAAACACCAGACCGGCAACAACAGCGGTGTCATTCATTCTGGGCTTTACTACAAACCCGGATCCCTCAAGGCCACCAATTGTATACAGGGTTACCACGACCTGATCAATTTCTGCCAAACGGAGGAGATCCCTTTCGAGTTGACCGGCAAAGTGGTGGTGGCAACTAGAACCGAACAGGTGCCCTTACTGAACAATCTGCTGAAAAGAGGAATTGAAAACGGCTTGGAGGGTACCAGGGAGATCAGCCTGACCGAGCTTCGTGAATATGAGCCACACTGCGCGGGTGTAGCGGCCATTTTTGTCCCGCAAACAGGCATTGTGGATTACAAAAAGGTGGCAGAAACTTACGGGAAAAAGTTTCAGGAGAAAGGTGGTACCATCCATTTAGGCCAAAAGGTAACCAAAGCCAAAACTGTAAACGGCAAGGTAGAAGTCATCACCAATAACAACGTTTTTGCTGCTGACCTGGTGATCAACTGTGCCGGGCTCTATTCCGATAAAATCGCCGAAATGATTACAGGTGAAAAGTCAACCGTTAAAATCATCCCCTTCAGAGGTGAATATTACAAACTCAAAAAGGAAAAAGAATACCTGGTCAAAAACCTGATCTATCCGGTACCTGATCCCAACTTCCCTTTCCTAGGCGTTCACTTTACCCGCATGATGAAAGGCGGTGTGGAAGCTGGCCCCAATGCCGTGTTGGCTTTCAAACGTGAAGGTTACAAGCGCACGGATGTAAACCTGAGTGAACTTGCGGAATCGCTGGCTTGGCCGGGTTTTCAAAAAGTGGCCGGTAAATATTGGAAAACAGGCATGGGTGAAATGTACAGGTCTTTTTCAAAGGCAGCTTTTACCAAAGCCCTACAGGAACTCATTCCTGAATTGACAGAAGATGACCTTGTGGATGGTGGAGCGGGTGTTAGGGCTCAGGCTTGTGACCGTGATGGAGGATTGGTGGATGACTTTAGCATCAAGGAAAGCACACATTCCATCAACGTATTGAATGCGCCATCACCTGCGGCTACCAGCTCACTTTCTATTGGAAATACAATTGCGGAAATGGCCCTGAAGAGATTTTAATCCTTCAGAAAACCCATTACTCTTCCTTCCACCCAGGTAAACTCCTGCTTGCGGAGCACAAATCCGGTATGGCCACCGCGCTTGGGCATTTCAAGATGAATGTTGGTGTGGCTCTTCGCCAAATCTACGGGATAGCAGGCTTCTCCCAGCAAGGGATCGTTCTGCGCATTGACGATCAGGGTAGGAATTTCAATATCGGCCATCCAGTTGTCCGCACTTACGGATTTGTAAAAATCAGCCGCATCCTTAAAACCATGGAGTGGTGCGGTAAAATGGGTGTCAAAGCGGTCAAAATCCTCAATGGTCTCCAGTAGTTTCAGGTCTATCAAATCCGGAAACTGGGAAGCCTTGTTGATCATCTTGACCTTCAGTTTTCCCAAAAACCTTTTTTTGTAAAAGGCATTCTTCCGCAATTTCAAAGTAGCTGCGCTGGATGCAAGATTGCAGGGAGTGGAATAAACAGCCGCTTTTTTGACCTGATTAGGCAGATTTTTTCCGGATTCACCCAGGTATTTCAGTGTTTGGGCCCCTCCCATGCTAATGCCCGTCAAAAAAATTTCATCATAGTCACCAAGGGCAATGGCATGGTCGATTACTGCTTTCAAATCATCCGAGGCACCGTGATGATAAAGTTTTGGGGCCACATTAATCTCTCCGCTACAGGAGCGGTTGTTCCAGGCCAAAGCATCCATGTGCTCCAAATTGGCCAGCTTAACCAAGCCTTTCACATAATGTCTTTCGGAACTTCCCTCCAATCCATGGGACACGATGAGCAATTTTCGGCTCCCCACCTTCGCCCAGTCCAGATCCAAAAAATCTCCATCTGAAGTATTAAACCTCTCCCGCTGATAAGCTACCCCTTCAATTTTTCTGAAAATACTGGGAATAATGGTTTCAAAATGTCCATTGAAAAGATAAACCGGCGGTCCGGTGTAGGAAGAAGATTCTATTAAAGGCATGCTTTTTTTTTTTGTATCAAAAGGCTATTATCAAACAATCAGTTCCTGCAGGGGAATATTTTTTCACTTGGGCAGGAACTTTGTTAAGCAGTATTGCGGTTGATACCCCAATTCCTCTCAGAAGCCTTTTTGAACTGAATTATTTTAAACCTTTAAATTTTTAATTATGAAAATTAAAATCACCTTAGCAGCTATGTTGCTGCTAGTCGGATTCATGTTATTAGATAAAATTAACATGAATGAAGAAGAAAACTTCTTCAACAAATCAGTTACTGTTGAATTTTCGACAGCTAACTGATTCTCCTCAAACCGATTGCCTTATTCCATACAGCTCCTCGAGAAGCTCTCCGGTGGCTAACATGAATTCTTCTTTATGCGGATGTATGCCTGAAGCATTAAAGCCCTGGCTTTCGATAATTACCTTTCCCTCCTCGAGGATCTCTGTCAATCGTTCTAGTCCGAATAGAGCAAGTGTAGGCTTGATTTTGTGGCGGGCCTGCATGATCATTTCATCATCGGCATTGACTAAGCCGGTTGAATACTTTTCCTTTAAATCCTGTACAGAGGTGATTATGGCATCCAGAAGCTCATTTTCGAATTCCTTGTCCCCTTCAGCCATTTCCAATACCAACTGATAATCCAAATTTGTAGAATTGTTACCCATATATTTTTATTTTAAAACTGATACTCCTGCCAAAAACCCTGTACTCCAGGCCGCCTGGAAATTAAAACCGCCTGTGATTCCATCAATATTCAATACCTCCCCCGCAAAAAAAACTCCCGGCACAATCTTACTCTCCATCGTATTGGGATCCACCTGGGACAGGTCCACCCCGCCAGCGGTCACAAACTCCTCCTTAAAAGTAGTTTTTCCCTCAATGGTCAACACGTAATTAAAAAGACACTCTACAAGTTTATTAAATTGCTTTTTTGGTATATCCAACCACAAAGCGGTATTTTCAATGGAAGCTTTTTCACAAAGATGCTCCCAGAGTCTTGCAGGTAAATTAAACAAAGGATTTGAAATTATTTTCTTTTTGGGGTGATTTTTTTTAAAATTGGTAAGTTGAGTCCTGATTTCCTCTTCATTTATTTCGCTGTCCCATCTGATGTGGGCCTTCGCTTTATACTCCTTTTCCGCCAACCATTTGGCACCAAAAGCCGACAACTTCAATACAGCCGGACCGCTCACACCCCAATGGGTGATCAATAATGGCCCAGTATAATCCAGCTTGCTTCCCTCCAGTTTTATATGTGCCGAAGGCACACTCAACCCCGGCAAGGATTTGATGGTTTCACTGGGAGTATTGAAAGTAAATAAAGACGGCAAGGGCGCCTCAACTGTATGCCCTAAATTCTCTACCAATTGATATGAAGCCAGTTTTGGCGCACCGCCAGTGGTGATGATGATCTTGTCAAAGGAGTGCTTACCCCCAACTGAATAAAGGTCAAACGTGTTTGAACCCTGTTCAATATTGTCAATGGCTGTTTTGGAAAGAAGGACCACCCCATGCTTGTCTGCCTCATTTCGAAGTGCATTGATAATGGTTTGGGAAGAATCGGTGATGGGAAACATCCGCCCATCGGCTTCCGTTTTCAGGGTCACTCCCCTGCTTTCAAACCATTCGATGGTATCTGGAACAGCAAAATGTCGGAAAACTTTCTTTAGGAATTTCTCACCTCTGGGGTATGATTTGATGAGTTTGGAAACTTCTCTCGCATCATGGGTGACATTACACCTTCCTCCGCCGGAGACTTTTACCTTTGAGAGGGTTTTTGGGCTCTTCTCAAAAATGGTGACCTGTGCACCCTGCTGAGCCGCAGTAATCGCCGCAAAATAGCCCGCAGCACCTCCCCCAATCACTCCTACTTTAATCATGCGGCAAAAATAAACAATACAATCGGAACATACTTAAGACTTTAGAAAAAGATTGGGATTTAATCCAGGAATGATGCCTGACTGCCTTCATCAAAGGCAATCTGCTGTTTTCACCTTGATTGGTGGCACGGAAGACCGAAGACGGAAGACCGAAACTGGCCACCGCCATTTTGTATCGTTGCCACAAGAAAAACCTTTCCCGATCCGCTCCGCTACTCGGGACAAGTTGTGCGACTTCTTTTTACTTCGTGGGACTTTGTGACCCATTTTTCATTGTTTAAGGTTTAAGGTTTTAAGTTTAAAGCTTATGATTGAAAGTGTGCTCCGCGAAGAAACTTTGTGTCCTTCTTTTTAACTTTGTGCTACTTTGTGACCCATTAGAATATTCACCACTGCAGGCTTTGCGCTTGCTCTTGGCGACCTTTGCCTGAAACTAAAGTGACCAATTAATTTTTACTTCCCACTTTTATCCTATTTTTTTGTACCGGTATGGCGAAAACGAAACGATCAAAGAGAAAACCCAAAAAAGGCAACAAATACTCCTTCCTAATTTTCTTCCTGCTGGTATTGGCTATTTTTTCCCTGTCCATCTATACCATGCAGTTGGTACAAGATTTCGAAGGCCCAAGCATCAAGTCACCAGAAGCCAGAAAGGAACTCGCCCAGCAGAAAGCCGCAGTAAAAGATTCACCCACCAAGGAAAAGGTGATCCCCGCTGGGCAAACCGAAACCGTAATGGATTTTGATGAGTTTCTGCTGGATCTGGTCTCCTCACCGGAATTTTCCCACCCAACCTTAAGCGTAAATCAGGAAGGGGAATTGATCTCCCACAGTGCCTATAGCCTGGCCTATGATGAGGAAAACGAACAGGCCTACTGGGTAAGTTACAAGCTCACTGCCGATATGCTCAACGGGGGCGTCAAAAGAGGCAACAACTTCAGGGAGGATCCCACCGTATCTACAGCATCGGCCTCTCCTTTGGATTACAGGCTCTCCGGATACGACCGTGGACATCTAGCCCCTGCAGGGGATTTCACCTATTCCAAATCAGCAATGGATGAAAGTTTCTACATGAGTAACATGTCCCCACAGACACCTGCTTTCAACAGGGGAATCTGGAAAAAACTCGAAGAACAGGTGCGGTACTGGGCCAAAGCCAACGAAGAAATCTTTGTGGTGACAGGTCCTGTGATAAAGGAAAAAAGTTTAACTTTAGGTCAAAACAAGGTAACGGTCCCGGAATATTTCTATAAGGTAATATTGGACATTCATCCGCCAGAGTACAAGGCCATCGCCTTTCTGATGAAAAATGAAAAATCCAACCGCCCACTCTTGGACTTTGCAATCTCCGTGGATAGCCTCGAAAGATTTGCCGGACTGGATTTCTTTCCCATGTTACCCGACACCCTTGAAAAAAGACTAGAAAAAAGTAAGAATCATGAAATTTGGTTTGAATAAATACATTGCCTTACTGTGCCTGCTGTGCACCTTCTGCACCTTGCAGGTAAGCCTGGCACAAAGACCTAACTTGGGCACTTCCTCCCGTATGATGAACTCAGCCAAGGAAGCCATGGCCCAAGAAGATTACGACAAGGCCAACAACATCTTTCGGCAAATAATAGACAGCAATGCTCCCATCCCACAGGAGATGCCTTATCATTTTGCCAAAACCCTGTTTCACCTCAAGCAATACGACAACAGCTCCAACTTTCTCCAAAAGTACATGGAGATTAATGGCTTCAATGGTGAAAATTATGAAGAGGCTAAGGAGTTGCAGGACAAACTTAAGGCACCTCTAGCCGAGATCAGGGCTTGCCAGCTTTGCGACAGAAAGGGATACGCCTACGAGACCTGCTCCACTTGCGAAGGACACGCCCATAGCCCCCAAGACTGTAGCTATTGCAAAGGCAAAGGGATTGTAGGATGCAGCCGTTGTGCGGGAAAAGGAATGATTACCAAGAAAAATGTCTTCAACCTGGTGGAATACTACGAGTGCGACCGATGCAAAGCCGAAGGCCGCCTCACCTGCCCAGAATGCGAAGGCTCCAAAACCGAACTCAAAACCTGCAGAACCTGCAACGGCAGCGGCCGGGTAACCTCTGACAAACTTTGCTCCCACGAAGAATCCCAAACCTAACCAACCAAAAAAAGGCTTCCCTAGATCAGGAAGCCTTTTTTTATTATTTAATTCTCAAGTATCCGCATTGATGCCCGCGGCTTATATTCCTTTGTTTACAAGACGGAAGACCGAAGACCGATGACCGAAGAAAGCTTCATCCAAGCATCAAACCAAGATTCTTGCAGTTATAATGGTTCAATCTAATTTGCCGAGACAGACTTTGTGAAACTTCGGTATTACTTGGTGTCCTTTGTGACCAATTTGAAGTCACGAATTCAACTTCAATTACAGTACTTATCCAATGCACTCTGCGCAGGCGCATAGCCCATCGATACAGCCTGCTTCAAGTCATCGCAACCGCCTCTCTTATTTTTGGTACCCAGTTTAAGGACACCTCTATAATGATAAGCCTGTGCAAATCCTTTATCTGCTTTTATTGCCGCACTGTATTCCTGAAGCGCCTCATCGGTATTACCCAACTGGTGAAGGGCTCTGGCTTTTAAGAAATTGGCCATGGCCGGGGCACCGGACGTTTCGGTTGCATAATCCGCATACAACAAGGCTGCGGAATGGTTTTTCTGTTTTTGGTACAGGTTGGACAAACTCATCATCACCTGCACATTCTTGGAATCATGTTCAAGAGCTTTCTTGAAGTCGGCCTCAGCCTGCTCCAAGTTCCCCAGTTCCTCATGTGCCCGGCCTCTGTTATAGAGAGCCTTCACATTTCTGGGAGATTTCTCCAGATAGGAATCATACGAGGATACAGCCTGCTCATATTGACCTTGTGCGTAGTAGGAATCTCCCTGCTCAGAATCATCCTGACCACAGGCAAACATGAGGGTGGCCGCCCCAAACATAATTATAATACTTTTTTTGAAATTCATTAATTATTTATTTGATTAAACTGCTACGTTATTTTCCCGCAGTGCCTCATTTAGGGACGTCTTCTTATCCGTAGAGGCTTTTCTTTGACCAATGATCAAAGCACAAGGGACCTGATACTCCCCTGCAGGAAATTTTTTGGTACGTGAGCCCGGGATCACCACGGATCTTTCAGGCACGTATCCAGTATATTCTTTAGGCTCGCTTCCGGTCACATCGATGATTCGTGAACTTGCGGTCAAAGTAACCCCAGCCCCGATCACGGCCTCTTTTCCAATTCTAACACCTTCTACGATGATGGCTCTTGAACCTATAAAGGCACCGTCTTCAATTATCACCGGCGCAGCCTGTACTGGCTCCAACACGCCGCCAATGCCAACTCCCCCACTCAAATGGACATCCTTGCCAATCTGCGCACATGAACCAACGGTAGCCCAGGTATCCACCATGGTGCCGCTATCCACATAGGCGCCGATGTTCACATAAGATGGCATCATCACCACACCTTTGGCCAAGTAGGCACCGTATCGCGCCACCGCATGAGGGACTACCCGCACACCCTGCTTGGCATAGTTGGACTTAAGGGCCATCTTGTCGTGAAACTCAAAGGGCCCCACTTCGATCGTTGCCATTTTCTGGATTGGAAAATAAAGGATGACGGCCTTTTTAACCCAGTCGTTCACCTTCCAGCCGTCAGCTGTAGGCTCTGCTGTCCTGAGGGTCCCCTGATCCAATTCGCTTATGACCGTTTTTATCGCTATAATAACGTCTTTCTCTTTCAATAATTCCCGGTTGTCCCAGGCTTTCTCAATAATGGTCTGTAATTCCATAAATTTTGGTAGATTCGCTAAGTTTGATTTTGCTATAGATGAAGAAGGTAATAATCGCGTCAGTCCTGAAACCGCTCAACGACACCCGGGCTTTTTATAAGCTTGCCCTATCTCTGCGTGAAACAAATAAATACCATGTAAACATCATAGGATTTTTTGCAAAAAATACACCAACAGAGCCAAATATAGTTTTCTCGACACTCCAAGCGAACCACCGTTTACATTATACACGGCTTACGGCTTCATTAAGGTTTATTAATCTTGTTAAAAAATACAAACCCGATCTATTGGTAGTGACCACATACGAGCTTTTGCCGGCTGCGGTATACCTCAAAAAGAAGCTCGGCTTTAAACTGGTGTATGATGTACAGGAAAACTACTCCCTTAACATCAAATTCAACCAAACGCTACCAAACTGGCTGGGAAGACTGCTCTCAAGAGCGGTAAGCTATATAGAGAAACGGGCCTTTAAATATGTGGACCATTTTCTGCTCGCGGAAAGATGCTACCAAAAGGAATTGGATCTAAGAGATGCTTTCACAATCCTGGAAAACAAAACAACTCTCAAGCCCATTCAAGTTTCACCATTCCAGCTGTCCCCAAATCGACCTTTAACTTTTGTGATTTCGGGAACACTCACGCCTATATATGGAGTGGAAGAGGCAGTCAATTGGTTTATTCATTTAAATAAAGAAGCTCCTCATTTTAACCTTTCAATTGTGGGTCACGTTCCGATGCAAAGTTTTCGCCGCAGGCTTTTGGAACTTGTGGAAGGACATCCCCACATCCACCATGAACTCTCATCCACACCCCTACCTTATCCACAAATAACGAAGACTGTCAGTATGGCAGACCTGGTATTAATGCCCTATCAGCAGATTGACAGCATTAGGTATAAAATACCAACCAAACTTTATGAATCTTTAGCCCTCTCCAAGCCAATAATCCACGCACCAAATCACCTTTGGAAAGACAATACCGCACCCTATTCTGCTGCCTTGGAATTGGACTTTTTGACCCCTCCCACCAACGCGGATTTTCTTTCAAATTTACACACACACACCTTCTACAAAATCTCCCCTTCCACTGAAGTAACCTGGTCGCAGGAATCCACCAAATGGATCCTCCTTGTGGATAACTTACTAGGGTAATACCCCTTTGTCCACACTTAACAACTTTACACCCTTTTTAGAAACCAATATGCCCTAACCGGAAACTCCCTCCAATCCCCCTCATCACCCCTATTTCCCTATTCCGATATTTCCCTATTTATTACATTTCACTTTATATCAATATATTACATATTTATTTAGCCATATCTAAATTTATATTTAGCTACTATAAAACCCGAGTTCACAATCCAAAATGAGTTTTCCACAATCGGATTAGGTTATATGGAAATATTTTTTTAGTATTGCCTAAACAATGTTATACACCCCCACAAACTGGGCTATATGATCAAGCTTACATCTGCTGAAGAAAACTACCTGAAGGCCGTCTATCACCTCTCCGAGGAAGGCAAGAAAAACGTATCCACCAACGACATCTCTGCCGAGATGAAAACCAAGCCCGCCTCCGTCTCGGACATGCTGAGAAAACTGTCGGAAAAACAGGTGATCGACTATCGGAAATACTATGGGGTCAACATCACCGAAGAGGGTAAAAAGTATGCCCTACAGGTGATCCGTAAGCACCGCCTCTGGGAAGTCTTCCTGGTAGAAAAGCTAAGGTTTGCATGGGATGAGGTACACGAAGTGGCAGAAGAATTAGAGCATATCAAGAGCCCTATTCTCATACAAAGGCTGGACGAATTTCTGGGCCACCCCAAATTTGACCCCCATGGTGACCCCATCCCGGATGAGTTTGGGGATGTTAAGGCAAGGCCTCGCCTACCCCTAAATGAGCTGGAACTGAACGACGGTGGTCAGATAGTTGCGGTGAAGGACAGCAGCGCGGCCTTCCTCCGATACCTCGACAAAGTGGGTGCTTACATTGGCGCCAGAATAAAAGTTTTGGACAAAGTCGAATTTGACGGCTCCCTGGAGATCTTGGTGGACAACAAAAAAACCCTTTTCATGTCCAAGGATGTCGCTGCGAATATTTTGGTTTTGCAACAGTGATTTCTTAGTACAAAGTACCAAGTACCAAGTACAAAGTACAGATGAAGGCTGCCGGTTTTAGATTTGGCCCTGGTATTTTGCCAGCAGTGCTTAAACGAAAGGATGAAACACAAGGTCCGAATTGCAAAATGAGGTGATGACAATGGTAATATTTGGTGCGCCAGAAGGCTAAAAAAAACTCAATTGCCAAAATACTTGGTACCTGGTACCTGGTACTTAGTACCCAATAACAAACGAATACTGAATGAAAATAAATGAACTTCTCTAAACACACCGCACTCATCATCCTAGTCCTAGCTCTAGGCTGTAAATCCGTAGATCGCGAGAGGAACGAGAAATTCCTCATCGTCACCACTACCAATATCCTGGCGGATGCAGTTAGACATATAGTGAAGGATAGCGCGGAGGTGCAGTCCTTGATGGCCATTGGTGTGGATCCGCACCTTTACAAGGCCAGCCAAAGAGATCTGGACAAGCTCTTTGATGCTGACCTGGTAATTTACCAAGGCATCTTTCTGGAAGGGAAAATGAATGAGGTACTCAAAAAATTCTCCAGAACCAATCCTGTGGTCTCGGTCGAAAACAGGCTCTCCCCCACCCTATTGCTCGAAGACGAGGAGTTTGAAGGGGCATTCGATCCCCATATCTGGTTTGACCCCATGATATGGAAGGAGACCATCGAAAACCTTGCCCTCGACCTAAAAGAAACCAAGCCGGAATGGTCTGAGTACATAGACTCAAACGTGCTAGAATATAGCCAAACGCTTGATTCACTGCACACCAGCTTACAGGAAAAGATTCAGGATCTGCCCCAGGACAAGCGGATCCTGGTGACTGCTCACGATGCTTTTGCCTATTTTGGAAGAGCCTATGGACTGAAAGTCCACGGACTGCAGGGGCTTTCCACGCTTTCCGAGCCTGGACTGAATGATGTGTCCAAGCTTGTCAATTTCATTGTAAATAACCAGATCAAGGCCATATTTTCCGAACAAAGCATTTCCCCGAGAGGTGTTAAAGCTTTAGTGGAAGGCTGCCGAAGACGGGGCCAGGAGGTCAAACTTGCCGGTCCACTTTACACCGACAGCCTTGGAGAAAAGGACGGACCGGCCGGCACCTATACCGACATGCTCCTGTACAACATGGTAACGATCGTAGAAAACCTAAAATAGCATGATAACGCAAGTTGAAAACCCAGTACTGGAAGTGCACGACCTGACGGTGAGTTATGGCCGAAACCCGGTATTGTGGAATATAGATTTTACTTTACCCAAAGGCTCACTGGCCGGCATCATCGGTCCCAACGGAGCCGGTAAATCCTCTTTGATTAAGGCCATTATGGGATTGCTGGAAATCAATAACGGCTTCATCAAGATCTTTGACCAAGGGTTAAATGAGGTCAGAAAGAAAATCAGCTACGTCCCCCAAAGGGAATCTGTGGACTGGGATTTTCCTGCCTCGGCATTGGACATTGTTCAAATGGGAACATACCACAAACTCGGACTATTCAAGCGCCCTGGTAAGGCCGAAAAGGCCCTGGCACTGGACTGTCTGAAAAAAGTGGGCATGGAAAAATACCGGGACAGGCAGATCTCGGAACTTTCGGGGGGCCAGCAGCAGCGGGTCTTCATTGCCCGGGCCCTCGCCCAGCAGGCTGAAATCTACTTTATGGACGAACCCTTTGCCGGGGTGGATATCAGTACCGAAAACATGATCGTCGACCTGCTCAAGGCCATGACCGCTGAGGGGAAAACCGTGATTGTGGTTCATCACGACATCCATTCTGCCCCCAAATACTTCGACTGGATCATCATGCTCAACATGTATTTGGTCGCTTCGGGCCCCACCGAAAAGGTGCTCACCGAGGAACTACTGGAAAAAACCTTCGGAGGCAAACTCAGCCTGCTGTCCGATGCGGCGCAATTGATCAAACAGAAAGGGTTTAACCCATTGAAAAGCTGATATGGAAGACTTTGTTTACTTCTTTTCCTTTCAGGACCCCAATGTAGCCATGGTGGTGGCCGGCATCACGCTGCTCTCCATCAGCGCTGCCATGGTGGGCACCTTTACATTTTTGGATAAGAAAGCTTTGCTGGGAGATGCCATTTCCCATGCCGTGCTTCCGGGAGTCTGCCTAGCCTTCATGTTTGCCGGCAGCAAAAACCCCTACTGGATTGTCCTTGGAGCATTTATTACTGGAGCGGTTTCCACATACGCCATAGAATGGATCAGCCGATCGACCAAACTGAAGGAGGACACCGTGATTGCTGCCGTCCTTTCTGTCTTTTTTGGGATAGGCATCCTCCTCTTGACCCAGCTTCAACAAACCGGTGACGCCGCCTTGTCCGGACTCGACCATTTCCTCTTCGGCAACGCCATTTCCATTGTCTATGAAGATCTGATGGTTTATGGCATTCTGGCTCTACTGGTTATCGTCTGCCTTTTGGTGTTTTACAAGGAGTTCAAGCTCATCATTTTCAATCCAGGCTACGCCCAAAGTGTTGGACTCCCGGTCAAAAGACTTAAACTACTGTTCAATACTTTACTAGTAATGGCCGTTGTCACTGGAATTCAGGCAATTGGCGTGGTTCTGATGGCAGCCCTATTGATCACCCCTCCGGCAGCTGCCAGATTTTGGTCCGACAGATTGAAAATCATTCTGCTGCTAGCCGTGATTTTTGCCGTGTTCTCCGGGATAGCCGGTGCCTACATTTCCTTTGCCGTGCCCCATATGCCCACCGGGCCATGGGTGGTGATGGCGATTTCCTTTATAGCGTTTGCCTCTTTCTTCTTTGCAGGGAAAAAAGGCATTCTTTCCAAATGGTACAACCAGAGAAATTACCAGCAAAAAATCCATAGAGACCACCTCTTGAAATCACTTTATCAGGTAAGGGAGAGAAATGCCGCCCCCTTGGGCAAAGCCGATATTTTGGAATTGTTTCCCGGAAAGGAAAAGGAAACCAAGCGCTTTATCTCCAAATTGAAAAAGGAAGGCCAAATCGAGGAAAAATCCAACCACCTCCTGCTCACCCCTACCGGATTGGTGGAAGCCAAAAGAGTGGTAAGGCTTCACAGGCTTTGGGAACTTTACCTTGCCCAATACCTCAACCTGGCACCTGACCATGTACATGACATGGCCGAGAAAATGGAACACCTGCTCACTCCCGAGCTCGAAGCCAAACTGGATGCCTCTTTGGATTATCCAACCCAGGATCCACATCACTCCAAAATCCCCAGAGACCATGACCTTTGATCCAAACGCATTTTTGATCATCCTCACCGGAACCCTGATCGCCATTTCCTGCGGACTTTTAGGATCCTTCCTGATTTTGCGCAACATGGCCATGATTGGCGACGCCATTTCCCATGCGGTACTGCCGGGGATTGTTTTGGCATTCTTCTTTTCCGGTCAAAGGGAAGGAATAGCCATTATCATTGGGGCGGGCTTGCTGGGAATTCTGGCCACCATCATCATCGACTACCTGAGCACAAAGGTCAAACTCCAAAACGATGCTTCCATCGGTGTCACGTTTACCTGGCTGTTTGCCATCGGGATTATTCTGATTACCGTATTTGCCGGGCAAATTGACCTGGACCAGGATTGTGTGCTTTATGGCGAAATTGCCTACATCCCCCTAGACCTGATCGTAACCGAAAACAACACCATCCTTGGCCCAAGGGTATTATGGATCGCTGTGATCAACGTGATATTGGTGCTTCTGTATGTTGGGTTTATGTATAAAGAATTAAAACTTACTTCCTTCGACAAGCAGTTTGCTCAAACCATCGGATTTTCCACCGGATTCATCAACCTGAGTTTGATGGGCATGGTGTCTTACACCACGGTAAGTTCCTTTGAGGCTGTGGGCGCCATTTTGGTTTTGGCCCTTTTGGTTGTCCCTCCCGCGACTGCCTACATCCTCACCAAAAAATTGAAGCCCATGCTGCTTTTGACTATATTGATCGGGTTCCTAACTTCGTTGGTGGGATATTACCTGGCCTACTTTATAGATGGCTCCATCGCCGGCGCCATGGCAAGTGTTTCCGGCCTGTTCCTTTTGGCCGCCATCCTCTATGTGACCATCCAAAAAAGAAGCATTGGAAAAGGGATCATCATGCCGGCGGAACTAAAGAGATGAAGTTTTTATTTATTATTTTTGAATGTCCACAGCTCACAGTGGACCGTGGACCCAAATAAGTTATGATGCAAAAAGTACTACTTACGATAAGCCTTCTAGTGGCGATGGTATTTTCCGCCCAGGCCCAGGGGGAAATAAAATGGCTGACTTTCGAAGAGGCTGCCGAAAAAAACCAAAAGGCTCCCAAGATGGTCTTAGTGGACGTTTATACCGATTGGTGCGGCTGGTGCAAGAAAATGGACAAAGGAACATTTACCGATCCGGCGGTGGTCCGTTATGTAAACGAGAATTTTTATCCGGTAAAAATGAACGCCGAAGACAACAAGCGGAAGTTCAATTTCAGGGGACATGAGTATACTGAGCAGACCATGTCACGGGCCATGCGCGTCAGCTCCTACCCCAATTTCATTATCATGGATGCCGCGATGGAGAACATCACCCAAATGCCAGGTTACAGAGAGGCAGACAATTTCCTAGAGACACTTCAAGCAGTACTTCAACAATTCAACCCTTAAAGCATGAGCTTTAATTTAAGCGAAAAGAATGACACCATAATTGCCCTTGCCACCCCCCAGGGTGTAGGTGCCATTGCCGTAATCCGGCTTTCCGGGCCAGAGGCCATCTCCTTATGCAACAGTGTTTTTAAGGGAAAAAACCTGGAAAAGCAGGAATCCCATACCATACATTTTGGAACCATTAGGGATGGGGAAAAAATCATAGATGAGGTTTTGGTTTCACTCTTCATTGCTCCTAAAAGTTTCACTAAAGAAAACGTGGTGGAGATTTCCACGCATGGGTCATCCTATATCATCAACCAAGTCATCAAGCTTTTTATCCGCAAAGGTGCCCGGCCTGCCAAGCCCGGAGAATTCACCCAGCGGGCTTTCCTAAACGGGCAGTTTGACCTTGCCCAGGCAGAGGCCGTGGCCGACCTGATCCACTCCGACTCCGAAGCATCCCACCAAGCTGCACTTAATCAAATGAGAGGCGGTTTCAGTGGGGAAATACAACAGTTGAGAAACCAATTGATACACTTCGCCTCCATGATCGAGCTTGAGCTCGACTTCGTGGAAGAGGACGTGGAATTTGCCAGCAGGGACGATTTGAGGGTTTTGATAGAGAAATTGCTGCGCGTAATCGAGCAGTTGATCGCCAGTTTTGACCTAGGAAATGTCATCAAAAACGGTGTTCCCACAGTCATTGCGGGCAAGCCAAATGCCGGAAAATCCACCCTTTTGAACGCATTGCTCAATGAGGAAAAAGCCATAGTCTCCGAAATTGCGGGCACCACCCGGGATTTTATCGAAGATGAAATCAATATCGGAGGGGTGATCTTCAGGTTTATCGATACGGCCGGATTGCGGGAAACCACCGACACAATCGAAGCCATCGGGGTAAGCAGAACCCAGGAAAAAATGAAAACCGCCAGCCTGATCCTCTATCTTTTTGACCTCACCGACACCGACATGGTCGAAATCAACCGTGACGTCAACAAATTGGAGAATCTCGGCGTACCTTTTCTTAAAGTAGGAAACAAGATAGACAAAGCCAACCCACAATTAATCAACGACTTAAAAGAAAAGCATCCAGACAGCCTTTTCATCTCTGCAGGTCAAAAAGAAAACCTCGATGACCTCCGCAACCGTATCCTCGAACTGGTCAACCTCGACAAGTTCAGGACCGGCAACACCATCGTGACCAACATCCGCCACTACGACTCCCTAGTCAAAACCCGGCAGTCCCTGTTGGATGTATTAAACGGCCTGGACATCCAAATCACCAACGACTTCCTCGCCATGGACATCAGAAGGTCGCTGCATTACCTCGGTGAGATTACCGGAGAGATTACGACCGATGATTTGCTGGCGAATATATTTAGTAAGTTCTGCATCGGAAAGTAATGAGTTAAAAGAAACGCCCCGTCAATAAGAAGTTAAAAGAATGACGACTGAAAAATCTTGACCCTACTACCGTTCCAGATTGCTTCGCCCACGACAGGTAGAAATCCGTACCCGTTTCCTTCCCCTTAGCCCCATTTCAATTGAACTTTGTGAAACTCTCCCGATTCGCTCCACTGCTCGGGACAGGCTGTGCAATACTCTGTGCTACTCCGTGACCATCAATCTCCGCGAAGTGGCCTTTGTGGCCATTTTCTTCCCGCCTCCGCGACTAAGTGGCAATCCTTTCTTCGCGCCTTTGAGCCTTTGTGGCTCTCTGAGGTTAATCCCATCATCCCTCTCGGCTTCGCTCGGCCACCGAGCAAGCTTGAAGATAGAGCCCCATTTCAATTGAACTTTGTAAAACTCTCCCGATTCGCTCCACTGCTCGGGACAGGCTGTGCAATACTCTGTGCAACTCCGTGACCATTGATCTCCTCGACTTAGTGGCAATCCTTTCTTGGCGCCTCCGCGACTTAGTGGCAATCCTTTCTTCGCACCTTAATGGCAATCCTTTCTTCGCGCCTTTGAGCCTTTGTGGCTAACCAATCCTCTTTTATATAACTATTCCAAGAAAATCTACGGAAGGCCCCATCGGAAATCAACCAATATCAAGCTTTCCAAGCTCCTACGGCCGATTTCATAGTCAATTTTCGGAAATATCCGTAACTGATCCGTAAGTGATGCGTAAGTGATCCGTAAGTGATCCGTAACTGATACGGGGGAGGACCGAGGGGCGGTTAGCCTTTCAGGATCCCAGAGGCTAAGCCCTTTATCCAGTCCTTCCAGTTCCGGCCAACATCGCTGGGAAGATCTGGCCTTAAAAGTCTTTCGGAAGCCACCACTTGTAAAGCGGCACCGGTTTTCAGTTCGTAAAACTCCCCGTTAATCTGCTGGTAAAAGTAAATCCCTAAAACAGGGCAGCACAGCATATTAGAGTAATTTTGCCTGAAAGGAATTATACGGTTTATCTCCCTTTCAGGGTTGCCGATTTCCTTAAATTTATTTTCGGTAAACTCTGGATTTATAAGCTTCCCTGATTTCTTGGGGTTTTCACCCACCATTACCACACCAGGTACAATCCTATAATGGGTGGCCCCAGCAGGAAAGGCTTTTCGGTTTAATCTTTTTACTGCAGAAAAATCAAATAAAACCTGGTGTAAAGCCGGATCAATTGTAGCTTTTACCTGCCCTATCAATAGTAAGGAAACTTTGTCTATAGTAGATACTTCCAACCCTTTCAGTAAGGTAAGGTCTCCTTCCAAAACTTTCCGCTCGCCCAAATCACTTTTCATGTCTCCCTTCAGCACTTTCCTAAAAAGAGCCGTGAGCCTGGAAGAAAAATAGCCTGTATTGATCGTGCTGATCATCGGGTATAGCACTCTTCTGAAGGCCCCGCCGAAGGAACTTGCACTTCCAAATTCCGAACAGGACCGTCTACTGCCTTTATAGCTGTCCTTACTCAGGAAATCCTTTTTATTGGATTGCTTTTTTTGCCGTGCATAGCTTTTCCCGTTCATTTGGTAAAAGGTCGTATCAAATAGACTGCCCTCAAAGGATATTATACTTTTTACTCTAGCCATCATTAAGTGGGTTTTTAGTGGATACTGTTATAAAATCGAACGGCCTTTATCCCGTGTTTATCGCGTGTTTAACGCATGGTAAACCCGCAGCATAGCTATTCAACCCCCTAATTAACAACGGTTTAATTTACCTACCAAATGACCATGGAATATATGGAATCTTCGGAATCTTAGGAAAAAACAGGTAATATTCGGACGGTGATTTGGGCTCTTTTCATGCAACTACAGTTGCGCGAATGCCCGGTTGTTCCGATGTGCCAAGTCTCTGTTGTGCCAAGTCTCTGACTTGTGCGCCGTGAGTCTGGAGTGTCTGACTCCCACCCCTCTCCCAGGTTTACAGCAGCAATAATCCATCTACAATCCATGCGTGTCCCATGGATGTCCCAAAGGTCTCCCATAGGTTCGTCAGTGTTTGGCTAAAATCCAAGAATCCATTGTATTTTTCTAGTACCACAACTCTAAGCTGTGCCAAGCCGCCGTTGCCCCAAGTCTCCGACTTGTACACACGCTATCCGCAAAAAGCGTCGGGACAAGTTATGTCCCTTTACATTCCGCGAAGAAGCCTTTGTGCGACTTCTTTTAAACTTTGTGCCCTTTGTGACCTATTTTTTCCGTTGTGCCAATTCTCCGACTTGCGCACCATGAGTCAGGAGTCTCCGACTCCCCAGGACTTTCAGCTTTAGAGAGGGAAATTTAGAAGAAAAGTTATATGCCTTGCTGACCCCTAATCTAGATTTATATTCTTGCAATGCTTAAGATTCAACATATCCACTAACCGGTAGGTATTATGTGAGAAATGTTTAGTAATATTATGGCACAACTGATCTCATATGTGTGAGGGGGAAAACACTTTTCTTGAAGCCCAATAATCACTTCATTTCCTGTTTTGAACGATGAATAAAATAATTAGCATATTAGTCACCTTGCTCCTATTAGTTTCAAATCAATCTTTTGGGCAGAAAATAAAACCTACCTTATCAGCTAGAGTTGACACTACCAAGACAGAGATTAAGGAAGTATATAATTTATTTGAATCATACTTAAACTCTAACCCTTCCAGGGCTTATGAAAATCCAAATTGGAATCCGGAAGAATATTCCACATACTTAAAAGGAAAAGATTCCAAGTTGGATAAGGCCGCGTATTTCCTCTACATGGGAATGGAAGATACAACCTTTTTCAAACATTCTAATCCATTTGTGCTCCAGATTGATAGCCTAGACCACAACCTTTATCAGATTAAAACCCTTTTTTCATTTGAAGAACCAAAGAAAGAGGTGATTGGCATCACTACCCATCATGCCCGACGAAATGAAATAGGAAGGTTCAAACTTGAAAATTCCATACATTATATAACTAAGGACTGGGCAAGGTATGAGCAGGAATTCATCTCATATGTTGTTGAGCCAAATATTGAATTTAATCCTGAGGAAGCATTGGAGGCAGTTGAATTTTGTAAAAAAACAGCAGATTTGCTCAGCTTAGATATAGAGCCTTTCACTTACTATATAACCTCCAACACAAATGAACTTGGAAAGCTATATAACTTTGACTATTGGCTCTTTAGGATTACAGGCCTCTCAAACATTTATTTAAGAGAGGTTTATTCCGCTCACAGTAACACCAATTATCCTCACGAATTTGTTCATATATTGCTTCCACTTCGAGAGGTTGGATATGCTCCCAGAATAGTTGTTGAAGGGATTGCAACATGGTTGGGGGGCCCCATCCATGGCCAAACATTGGAGGAGGGATTAGTTGAGGTAAAAAGGGATTTGGAAAAATTTGACGATGTTACCTTCGAGAAAATTTTAAACCAGGAAATAAGAAATGAATTTGACAGCAATATCCTGTATGTCACTGGCGCAGTCTTAATTCAGCAAGCATTTGAATTAAAAGGAAGGGATGCAGTTATGGCGCTTTACTTTTCTGATGAAAAGACTTTAAAAGAAACCATGGAAGAGGTTTTTGAAATGGCTTTCGAAGAAATAGGAAAAATGGTAATGAAAAATATTATGAATAAACCTCTTAGTTAAATTTATATTCTATATACCAAAAATGTATTTCTACTTAACACTTCTTTGTTTAGTTTAACACTACACAAGGAGTAGTAGTTTATAACTGTTTGGGCTTTTATAATGAGTATTATTGAATCTTAAGTAGATCGGTGGCTTTATTCAAAGATTACTTGCTTTAATTTACTTCATTTTTGCACCCAGCTCAACCGGGCCTCGCAAGTCAGGATTTCTGGTTTATTGTATAAATTATCTATATTTAGAAAATTAATTTACGGCTGAAATCAAACGGCTCCAAAGATAGCCCGATGCAAGCTGAATTCCGATATATACTAGCTTATAATTAAAAATACAAAAATGACAAATTATAATAAATTATTAGGGCTTTTCTTTTTTATATTTTTTTCAACACCCGATCTTTATGCACAAATTGACACTTGCTTATTTCCAATCCAAAAACCCATTTTTACTTCCAAGCATTTAAATGAGGATAGAGAGTATTGAGTAAGCTTACCTATGTTCTATGATAGTGAAAAGTCTTATCCTGTTATTTATGTACTGGATGCGGAGTGGAGATTAGATTTGATTCGAGCAATTGCTTATGATATGGAAGGAAATAAAAGAATACCCTATCATATTATCGTTGGCATACCTCATGAAGACTGGGAGTATAAAAGAGGTATTGACTTGACTTTTACCAAGACTAAAATTGAGTTTGATGGTTCTATCTCGGATTCATCCCAATACACTGATAAAAGTGCTGGAGGGGGTATACATTTTTTACGCTATTTGAAAAATGAGCTAGTAATTGATGTAGACGAGAAATATTCAACCAACGGTTATAATATATTAATTGGGCATTCATATGGAGGATACTTTGGAAGTTATATACTCCCCTTGGAAAATCCATTTAGTGCTTTTCAAATTTATGATCCAAGTATATGGTATAGCAACGGGGAAGTCATTTCTCATTTAACTGATAATTTAAATAAGGATAAAGAAGATCATATTTTTATCACTTATCAAAATGACCCTTCATTTGATTACAACCAAATAAAAAAGTTCATTGACTCTTTATCTTATTATTCTAATATAAGATTTACTTCAAAAGAATATTTTGATGAGACTCATAATTTTTTATTTATGTATAGTTTTATTGATGGAATGAAATCACTACACCCTTAATTAACTCAAAAATAGGTGAAATTTAAAAACAATATCAAACATGTTTCGTAATTAAAAAAAAAAAAGCGATGAAATATATTTACTGTTTTTTGCTAACTCTTATTTCCACTAGCATTTTTGGACAATTAATATCTGAAGAACTAGATAGTGAAATCAAGAGAAGAGTTAAACTTGAAATAAATCCAAGCTTTTCTATTGGCATTCTGTTGCCAGATGGAACTACAAAGTATTATGGGTATGGCTATTATGATGATAGCAGAAAGCATCCTGATAGTTTGACCCTTTATGAAATTGGCTCTGTTACAAAAACCTTCACAGCCGAGCTTGCTAACACCTATTTAAAAGACTCCTTAAATAAGCCTTTGTCAACATTTTTCGTTGGAGTTGAGAATCCAAAATTAGACAGTATCACACCATATAAGTTGCAAAATCATATTGCTGGCATTCCTCGATTATCCAATCAATTTTCTCCTAAAAACTGGTCAGATCCTTTCAATGGGTACTCCAACATTATTTTACAAGAAGAATTGCGAGATTTGGATCCCGATACTTCCAACAATTGGAGCTATTCTAACTTTGGCTATGGAATACTAGGTCGAGTTATTGAAATAGTTTCAGGAAAATCTTATGAAAATTTAATGGGAGGTCTTTTACAAGAAATAGGGATAGATAATACGTTTCTTTCCTTACCAACTCAAGGAAATCAAAAGATAGCAATGCCTACCAATATTAGAACATCAAATAGTAATTGGAATTTTACAGGTCCAAGCAGATATTCAGGTGGATTGGTAAGTAACACCAAAGATCTTTTGAGCTATTTAAATTTTCAAAGGCAAAATAACCCTTTATTTCTTTCAGACTCATTACAAAACCCCATTCAAACAAGAGTTTCTAATCTTGGAAAGGATAAACTTTTTTATAAAGATGGATGGTTTGTTCTTATGCCTGATAGCACAACCAATATTATAACACATAATGGCGGCACAGGTGGTTTTATATCATTTGTGGGCTACAATAAAACTACAGAATTTGGAGTAGTCGTACTTTCTAACTCAGTGAATATGGTTGATGATATTGGAATCAATATTCTGTATCCAACTTTCAAATTAAGTCACCCTGAACGTACAATCGCATATGAACTAGCAGGTGATATAGATGCTGGAAATACGGATAATCTTGTCAATCAATTTAATATTCTGAAAAACGAAAACTATCCTAACAATATAATAGATATTTATTGGTTAGAGCGGTTCCATTTTGGAAAATCAAATTATTTAATTAGTAATCAGCTAAGTGATATTATGGTTAAAGAATTACCAAAGGATTGGGAAGTATACGACATTAAAGGTCAAAACCTGCAAAAGTTGAAATATTATAAAAAAGCAATAATATTTTATGAAAAGGCACTGGAGCTTAATCCAGAAAATGAATCATTAAAAAACAAAATAAATCTTTGCAAAAAAATGTATAACCGTAATACTGGATGAATGTTGAAATTGAGTTTTGCGTTACTAATTCACTCCCCACCTTCTTATAAAGCTCATCCAATTCAAACTCATTGACTTGGTCGATAAGATGGATTAGGTTGGATTTAAAAATTCCAATCTCTTTTACTTTTAGGAAGGCCTTATTGATTACCTGTCGTAGTTTAGCCCTTGCACATTAGCTCATGAGAAACCGTTCTTTTAAGTCTTGCAACCCCTACCCTCTCCCATATTTATGGCGGTAATAACCCATGTATAATCCATAGGTTTCTAAGGGCTGTCCCATGGAAGTCACATAGGTGACCCATAGGTTCATTAGTGTTTGATTTAATGAGTCAGAGGTCTGCGACTTCTGATTTAGAGAATTTAAAGAAGAATTGTAAGTCTTGGTGATTGACATGATGTATACTCTTGCAATACTTAAGATTCAACATATCCACTAACCGGTAGGTATTATGTGAGAAATGTTTAGTATCATTATAGCACAACCCTGTATATCTAATATGCGCCACTATGCTTAGATTCAAATTAACCCTACTAATTTGTTTTGCTTTTACCAACATTTTTGGTCAGAAAATGGAAATCGTATTCCTAGACCAAATGGACTCTACGCAAAATCATTACACAGTTATTTATCCTGAAAATAAACCCTATTCTGGATTGATTTTTATTGTTCCTGGATTTGGGCAATCTGCTGAACGGACTTTGGAACAAACTGATCTGCCTATAAAAGCTGCGGAAAATGGCTTGTTAACAATCATTCCTAGCCTACACGACGGGGTGCTTTCATTTGGTATCGATAATCAAAGTCAAGAGTCTTTAAATAGGATTATCCAAGATGTGAGAAACAAACACATGGTAACAGACCTACCCTTTTATATTGGAGGGTTTTCTATCGGTGGAAGCTGCGCTATCAAATATTCACAAAATGCCTCGGTTAAACCCTCTGCAGTATTTGCTGTAGATCCACCTTTGGATTTTGAGCGGTTTTATAATTCCAGTAAAAGAGATATAAGACTTTCTGTTGACAAAGAACCCAGTCAAGAGAATGTATATATGGTTGAAAGAATTGAGAAGGAATTTGGTGGCACACCCAAGACTGCTCTATCAAATTTCTACGAAATCTCGCCTTATTCATTTACAGACCTCAATCAGACAGCTGTAAAACGGTTTGGAAATATACCATTAAGAATTTACACTGAACCGGACGTGGATTGGTGGCTAAAGGAAAGAAACTTTGACTTTACCAATATCAATGGACCAGACTGTTCAGCCATGATTAACGAACTTAACAGGCTTGGAAATCACCGCGCAGAATTAATAGTAACTATAGACAAGGGGTATAGAAAACCATATAATACTAAACATCCCCATTCTTGGAGCATTGTCGATAATGATGATTTATTGGTTTGGTTAGTTGAACAAATTGAAACTATCAAGTAGTCGATTAGACGACAAATTGTAAAAATTAATGAAGCAGCGCTTTAACTCTGCTAAAAGAAACCCAGTCCCCAATGGTACTCCCTACCCTCTCCCAAGTGTTCGGCAACATTCCCCCATGTACAATCCATAGATGTGTAAGGGATGTCCCATGGGTGTTCCATAGGTGTCCCATAGGTTCGTTAGTGTTTGGCTAAAATCCAAGAATCCGTTGTACTTTTCAAATGGCACCAAACCGTTGTGCCAAGTCTCCGACTTGCGCACCATGAGTCAGGAGTCTCTGACTCCCAAAGCACCCTGATTAAAAAGTCCCCTCTCCCTCAGGGAGAGGGGATTTAGGGGTGAGGGAGTCCCCCGATTTCCCGCACTCTCCCCTCCAAATTCCTTCCTTCTTCCAGCAACCGGCTCAATTCCTTAACTTGGGCCTCCTCATCATCCCATTCCGCATTTACCAAATGGTATAGTTCACGGCTGTGGCTCGCATAAGCGAGCAAAAGAGCCAACAATTCGTCATAATCAACCCCTTGATTATGCACCACATCTCCATTAAATGCAATAGTGGAGTTATGTATATTGGATAAAATAAGTGCTTTTACTTGTGTCATATATTATAGTTTTTGCGGTTATGAATGACACTAATTTCGAAAGACAAAGGTGGGGTATAAAACCATGAAGGTTGTGGGTTACAAATACCAAGTTGTATTTTACTGATATAAAGAATCTCTGTGAAACTCTTTTCCCAGACTCTTTTAAACTCTGTGTCCTTTTTTTGCCTCCTTTTTCCGATTTACCAAATTTTGATCTAACTTTAGTTATGGAAAACACCGCCCCGATCCCGACCATGCACATAGGCAGAAAAATCTCCCGCATCCGCGAGCTCCGCGGTATGAAGCAGGACACATTGGCCGCCGAACTCGGCATAAGCCAGCAAGCCGTCTCCAAACTCGAACAATCCGCCGACATCGAAGAGGACCGCCTCGAGCAAGTCGCAAAGGTGCTGGGGGTGAAAAAGGAGGCGATAAAGGCTTTTTCGGAAGAGGCTGTTTTTAACATCATGGGAAACACTTATCATGATAATGCCTCTTCTCTAAATTATGGATGTACTTTTAACCCGGTGGACAAAATTGTTGAACTTTACGAGCGACTATTACTTGCGGAGAAGGAGAAGGTAGAGTTGTTGGAAAGGATGGTGAAAAGTGGTCAAGCCGACAAATGAATCAATTATGATTAAAATTTTGGGAACAGGACTATAGTTTACCACGTTAAAAAACATAAAGGCCCAAATAAGGGGAAAGAATATGAGCAAAAAAGATTTAAAATATATAAGTAGCAGATTGGTACAGAGAAAATCCGCCAAGGCATTTAAAGAAGGTGCCAAAAAAGCCATGGAGATCAACGGGTATGTAGTAATTGCCCATGATGGCTGGGTGGTCAAAAAATATCAAGACGGGACAATAGTAAAATTAAAGCAAATTAGCCATGGATCCGAACATCTAAAAGTGGTGTTGGATTAATGGAAAAAAGAATGAGGGTATTTGCCGGACCAAATGGATCTGGCAAAACTTCAATAATCAAGGCTATAAGAAGTACAGAAGTCCATGCTGGAAGAAAGCTTGACTTTGGCATCTATGTAAATGCCGATGACATTGCACAACAACTATTTTCTAATGGTGTTAATTTATCTTCGCTTGAAATAGAGTTGAATAGAAAAGAGTTTCAAGATATAGTACAGGGGTCAGGATTAATCAATGCTAATTTCCCTTATTCGCGATTCAGCAGTTGTATTAAACTCTCTAAGAATAAAATTTCTATTCTTAAAAAAGTAGCAGGACAAGTAGATGATTCACCTTATGAAAGAATTGCTCAAATAATCGCTGATTACTGTAGAAAAAAGCTATTAAAAGAAAGAAAAAAACTTTCCTTCGAGACGGTATTTTCCCATCCTGGAAAAGTAGAAATTATCAAACAGGCAAAAGAGCAGGGCTATAAAGTCTATTTATATTTTGTTTCTACCGAAGACCCCACAATCAATGTCCACCGTGTAAAACAAGTACGGGTTCCGCAAAAAGGACATGATGTGCCTGAAGATAAAATCATTTCACGTTATTACCGCTCAATGGAGCTACTTTACGAAGCCTCCCAATATTGTTACCAAGTAAGCTATCCCCTCACCCCTCCTCAAAAAAAAATACTTTACATGATGGCAGCGATATCGATTTTCTTGTTGAGTTTTCTGATGATATTGATGTTTTGGACCATGCGGACAATTACTTCTCTTTATTAGATCAACTTCAAAAAATTCTTAATAGAAAAGTAGATCTTGTCTCAAGTAAATCACTAAAGAACCCAATTCTAAAAGAGGAGGTTTACCAGTCCAAAGTAGATTTGTTTGCAGCCTAAGCTATTCATGCCTAATTGAGTTGTAGCCAGTGAGCTAGGTAAATTCATCTTACATGTTTTAAAATATTGAAAATGAGGAACATCAAGCTTTCCCTATTCATTTTTCTAGTTTTTTTGTTGCAGAATTGTGGAGATAAAGACATTTCGGATGTCCAAGTGTCTAAAAAGACCATAGAGATCCAAAGAGACTTTTTGCTTAGCGATTCACCGGAATTACAAATTGAAATTCTTGACACTATAAACCTTGAGGCTACAGAAAATCCCCCTATTTCGGCAATCCAGGATATGGTCTTCGCGCAGAACTTTTTCCTCTTGCTAGACAGAAAACAAGGGCTTTTAAAATTTGACAACCAAGGTAATCTTCTCCGGAAAATCGGGAAGATGGGAGAAGGTCCTGATGAATATATTATGCCCTATGCCATTCATTTGAAGGAAAATATCGTGCTTGTGGCAGATTGGCAGAAAAGGATAGTGATTTCCTATGACCTTGAGGGAGACCTTAGCTTCTCAAGTCAAAAATTGCAAGGGCACCCGATTTCCTTTTACGAAAACGATGACTCCCTTTCGGTAATTCAGGAGACGATTAATGGCAATAAAGAGAAACCCCGACAGGTGCTGGTAAGCCTAATTGAACCCAAAACGCTTGAAGTCAAACAATGGGAAAAGCCACTTTACGGTTATAATTCAAATTATACAATTATCCATCCAATCCCAAGGATTTTAAGTCGGGTAAATAATGTAGACTTGTTTTACAAGCCAATTATTCGAGGAGATATATCGTCGCATAATGCTACTGATACGATCTTTAAAAAGGAGGGTGATCAACTGGTTCCAGAATATACACTTCAATTCACTGGATTTGACAATTCACATCAACTGGGCATAAACCATGTTGTTATGTACAATAGCTTTGTGTATTTGCGTGTTGGATATGATAATCGCTCCTATCACGTAATAATTGACTTAGAAAATCAACATCCCATAATTCATTTAAGACAACTATTTAATAGGGATTTGACCGAAGAAATTATTCCAAAACCATTGGATGGGGATGTATTTTACTCTATACTAAGGAATGAGTCGGGAACTGAGGAGAAAAATCCATTGATTTTGTTATATCGCCTAACATCTTCCCATAATTAATTGAAAAAATAAATTTTATGGAAAAATCAATGGCACTTCGGCGGAATATAAGTCCTATACCCTCATATTTGGTAATTCCCTATTTTTTCCATATTTTCATTTCCATAAACTTTTAACCTATGGATATTTTTTTCAGATTAACGTTTGGGGAATCCGTATTTAAACAAATTCCCGAAGACTATCAGACTCATTTGATGGAAGAGTTTCCAATGACTTGGAAACAGGTTCAACTGCCGGCAAAAGGCGATTATGTGAACATCAGGCCCTTTGTACCAGATCATGTAGCAGCTGTGTTGGATGATATACAAGGGTTTATTTTGGAATCGGTAAAAGTCAAGAGAATTGAATGGGGTGATGTTGGCCCCAATGACGTTTATGGACCATGCATAGTCTTCCATGTCATGCCCGTAAAACTCAACCTGGATAGACTAGGAGGCCTGTTTGACGATGATGACGACTTTTTCTAACCAGCACAATTCCGCCCTTTAAAACCTGCCAGATTCAATTCAAAATTCCAAAAAAAACCTGGCAGGTTAAATCTCCTTAGCGTCTTTGCGCCTTAGTGGCTAATAATTACTGATTCTTAAACCACAAATAAATCCCATTCGTCCACCCAAAGCCATCCTGGTTGGGATACTCTCCCCCACCGGCGGATTCTTCGGGATCGACCACATTGTACTTCTCCATCATCTTGCCCGTCTCCTTGAAGACCTGCTCATTAATAGCAATCCATCGGCTTCTCAGTTCCTCGGCGGTTTCATCAAACCCATAATTCCTCAAGGCCACATAGGTCATATACTGCATGGGGGCCCAGCCATTTGGCGAATCCCACTGCTGACCGCTTTCATGCAGGGTTGCCACTACCCCACCCTTTTTCAAAAAGCTTTCCTTGATATGCTGGTGAACATGCCCCGCCTGCTCCTCGGTGGCCATTTTGAAGAAAAGCGGAAACACCCCGGCCAAGGACATGATTTTGGTAGACTTGCTCGAAGTGGTATCAAAATCCATAAAGAACTTTTTAGACTCACTCCACAGGTTTTCCATTATTCCCTTTTTCCGCTTATTGGCCTTTTCCCTAAAATATACGGCAGTCTCGGGATATTTGTAGTGCTCATAAGCATCACATAGCGTCAACTCCAGGTCGTATAGCAGACAGTTGAGATCCACGGGAATTATCTCAGTGGTGTGAATGGTCTCCATTTTTGTTTCCTCCCTGAACCACCGGCAGCTGAAATCCCAACCCGATTCACAGGCTGCCCGGATATGCCGGTAAAGTTCACCAGGTTTGATGCCATAAGGGGCGCAGCTGTGGGCCATATTCACATCTTCCACATAGGATTCCGGACGCGGCGCAGGCAAGTCGTCAAAATACCGGTTCAGAACACTCCCGTCCGGCATATGCATCACCCTTCGAAAATCGGTCTCCCGTTCCGAAAGTCGAAAATACCCATCCATCCAGTAGTTGTACTCTTTTTGCATGTGGGGCAGGTACTTGGTCAAAATGTCATCCCCGTCAATCTCTGATAATAGCCGCACCATCTTGGCAAAAAACGGGGGCTGTGAACGGGACATGTAATAACTCCGGTTGGCATTGGGAATATGCCCATAAGCATCAATCAGGTGGGCAAAATTTTCGACCATATGACGGATCAGTTCATGCTCCCCGCTGCACTGCAACCCCAGCATGGTAAAATAACTGTCCCAGTAATACAAGCCCCTAAACCTCCCACCCGGCACCACATAGGGCATGGGCAGGGGCAACATGGAGCAATTCGTTTGGGATTCCCGAGTCAGGAGCGGCCACAGTTTTTCAATATGTTTGGTTACTGGAAGCTGTTGGTCACTATCATAATCCGTCTCCACCTTGGCGGGAATATCGAAATACTCTTCCACAAAATCCCGCAGGCTGAAGTCCTTCTTATGCTTCTCCATTTCGTACAGACTCAGGATTTCCTCCGGGGCCCGCTTGGGAAAGCAGTCTGCAAAAGTGATGGAATCGTCAAAAACTTCATTCATCTGGACATCATGAAACAAAGGTCCAAACAACTGGTCTGGGGGCAATATGGCCGGCACAGTACTATAAACTTGAGGGTCTTTGGTAGAATTCATTAGATTATAACCCAAAACCTCCCCCATGGTTTTAAAACCCATCTTTCCCTACCAAATTTGGGTATACGCGTCCCTAACTTACCCATCCTTCGCCCCCTCAGCGACCTTCGCGGTGAACTTTAAACCTCTGGTCCTCTGTGGTTATTTTCTTCCATAAAATCTTTGCGCCCTGGCGCCTTTGTGGCTACTTATTTTCAACCACTTACCTCTTACTCAACCTTCGCGCCCCTCAGCGACCTTCGCGGTGAACTTTAAACCTCTGGTCCTCTGTGGTTATTTTCTTCAATAAAATCTTTGCGCCCTGGCGCCTTTGTGGCTACTTATTTTCAACCACTTACCTCTTACTCAACCTTCGCGCCCCTCAGCGACCTTCGCGGTGAAATTCTAATCTCTGGTCCTCTGGTCCTCTGTGGTTATTTTTTTGTCAACTTTTTACTTCTCACCACTTACCTCCTACTCATCCTTCGCGCCCCTCAGCGACCTTCGCGGTGAACTTTAAACCTCTGGTCCTCTGTGGTTATTTTTTAGTCAACTTTTTACTTCTCACCACTTACCTCCTACTCCTCCTTCGCGCCCCTCAGCGACCTTCGCGGTGAACTTTAAACCTCTGGTCCTCTGTAGTTATCTAACCTCCTCCCTCACAAAATCCATAAACACCCGCTTATGCAGCTCCAAGTCCATATTACCCGATAAAGCCACCCTCACGATGTAATCCTTGTCCCCTTCCTTGGTCGTCCCCTGGGTGGAAGTGGCCGGAATGGTCCAATAGCAGCCTTTCAGTTGCCCGTAACTCACACAATACTTGCCCTCGTTTGGGATTTCCCCTATCATCCTGCTGATCAGCTTCAGGTTGAGCGCCCGCTTATAAATTTCCCTTTCCTCATGGGTGCTGCCCATAGTCGGCAGGTCAAGGGAAAATACGGATGGTGTAAACCCTTCTTCCGCCAATTTCTCAGAAACAAAATTTATCTTCGCCTGGGGCAACACCTCCCGGATAAAATTCACATATTCCCTGGTATTCTTATAAGCATCCGCTATCCTTTGGTTCATGGATGGGAGCTGCTCGGCCAGCAACTCCACCTGAAGTGCGGTAGCCTCGTTGTCACAAAGAATCAAATGCTTTTCGATTTTTTCTAGCAGTGCCTCGGCTTTCCGGTTGGCTACACAATATCCGGCCGTAACCTTGCCACCACTCGGAAATTTGGATCCGCTCACATAGGAAATGGCCCTGATCTCTGAAAAAATCCCATCTTCACTCAGGAACTGTACATTTGGACAGAAGGTCTGATCCAGGATAAACACTGGATCAATGGCAGTCTCGCCACTAGCTGTTTTTCGTTTCTGGCTCAGGGCTGCACGGAGCTTGTCCAGATCGGGAACCTCTACCCTTGGATTGGTCGGGATCTCGGCAATGATATAAGGCACGGCATCATCGCTTGCCACCTGGGCAAGCACACGGTCTATGCTCTGCACCATGTTGTTGTCCCCATCCACAGGCAGATCCAGCACCTTGACGTTATCAATGCAGGCTTCTACTCTCCTGGCCTGGTCATTGGTCCCCCCGTAACAGTTTGGCGGCACGATAAACCTGATCCCTTTTCCGGACTGGTTCACCAGCGCATCATGCACCAACCCCATCATGATGGCATACTGCATGGAAAGGCCACTCGAACCGAAAAGCGGCTTAGCATCCGTGGCGGTAATTTCGTTGACCAAATTTTGAATGGCTGTTTTCTGGGCATCAACATTCCTTCCCGGATCTTGGGAAACAGGCTTGCCGATCAACTGCTGCAGGGCAATCAGAGAGTTCACTGGCGTCATGGAGATGGTCTCCCTCCTTCTCACATGCTGGATTTCCGAAATGTAGCTTTCATTTTTCTCACCGTTTACTAACAGCAGACTTCCAAGCTTTCCTTGGTCGCTGATGTAAAAATCAACCGTTTCAGGCATCTTTACCATCCCCGCATGCTCACTCAAAAGTCCATTGTCACCATTGGCGATAAAAACAGTTGTTTCCTCAGTGGAAGGTACATCCATAAGGCTTTGAACCGGGTTCAAGTCAAAGGTATAACCATAAACCTGTCTGATGGCATCCGCATCAAAAAAATCGGGCAGCGCTCCGGTATAATAGATTTGGGTGTCTCTGCCGAGCATAAGGTTTTTCCTTAGGATGGCCAAAACAGGCACCGTCCTGGAGGAAAAGCTGATGACATTATCCGCCTTCAACCCGTTCACCTGCCCAATCCCCCACTCCATTATGCAGGACAGCGGATGCCCGAGTCGGATATAATCAAAGGCGGTAGGCAATTCGCTGAGCGCTGATTTATTGGCGTTGTCGTGATGGAAAAGTTCCTCAAAACCCTCCAAAAACTCCGTCTTCGCCAGCCCCTCATTATAGATATCCAACCTATGCGTAGTCAGGCTCAACCAGTCCTGCGGCATATTGGCCAGCACATTCTCAATATAGTTTAGTACTTTTTTATTCATTTTAATAAATTAAAGAATTCTAATAAATAGGCCACGAAGGCGCCAAGTCTCTAAGTAGGATTTAAGGCAAAGGCACCACTTTATATTTTTCAGCACCTAAGGTGCTAACCTGCTAACTTGGGACCTACAACCCCTCATTTATATTTTTCTAAGTGCCCTGGCAACATTATGGATATTCCAAAAACAAAGATAATAACTTAGAAACTACTCACCTTCGTGGCTAAAACTTTATTCCCTAAAAATACTTAGCACCTCCGCGCCTCCATGGCTAAAACCCTCTTCCCTAAAAAACTTAGTGCCTCCGTGCTTTAGTGGCCAAAAACCTTCTTCCCTAAAAAACTTAGCGCCCTTGCGTCTTAGTGGCCCAAAACCTTCTTCCCTAAAAACTTAGCACCTCCGCGCCTTGGTGGCCAAAAAACCTCTTCTCCCCTTAACCCTTAGCGCCTCCGCGCCTTGGTGGCCAAAACACCTCTTCTCCCCTTAAACCTTAGCGCCGCCGCGCCTTTGTGGCCAAAAAAACTCTTCTCCCCTTAAACCTTAGCGCCGCCGCGCCTTTGTGGCCAAAAAAACTCTTCTCCCCTTAAACCTTAGCGCCGCCGCGCCTTTGTGGCCAAAAAAACTCTTCTCCCCTTAAACCTTAGCGCCGCCGCGCCTTTGTGGCCAAAAAAACTCTTCTCCCCTTAAACCTTAGCGCCTCCGCGCCTTGGTGGCCAAAAAACCTCTTCTCCCCTTAAAACCTTAGCGCCCCCGCGCCTTTGTGGCCAAAAAACCTCTTCTCCCCTTAAACCTTAGCGCCTCCGCGCCTTTGTGGCCAAAAAAACCTCTTCTCCCCTAAAAAACTTAGCGCCTCCGCGCCTTTGTGGCCAAAAAAACCTCTTCTCCCCTTAAACCTTAGGGCCTCCGCGCCTTTGTGGCTAAACCCTTCAAATCCTTCTCAATAAAACCTAAACTTTAAGTAGTAAAAGTAAAAATATTTTTATATCTTTAGTTAAGAATTGCTCAAGAATCCATTCGGGGCTTTAAATACTCGATTACAGACAATTAAGTACCTTTTTAAAATAATCACTAACCAAAAAACAAATCATGATGATGCTTACAACTGAAAANATAAAACCTAAACTTTAAGTAGTAAAAGTAAAAATATTTTTATATCTTTAGTTAAGAATTGCTCAAGAATCCATTCGGGGCTTTAAATACTCGATTACAGACAATTAAGTACCTTTTTAAAATAATCACTAACCAAAAAACAAATCATGATGATGCTTACAACTGAAAAGAATGCCTTGGCCAAACGTAGCTGTTTATTTGGGATAGCCTTGGTTGCAACCCTTATGTTGGTCTTCTCCTGTGCGCCTGATGAGGACCATGAACTGATCCTTGAAGAGGATGTGAGTGGTGAACTGGCCCTGCGCGCCTCCTCGGGGGAAGTATTTGATTTGGTGGAAACCCCACCCGTACCTAACGGAGGATATGAGGCATGGATCGCCTACCTCAGCCAAAACCTGATCTACCCCGACAAGGCAAAGCAGGATGGAATAGAGGGAACAGTTTATTTATCCTTTGTAGTGGAAGTGGATGGCTCCATACAGGGAGTGGAAATCCTCAGAGGAATAGGCGGAGGCTGCGATGAGGAAGCCATGAGAGTCGTCAAAAACGCCCCCGACTGGGAGCCCGGCAAACAACGAGACCAAACCGTAAACGTACGGATGCGCGTTCCCATCAAGTTTCAATTGCCGGAAGCTTAAAAAAACCTGCCACAAAGGCCCGAAGGCGCAAAGGAAATGGATTTTAGTACCTTTTAGCCACAAAGACCCGAAGGCGCAAAAAGAAATCCTTAGCGTCTTCCCGCCTTAGTGGCAAAGAATAAAAACTTAGTGCCTTCGCGCCTTAGTGGCAATAAAAAACTTTCCGCATTTATCTATCACAATATTTTTTTTACTAAATTACCTCCCTGTTAGCAAGTTATTTTTTTATTTATTTTTTAAAATCTTGGTATGGAATTTTTGGATTTAACCGAAAAAGAGGAAAAAATTGGAAAAGCGATTGTAAACGCTGCTTACAATATTCACGTAAAACTTGGCCCTGGACTTTTAGAAAGGGTTTATGAAGTTTGCCTAGCCCATGAATTGAATAAAGTCGGATTTAATGTAAAAAGGCAGGTGACAATCCCCATTGTATATGATGGGATTAGTTTCGACGAGGGCTTAAGATTGGATTTGCTGGTCGAAGATTCAGTTATTGTGGAATTGAAAGCTGTAGACGCCATAAATCCCGTCTGGGAAGCCCAGATCATCAGTCACCTAAAACTTACAAACCTTAACCTGGGCTACCTCATAAATTTCAAAGTTCCCCTAATCAAAAATGGTATCAGAAGATTTAAGAGGTGATTTTTTTACTGGCCACTAAGACCCTAAGGCACAAAGAGAAAAAAAAACTTTGGGTCTTCGCGCCTTCGTGGCCCAAAACCTCCTTCCCTAAAAACTTAGCGCCTCCGCGCCTTAGTGGCCCAACACCTTCTCCCCTAAAAACTTAGCGCTTCCGAGCGTTAGTGGCCAAAAACCTACTTCCCTAAAAACTTAGCGCTTCCGAGCGTTAGTGGCCAAAAACCTACTTCCCTAAAAACTTAGCGCTTCCGAGCGTTAGTGGCCAAAAACCTACTTCCCTAAAAACTTAGCGCTTCCGAGCGTTAGTGGCCAAAAACCTACTTCCCTAAAAACTTAGCGCCTCCGCGCCTTAGTGGCCAAAAACCTTCTTCCCTAAAAACTTAGCGCCCTTGCGCCTTAGTGGCCCAAAACCTTCTCCCCTAAAAACTTAGCGCTTCCGAGCGTTAGTGGCCAAAAACCTTCTTCCCTAAAAACTTAGCGCCTCCGCGCCGTAGTGGCCCAAAACCTTCTTCCCTAAAAACTTAGCGCCTCCGCGCCGTAGTGGCCCAAAACCTTCTTCCCTAAAAACTTAGCGCCTCCGCGCCGTAGTGGCCCAAAACCTTCTTCCCTAAAAACTTAGCGCCTCCGCGCCGTAGTGGCCCAAAACCTTCTTCCCTAAAAACTTAGCGCCTCCGCGCCGTAGTGGCCCAAAACCTTCTTCCCTAAAAACTTAGCGCCTCCGCGCCTTAGTGGCCCAAAACCTTCTTCCCTAAAAACTTAGCGCCTTCCCGCCTTTGTGGCTACATCAAAGTACAAATGATAATGATTACTACACCCCGGGTTAAAACTCGCCTCGCACTTCGGACACGTATTCTCCGAATCCATATACTCCCTTATACTCAGCTCATGCCCGCATCCCCCACACAGGATCGCCTTTTCATCAAACTCATCCTTCGGCCACACCTCATGCTCATGGTCGGCCTCCTCCTCGTGGCAGGAGAAACAGGGATAGTACTTGTCGCAGCATTTGAACTTGATGGCAATGATATCGAGCTGAGAATGCCAGTGCACACAGCGGGTTTGGTTGTCGACGGATTTGCCGTAAACATTCACCTCCCCGATCTTGACCAGGTTGAATACTTGGGGTTCGCTTTCTTGGGCGAAGGTATTGCCTATGGAAAAAAGGAACAGGAAAAGAAGAGTGAAAAGGGTTTTATTCATGCCGGACTTAGGGTAATTTGAAAGCAAAAGTACGGAATTTTAAGCACCGAGGGAGACTGCTCTTCAGTTTTGGTAAGGAGAGGCATAAAAATCATGGATCGAATTCGTGTAAATTACATTGTTGATTTTGTAGCGTCTTTGGAAAACAGTAGGCTCTTTAGCTCCATGGGGAACCAACATCAACTTGGATTTTCCATGTACGGTTTCTCTTTGAGAATTAACCCCTTCCCTATTGTCAAATGGAATGTCAAAATAGAAAAGGTATGGTGCTATCCAGTTTACATATTTGGACTTTGAAGCATTGGAAGAATGAATTTCAAGTCGGTCAAAATCATTGGTTATAGCTTGCTGAAATTCTACGGCATTCAGGGGTCTATTATTCAATACAGGCATGACATCCCATTGCGGATCAATGAACACCCACTTGTCCAAATCATTCAAAAACACCTCCGACACCACATGCCCGGCTCCGGATTTTTTGGTTTCAACCTCTTTGGTTTTCAAGCCCAATGTCCGTGTTTTGAGTCCTACAGCATTCAGGCAAGCAGAAGCCACAACAGCATATTCCACACACCTGAAATTCTTACCCTCCTTGACTTCCTCAAGAATGGAAACCGCATCCCCTTGCCTCGGTTCATTGTTCCCATCGTGCCTCCATTGATTATGCACCCAATTCATTACCCTTTGCGCCCGCTCCGTATCTGTTGTTGAGGTTCTTACCAGGCTATCAATGGGATATTTGGATCTAAGTAAATCAAGGTATTCATTATCCTGATCTCCTTCATACCAAAAGTGCAAGTCTTGGTTAGTGGAAAGTGAGCCGAATTTTAACTCGCTGACATCGGATTTGCAGCCTTGAACAAATGTTAATAATGTAAGTCCAATAAATATGGCAAAACTTTGCAAAGATTTAAACTTTAGCCCCTTAAGCAAAATGTAAATATACCCCAACCTCACCAAGTCCAGCCCAGCCGGTATTTTAACTCTAGAATCCTCATTGAAAGCCATAGGCAAAAATTAGGTGAAAAATAATGATGGGAAGATATTAAGGAATTAGGGGATTTGCAATGGGGGGGATAGATTACATTTAACGTTGAGTGTGTTTATGAAGTAGCGGTATTCCGTGTTACTTCAGCTTCACTTTTGTTCTAAATTTCACTATTGATAAATTGTTGAGCCTTTATAGTCAAGCAGCTATTTTATAAACACCCTGTGTGTGCCTTGAATGGTGAATATAGGTCAAAAAGTTGA